>CAZSZE010000182.1:0-2523 GCA_964610645.1 uncultured Enterobacterales bacterium | reverse complement strand
CTCTCATCCTCCTTGCCCGAATCTACCTTGACACACAAAAACCGCGAGCAGCGGCGACCTATTTACAACAAGCCCTTGAGCGCGAACCAACATCCGGACCCGCTAATTATTATTATGGGCGCCTTCTTTACGGCCAACGAAACTTCGCCGCCGCGGTGCCTTATTTGCGTAAAGCAGCCAACGAAACTCCCCGCGACTTCTGGCTCCGTTACGAATTAGGCCGCGCATTTCAGCAAGCCGGCCAGCACAATGAGGCAATCGTCGCTTATAAGCACGCCTTAACCCTTGAAAGAAGACCCGAAGCCCTTGTCGCCATCGGCGCTCTGCATCTGATAGCAGGCCGCGAACAAAAAGCACGGGCGCAATTCGACCTGGCCCTGGGACTGGATGCAGAAAACCTGGAAGCCCATATCAATCTAGCTTTTATCGATATGCAAAACGGACATAATAACAAAAGCATCGCCCGCTTGCGCGCTGTTCAAGAAGGCCCACGCGCATCTGCACAAGCACAAAAACTGCTTGACGAGGCCTATAGACGGCAAAGGGCGAATTGAACAAATTGCCTCCTCTCTTAGTCCTACTACTGTTTTGCACAGCCTTGCCCGTCCAGGGTGCTCGACCGCAATTCACCGATGTCGCGCAAGCGGCCGGCATCGACTTCCTCAATGCAGCGGGAAGCACCGACAAGCAGCATATCATCGAGACGCAAGCGGCCGGTGGCGGCTTTTTGGACTATGATCTCGACGGTCGTCTCGACCTCTTCCTCACCGGGGGTGTCCGCCCCGACTCAACGGCGGGCACAGCGCTCTATCGGGGCGTCGGCGAAGGCCGGTTCAACGACGAAACGACCCGGACCGGCACCGGCATGAAAGGCTGGAATATGGGTGTCGCCGTCGCCGATTACGACGGCGACGGCGACCCCGACCTATATTTGACACGTTGGGGGCGCGATGTGCTCTTGGCCAACCGCGGCGACGGCACCTTTGCCGACAGCACCTCCGCCGCAATGCTCGGTTCGGAAGGTTGGGGCATCGGCGCAGCTTTCGCGGACTACGACTTAGACGGCGACTTAGACCTTTACGTCGCCAATTATATCGACTTCGAACTCGGCGGCTCTCCTTTTTACGACGGCTGGTGCAGCCACAACGGGGTACCCGCCGCCTGTGGGCCCACAGGTGCAACCGCGCAAGCGGACATACTGTACCGTAACGAGGGAAACGGCATCTTCAGCAATGCCACCGGCGAGGCCGGCATGCTCGGCACCAACTATTATGGCATGGGTGCCGTCTGGTCCGACCTCGATGCCGACGGCGACCCCGATCTCTATGTAGCGAATGATGGACATCCCAACAGCCTATGGCGCAACGACGGCGGCCATTTCGTCAATAAGTCCCTTTCAGCAGGCACCGCCTACAGCGGCGACGGGCGGGCCCAGGCAGGCATGGGCGTGGCCGTCGCAGACTTTGACAATGATTTGCAGATCGACATCTTCGTGAGCAATTTCACCCGAGACCACAACACGCTCTACCGCAACACCGGCCGCGGTTTTTTCGTCGATATCAGCGGGCGCGCAGGACTAGCCGGCAGCAGCCGCCCCTTTATGGGCTGGGGCACGTTCTTCTTCGACTACGACCAAGACGGATGGCAGGACCTCTTCGTCGCCAACGGCCACTTGTTGCCTGCGATAGATCGCGCAGGAGGAGGACTGCGCTACCGCCAGCGCAACCAACTGTATCGCAACCTAGGTAATGGGCGTTTTCGCGAGGTATCGATCGATACTTCCCAGAGTGCCCGACAGGTCAGTCGCGGAGCAGCCTACGGCGACTACGATGAGGACGGTGATCTCGACATTCTCGTCTGCAACCTCGACGCCAAACCGACCCTCTTGCGCAATGACGTACCGGACAAAGGCCACTGGATCATTTTAACGCTTCGTAGCGGAGATCTTGAAGCGGTCGGCGCGAGCGTATTCGTCGACACTGGTGATCAACGGCAGATCCGCGAAGTACAGACCGGTTCTAGCTTTCAATCCCAATCTGATACACGCTTGCATTTCGGCTTAGAGTCGGCGATTGCAGCCGATATCGATATAATCTGGCCTACCGGCCAACGGCAAGTGTTCCATGCCGTCCCCGCCAACCACCACTATACCATCCACCGAGGCGTTGACCGCCTCATAACAGAGTGAGAACCATGCGTTTTTTTATTTTATTATTAATCTGTGCCGCATGCCGCGACGAACCACCACCCCCGGCGAAGATCGAGCTGCCCTTATTAGATTTGCAACAAGCTGACAAAGGTGTACAAGCATTTAACGCCGGCCGAGCACTTCAGGCCCGCGGTCAATTTACCCAAGCCGAGCAAGCTTATCGCCAGGCACTCAAAGGGACCCCATCCCATCCGCAATACCACTATTATCTGGGCGTCGCCCTGCACGCCCAGAGCCGTTTTACCGAGGCGCAGAAACAGTTTGAGAAAGCCCTGGAGATAAAACCAGACTACGCCGGCCCCCACATAGCCCTC
>CAZSZE010000181.1:0-2532 GCA_964610645.1 uncultured Enterobacterales bacterium | reverse complement strand
CCTGGTCCCACCAGAGCGGCAGCTGAGACGCCTCGGCTTCGCTGAGGGGGGGATCGGGGTCGGAGCGTGTCTCCTCACGCCGGGGCGGCGGAGGGCAAGGCTGCTTGGGCGGCCGGTAGGCCGGCGGCCAGCGGCCCAGCGCCTCGAGTCAGAAGTGCCGGTACAGGTCGCGAAGTCATCGTCGATCCTGGCAAGGCGCGAGGAGCTCCAGGTCGAGTAGCCCCGGCCGGTTGCCCGGCCGAGGCCCTCCCAGATCCGGACTTGGAGATTTCCACCATCCGGCTCTTCCGTCAGCACGTCTCACCTAGCCGTCCCCCAGATCCGAACCTTGATCTGGGGCTTGGGCAACGGAAAGGCCTCCGCTAGGAGTCGCTCGAAGCCCTCCCAACTGTACGAACGTCTCTGGCTCCGCCGATTCAGCCACTTGTGCCAATACAGCTTGGCATGACGCGCGAGCATGGCTAGCGCGTCAAAGTTGCCGTTGACCCCGTAGTAGTTGTAATGCCCTCTCAATTTCGACTTGAGCATGCGGTGTTGCTCGGTCAGCGATTGGCACCGATGGCTTCGGCACCAGTCGTTGACGCCTTTTATTGCGCGTCGCAACCTCGCTCCCCGCGTCCTGAACGCCACACGCCAGTAACCTCTTCGGCTCCGCCGCCAGTACACGGTGAAGCCCAGGAAGTCGAAGGTCTCCTGACGCTCGCCCCCGGGGTGTTCCTTCCTCGGGCGCTTGAACATGACGACGCTCGTCTTGTCCGGGTGGGCGCGGAGTCCAAACTCCGCCAGTCGCTGGAGCATCTCCACCTTCACCTGCTCGGCCTCGTGAGGCTCTTCGAAGAGGATCACCCAGTCATCCGCGTAGCGGATCAGCTGCGCGCCTCCGCGCAGCTTGGGCTTCACCTCTTCCTCGAACCAGAGGTCGAGCGCGTAGTGGAGGTAGATGTTCCCCAGCAGCGGCGACAGGGCCGAGCCCTGCACCACCCCCTCGTCCGGGCGGGAGAACTCCCCCCCGTCGAGGATCCCCACGTTCAGGCACTTCCCGATCAGTCGCTTGATGCGCCCGTCCGGGACTCGGCGCTGGATCAACTCCAATAGGCGTCTGCGATCCACCGTGTCGAAGAAGGACTTAATGTCCCCTTCCAGCACCGCGCTCACCTCCTCGCCTTCCACGGTCCGGTTGAGGGCTCGGATCGCGTCATGGGGGCCTCTACCTTTCCGGAACCCATACGAGTGAGGATGAAAGTCCTCCTCGTAGATCGCTCCGAGAAGCTCAGCCAGCGCGCCTTGGACGATCTTGTCCTCGACGCACGAGATCCCAAGTTCTCGATCCTCGCCCTTCTCCTTCGGAATGCGCACCCTTCGAATCGGCTTGTGTCGGTATCGTCCCGCTTTCAGCCGCCCGACCAGGTTCCGCAGGTTGTCCTCCAGATCCCGGCCGTAGTCTTCCTTCGATACGCGATCCCCGCCGACGGCTGCGCTCGCGCGCAGCCGCCCATACGCCCGCTTCAGCGCCTCCTCATTGAGGAGGTGGGCTATCGAATGGAACTCGCCTTCCGGCTCGTTCCTTGCTCGCTCTGCTACCCGTCGCAGTTCCGGTGACATGTCACTCGGCCTCAATGGACTCGTCATGTTTCCCTCCGACGGTTCGTACTGACACGGGCCGCCTTTGCTCGGCTGGGTCCCGCTGCCGACGGTTCCCCAGCGTCATAGCTCGTATTCGGCCCTCCGACTCCCTGCGCCCTCGGTGGACGCTCCGGTTCTCCCTTGCGTCCTCCTACCTCGGATTCGAAGGCTTTCCTTCTCGGGGGCCCCCACCCTCACGGGGCCCCCCGGGGATTTGTGTCCGGCTCCCCCTCTGGCCGCGTTCTCCGAGGAGCTAACAGGGCCTCCCAGGTTACTGGGCCGTCCTCTTAGTGCGCGCCCCATGCCACCCACCCCGGCGCCTGCGACTGCCCCTCACCCTTTCGCGGAGCAGACGCTGCTGCCTTCCAGGGCATTGGACCCTTGGGCAGACCGCTACCTATATTTTTCGGGGCCGACACACCGGGCTCACACTTTCGCCTGCCTACGCTTCAACCGCTCCGTTACCGACGCAGCTGCAAGGCTAACTACCGGCCTGCCGGGCTCGGCTTTGGCCGGGTGGGATTCGCACCCACTGGACGACTCATCCATCATTTCAAGGCGGCATCGCAGCCCTCCCATTCCTGTCGGACCAGCATTGCCTGGCCGCTACCAATGCGGGCATTGTGAGCTCCGAGCAACACAGCCAGGGCCGGCGAGAGCGAGCGAAGTGTACCGGAACTAATGAGGAGAGGCACTAGCGCTCAGGGGGCTTGATCCCCAGCCTGGGATGGGGTCTCTTAGGACCGTCGGAGCATAATTCCAGGTCTTCGGCGAGGAGTGACATGAGCCATCCCGGCTGGGAGTTTTGGATCGACCGAGGCGGCACCTTCACCGATGTCGTGGCGCGCGATCCAGCCGGTCGACTCCACGTTCACAAGCTGCTCAGCCAGGACCCCCAGCAATACACCG
>CAZSZE010000180.1:0-2708 GCA_964610645.1 uncultured Enterobacterales bacterium | reverse complement strand
CGCCCACATTGTTGCCGCTGCTGTTGTTCTGTCCGTCTCCTCCGCCGTTCCATCCGCCTCCAGCGGGCTGATTGGCTCCGAGCGCCACGGTGCCCTGTCCCCCCACGTAGATGTAGAGCTCCTGCCCGGGGGTGACCGAGAGTTGTCCGGAGGCAAATCCGCCTTCGCCGCCGGGGTAGGAGCCCGACCAACCGGAAGCACCGTCGGCTTCGAGGAACACCAGGGTCACGGCGCTCGGCACGTTCCAGGTCTGCGGGGAGCCGGTATAGGAGAAGACCAGCGAGGACTCGCAGTCGTCGGGGATTCCGTTGGCGTTTGAGTCCAGGTTGTCGTCGTAGCCGGGACATTGATCCGCGTCATCGTAGACCCCGTCGCCATCCGAGTCCGGGGTCAGGACCGTGGCGCTGGCGCCTGCTGTCGGACCGGCATCCAGCCCGTCGTTGGGGGTCAGGGTACAGGCCCAGGTCTCCCCGGCGGTGGCACTTGATGTGCTGATAGTGTCGCCAGTGAGGGTGGTTGTCTGGGTACTGCCGGTCCAAGTGGCCCCGTTGACCGTCCAGTCCACCGTGTAGGAAACCGTGTCGCTATCGGCATCCGTGGAAGCCACGTCCAGAGTGCACGTGAAGTCGTCCACGCCTTCCCGGGGGGCCGTCGGCTGGATGGAGACGGTGGGTGCGGACGGGGCGGAGTTGGCAATCACCACGGTGGAGGAGAGCACCTCCAAGCCGGAATCAGTACCGTCGTGGGGACTGACTCCCACGGACACCGAGTCGCCTCGGGAGAAGTACGAGGCGCCATCCAGGCTGGTCTCCCCCTGGCCGAGAAGCACCGTGGTGCCTCCGATCTTCCACGCGTAGGTCACGGTGACCGCGTCACCGTCCGGGTCTGAGGCAACGACAGTGGCCACCAGGACGTCGTCGGTGGCGGCGCTGGTCGGGGCCACGGTGACGCTGCTGACCACGGGAAGGTCGTTGATGCAGTTGTTGTCGAACCCGTCGCCGCTGATTTCTGAGGCTCCCGGATGGATCGCTGCGTTCGTGTCGTCGCAGTCGGAGCTGTCGCTTGTGGTGCCCGATGGGGTGGCACAGGCGGAGACTGTGGAGGTGCCCCCGTAGCCGTCTCCATCGGTGTCCGCGAAGTAGAGGGTGCCGGTGGTCGAGGTGTCCACGCTTGGGTCGGCATCGTCCACGAGCCCATCACAGTCCTCGTCCACCCCGCTGCAGACCTCCTGGGCCTGGGGGTGGATTCCGGCGTTGGTGTCGTCGCAGTCGGTGGCGGTGGTGGTGTGGTTTGCCGGGCGGGTGCAGGCGTTGGTGTAGCCGCCTGTGGCATCGCCAGCGCCATCACCATCCGCGTCCGGGTACCAGGTGGGCGCGTTGATGGCGCCGTCCTCGTCCACGTCTCCATCGCAGTCGTTGTCCACCGCATCGCACAGCTCGTAGGCAGCGGGGTGGGTGGTGGCAGCGGTGTCGTCGCAGTCGGAGGCGTTGGAGACGTGTCCGGCGGGTTGGTTGCACCCGTCCATGGAGCTGGCGGGATTCCCGTATCCATCGCTGTCGGCATCGGCGTACCAGGTGACCTGCACGCCTTCATCGATGTCGCCATCGCAGTTGTTGTCGGCACCGTCACAGGTCTCGGTGCCCCCGGGAAATGCGCTCGCGTCCAGGTCGTCGCAATCGGTGTTGTCCAGGGTGTAGCCGGTGGGGGCTTCGCAGGCGGAAACCAGGAAGAACTGGCCGCCGTAGCCGTCCCCATCTGCATCCCCGTACCAGGTGGTTGCGTCCACTGCGTCCTGGTCGATGTCGCCGTCGCAGTCGTTGTCCAGATCGTCACAGACCTCATCTGCATCGGGGTGTACGTCGGCGGCGGCATCGTCACAGTCTTCGCAGGCCGGGTGCCCATCGGCATCGGCATCGGCGTAGCCTACGGAGCCATCGCAGTTGTAGTCGTTGGCGTCGGTGCAGTCGGTTTCGGGGGCGCCCGGGTGGAAGGCCGGGTCGGCGTCGTCGCAGTCGCCATTGGCTGCGGTGTGTCCGTAGGGGGCATCGCAGGAGGAGGCAGCGTCGTCTGTGCGGCCGTATCCGTCTCCATCGTCGTCCGGGTACCAGAGCGCAGCGTCTGTGGCTCCATCGTCCACCTTGCCATCGCAGTCGTTGTCCAGGCCGTCGCAGACTTCCTCTGCACCCGGATGGATTGAAGCGTTTGAATCGTCGCAGTCGGTGTCACTTGTGTGGGAATCCCCGTCTGCATCCGTGGTCCCAGGGCTCGTGGGTCCCGTGTCCGTGGTTTCAGGTGTTTTCTCGGGATTGTCGACACACGCTGCAAGGCAGAACAGCAACACAAGTACCAGGCGCATTATGGGCCTCCGTTGGCCGCAGCCTTCCAGCTTATACAAAGGAATCAGACGGTGCGCTCCCTCTCCGAGATCTGACAAAATCTCCCCGATTGGTGACAGTATCGCGAGCAACAACAACAGTGGATGGTGGGATAAGCCCACTTGCTATACCGTCAATCCTGGATAGCGCAGCGCTCTGAAAGAACCCCTGAACCTGATTGCTCACTACAAATGGATCGTGAGATAATGTTCCGAAACTAGATGACAGTGCCATTCTGGTTGCCTCCCGTTGGTTGTTCTTGACCTTTTCGAGTGGAATGTCAAGGGGCGGGTCATCGGATCCACCCTGAGGGCGGCTGAACGGACCCACCAT
>CAZSZE010000179.1:0-2749 GCA_964610645.1 uncultured Enterobacterales bacterium | reverse complement strand
CTGGCATCCACTCCGGGCACTCACCCGTATCCACAGGCGAGTCCTCATCGGAGTCCGCGACGCACACGCCGTTCTTGAGATGGGTGCCTGCACCACACTGGGGATTGTCGAGACAACCCGGAAGAAACGCCAGGCCAAGGCTCAAGGCAAGTGCAGTCACGGGACACCGCCATGTCTGGGGTCTTCTACCACGTGGATTCCCATGGGCCGCCAAGGGAACCCATCTTGACCCGGTCTCCAGGTCACCAATACCATGTGGCATTGTCCGGCTCTGAAATTGTTCGTCAAGGGCTTTCCTATGCGCCTTCTCCCTGTGCTCCTGGTTCTCGTCTCCTGCAACGACACCGATCCGCTCAAGGACACAGGAGAACCAGACACCGCCATCGGAGTCGATGACACCCAAGAAGCCATGGCCACCGATGCGGACCAGGATGGCTTCTCCACCGAGACGGACTGCGACGACGAGGATGCCGCCATCAACCCGGGGGCCGTGGAGAGCTGCGACGGCATAGACAATGACTGCGATGGCCTCGTGGACGATGCAGATGACCCGGTGAGCGGCCGGGCCACGTGGTACCAGGACTTGGACGGAGATGGCTACGGAAACCAGGGGGTGGCCCAGGACACCTGCGATGCGCCGATCGGGTTCGTGGCGGACAGCACCGACTGCGACGACATGAGCGCCCTGTTTCACCCGGGTGCCGACGAGAGTGACTGCACGGACGAGCGAGACTTCAACTGCGACGGTTCGGTGGGCTACGCCGACACCGATGGAGACGGGTTCGCCGCCTGCGAGGACTGTGACGACACGGTGGCCAGCACAAACAGGTTGGCCTTCGAGATCTGCGATGGGGCCGACAATGACTGCGACGGATCCATCGATGAAGACGCCATCAACCCCTCGACCCTCTACATCGATGGAGATGGCGACGGATATGGCTCAGACACGTCCACGGGACTGGGTTGCCCAGGCAGCTCTGGCTACGCCGGCGTCGGTGGGGACTGTGACGACAACGATTCGGCGGTCTACCCGGGCGCCACGGACACCTGGTACGACGGAATCGACAGTGACTGTGACAGCGGGGATGATTTTGATGCCGACGGCGATGGCTTCTCGAGCGATGCCTACGGCGGAACGGACTGCGACGACACCGATGCAGCAATCAACCCCAACGCAGCCGAGGTGAACGGTGATGGGGTAGACCAGGACTGCAACGGCTCCGACGGAGGCACCATCACTGCGTTCGACTGCACAGGAACTGTCTCCGGCTACTACTGCCAGCCCTGCGTGGATGTCGGCAACGATGGCAGCACCTGCCAAAGCTCACAGTCTGTAAGCAGTGGCGTTTGCGGCAGCTGCTACCTCAACGCCAGCCTGCACAGTCCGAACTACAGCTCCAGTTACAACAGGTCCTGCAACTGACCCCCCCCCCAGAGAGGTTCCCATGCGATTTCACGCGGCCCTTGGACTGCTCCCCTTCCTGTTTGCCTGCAACGGTGACCCCAAGACGGACGCCACGCTGGACAGCGTCACCGACAGCGCCAGGGACAGTGCCAATGACAGTGCCATCGACACCGACCCGCCCGACACGGGGACCTTTGTCGACCAGGACGGCGATTCCCATGGGGCCGGCGTCGACTGCAACGACAATGATCCAGACATCTACCCCGGAGCCGAGGAGACCTGTGACGGCGTGGACAACGACTGCGATGGCAGCGTGGATGAAGGGGTCCCCGCCGATGCCGCCACCTGGTACGCGGACAACGATGGAGACGGCTACGGCACCACGGACGACGCGGTTGAAGGCTGCGACGCCCCCCGGGGCTACGTGAGCAGTGATGGGGACTGCGACGACACAGACCCCGCCTTGCACCCGGGCGCCACGGAATACGACTGCACGGACCCCGTCGACTACAACTGCGACGGCAGCGTGGGCTTTGAGGATGTAGACGGCGATGGATTCGCAGCTTGCGAGGACTGTGACGATTCGGATTTGGATGTCAACGAAGATGCTGTGGAGATCTGTGACCTTGTGGACAACGACTGCAACGGAGACATTGACGACGACGCAACGGATGCCCCTACCTGGCACCTGGATGCGGATGATGATGGCTATGGAGGCACCCGCTTCACCGAGGACGCCTGCACCCAGCCCTCGGGCTACGTGGCCTCCGCCGATGACTGCGACGATCTCGATGCAGCCAGCTACCCCGGTGCAGCCGAGGTCTGCGATGAGTCGGACAACGACTGCGATGGCACCATCGACGAGGGAGTCCAGGTCACCTGGTACGCCGACAGCGATGGCGACGGGTACGGCGATGCCACCACCACCAGCGACGCCTGCCAGTCCCCTCCCGGGTACTCCTCCAACGGGGATGACTGCGACGACAACAACCCCTCCGCCCACCCGGGCAGCTTCGAGGTCTGTGACTCCGCGGACAACGACTGCGATGGAGACGTGGATGAAAGCGATGCCATCAACGCCTCGAACTGGTACGCGGACAGCGACGGCGATGGCTACGGCGACCCGTCAAGCTCCGCCACTTCTTGCGACATGCCCAGCGGATACACGGCCAATTCCCAAGACTGCGACGACACCACCGCAACGGTCTCCCCTTCCGCCAACGAAATCTGCGACACGGTAGACAACGACTGCGACGGCACCATCGACGAAGGGGACTCCACGGACGCCGTCACCTGGTATGCAGACGTGGATCTGGACGGCTACGGGGATGCAGCCTCCACCAC
>CAZSZE010000178.1:0-2763 GCA_964610645.1 uncultured Enterobacterales bacterium | reverse complement strand
CTACGCAGTGGGCTCGGTCATGGACCGGAAATCCAGCAGGCGGTCGATCTCCTCGGCGGAGAGTTCCCCGTCTTCCAGGGCGACCTCGCGAATGCTGCGGTTCGTCTTGAAGGCCAGCTTGGAGAGACCCGCGGCCTTGTCGTAGCCGATGACCGGTGCCAGGGAGGTACAGATCGCAAGGTTGCGCTCCACCGAGCTCAAGCAGGCGTCTTCATTGGCTTCGATGCCTTCCACGCACCGGGTCGAGAACGCGTTGACCGCCCCGGCCAGCAGCATGGTGGACCCCAAGAGGTTGTCGGCCATCATGGGCAGGTAGACGTTCAACTCGAAGTTCCCGCCGGCGCCCCCCATGTTCACGGCGACATCGTTGCCCATGACCTGGGCGCAGACCATGGTGAGGGCCTCGCTCATGACCGGGTTGACCTTGCCGGGCATGATGGAGGAACCGGGCTGAATCTCCGGCAGGCGGATCTCGCCGAAGCCTGTGCGGGGGCCTGAACCCAGCCAGCGAATGTCGTTGGCGATCTTGGTCAGGGAGGCAGCGATGGTCTTCAGCTGTCCGTGGGCCTCCACCACATCATCCCGGGCGGCCTGGGCCTCGAAATGGTTGCGGGCCTCGATGAAGGGGAGGCCGGTCTCCAGGGCGATGTGGTGAATGGCCTTGGCGGGGAAGGCGGGGGGGCGGTTGATTCCGGTTCCCACGGCGGTGCCGCCGAGGGCCAGCTCCAGGAGGGCATCCCGGGCGGACTCGGCCCGCTGGATGCCCTTCTTCACTTGCGCTGCATAGCCGGAGAACTCCTGGCCCAGGCGGATGGGGGTGGCATCCATCAGGTGGGTGCGGCCGGACTTTACGATGTGATCAAAGGCGGTGGCCTTCTCGTCCAGCGCGGCGTGCAGGCGGGCCAGGGCGGGGACCAGGTGGTCCTGCAACGCGGTGGCGCCGGCCACGTGGATGGTCGTGGGAATGACATCGTTCGAGGACTGGCTGCAGTTGACGTGGTCGTTGGGATGCACCGGGTCCTTGGTTCCGATGGTGCCGCCCATGATCGCAATGGCCCGGTTCGAGATCACCTCGTTGGCGTTCATGTTGCTCGAGGTGCCGGAACCGGTCTGGAAGATGTCGATGGGGAAGTGGTCGTCCAGATCCCCGTCCATCACCTGTTGGGCCGCCTGGGTGATGGCTGCGTGGCGGTCGGCATCCAGGAGTTCCAACTCCAGGTTCGCCTGGGCACAGGCCTTCTTGACGATGCCAAGGCAGCGAATGAAGTGGCTGGAAAACCCCCGGCCGGAGATGGGGAAGTTTTCGACGGCTCGCTGGGTCTGGGCGCCGTACAGGGCCCAACCAGGCACGGAGACTTCCCCTAGGGAGTCCTTTTCAACGCGGGTCTCAACAGATTCGGACATGGTGCCTCCGTTCGGGCCCATTCCGTAACCCGGGACGGCCTACAGGCTGACGTGCTGGCGCAGGTTGTCGGCCAGCGTGCCGACATCGCCCCAGTAGTGCTTCCAGGAGGTCTGGTCCAAGAGGTCGCCACCAAAGTACCGGGGCGGGCGGACCAGGGGATATCCCTCGGGCTGCACGGCCAGATCGGAGCGACGGGCATCCACTTCATCGCGCAGGGCGGACAGGCGATCCGCGTAGGCGTTGATGTGGTCGGGAAGCACAGCGAGAGATGCGCGAACATTCTCCTGCTCACAGTTCTCCAGGAGGGACTCGACCCAGTTCTCGGTGGCCAGGGAGGTGGCCACGCGGAAGTGCCGGTAGGAGCGGTTGAGCAACTCCCGAGCGGTGCCCCACTCCTCGGGGGTCAGGACTTCCTGCTTGCCCAGGAGAATCAACACGCGGCGAATCCGAATCTCGGCCATGGCGGCCATGCAGCCGAAGATGCGAATGCCGGGAGCAATGCTGGTCTCTTCCGGGTGGGAGATGAACCACTTGATCTTGCGCAGGTGACGCTCGAAATACTTCTCAAAGGCAGCGGAGAGGTGGATTTCCGTGGCGAAATCCGGGACGTGCATCTTCAGCGTCGCGAGGTCTCTCTTTTCGCCTTCTTCCGCGGCTTCCACTGCAAGTGGGATGTTCAGGCGCGTGAGGAACTCGTAGAGCCGATCAAAATCGGGCTCCTCGAGCATCCCGCAGACCGTGTTTACAAACGCCACGTCCGACTTTCCGGCAAGACGAACGAGACTGGCAATGGTGGGAGGCTTGGTGGAAGATTTGGCCATGGGTGCTCCAGAAAAAGTGCCGTTTCAGGCGGCCCCCGCTCTTATCTCGTGGAAAAGCTCCAGTCCAGCCCGGATTTGACCGCTGGGGGTTATGTCTTGCCTGGAGGACGACCCGTGCAGATGAATCCCTTGTGGCTGGCCTGGACCTCCCAACTCGCGTGGGCGGCGGGGGCCGATACAGATGGGGACGGGGTTGCCGATGCATCGGACAACTGCCCCAACACCAAGAACCCGGGCCAGGAAGACCTGGACGGTGACTTGATCGGGGATGTGTGCGACTCGGATGCCGATGCCGACGGCCATGACAGCGACACCCAGGGGGGCGATGACTGTAATGACCTCGACCCCGATGTCAGCCCCAGTGCGCCGGAATTGGCGGGAGATGGGATCGACAACGACTGCGACGGGACGGTGGACGAGGTCGACACTCCGGACACGGGTGACGACTGCGACACCGGCGACACGGCCGAGGACTGCGACACGGGCGACACCGACACCGACACCGACACCGACACCGACACCGACACCGACACCGAC
>CAZSZE010000177.1:0-2767 GCA_964610645.1 uncultured Enterobacterales bacterium | reverse complement strand
GCGTTGTGCTGGCGGTGAACCGGTCCATGGCCGAGCTGCTTGCATCTCGCGGGCGGTATGACGAGGCCACGGCCGCACTCGAGCGGGTGGAGGGCTTTCCCCTGGATGACCTGCAGCGCATGGAGCTGATGGTGAGCAAGGCCCGACTGCTGGAAGCCCGGGGGGAAGGGCCGAGATCCCTGGAGATCTACCGGGAGCTGCAGGCCAGGTACCCGGAGGTCTCCAACGTGGACGGCAAGGTGCTGCTGTCCATGGCGGGACTGTCCCAGCGGCAGGGGGATCTGGACGGGGCCTGGAACCTGTTGGAGAACCTGTTGTCCCGGGAAGTGGGGCCCGAGGTGCGGGGGCGTGCATTGGTGCTGCAGGGGCAGGTGGCCACCGCTCGCGGACAGCCGGACAGGGCCCGGGCGCTTTATCAGAGGGTGGTCAAAGAGCATGCGGGGGATCGGGAGGTGGTGGAGGCTGCCCGGCTTGCCCTGGCCCAGACCATGTTGTCGGCGGACGATGCGGATGCGGGTTCGGTCCTGTCTGCGCTACGCCGGGAGGGGGGCGAGGACCTGGTGGCCCAAGCGCTTCTCGGCCAGGGCCGGGCGCTGGCAGAGAGAGGTGCCATCGACGCTGCACGGGCGGTCTTTGAGCGCGTCTTGCAGCAGGGATCTGAGGGGTCGGCAGGAGACACGGCGCGGACCCAGTTGGCGGAGCTCCTGGTGCGGGAGGGCAAGTACCCGGAAGCGGTGCGTGCCTACCGGGCCCTTCTGGCTGGTGCCACCACCGAGGACCAGTCCCTGGTGTTGGAGGCCTCCATTGCCGATGCGCTGCTCCAGGGGGGGCGCCTCGTGGATGCGGAGTTGGCGTTCGAGTCTCTCCTTGCAACCCACGGTGGGCACCCGGAGGCATCGTCCCTGGCCCGCTTGGGGTTGGCCCGGGTTTCCGAGTCGAGGGGGGATCATGAACGGGCCCGGCGCTTGTATCGACAGGTGTCCCGGGAGGCGATGGATCCCGCCCTGCGAAGCGAGGGCCTGGAAGGCCTGGCGGCGTCCCACCTGGATGCAGGTCGAGATGACGAGGCCATGCGAGCCTACCGGAGGTTCCTGGAGGAGCTTCCCTCGGGGCACGAGGCAGCCTTCTCGGCCCGCAAGGCCATGGCGGGCATCCTGGAGCGAAGGGGCGAGAGCACCCGGGCGCGCCAGGAATACGCCTCCTTGTTGGACTCTGCTGCAACCCCTGCCAGGTCTCGGGAGATTCGCCTGGCACTTGCGGAGCTGGCCGAGTCGGGGGGGGATCTGGAGGTAGCCCTGGATGCATACCAGGCCCTGCTCCAGGAGGATGACCTGCCCAAGCGCAGCCAGTGGGAGGTCGCCCTGGGACTGGCCCGGGTGCACCTGGGATTGGGACACCTGGAAGCGGGGCTTGCGGTCCTTGAGCGCTGGTCGGAGGCCGTCGATGACGCGACGGTCCGGGTGGGCATGTTGCAGCTCCAGGTGCGGGCGCTCCAGGGCCTGGGCCGGGGGGAGGAAGCGGCAGAGTTGTCTGGCCAGATGGTGGAACAGGCGGGAGACGACGAGGAGGCAGCCCAGATGGCTCGCCTGGAGATCGCCCATGAACAGCTGAACCGCGGCCAATTTGAGGAGGCGATTGCCGCCTACCGGGCCATCGGGCGGGCCACCCGGGATCGACCCACCCAGGCTGCCATGGGCTTGAGCGTGGGGCGCGCCCAGGTCGCGGCGGGTCGCGCGGACAAGGCCCGGGCATCGTACGAAGCGGTGCTTTCGCAGTTTCCGGACCTGGCGGAGTCCGTGTTTGAAGCCCAGATGGGGCTCTGCGATGCAGATCGGTTGAAGGGAGATCTGGAGACGGCTGCCCGTCGTTACCTGGAGATGCGGGGGCCGGATGTGGGGTCAGAGGTCTGGCGGCGCGAGCAGCTGGCCCAGGTGCGGATGGAACAGGGGCAGCCCGATGTGGCCCGGTCCCTTTTCGAGGACATCTTGCGGGACTACCCGGACCATGGCGCTGCCCTGGCCACCGCCCGCAACGGGCTGGCGGGTCTCCTGCGGGGGCAGGGGGACCTGGAGCAGGCCCGGGGCCTGTACCGGCAAGTGGCCAAGAGCGCCTCGGACCCGGCGCTACGGGATTGGGCCCGTCTCCACGCGGCGCACATCCAGTTCGAGCAGGGGCAAATGGATGATGCGTTCTTTGAAATGCGCCGAATCGGCCAGGAGAGCACCGACCGGGAGGTGAAGCTCCAGGCACACCTGGCCATGGCCTCCATCTACCTGGAAAAGGGTCGGAGCGACCAGGCCCTGTCTCTGCTGAAGAAGGAAGACGCCAGCGATCTCGGCCCGGCCTGGGTGGCTTCCCTGGCCCAGGTCCGGGTGGCGGCCTGGCTTGCATTGGCAGACTTCGATGCTGCGGAAAAAGAGTGGAACAGTGTGCTGGAGGGCTATGGCGAGCAGCCGGAAGCCGCCTCCCAGGCCCGCCTCGGGTTGTCAGAGGTGGCCCGGGGGCGCGGGGAGTTCGACAAGGCTGTTGGGCTGGCAGACCAGGTGCTTGCATCCAGCCCGGATCGGTTCTACCAGGCCCAGGCCCTGCTTGGAAAGGGCCGGGCCCTGGGAGGCGCTGGGGATGCAGCAGCAGCCCGGGAGGTCTACCGGCAACTGGAGTCCGGCTACCCGGATCAACCGGAGTTCATTGAGGCCGCTCGGCAGGCGCAGGACGAGTTGTAGCAGCTACTCTTCCCCGGTCTCCAGGTGGGACAGGCGGATGCGGG
>CAZSZE010000176.1:0-2777 GCA_964610645.1 uncultured Enterobacterales bacterium | reverse complement strand
CACGCCGGGATCTGCGCGGGGGGAGCGGGGAAACCCGCTTCCCTACCGTGACCTTCAGGTCGTGGAAATCGACGGCAAGGCGTAAACGACAGGAGAGGTGCGTCTGGATGACGGAAAATATGGGCGATTGGCCTTCCGGACACAGGAAAACAGAAAAATCAGGTCATCGGATGGCTGCGGAGAAAATTCTGATCTCTCGACGATGGTACGGAGTATGAATTCCACGAACCTGGAGGTTATCTGGGAAATGTCGGTTAAACAAAGGCCAGGCCGCCATTCACCGGCAGGGTCTGACCGGTTATGAAGCCTGCACCTTCGGAGGCCAAGAAGAGAGCCGCGCCGACCAGGTCCTCGGGTACCTCCTGGCGCGGAATGGCCTGCCTGGGGAGGACGTTTATGGCCCGGTTCTCGCGCATCGCCTCGCCCCGATCGATTTCGGTTTCCGTCGAGCCCGGCATGATGGCGTTGACCGTGATGCCGTCGGGGCCCAGCTCGCGGGCGAGCGTCCGGGTAAAGCCGACAAGTGCCGCCTTGGAGGTGACGTAATGGGCAAAGGTCAGGGGCGGCGGATTGAGCGCTGTGTCCGACGACAAATTGATGATCCGCCCCCACCCGGCCTGGCGCATGATCGGCGCTACGGCCCGCGCGCAATAGAAGGCGCCGGTGATATTGACGCGCATGACCTGGTCCCATTCCTCGTCGCTGATCCCTTCCAGCGGGCTGCGCCTGAGCGAGGACAGAAGCGCTGCGTTGTTGATCAAAATATCAACCCGGCCGAATTCGCCCATAACCTTTTCCACCATGGCCCGGACCGAGGCCGAGTCTCCCACGTCGGTGGCAACAGCCAGGGCCTTGCCGTTGGCATCGGTGATCTCCGCGGCTACCGCCTGGCCATTATCGGCGATCAGTTCGGCAATCACCGTGATGGCGCCGTTGGCCGCGAAATGTTTGGCGAAGGCCCGGCCCAGGCCCTGCCCACCGCCGGTAACGATGCATACCCGTCCGTCCATTGCCGACTTCCTGGATAGTGGTTAAACAGCTCCATGCCTTCTCTTGAACTCTATCACGGCCCGGGCTTCCCCTGTTCCAAAATAGTCCGCATTGGGCCTGCAGCGTCTCGCGAGCATCCCGCCCGAACGGCAAGGCGAACGTCAGGTTTCAGTTCTCCCAAGACGCGACGATCTTCTTTGGGTCATAAGCCGGCCACCACTTGGCGATACCGAGATCATTGGCAATCGCGTTTGCGGCGTTATATCCGGAACCGCCGACCGCATGACCTCCGGGATGCGTCGAGGCGCCGCAGAGATAGAGATTCGAAATAAAGGTGCGGTATTGACTCATGCCGGGCCATGGCCGGTTATCGCCAAGCTGTTCGGGACACATCTTTCCCATGCAGATATCTCCGTCGATCATGTTCGGCAAATATTCCTCTATATCCTTCGGCGTGTAGGCGAAGCGGCCAATAATGTTGTCATCGGTCATGTTCGGCGCATATTCGCGCAGTTTCGCGATCAGCCGATCACCCATTTCCTTCGCCACGGATGACCATCGCTCGGCCCCGCCGTCGGCCAAATCGAAGGGAGCGGAAATCCCGGCATAGGCAACGTGGCACCCTTCCGGAGCCTGAGAAGGGTCGAAGACAGTGGTCAAGCCAAATGACAGGCCCGGGATATCCGGTATCTGCCCGGTATCAAACTGAGCGCCGATCCTTTCAAAATCGCCTGGCGCTTCAAAGCCGATGGTGAACAACCAGGAATCGTCGATCAAGGGTTCGCGCTCGGCCATCGTGAAACGTGGGCGTTCCTTGAGCGCCAGGTGCACGCGGAATAACGACATCCCCCTGAACTTGAAGTCGTAGATCTTCTCCCGGGCGTCCTCGGGTAGATGTTCCTCGCCAACCATGGACAAGAACGTGTGCACCGGGTCGATCGAGCTCGCTACGAAGCGGCTCGCACGAATTTCACTCCCGTCCTCAAGACCAATACCTTGCGCGACATTGTCCTCGACGATAATCCTGGCAACTCGCGTATTCTCGAATACGGTCCCGCCATTTTCCTCGGTGATGCGCCGAAGCGCCAAGGGGATTTGTTTGGTGCCCCCCACCACCTGTGCGGTTTTCCCGTTGAACCAGTTCAAGATCGTTTGGAATACCAAAGCCGGTATTCCCTTGGCATACAGGTCATACTCCGCGGAGGCCGCTCCTCGAATGATCGCCATCTGGCAGTATTCGGTCTCGAACAGCTCCTTCGCGTATTCCACTGGGCTGTAATTCTTGACGACGTTCAGATATTCCTTGCCGCCGGGCTGGGCGCTGATTTCCGCTTCCCATTCCCCTCGAGGCTTGGGAATCGAATAAATTTCCGGCTGGATGAAATCAACATACCAGTGGTGCCATTTTTTCGATATTTCCCGGAATGTTTCCGCATCTTTTTCTGAAATACGTTTGATCGAGTTGTATGTCTTCTCCCTATCTTGATGGTACAGGAAGTAACCGTCCTTTTTAATGATCGCCATCTTCGGATCGGGAAAAACGTAAGCAACTCCGTAACGGTCGAGCTCAAGATCGGTGTGCGCCGGACTATCGTGGATCTTGCAGTAGAGGGCGTGCAGATTGTGCTTGAACCCGGAAGCCGTGACCTCTTCGGTGGCGAACCCCCCGCCAACGGTGGGCCGCGCTTCGATTACCGCGATCTTGAGGCCTGCCTTGGCAAGGTATGCGGCGGTGATCAGGCCGTTATGTCCGGCTCCGATAACAATTCCATCAAATTGTGTATTGC
>CAZSZE010000175.1:0-2809 GCA_964610645.1 uncultured Enterobacterales bacterium | reverse complement strand
CGAGAACACGATTTGAAATTGCATATGGACGGAGCGAGGTTATTCAACGCGGCGGTTGCGATGGGTGTTGAGGCGAAGGAATACACGCAGCACGTTGACTCGGTGATGTTTTGCGTCTCGAAGGGGCTGAGCGCGCCGTTGGGCTCGCTATTGTGTGGCAGCAATGATTTTATCGAGGAGGTTTATCGCATGCGTAAGCGGCTCGGTGGCGCGATGAGGCAAGCTGGAGTGGCAGCGGCGGCGGGCATCGTGGCGTTGGAACAGATGGTCGATCGTTTGGTCGAAGACCATGCGGTAGCGAAGGGGCTGGCAGAGGGTCTAGGGGCGATTGAAGGGGTGGAAGTGAGTTTTTCGCCGCGACCTACCAATATCCTCAAGGTGGATTTTGCGGCGTTGGGTTGGTCGGCGGCAGATTTGGTGGCGCAGTGGAAGGAACGGGGGATTTTGTGCAACCCGCGGCCGCCGCACGGGGCGCGCCTTGTGGCGAACCGGCATGTAGGGTTGCAGGATGTGGGGTATGTGGTGGAGGTGACGAGGGAGTTGGTGGGGTAGAGTTCGTCCAACTGTTATTCGGATTATTCGCACTGTAAAACTATCGTTTAGATAGAGGTCATTTTGGCAAATCTCCCGACCACATCGTTTCGCTTCTGGTTAAGCGCCGTCTCCATACTCGTGATCGGCCTCGGCGCCTTATGGGGTTGGCAGGGCGTCGTCGGTGAGCAAGATACGGGGGCGGTCGCGGCGGTAGAGTCGGTAGTGGAAGCGGGCCATGGCCTGAAGAACGCGGACGGCTCGTGGAAATACAGCAATAAGCTGGTGGGGGAAACTAGCCCGTATCTCTTGTTGCACGCGCACAACCCGGTCGACTGGTATCCTTGGGGAAAAGAGGCCTTGGCTAGGGCGAAGGCCGAAGACAAGCCGATCTTTTTGTCGGTGGGCTATTCGACCTGTTATTGGTGTCATGTGATGGAGCGGTTGGTCTTTTCGGATTCGCAGATCGCGGCGCTGATGAATGAAGATTTTATCAATATCAAGGTCGACCGTGAAGAGCGGCCAGATATCGATCGGATCTACATGAAGGCGACGCAATTGATCACTCAACACGGTGGTTGGCCCAACTCGATTTTTTTAACGCCGGGTCTGCAGCCCTTTTTTGCCGGTACGTATTTTCCGCCTGAAGATGCGCACGGGAGGCCGTCTTTTCCGCGGGTATTAGGCATAATGCAGCAGCACTGGCGCGATGAACGCGGCAAGGTGCTGGAGATTGCAGCAGAGTTGACTGCGGCGATACGGAAGATGGAATCTGGGCGAGAGATGGTGGCGATGGCGCCGGATTCGGTGCTGGTGGTCAGGGTATTGGCGGCGATTCAGGAGCGTTATGATGCGATCAACGGTGGTTTCGGCGGGGCGCCAAAATTCCCGCCGGGCATGCGCTTGGAATTGTTGATGGCCGACGTTGAGCGTTTTGAAAAAGGCGCGGCACCGCAGATCGTCTTGCACACGCTGGCACAGATGGCACGGGGAGGCATATACGATCAGATGGGCGGCGGTTTCCACCGTTATTCGACCGATGCGGAATGGCAGGTGCCGCATTTCGAGAAGATGCTCTACAACCAGGCGCAACTGGTGCGGCTTTATCTGCGGGCCTATGAGTTAACGGAGGAGCCGCGTTGGCGTTTTGTCGCGCAGGATATTTTTCGCTTCGTGGCGCGGGAAATGACGGCGCCAGATGGGGCTTTCTATTCGGCTTTAGATGCCGAGACTGAAGCGGAGGAGGGCAAATATTATGTGTGGACAGAAGAAGAATTGGCGGCGGTATTGGGGGAGGATGCGGAGTTATTTTGGACGGTCTATGGTTTAGCGCCGATGCCCGAGGGCGAAGGGCAAGTGATTTATGTGGAGACGTCTTGGGCGGCAGCGGCGGTCGAGTTGGAGTTGGATGAGGAGCAGTTGCGGCGGCGAATTGAGCCTTTGCGGCAACGCGTACTGGCCGCGAGGAGCAAACGGATTTATCCCCTATTGGACGACAAGGTGTTGACGGCCTGGAACGGGTTGATGATCGAGGCCTACGCGCGGGGTTTTGAAGTGTTGGGTGAGGCCGAGTATCGCCGAGCGGCTGAACGGGCGGCGGACTTCGTATTGCAACGGCTTCGTCGCGAGGATGGGGGATTGTCGCGGGTGCATCGGTTGGGCGCGTCGCAACATAGAGGTTATCTCAATGACTATGCGTTTCTTATGCGCGGGCTGACGGTATTGCATCGAACGACGGGTGAGCAGCGGTGGTTACAGGCTGCTCAGGAGTTAAGCGGCGAAATGGTGGCGCGGTTTTGGGACCAAGAAGAGGGTGGACTCTTTTTTGCCGAGGCGGGAGGCGAGCTTATTGTGCGCAGCAAGGGTGCACAGGATTCGGCCCTGCCTTCGGGCAATGCGGTGGCGGCGCATGCTCTATTGGATTTGGCCGAATTGACTGGAGAGGTGCGCTATCGCAACCGGGCGGTGCAGATTCTGCACGCTTTCGGTGGTGGAATGCGGGCACAACCTTCGGCTTCGGTGCATTTGGCGGCGGCGGCGGAGCGCTATTTGCGGTCGGCCTCGGTGCGGGTGTCCTTGCCGGCGGTGGCTGAAGCGGTAATGGTCGATTCGCTGGTCGGAATACGTGTCGAACTAACGACTTCGCCGCTGATAGCGGGCGAGACCTTTGCGGTGACGGTGCATCTGACGGTGCGCCAGGGCTGGCATATCAACGCGAATCCGCCCTCGGGCGATTTGCTGATCCCAACGTCATTGACGGTCAACGCGGATCTACCAC
>CAZSZE010000174.1:0-2939 GCA_964610645.1 uncultured Enterobacterales bacterium | reverse complement strand
CAGCACTCCCTCAACGTCGCCACCATGGCGGTGGTGCTCGGTCGAGAGCTGAACCTCCCCAACGCCTCCCTCGCCGATCTCGGGGTGGCCGCCTTGTTTCACGACGTGGGCTACACCGCCGGCGAGGCGGGTCGCACCGTGTCCTTTGGCGCACATTCCGTCCAAGGCGTGCGCGTGCTGCTACGGCAGCGTGGATTCCACGAAGCCAAGATCCGTCGGCTTCTGGTGACTCTCCAGCACCACTGGCGCTACGACCACACACCCAAGCCCACCCTCTTTGCCCGCATCATCCACATTGCAGAGGACTACGACACCTTCACGCGGACCCGTCCCGATGGTCCCCTGATGACCCCTGTGGACACCCTGGCCCGCATGGTGGGCGGCGCGGGCTCCCAGTACGACCCCGTGCTGATGCAGATGCTGGTAACCGCCTGGGCAAGTACCCGGCTGGGACACTGCTGGAGCTGGAGGATGGCCGCTGGGCCATGTCCAGCTCAGGCGTGCGCGGCCCCGAGACCTTTGAGCTGCCCCTGTGCGTCGTGACGAAGCTGGCAGATGGCACCGAGCCTACGGAGTCGACCCTGGTCGACCTGGCGGAAGAAGGCCGGGTGGCAAGGGTGATCGGGTTCGGAGGCTATTCTCCTTCCTCTGTTCCCCACTTCCCCTCGTACAGCCGCGCTTCCGCAACCCGCTCCATTTCCAGGCGGCTGGCCCGATTCCCTTCCGAGTCCAGGATCTCCTTTGCCAACGACAGGGCCAACGGTTCACGCTCCGCGAGGGAATGAGCCCACGCCCGGGCCTCCTCCAGGGGATTCTCGCTGACCCGGGAGACCACCCCCCACGCCAGCGCTTCCTGGGCATCGATCTCCCGCCCTCCGAGGATCATCTCCTTTGCCCGGCCCCGCCCCACTACCTGGGGCAGCCTTGTGCAGCCCCCGGCCGATGGAATGAGCCCCAAGGACGTCTCGGGCAGGAAAAACCGTGCATCGGGGCCTGCCACGCGCAGGTCGCAGGCCAGTGCCAGCTCAAACCCTCCGCCAGCCGCTGCACCCTGGACCGCCGCAATGGACACAAAGGGCGCTGTGGCCAGGCGCTCGAACAGCGTTTGGGAGGCCATCTCCAGGGCATCCCGGGCGGTGGACCCCTCCATTTCCTTGAGGTCGGCCCCTCCACTAAAAGCCCCGCTTCCCGTGCTTCCCAGCACCACCAGGGACGTGGTCACGTCAAACAGCGCAGCATCCAACTGGTGGAGCAACTCCTGGTCATAGGCATGGGCCTTCCTGGGTCGATCCAGGAGAATCACAGTGATTCCCCCATCGATCTGCACCTGTACCGCCATTCACGCCTCCGCTTTGGCGATCATATCGCGGTACCCTGGAGGTCACCGAAGGTAACGCTTGAAGCCCCGCTCCCCGGAAGAAGGCATCCTGATCGATGCCACGCCACACGCCTGCCCCTATCTCCCGGATCGGATCGCAGTCCTGCCCACCCGTTGGTACCCGGACCCCATTGAACCCTCGACCTTTGATGCTCTGCTGGCCCGCTCGGACCGGCGGGTGGGGCAGACCCTCTACCGACCCAGCTGCCCCAGCTGCAACGCCTGCATCGGCATTCGAATCCCCCTGACCGATTTCGAGCCCTCCAAGTCCCAGCGGAAAATCCTGAAGCAGAACGAGGACCTCCGCATCACCGTAGGTCCCCCCGCAGTGGACTCTCGCCGCCTGGCCCTGTTCAACCGACACAAGCTCGAACGCGGACTCGCCCACGCACCCACCTCCATCGAGCACTACGCAAACTGGCTGGCCCAGAGTTGCGTGCAAACCATGGAAATCAACTACTGGCTGGAGGAGCGACTGGTGGGGGTGGGCATCGTGGATCTCGGCGCAATCGCCGCCAGTTCCGCCTACTTCTACTTTGATCCGGACGAGTCTCCACGCAGCCTGGGCACCTTCTCGGTCCTTCACGAAGCCCACTGGTTGAAGGCGCGGGGGCTGCGCTACTACTACCTGGGCCTCTGGATCGAGATGTGCCCGTCCATGGCGTACAAAAACCGCTTCCACCCCCACGAAGTCCTCGTGGACAGAGAGTGGGTGCGAATCGAGGGGTAGCTACTCCTCGAGATCCTCGAGATCCTCGAGATTCTCGACGTCCTCGCCACGGAACTTCTTGAGGTGGAACTCCACCCGCCGGTTGGCTTCCTTCTCCTCGTCCGTGCTGTTCGGGTACAGGGGGCGATCCTCTCCGTAGCCGACCCAGGAGAGCCGCTCCGGCGCCACACCCTGGCTCACGATGTACTCCACCACGGCCTTGGCCCGCCGCGCGGAGAGGTCCAGGTTGTGCTCGTTGTCGCCATCCGAGTCGGTGTGTCCCTGGACTTCCAGCTCAATGGAGGGGTACTCCACGAGCACGCGGGCCGCGTCGTCCAACAGCGGGAGCGACGTCAACCGGAGCTTGGCACGGTTCACCTCGAAGTGAATCCCGTGAATCACGCCCGTGAAGCGCTGCACCTCTGACGGCACGCCATCCGGGCAGCCATCCGCATCTTCAAACCCGTTGTAGGTCTCGGCGTTGTCGGCGCACTCGTCCTGGAAATCCAGGATTCCGTCCGCGTCATTGTCCTTGTCGTCGCAGCCATCGGCATCCTGGAAGCCGTCGATGTCCTCCGGGTCGTTGGGGCAACGATCGTAGCGATCCTCGATGCCATCTCTATCGTTGTCCCCTTCCGGACAACCATCGGAGTCCTCGTTCCCATCCAGGTCCTCAGCCAGATCCGGGCAGGCATCCCGCGCATCGAAAATGCCGTCCAGATCATTGTCCGGCTCCGGACAACCATCCTTGTCCTGGAACTCGTCAAAGTCCTCGGGCTCGTGCTTACAGTTGTCGTAATCATCGAGGATGCCATCCTCGTCGTTGTCGACGTCCGGGCAGCCATCGGCGTC
>CAZSZE010000173.1:0-3273 GCA_964610645.1 uncultured Enterobacterales bacterium | reverse complement strand
CCTCGACTCGCTCTCCCATACCGAACGGACGAGTGAGGATGACGACCAGTCCGCCGAACACATTGGTGATAAGGTCCTTCGAAGCGATGCCGATAGCAACGCCCCCGATTCCACCTACCGTGAGGATCGCCGCAGTGTTCACGCCGAGGCTCTGCAGTGTGACTAGCGTCGCAACGGCCCAGAAGATCACGATGACGATGTTGCCCAGTGCGTGAATAGCCGTCGCGTCAACACCCTTTTCGACAAGTGTCAATTCGACCGCGCGAATCGAGCGTTGCAGGAACCACGCGGAACCCGAAGCAATTGCTAGTAGTCTCGCGACCCCGAGCAATTCTGCCGCCCATGATCCGTCCGTAGCGTTCTTGGGGACAAGAAACATCTCAAGGGCGACTGACAGCCCGATGCCCCAGATCACAAGCATCAGCGGCCCCCTCATGGCCAACGCAACGGCCGCAAGAAGATTCCGGTCACCTGCCACAGCACGGTGGCTCAGCCAACGAGCAGCGGCTGCCAGAGATATCTGCGCGACCATCGTTGCGGCCAGTACAACACCTATTGGAACCATGTACTCCACGATACCACGAAGGGTCTCTTCAGCAGTACACTCGGAACATGCAGACGCTGCTGATTGCGGTGCTCTCGGGCATCGGATTCATCGTGGCCTACCACACCTACGGAAGTGGCTGCTGTTCTGCATGGGCACCGCCACCATCCTGCTGGAGTGCTGGATGATCATCGAGGCGGTGGCGATGTTGCGTCAATCGCTCAGCACGGTCCCCACGCATTGATCAAGGACAGCAGGTCTACGACATCCACCGTGCCGCTCCCGTCGATGTCCTCGGCACAGCCTCCGCAGTCACCCCAGGCTGCGATGATCTGTAGCAGATCCGACATGTCCACGGCACCACTACCGTCAATATCTGCCTGACAGAGTGGTGGCATATTTTCGTTGGTCCACGTGATACCACGGGACTGATGGGCGGTTCCGCCCCCATCGAAGAACTGGACATTCAGTAGAGCCTCCACGCCATGTCCCGCCTCAACAGAAAGGCTGGCGGCGCGGTGGCCCAACGCAGTGCCGGCACCGATCGATGCCATGGCGTCATCGGGGATCACGAACCACACACCGTTGTCCATCGACGCTCCGGCTGCGGAATTGAAGCCAACGGAGTCGAAGCCGAGCAATAGGGGCACACCAACTGCCGCGTCATCTGAACCGATGGTGACATAGGCGTCGTAGACGAGATCAATGCCGAGCGGTGCATCCAGAGCGCGATCGTGCGGCACATCATCGCCGTACGCCGAATGGTGGAAGGAAACCTGCGACGCGGAGCCGTCGAAGTTCGAGTTGGACCATGCCTGCATGGTGAGCAGGTCGGCGTTTTCGCCGAACACGGAGACGAGGCGGCTGTCCGCATCGACACTCGGGAAGTAGAGGTCATAGGTGACCATGGACTGGCCGTCGGACCGCGTCCAGGCGACCTGTGTTGCGTTCAACTCGGTCGGAACTGCGATGCAGGAAACATCGCCGCACGTCGTACCTACTCCATAGAAGGTGCCGGAACAATCAGCTTGCGTGACTTCTGCGCAGGTCTCGCCGACGCAGCATGCGCCTGTTGGAACAGTGCATGTCACACTGCCGCAGTTCGAGTTTGCGCCGTACCAGGTACCCGAGCAGTTTGCCTCGGTCGTGGTCGTGCAGGAGGAGCCGACGCAGCATGCGCCTGTCGGCGGTGGTTCGTTGGTGTCGAGGCACCAGCGGGAATTGCGGTGCGACACGATACTGGAGATAGAGCCTGAGGTGAATTGGTTCGAGCAGGTGAGGTAGGGATTCATCGTGTAGCTCGTGCAGTCACAATGCCAGCCACCCCAGAGATGTCCGAGTTCATGGGCGGTCAGGTCAGTTGTGCAGCCGAAACTGCCGCAGCAATCCGACTGGGCCAGGCAGTAGGCGTTGCTTGTGCAGATTGCTGCAATGTCATAGGCGATACCAATCGTGCCTCCATTAAGTTCCCTTCCCGTGAAGAGATGAGCAACATCGCGCTGGATGCCGCCCTGATTGTTAATCCACTCGCTACGAAACTGGCTCAGCAGGCTGGAAGCATCATTGGTGTTGTACGGGTCGTTTGACGAGGATCGGATGATGACTGTCGATATCTCATGGGTGATCGCTACGTCGCCCTCATACTGCGAGTTGACGGCGTTGATGACCTGGTTGATTCGGCTCTCCGTCTGGGATCCCCAATTCTGGTAGTACTCGTAGTCCGTATCGCAACCGAGTTCGGTCACATGGAGCGTCGTTCCTCGGAAGGCGCCGTAGGGAGACATTCCACCGAGAATCTCCAGTAACTTCGACACATCGGGATCCGGTGTCGCGCACACACCACCAGAGGAAATGATGTCCTCCTGCCGGTAGAAGGCGTAGGTGTTCGGGGCAATTCCACGAATACGGTCACCGACAGGTTCCATCCAAAGGCGTTCGCCACTGGGGAGGTGGATCGTTGCGTGCAGACCGTTTTCCATCAGGGAACCAGCGACCATGCTCCCCGGATACTCCAACACCGTCCCTTGAAGTGTGCGGACCGGACCTGGCTCGACTTCGTAGAGCGAGCCGTCATCGGCCTGCATAAGCACTTGGTAGTCGGCACTGCGAACGGATGCGGGTTGGAGGTCGAGCGTGATGCTTTCCACGCCAAAGGGGATGCGAACCTCAAGCGGGGTGTTCGGCGTCTTCGGTACATTCAGTCTGGCGTGCCAACTGTTTTCTAGATTTAGTGTTGCGTTAATCGACTGATCCACCTTGGAGGGCCGCAATTCTGGCGCCGCCATCACCACCTGTGTTGTAGTACAGATCGCCAGGACGGTCGAAAATATGGCTTGTGACATGGAACTTGGCCTCCTGCTGGTGAATCCAAAGATAAAGGCTACCTCACTCACCAGTGGGATTCGATCTATTTCCGTGTACGGTTGCCACAGAAAAAGGGGGTCTGTCCCTTTTTCTGTGAAAAAGGGGACAGACCCCCTTTCCTTCTGGCAACCAAGGGACAAAAAGGGGTGTCTGACACCCTATGTGCAACAGGGCCCTTGCGAAAGCAAGAGCCCTGTTTCACTGAGCGAGGCGGACGGGAGTCGACGACGCGGGGCGGCGAGAGCCGGCCCGCGGCGCGGCTGACCGTGGCCGGCGAAGCCGGCCTTGGCTGCTCGCCGGGCAGGGCCCCCCGAGCAGCCAAACCGACCCGCGCAAAGGACAGGGGCAGGAGGCTTTGCTCCTGC
>CAZSZE010000172.1:0-3338 GCA_964610645.1 uncultured Enterobacterales bacterium | reverse complement strand
AACACGGACATCGATGCGCTGCGGGCGGGCTTGCCCCCGAGCATGAAGACCGACGTGCTGATTCTCAAGTAGGCGGGGCTACCGGGTGTAAAACGGGACCAGCGATACGCTGACTCTGTTCTACCCGACGGAACAGTCGCCCAGTCCACCTACCAGAGCTGATAGACGCGAGGGCCTTCCGATGCTGTGGACAGGGGGGTGTGGCTGGATTCCATTTCCGCCACCAGGGCCCGGTGGGGGTCGGTTCGCATTCCCACGCCGGGACGGACCACAAGGTACCGGATGCCTTGTGCCTTGGCGACGGTCCCGAAAAGAGACGGATCCTGTTGCAGTGCTTGCACTGAGAGTTCCTCCCAGAACGCCAACTCCGTCGAGTTCGAGGGTGTATTGAGGGTCATGGTCAGGGGATGGCCATGCAGGGTCTGCTCGTACAGGGCAGCGCCGCTGGTTTCCGCCGGAAAATGGACCACTGCGCCGGGGGGCGCCTCCCGCAATGCCAACAGAGAGCCTGAAGCCGCAAGGGAGACAGCAGGCACTCCTGGCCGCATGGGAGAGAGAAGCAGAAACTCCCCCAGAATGCAGAACGCCAGTGTGGGGCCGAGCCAAGGCCTCCGGCTTCCCAGCACAGCGGCCAGGAGGGCCGTCGCGATCAGGGGGGCCAGGGCGAGGCGCCATAAAAGTGACAGGGAGCGAAAGCCGGGGAGGGGTTCCAGCAGGGAATAGGGAAGGGGAATACCCAGGGGCCCGGTGGGACCCATGGCGAGAAGGATGCCGGCTGCTCCCGCCACCAGGAGAAAGGCTCCGCGGCGCCGAAGAATCCAAGCGCCCGCCAATGCGGCTCCCGATGAAACCCAGCCCAGGTGGTGGGTGTGCCAGAAGCCCTCTCTTGGAATGCGGGCAGCGTTCAACCAGCCAAGCGCGGATGCAGCCCCCTCTCCCCGGCGAAGCCTGGAGAGGTACCCGGTGCTTTCAATGGACACCAGGGAGTCCGGGTGCCCAGCAGCCCCCCCCGCCAGGACCGCCCAAGTGCCCGCCAACACCAACCCCAAAGCCAGGGCGGCCCAGCGGTCGGAGACGCGGCCTTCTGCTGGGACCCCGGTTCCAAGAACTGCCATGGACCCCACGAACAACAGGGCCACTACGGTGCCATACCAACCGGCGATGGCGCACAGAAGCATCGCAGCCCCGGCCAGGAGGATCCGGCGGGTTCCCCCGTGGACCCCGGCTCGCCACGCCAGCCAGGTTGCGGCCAGCACCCAGGTCGCGTTGAAGGTCTCGGACGTTCCGTTGTAGACCCCGGCCCACAGGACACTGGCGGTGACCCCGGTGGCTCCGGCCGCCCAGGCGCCGCTGGGGTTGCGGCTGCTCTTGGACAACCACGCGGCAGCAAACCCGTGGGCCAGCATCCCCGCCAGCCAGGTCCGCATCCAGGCCAGGGCACAGTAGCCCCCAGCAAGCCCCAGGACAGGTTCTGCTCCTGCCACAAAGAGCGCTCCAGGCAAGTCACCAGGAAGCAGGGTGCCTCCTCTTGGGAACCCCAGGTCGCTGACCCTCCAGGGCAAGTCGCCGCCGGCGAGAGATTCACTGCCAAACCAGAGGGACCACAGGCTCTTGTACAGATCGGTGCCCTCCACACCGGGCACTGCAGGCCAGGCAGCGGTACCGACGGTCCTCAACGCCCATGCGCACACGAGCCCGTAGACCAGTGCGGGCAGGAGCAGGGGGCGGATCCGGGACTTCACTGTCGCCTCTTGCGCCCCGCATGAAACGGCACGTAGACCCATTTCTCCTGCTCCAACGGACGAATCCGCCAGATGGCAGTCTGGTCATCCTGTCGCCAGGGGGGACCCCACAACTCGGTGAAGAAGGCGCTGTAGGTCTGCGCCCACTGGCTGCGAAGACCTGCCGGGTAGGCCGCTGGATCCACCACCGCGTAGGAAAGTCCCATGTCCTGGAGCCCCCGCACATCTTCAGGAGTCAGGTTCGCTCCCTGGAAGGACCCCTGCCCCAACTCGGCCAGCGCTGCGGTGATTTCGTTTCCAAGAAGTGCCTCCGTGTATCCGGGAGGGCGGTGCTCCGGCAGGTGGTCTCCATCCCCCGCGAGGATGGGCTGCCCATGGTGGGTCTGGAGGCGCAGCAGGATTCGAGTATCCGAGAGAATGGGCAGGACCGGGGTGGTCAGCAGGCCTCCGTCGAGCCCGTCATAGACCCGCGGCTGGTAGCTGCAATGGACCTTGGACGGCAGGGGCAGTTGGGGGTTCCGGGTGCCGGACTCGGCAAACAACCCCGCCAACAGAATGGGAGGCGCAAGCAAGGCCCATCTGGGCCAGCGGGCAGTCACGGCCTGGAGCTGCAGGGCGGCCAACACCAGCAGGGGAATCCAGACCAGGATCTCCAGGCGGTGGGGCCACCAGAAGCGATCGAAGAACGGCAGGTAGTCGTAAAGGAACAAGTAGGGAAGGGGGATGTGGGTGGGTGCCTTGTCTGCCAGGTGCAGGTAGGGGCCGAGAGAAAGCACCCAGCCGAAGAGGGCCATGGCAAACCAGGGGGTCCAGCCAGGAACCCGGCGCACCATGGCGACGACGGCCGGAATCAGCACCACCAGCGAAATCTGCTTGGTGGGATAGGCCCAGGGCCAGGGCTCCAGAAGCACGGGCCAGAGGGGCCAATGGCCCCAACGGATTGCATTGGCGAGGCCAAATTCCCCCCGGTCCAGGCCCGGGACTGCCATCCAGCTCATGGCTTTTCGGTTCACCCCGGGCAACGCCTCGAACCCTTGTACAAGTTGCACCAGGATCGGAAGGCAGATCACGGTGGCCACCGCAACCGCTACCGCGAGCTGCCCCAGGACGCGTTTGTTCAGTTGGCGCCAGAACACCACGAGAAGCGGGGCCACAGCCAATACCAGAAACAAGCCGTAGAACCAGTAGGAAAGGGCGGTCGCTGCAGCCATGCACCCGGTGCCCACGGCCCACCACAAGCTCCCGGCTCCCTTCAGGATTCGAATGCAGCCTCCCAGGGTGAGTATCCAGAAACAGAGCAGTGTCTGGGAGAGCCGGCCCTCTCCTGCCTGGTGTAGCAGGAAGGTGCTTGTCACCAGGCCAGAACCTGCCAGCAGGGCCGACACGTGGCCGGCCCCTGCACTTCGGGCGAGCCCGTGCACCGCCAGGGCGCTTGACACAAAGAAGAGCACCAGCACCACGTTGTACCCAAGGTGGGGTCCCAACCCGTGCACAAAGGGAGTGGCAATGACCGCGTCCAGGAGATTGTAGAACGCAATCGGCGACTGGCCTGTGGGAAGGAAGTTGGCGGTGGCGTGGAATGGATTCAGCCCCTGC
>CAZSZE010000171.1:0-3473 GCA_964610645.1 uncultured Enterobacterales bacterium | reverse complement strand
CGCAACCAGCCGTCCAACGCCAAGTTCATCTTCGGACCATCCCGGTGGTTGCGGGGCTTGATCAAGCCGGCACCGGGATACGGCATCGCCTACCTTGACTTCGGCTCACAGGAAATCGCCATCGCCGCCGCCCTGTCCGGCGACCCGGCGATGATCGAGGCCTATACGTCGGGCGACCCTTACCTGAGCTTTGCCAAGCAGGCGGGCCTGGCGCCGCCGGAGGCGACGAAAGAGACGCACAAGGCCGTCCGCAATCGCTGCAAGGCTATCGTCCTCGGTGTTGGTTACGGTATGGGGGCGGAATCCATGGCCAGCCGCTCCGGCATCTCTGTTGTAGAGGCTCGGGGACTGCTTCGCCGCCACCGGGATACGTACCGGGTGTTCTGGGCGTGGGCGGAGGACAACGTCAATGTCGCGCTGGTCGGCGGCACATTGCGGACCGTGTATGGCTGGCCCATTCGTTGTGGCGCTGGGACCCGGGCAAATGACCGCAGTCTGCTGAACTTCCCCATGCAGGCCAACGGCGCCGAGATGTTACGCCTCGCGGCCTGCATGGCCACCGAGGCCGGCCTCCGAGTCTGCGCCCCGATACATGACGCCCTGCTGCTGGAGGCGCCCCTGGAGCGGCTGGACGAAAATGTCCGCCGCCTGACAGCAATCATGGTCGAGGCGAGCAAAATGGTTATGGGATCACCGGCTTGGCGCGTCGATGCCGAGGTTGTCCGCTACCCGTACCGCTACCGGGACGAGGGCGGAGGCGAGATGTGGGACCGGGTTATGGGTATTCTCGACGCCGCCGAGGCGGAGGACGCCGCATGAACAAGGTGGGACATATCTGTCCCTTCGGTGGGACACATCCGTCCCAAGAGTGGGACACATGTGGGACACCCGGTCCATTCTCCTTTATATTCTTATCTATAATACCCTTAGGGGATATGAGGGGCGCGGATGGTTGAAGGCCCACCCCCGGCCGGCACCATTCCGGCGTCGGTGCCCGACGATGCGGTCCCTACCGAGAAGGTGGAGACCCTAACGGCCACCAGGCAGAGAGCGCGTCGCGCCGGTCGGTTCTTGAAGGGGCCAATCTCGTTTTCCTGGATACGCGACCATATCCGTAATCCCGCAGACCGGATTCTCTTGGTGTTGGTCGCGCATTCCGATATGCGGCAATCGACGGAATTGAGGGTCACCGCTGACATCTTCCGAGACGCCAGCATTGGTGACAGGAAGGCTGCCTATCGCGCCTTGGGTGCCCTGGAGGTCAACGGTTCACTGACCATACAAAGGCACCGAGGCCGGCGTCCGGTGGTGCGACTGCTGGCGAAACCCGCCCGTAAAGCAGGTGCTATATGATCAAATTGCCAGATGATTTCGGCAAAAAGGAGAGTTTACCATGGGCGGACTAGGCTCCGGCACCTGGACAAGATGGCCGACGAGGCCTGTCGTGGGAAACGGCCTTGTCCTTGATCTGTACAAGCTAATCCGGGATGGCGCCTTCCAGCCCGGTCAATCCACCAGCGGCTCGTTGACCTGGACGCGGTCGCATTCAGGCGAAGAGATCGGCTCCATCGGCTATTCCTCAGACCTTACGGAAACAGCGTCGGGGTCGATGCGTCTGCATTACCATCACGACGGTTCACCTGTTGATTATCGGGTCTCGTTGACGACGACGCGGCCATACTATGGTGGGGTCCGTTGGTGGTTTGTCTGTCCGATCAATGGAACGCGAGCCTCGAAGCTGCACCTGCCGTCGGGCAGCGATACGTTTGCCTCACGCCACGCGTTCAGGCTGGCGTATCGCAGCCAGAATGAAACTCCTAATGATCGGTTGCTTTCCAAGGCCCAGGAAATCCGGCGGCGATTTGGCGGCAACGGCAGCCTCCTCGACCCATTCCCGGACAAACCGAAAGGAATGCATTGGACAACCTACTGGCGCCTGCGCCATCAGTCTGAGCAGGCTGAAAGTATGGCTCTGGGGGGCATGGCACGACGATTGGGTGTGGCATTTGAGTCTGCTTAGCCCCCCAACAGCGGGCCAAAAATCGGACCGTCGCCGACAGCCGCTATTAGCCATTCGGTCATCTAGCCTTCTTTAGTGTGACTTCCGGTTTGAGATCAGATTGCAGAAAATTTTGGTGCCGGGGTTAAACAGCCGCCTCATGCCAGGAGCGGGAGATGGCCTGTCGGGACAGGCGACCAACCTCATTCACTTTTCGTTGCGAGCTGGTTGACGAGCAATCAGCCCTTTCCACACGCCAGTGGCCAAAGCCGCGAATGCAGTAATCAGCGTCAAATGTATTGGATCACTCAACATATGGAACAATTCGGCCCACAAGGCCATCTGCGCGTGCCCATCGACGTGGGCAAAAGCGGCGGTTGGTACCGACACGGCGGCGGCGAGCGTGGCGATAATGATGTGTTTCATGATTTGTCTCCTAAGTTTCTAGAATCAGTGGTGATGACGATAGTGTTGGCCGTGCGCATGGTCGTGCGCCGCATCCTCGGGGTCGCGGCCATCACGGATGGTCAGTAATTGCGCCAGATGATAGGTCTCGGTTCCTTCGGCATGGACGAATAGGAACGCCAGCGCCGTTTCGAGAGTGACCATCTCGTCCGGAAGCGGATGATAGACCAACTCCTTAGAGCCGAACCCCGGCGCGGCGGAACCGACCGTGAAAGCATCGTTGATCTGCACTTCGATGAGTTTGCTCGGCGCCCGGCCGTCGCGTTCCAATTCCATCGGTATGCCCGAGAGTTTGAGGAAACCTAACTTGTCTTCGGCCCGGCGGTAGCCATCGACGAAGGTGCGCTCCAGCAGTTTGATATCTTCGGCGTCCATGACCGGTCTCCTCAGAAGCTCACGGGTTTGTCGATGATTGATTTGTGGGCGCCCATCTTGCCGTGCGCGACCAGCGTGCCCAGCACGTCGACGATCACGCGGGCACCAAACAAAGAGGTGATGTCGGAGGTGTCGTAAGGCGGAGAAACCTCGACCACTTCCATGCCGCAGATGCCTTCCGCCGCTACCTTGCCGACCAATGACAGGGCTTCACGCGGAAGGAAGCCGCCCGGTTCCGGCCAGCCTGTACCCGGCACGAAGCCGCAATCGACGCAATCGATGTCGAAACTCAAATAAACTGCATCGGCGTCTTTCCAGGCCCACTCCAAAGCCATCTCGGCAACCTTGTCCATGCCCAGCTCCTCGACGTCGCGCATGGTGATAATGTTGGTGTCGCGCTCGCGGACCTGCTTGACCGCTTCGCGCGGCACCTGCCAGCCGCCGATGCCGATCTGCACCAGGTTGGTCGCCGGCACATTGTCCATGTTGGTGGCATGGAACCACGGCGTGGTGTGCATGCGCTCATCCAGGTCCTTCTCCTGGATGTCGGCATGCCGGTCGAAGTGGATGATGCCGATCTTCTTCGACGTGCACTCGGCGATGCCACGCACGGTCGGATAGCCGATAGAATGAT
>CAZSZE010000170.1:0-3540 GCA_964610645.1 uncultured Enterobacterales bacterium | reverse complement strand
GAACCACGCGGATTCGCACCCACGCGGACACAGCCTCCACCGTGGGCATCGAGACGTTGCTGGCGCTGCGGGAAGAGGTGGCCCACCTGTGCGATCTGCAGGTCGTGGCCTTTCCCCAGGATGGGGTCTACACCGGGCCCGGCCGGGAGGAGGGGCTTCGCTGGGCGGCGGCCGCCGGGGTGAATGCCATCGGCGCCATTCCCCACCACGAGGCCAGCAGGGAGGACGGAGACCGCTCGGTGCGGCTGGCCCTGGACCTCGCGGAGCAGCACGGCTGCCAGGTGGATCTCCACTGTGATGAGTCCGATGATCCAGGGAGCCGGCACCTGGAAACCCTGTGCCGGGAGGTGCTCGCCCGCGGATTTGAACCCCCGGTGATCGCCGGCCACTGCACCGCGATGCACTCCTACCCGGACGACTATGCGGCCAAGGTCATTGACCTCGTTGTGGAGAGTGGCGTGCAGGTTGTGGCCAATCCCCTGGACAACGTGGTGCTCCAGGGCCGACACGATGGCTACCCCCGCCGACGAGGCATCACCCGGGTACCAGAGCTGCTCGCTGCAGGCGCCCGGGTCGGCTGCGGCCACGACTCGATCCAGGACCCCTGGTACCCCCTGGGACGCGGGTGCCTGTTGGAAGCAGCCAGCATGCTGGTGCACGTGGCCCAGATGACCCGCCCGGAGGAAATCGGGGCGGTCTTCGATCTGCTGGCCGGCGCAAACCACTTTGTGTTTGGGGGGATGAGCGAAATCGCCGTGGGAACCCCTGCGGATCTACAAGTCCACGCCGTGCCCGACAAGGAAGCCGCCATCCGACTGGCCCGGCCACCGAGGTGGGTGATTCGAGGAGGTGCTGTGTTGGCGGAAACCCAACCGGCGGCGTCTACCGTATTGGGAGAAACAGTGCGGGTGGGACTGGTCTAATCGAGACTCGACTACTCGGTCTCGGTCTCGGTCTCCGGCGCGGTCTCGGTCTCCGGCGCGGGCTCGGTCTCCGGCGCGGGCTCGGTCTCCGGCGCGGGCTCGGTCTCTGGCTCTGGCGCGGGCTCTGGATCTGGGGCCGCGAGTTCCAATTCCTGCGGGTTCCATTCGCTTACCGCACCTCCCGATGCACCTGCCTTCTTCTTGTTCGTCCAAGAGAAGCCCATACCTCCCAGGGCAAAGCCGCCGCCGCTTCCAATCAAGGTGAGGCCCAGGCGTTGATCGAACCTGGCTTGCCCCTGGTTCTCGTGGATTTTCTTCATCTCCACATCATCGCCATTGGCCTGGGCGTCCGCCATTTTCCCTTCCAGATCCAGGGCCCAGCTTGAACCATCCAGGTACTTGTAGGCGCCAAAGCCGGCTGCCGCGAGACCAACGCCCGCCACCCCAAGCCCCATCTTGGCGCGGCTCCGAAAGACGCCGCCCATCTCAAAATCATGCTCGGCCTGCTGGTGGCCCGACCAGGCATCCACCAGGGCCTGGTGGTTCGAAGCGGCCGTCCAATCCACCGCAGCCTGCCCCGAGGTCCCCGCGACCACCGTGAATTCCTCGGTCATGTCCCCCAACAGCCGGTGCTTGACGGTCAGGTTGTAGATGCCCACAGGCAGTGTGCCCAGGGCTATTTCTGGCGCCAACCGGATTCCCAGCGTGGCCTCCATCTCCCCCTCTTCCCACGGCACTTCGATGCGCCCCTTGGTGCCGCCTCCCTTGGGGGTGTACAAGACCAGGCTTCCCGCCGGCACGCCCTGGAGGGACATGGAGTTCAGATCCGACGGCGCTGTCAGCACCTCGAACCCAGCCTCTCCGACAGTCGAACTCCAGACCCCGCCCACCGCAACCACGTAGTACTTCCAACCGCGGGTCCAGAGTGACTCGGTCAACTCCGAAAGCGCCAATTGCCGGCTCGTGTCCGCTGCCCAACTGGGGGCATCCACTGGAACCGCCTCGGGAATCACCAAGGTCGTGGGCGCTCCTTCCTCCACCTGGATCTTCAGAGTCAGAACCTGGTCTCCCAGCACCTGCACCAGGTGGGCACCGGCCAAAACACCCACCGTGCGTCCCTCCCCGGGAATCGCTCGGCCATCCACAAGAAGGCTGCCATCCGAGACAGCAGGCACCAGCGACAACGCCACGCGCTCGCTACTCTCAGCTTCCCCTTTTGCCAGCTTGAAGATGTTCTTGCTCCCTGGCGGGAAGTTCTCATCCCACTCCAGGGCCGGCTCATAGCCAAAGGCCTGGTAGTACTCGTTCCAGGTCGAGGGCTTGTCCCCCTTGAAGTAGAACAGCACCCCACGCAGAAAGTGCATGCGGGCCACCGTGTGCGGATCCAGCGCCTCTCCCAGACAAGCCAAGGTGGCCTCTGCCTGGGTCAGGTCCGCCAGGCCGCTGTCATAGTCCATGAACGTGACAGCCTTTTCCGCCCGCTCCATGGCCTCCAAAACGCCCTGCATGCCCGTGGGCGTGGATCCACAGCTGCTGACATCTCCTCGCCCCAGAATCGTTGGCCCCCGTCCGCCGATCAACTGTTCCACCGAAACCGGCGCAAATTCGTGGGCCCCCCGGCCCGTAGCCATGACCACCTGGGCAATGGCAACGTTGGGATTTTCCCCCACGTACAAGACCGGGTCGGCCGCGTAAGCCTCCCCTTGCAGAAGAGCCCCCAGAACCATGGGAATCACCACGCGCATGCTTCTCGCCTCCAGTCGCCGGGAGTCTATCACCCGTTTCCTCCCAAAGCCTTGACCACTTCTTCAAACACGGCCTCTTCCATTCCTTTCGGGACTGGAGGGCGGCCCATGGCGGAAACCAGGCGGGCGACTCGCAAGTCGGCCTGCGCGGAAATACCACTACCGGTCGGTCGTGCACAGCCGGAACATCCCCGGCACGCATCCGGCAGATCCGCCCCGGGCTCCATGGCCCGCGCCACGGATTCCGGAGGACCGCCGTAGCGCAAAAGTCCCATGCGGCGAAGGTTTTCGGCCTCTTCCGGCGGCAGCTCCCGCACATCGCCCAGGTCTCGAGCGTACTTGGTGATGGCCGCCGTGTGCTCCAGGGTTTCCAGGCGACAAAACGCCTCCAGGATCGTCGTCCCTACGCAGACCGCTCCATGGCGATCCATCAGAACTGCATCGTGGACCCGCATCGCTACCCCCACGGAGTCCGCCAGGTCCACCGTGCCCGTGGTCGCGTAGTCCAGGGTGGGCACCGTGCCGAGCGTCATTACGACCTCCGGCAACACGCATCGGGCCAGGGTCTGCCCGGCAAGGGTGAACGCGATGGCCATGGGGGGATGGGCGTGCACCACAGCCTGTACATCCGGCCGGATGCGGTAGCACGCAAGGTGCATGGCCATTTCCGATGTGGGTTCCCCGGCGCCTCGCACCTTCTTGCCCGCGGAGTCGATCACGACAAGCTGTGAGTCTTCCAGGAGTCCCTTGTGGCAACCGGCCTGGGTGCAAAGAATGTTTCCATCCGGCAGACGGGCCGAGAGGTTGCCATCCATGGCCACCAACAATCCCCGCTCGTAGCAGAGATGGGAAAAGCGGATCATCTCCGCCCG
>CAZSZE010000169.1:0-3776 GCA_964610645.1 uncultured Enterobacterales bacterium | reverse complement strand
GAGACCGAGACCGAGACCGAGACCGAGACCGAGGCCGAGACCGAGACCATCGGCATCCCCACCCCCACGGACAACGCCCCCGTCGAGCTCAAAGAGAGCGAGTTGATCCCCGATGCGCTGGTCCCCGATGAAGAGGCCCCCACCCCCGAGTTGGCCCCGCGCAAGCCCGACAACGCCGACCTCAACGTCACCCTCACTTTCGCCGACGGCACCACCAAGAAAGGCCATGTGCGCCGGATCGAGGTGTCCAAGGACTGGTACGGCGAAACCGAGTGGTCCGACGCTGCCGGGCGGCTGACGATCACCCTCGAGGCCGCCGGAAGCGAGGCCGAGTTGACCTGGGCCGAACTCTCCAGCGTCAGCATTACCCCCAAGAGCGTCAGCAGGGACGCCAGCTGCACCTACGACTCCGGCTACACACCGTGGATGTACACCTGTGAGCTGGCCACCACGGCCACCGCCCGGGCAAGAGATGGGCGCCGCTTCGCTGTGGCCGACCACCACAAGTGGCGGTTTGTCTTTGATGACGACACCCAGCAGGAGTTCTGGATCTACAAGCTCCCAGCCCGCCAACAGGACGAAGGGGGCGTGGAGTTCGGCCTGGACCATGGCGAAAACTACGCCATCTACGGCAACCTGCAGCAGCAGTTGCGCAGCGATGTGCGCACGATGGTGAAGTCCATCCGCATCCAGTAGGTCCCGGGCATGGCCGACGAAGAAGCCCAGCTGATCACCCGCTTTCGCACCTGGGTGGTGTGGGCGATTGTGGCGGGGATGGTGCTGTACCTGGGCGGTTCCATCTGGGCCGGGGCCGAGGCCGTGGGGGGGGAGCTTGCCCGCTTTGCCTGGTGGATGGCGGTGCCGGTTCTAGGGCTGACCCTCGTGAACTACGGGCTGCGGTTCGTGAAGTGGCATGCCCTGATGCGAGTGCTGGACGTGGACATCGGCTGGAGAGAGGACCTGCGGATCTTCATCGCGGGCCTGTCCATGGTGATCAGCCCGGCCAAGGCGGGGGAGGTGCTCAAGCCCTGGCTCGTGTCCAAGCGCACCGGGGTGCCCATGGCCCACACCCTGCCAGCGCTGGTGGCCGAGCGGTTGACCGATGGGATTGCGGTGATCGCCTTGGCGGCAGTGTCGATTGGGACGTTTGCCTCGGACAAGGTGGCGTGGTTGCTATGGCCGTCGGCTGCGGTGGTACTGGGCTTGGGGGTCCTGGCAAGCGAGGGGTTGTCTCTTTGGATCCTGGGCCTGCTGAACCGGTTGCCCGGGGTGCGCCGCATCGCGGGAAAGCTGGAGGCCGCCTACCGATCCATGCGCCAGTGCCTGGCTCCGGGGCCGTTTCTGTGGCTGATGGTCCTGTCGTTTGTGGCGTGGGGCGCTGAGTGCGTGGGATACCAGCTGGTGTTTCGGGGCCTGGGCGAAGCGGTGTCCCTGGATGCAGCAACGTTCTTGTACGCGTTTGCAACGGTTGCCGGCGGTGCCTTCCCCGGGGGGATCGGTGGAGCGGATGCAGCGCTGGCTGGAGGGGCGACCGCCATTTTGCACGTGCCGGAGTCGGCGGCGCTCTGTGCTGCGCTGTTGATTCGCGTGGCGACACTTTGGTTTGGGGTGCTCCTCGGGGCCTTCGCGCTTCTGGGCTTCGAGAGAATGCTGGGCGACAGCCCAGGCCGGGCCACCCTCGCCGCCGAGGAGTAGGATCAAGCAATGGACACCTTCCTGGCCGCCTGCGTGCAGCTCTCGTGTACCTCCGACGTGGAGCGGAACCTGGCGACCACCGAAAGGCTGGTGCGCGAGGCGGCTGCAGCGGGTGCAAAGCTCATCGCCACGCCGGAGAACACGCCTTATCTGGGCCCCCATGCCCAGAAGGTGGAGCTGGCCGAGCCGTTGGATGGGCCGACCCTCTCCCGGCTCGGTGCCTTGGCTCGGGAACTCAACGTACACCTGCTGATTGGATCCACCGCCGAGGTAGCCCCCGACGACCCGGGTAAATGTTTCAACACGTCGGTGCTGTTCGGGCCGGAGGGAGACCTCATTGCCCACTACCGGAAGATCCACCTCTTCGACGTGGACATCGAAGACGGCGTGCGCTTCATCGAGTCAGACACCGTGGCCCCAGGAGACGAAGCCGTCGTCGCCGAAACCCCCGTGGGCGCTCTGGGCCTGACCGTCTGCTACGACCTGCGCTTCCCCGGCCTGTACGAGATTCTGCGCGAAGAAGGCGCCGAAATCCTCACCGTGCCGAGCGCCTTTACCTTCAAGACCGGCACCGCCCACTGGCACATCCTCCTGCAGGCCCGTGCCATCGAGACCCAGTGCTGGATCCTGGCCCCCGGCCAGACCGGAGAGCACGACGATGCGGGCCTGCGGCACTCCTATGGCCACAGCCTGATCATCGACCCCTGGGGGGAGGTGGTGGCGGAGTGCGAGGAGGGGGAAGGCTTCTGTGTCGCAGAAATAGACCTGGAGAAGATGCGGGCGATCCGGCGGGGAATGCCGGTGGTGGAGCATCGGCGGGTGTAAGGGGGAAGGGCCCTACCCCACCAACAGGCTCTATTGATCTCCCTCCGAACTCGGCCAACTCAATTTCTGCAGGGACGCAACGAACTCGGAACGAAATCGCTCGAGATCCGGGAGGGCCAGGGAGACGTGAAGTGTGAGACCTTCCAGGTCGAGATGCATGGAAGAGAGAACCCACGCCAAAGTGGCCGTATCCAGCCCGCCGTCCTTCTCCTGGGCATCCACGATCCCGTCTACCGGGTCGAGGCCGTTCTGCTGCAGGAAATACAGATCGAGCAGGTCCTTTGTTTCGGCCCTGCCCAGAAGTGCCGCAATCTTGTTGGCGCGTATTTCCAGAAGCGGGTCGACACGAATTCCGTCAACAACCGGCTTGTCAGCCAGAGGAACGATCTGTGTGGCTGTCTCATGGACGAGATCCACGAGCGTCTCATCGTCATCCGTCCAGACGCGAACGCGACGAAAACCCGGGAAGGTCTGGACGGCCACAAGCTGGACGTTCTCTTCAGCACACCATTGTCTCAGCCTGGACCCAAGCTCGTCCAGTTGCTCTCCCTGGGCCGTGAAGAAATCCAGATCCTTCGACCCTCGATGCCCGAGGTGAAAACCCCCGAGGGCGGCGCCGCCGGTCAACCAGACGCCCTCCACGTCTCGAAATGCCTCCAGGACCCGGCGCTGCAAAGGTGAAAGACGGCTATTGGAGAAGCCCAAGGCCCCTCCATCCTTCGATTAGCCAGACCCAGAACGCCTCGCGCCGGCCCAGCCGAGAGGAAAGGGCCGCCACATGCGCAGCCACATGATCCGGCGTGGTCCAGTTCCAGACCTCATCGGGCCGTGCCTCCCGGAGCATCAACGCGAGCCACGCATCGTGTTCGGGAGCGGTTGGATCATTCACGACCGTTCGAAACCGATCAGGTGAAATCGCCCGATCCCAGAGAAAAGCAGGGGTTTGGGAGGTTGAGGACATGGGCCGAGTGTACCTTAGGGGTGGAGGCACGGCGGGTGTAGTGGGTGGCTACAGCGCTTCGCCGAGAAAGTAGTAGGAAGCTGCCATGAAATCGTCGAACCCATCGTTGTTGATGTCCGCCAACGTGATCTGCCCCCCACAATCTGATCCACTCATTTGAGAGTCTCCCAACCCGCTGGTATTCAGCGATAAGGAGACAAGATGAAACGGAAGAAGCACAGTCCAGAAGAGGTCGTGAGGAAGCTGCGCCAGGCGGAGCAGATGCAACAAAGCGGAGCCACCATGGGCGAGATTG
>CAZSZE010000168.1:0-3960 GCA_964610645.1 uncultured Enterobacterales bacterium | reverse complement strand
ACGCCAGCCCGGGGGGGATAGCCCATCCCCCCCCCGCCCATGTCCCCGCCGCCGCTCAAGAGGGAGTAGTGTCCGTCAAGTGGGTGTACGAGCCACCTGTCGACCCTGTGTTCAGAATGGGGCGGGGGTTTGAGTTCATGTCGTCGTCAATCGGGCCTATGGGCAGTGTGGGCAACCCGAGCCCCACCGGGGCGAAGGAGCGCCGGCAGGCGCGTGTTGTCCAAGGGTTGTGGGCGTTGTGGGCGAGCGGCGTAGCCGCAGCCCGGAGGGCGGTCGTCCACATCGTCCGTAGACCGTCACTGTCCATAGGTCTTGGGGGTTCTTTCGCCGCTTCCAACAGGCGTTCGGTGTTTGCCTGGGCCAATGCGACAGGTGGGGCGTGCAGGCGGTTCATTGAGACATCGCTGATGTAGCGCCGCCCGATGAGCCAATCCTCGAGCTCCTCCAAGAGCAACGCGCCAGCCAGTCGCACCAACGATTCTCGGTTTGGAAGGATGGAGACCACGCGGGTGCGCCTCTTGATCTCCCGATTGGGCCTCTCGACGACCAAGAGCCGCCGCCCCTGGAACCGGAGCCTACTTGTTTCCGCCCACCGCCGGACCCCCGCGGCGAACGACCCTGCGAGCCGCCCCTGACGCTGTGGATCCTGCTTTGCGGCAACGCCTGGGGATTTGTCCTCGGCCAGATCAAGGAACCCGCACCGCATGCGTTAAGCTTTCCTCATGGGCAGTAGATTCTGGTCGTGCTTCCTTGTCTTTCTCTCGGCCTGCGTGCCGCCGATGCCGGGCTACACCGGCCACGACAACCCGGGGCATGACTTCGACGGCGACGGCTGGACCGAGGCCGATGGCGACTGCGATGACCAGGTCGGCACCACCCACCCCGAAGCGGATGAGACCTGCAACGGAATCGACGATGACTGCAACGAGCTGGTGGACGACGGCGCCGTGGACGAGTTCGAGTGGACCCTGGACGAGGACAACGACGGCTACGGCAAGGACTCCACCGCCCAGATGGCCTGCACCGCCCCCACCTCGTCTTATGTGACCCAAGGCGGGGACTGCGACGACAACCGCGCCGATGTCCACCCGGGCGCCACGGAGTGGTGCGACGGCGGCACGGACGAGGACTGCGACGGGCTCGTGGACCTGGACGATGACGACATGGCCGGCAACGCCACCTGGTACCAGGATCTCGATGGCGATGGCCATGGCAATCTGGAGGTCACCCTCGCCGCCTGTACGCAGCCCCCAGGGTACTCCGCCCTGGACGATGACTGCGACGACGAGAACTCCCGGCGCCACCCGGGCCACGAAGAGCTCTGCGACGGGATCGACAACAACTGCGATGGGGATGTGGACGACGACGACGACGACACGACCGTGGCGGATCCAGCCCCCTGGTACGCGGACAACGACAGCGACGGCTTTGGCAACCCCACGGACATCGAGTACGCCTGCGAGGCCCCGGAAGGACACACCGACGACGCCAACGACTGCGATGACACCAACGCCACGATCCACCCCGGTGCAGCCGAGGCCTGCGATGGCATCGACCAGGACTGCGACGGCGTGGCGGACGAGGGGGTGACCACCGACTACTACCGGGACGCCGATGGGGACGGCTACGGCGATGCATCGTTCCTGGTCTCGATGTGCGCCCAGGCGAGCGGCTACGTGCTCGATACCACCGACTGCGATGACTACGAGGCCCTGGTGAATCCCGGGGCGGACGAGGTCTGCAGCGACGGGGTCGACAACAACTGCGACAGCTTTGTGGACGAGGACACCGCGATCGATGCGGGCACGTACTACCTGGATGCCGACGGCGATGGCTTTGGCGACGCGTCGGTGTCGGTCACCCGCTGCGTGCAGCCGCTCTCGTATGTGACCGATGCCACCGACTGCCAGGATCTCAAGGCGGGCGTCTACCCCGGCGCCACGGAGACCTGCACCACCACCTACGACGATGACTGCGACGGCGACGACAACGACGTCGATGCCCTGGGCTGCACCGCCTGGTACGCCGATGGCGACGGCGACGGCTACGGGGACACTGCGGACACCGCCTGCCACTGCAGCGCCACGGCGGCCCACAGCAGCGCCGATGCCACGGACTGCGACGATGTCCTGGCAGCGGTGAACCCCGCGGCGCTGGAGGACTGCACCACCGGGGTCGACGACGACTGCACCGGCACCGACAACGACGAGAACGCCAGCGGCTGCGCCGGCTTCTACTACGACTTCGACGGGGACGGCTACGGCCTGGATGGAGACGCCAAGTGCCTGTGCGCGGCCCTGGGCTACTACTCGGCCTCGGGGGGCGGGGAGTGCGATGACGCCGACCCGGCGGTGCATCCCGCCGCTGCGGAGGTCTGCGGGGATGCGGTGGACAACGACTGCTCAGGCGATGCCGACGGCCCGGACGCCACCGATGCCGCGACCTGGTACCGGGATGCAGACGGCGATGGGTTCGGCAGCATGACCCTGAGCCAAATCGCCTGCACCCAGCCGAGCGGCTACCTCGCGGACAACACCGACTGCCAGGACGCCATGGATGCGGTCTACCCGGGCCAGACCGAGACGTGCTTGACCGCCCACGACGATGACTGCGACGGCAACGCCAACAACACCGGTGCGGTCAATTGCCAGGACTACTACCGGGACGACGACGGCGATGGCTACGGCCTGGCCGGCGACACCCTGTGCCGGTGCAGCGAAGAGGGTGCCTACACAAGCCGGGTGCCCACGGACTGCAACGACGCAGATGCGGGGATCTCCCCGGCGGCAACCGAGACCTGCGACACCTCGAATGACGAGGACTGCAGCGGCACCGCGGATGAGAACGATGCCGAGAACTGCGTGGTCTACTTCTACGACTGGGACGGCGACACCTATGGCACGGCCGACTCCCAGTGCTCCTGTTCCACCGATGGCTACTACACGGCGCTGACCCTGGGCGACTGCAACGACACCGATGCGACGATCAACCCGAGCCAGCTGAACTGCGGGCTCATGGGGGATGTCACCCAGAGCACCGCGGCGGCGGTGACGAGTGGGGGGAGCTACGGTGCTGGCGTTGGGCCATCGGATCGGTCCTTTGTGGGGGGATTCGACTACAACGGCGATGGGTACGACGACCTGCTCTTCGGGTCGAGTGGCTACGACAGCGCGTACACGGACATCGGCGCGGCGTTCTTGTTTCTGGGTCCGGTCACCGGCAGCCTGGATCTGTCCGGCCCGGGGGGGGCGGACCTGTTCTTCAGTAAGAGCACTGGCGCGAGCGTCTATGGGGGCTCACATGTCTCTGCCGGGGATTTTGACGGGGACGGCGCCGCGGAACTCATGGTCAGCGGCTACGGGGCGGACACCCTGTGGGTGATCGACGACGGGCTCACGGGGCTGGGGGCCCTGGACGAGACGAGCTTCGGGGTGACGGAGTACGCCTATGGCACCGGCGAGTCCATCGGCGACGTGGATTTCGATGGATTCGACGATGCGATCCTGTGTCCTTCAGGGAGCTACGTGGACTGCGACGTGGCCTACGGGAGCGCCGCAGGACTCGCTGTCGCGGGGGATACCCTGTCCCTCTCCGGCAGCGGTAACTCTACTGATTATAGTGGTCCCCCGGGCTCCAGCTCAACCAGCGGAGGGGATCTTAACGGCGACGGGGTGAGTGATCTCGCTCGAAATCGCTCCTCGACCACCGATGTTCACCTGGGCGCCCAGGGGGTGGGGATCTCATCGACTCCCGACGCCTCAATCAGCGGAACCTACAATGACACTTCAACGCTGGAGATTCTCACCGATGTGACCGGTGACGGCTACGGGGACCTGGCGGTGACGCGGTCAAACCAAACGATATACGACCCCCTGCAGGGAAACCTCGCCGGCGGCGGGATCGTCGCGATCCTGCCCGGGGGGGCCACCCTGCCCGCCACGACGGCCATCGACGCCACGG
>CAZSZE010000167.1:0-4223 GCA_964610645.1 uncultured Enterobacterales bacterium | reverse complement strand
GACCAGCCCAGCGGCTACCGCGCGTGTGACTGATGGCGTAGTGCCAGGACGCCGCGCTGGTCGAACAACCGATGTCGAAGTGTAGTTGTCGCCGATGTCATTGACCTTGGGCAAGCGGAGCCGAAAACCCCGCTATTGGCCCACATCCGCCTCGTCGGGGTTCTCGCTCGCCATCTTCACTAGGATCGCCGCCATGTGTTCGAATGGTTGGTCCAAGAGGACCTCGTAGCCGCTCTCCGTCTGCGTGATTGGCAGCTCGACGGGGGCGCTCCCGTTTACCAACTCCCAGGCGGACACGGGCGTTGAGTCCAGCGCTTCGGCGTCGAGCTTCAGGGCAAATGAGCTGGCGGCCACTGGGGCCGGGGCGTTTGCGGAGCTCACGGGCGTCTCGGTGCCGTCGATGGTGTACTGGGACACCGTCCAGCGAAAGTCGTTCGCGAGCAAGGCCAGGACCCGGTTGCTCCCGGGGCGCGTGAAGATGTTGGTGTGCACCCGGTGGGCTGGGGTCTCCCGCAGGTCTTGGACTTGCATGCCCGGATCGCCGACCGCCTGGGTGAGCTCATCCCACAGGTTCACCACCAGGGCGTCCCGGTCTGCATCCTTGCTCCACCATCCGGCGTCGCTGTTCACGTAGAGGACCTTGCCGCCTCCGCTTTCGAAGGTGTCCAGTGATTGGCGCTGCCATTCGACCAGCCGGTCCTCGTTTATGGGAACCACCAGGGCCCGGTAGCCGGTGAGGTCCGCGCTCTGGAGTTGGCTGTCGTTCACCACATGCCAGGACCCGCCGTGCTCGGTGATTGCCTCGGCTGCTCCGTACATTCCGCCGAGGTGGTGTTTCCACAGGTCAGGGTGGTGGTAGCTGTTGTTCTCACGGGGGCGTGGAGCGTCGTCGCCCTCGAGATTGTCGAGGAACTCCTCGCTGTAGTAGATGCCTGCCCAAGCCGGGATTCGCCGGTACTTGATGTGGGAGGCGATCTTGTTGCCCATCTCGAAGCTGCTGGCCGTCCATTCCTGGGGAATACCCACGTCCGGGTTGATGATGTCTGGCCCAGTTAGATCGTCTGGGTCATCAATCCAAAAAGGCAGGTCCAAGTCCCGGTTGATGTTGTTGATCGCGCCGTGGGTGAGCATCCCCGCAGAGAAGCCCAGGGCATGAGACGCGTCGAGAATGTCGTGGGTCCAGATGTGAGGCGGCCGGCCGTTCGCCGCGTCCCGTTGAATGGCCCAGCCCATGGTCATGAGCATGTCTGCGCTCGGCAGCATGAGTCCCATCTCTACGCCGCGAGAGTTCGCCCACTGGGCCTTGATGTCGTTCATACGGGCGCCACGCTTGGATTCGCCTTTCAGTCCATCGCCAATGGCACCTATGCGTGTGTTCATGCCACGCATTCCCGGGGACTGGAGGTAGCCACTGGAGATCAGCACAAAGAAGTCTGGGTAGTCCTGGTGCACTTCATCCACGAGGTACTGGAAGAAGGCCTCCACGGAGTTGTTGTAGAAGTCGATCATGTCCCGCATTTCATCTGCGGTTTGCCCGGTGGCACCGCTCGTCGCGTCGGCGGGAAAGGGCACATCTGCCCCATACACGTCGGCCCATCGGGCCCGACAGTGCTCGCAGTAGCACCCCAGGGGTGGGTTGTGTGATTCGTCAAAGTAGATGCCGTCAATGCCCCGAGCGGCCATCTCCTTCATGCGTGTCAGGGTCACCTCTCGGTAGCCGCCGTTGCTCGAGGGCCGGCCGGGTACATCGAAGTAGTTGTTGATGCATTGCCAGAGATTCCCGCGTTGCTGGGGCTTGATGACGTAGTTTCGATCAAAGTCCTGGCATGCCCACTCAGGGCGTGGGACCTGGTTGGCATCCGCGGGGTTGTTTGGGTCGTAGTCCCAGGTCTCGTCTGGGGTGTGCACGAGGTCGTCCTCGTTTTCATCGTTTGAGACGCCGCCGTAGTAGACCTCGTGGGTGTGGAGAGCGTAGATCATGATGCCCTGCGAGGGCTTCTCGGCGGTGGAACTGTGGGCTTCGTCGGCGATAAAGGAAAGTAGATCCTGGCCCTCGCTCAACAAACCTGCCTCCTCTTGCGCGGCCTGTAGGTCAATGGAATCCGGATCCTGGGTGGGAGCCGCCGATGGCCAGCAGGGCCCGGCGTTCCGGTTGCACCGAGCCAAGAAGGCTCGAACTCCGAGAGCGCTGAGCTGAGCCCCTTGATCCAGGAAGTGTGGGTGGGTCACATGCCTGGAGGTGTGAGCTTGAACGCGGTTGGCCTCGTACCACAAGAAGGCATCGTCTTCGAGGGGCTCGAAGACGGCGGAGTCATCGTCGTCGGCGGAGTCATCGTCATCATCGTCGGCGCCGGCGGAGTCGTCGTCGTCCACCGTGTCATCGTCATCGGTCACCGTGTCATCGTCATCGGTCACCGAAGACCCACAAGCGCACAAGGACAAGAACACAAGACACCAGAAGGGCAAGGTGGATCGTGGGCAGTTCATGGTACTCCCTGAGAGATGCGACAAGCTTACCTGCCTACGGAAGCGGGGTAGCTTCACCCGCGCAGTCTACCGAGGATGTCCGCTACACTAGTGGCCCTGCTAGCCTCCTGAGGCAAGAGTCCAGTTCATGTCACAGAGGATGAGGCGCCCCCATGCGATGCTCGAAAGCGCTCCTACCCCCACTGGTCCTGTTCCTGTTCGCCTGCGACCCCGCCCCGGATGGCAGGGTTCCAGCGGAGGAGCCAGCCGACTCCTGTCCGACGTTCCTGGCAGTTGACCCCGGTCTACGGGCGCCAGGGGACGACGAATGCTGCTCCGACGACACTCTAGAGGAGCTTGAATGCAACCCGAGCGAGGTGCTGCAGTGGGATGGTGAGGCGTGGACCTGTGCCGCCCTGCCATCAGGGGCGGACTCCAGCATCCTCAATATCAAGGACTACGGAGCTGTGGGGGACGGGGTCGCCGACGATACCCAGGCCATCCAGGACACCATCGATGCGGCCCCGGAAAACGGCGCCACCATTGTTGTTCCGCCGGGCGTGTACCTGATTTCGGACCGTATCCATATCAACCATGGGGGCATCATCTTCCAGGGCCGTAGCATGGGCTTCTCTAGGCAGGTACTGCTTCCCACCGACAACCTGTATGGCTCCGTCATCAAGGCTGCAGAGGGGTTTGCAGGCGAGGCCATGGTGGACGTGGGAGTACTAGGAGAGGGCACCAAGCAGCGGGTCATCATTGAAAACCTCTTTCTCTACTGCCACGACCAACCCGTTGATGGCCTGAGAATGCTGAACACCAACAACCCCTTCCTGGCCCAGAACCTCGCCATCTACAATTGCGGGGGGATTGGGGTGCATTCGCCCTACACGGACATGACCGACGCAGTCCAGGTGGTAGCCGGTCGGTTCAACAACTTGTACGTGCGCAACAACGGCACGGGGATGCGCTTTGTCCGAATGAACTCCTCGGTCGTTGAAAACAGCGCGGTCGTCAACAACACGGGTGTGGGCATCGAGATCGTTGGCGGCAACAACAACACCATTCGGGACACCATCATCGAAATGAATGGGGCCCAGGGCATGACCACTTCCAGCCCATCTCCTGGGGTCTATTCGGAGTCTGTGTTGGTCGAGAACTGCCGGTTCGAGAAGAACAACTGGGGAGGAGGAGGCGACTCCCTCTTCATTGACTTTCGGTCTCGCGGCATCGTCGTGGTGGGGGGACGCTTCCAGAGCGACGATGTCGGGATCCGCATCGCAGGTGACAACGTGAGCGTCATTGGGGCCGAGTTTGTCACGGGGGACGCCTCCAACGCGCTGCGCGACCTGACCATCGCCATTGAATCAACGGCCCGGGGCACGTTGATCCTGAATCCCGAAATCCAAGCCAGCAGCGGTCCCATACAGGGCATTGAGGACCTCGGAGACAACACCACGCTCCTGGGGGTCGATAGGTCCCACAGCTGGCGTGGCGCAGGTGGAAGCTCCATTCTTCACGTGGATGGCGACAACGACCGCGTCGGGGTGGGCACCGAGTCGCCGGCCTATTCCCTGGACGTAGATGGTGAGATACGGACCAGCACCGGTGTGGTCTTCCCAGATGGGTCGGTCCAGACCACGGCCTGCACCTGCAACTGACTCAGAGGGTCGGTCAGACCAGCCTTCGTCCCATCTGCGGCTGGGAGTGCGTACAGGACCCCGTGGAGGTCCACCGGGGTCGGTGGCCGGCCGCTC
>CAZSZE010000166.1:0-4290 GCA_964610645.1 uncultured Enterobacterales bacterium | reverse complement strand
TGACAGTTCGGCTAGCTTGCAAAGATGCACAAGGACGGTATGACAAAACCACCTAAAGCGCGGGCCCGTGGGGGGCGGTAGTTGAGGGTCTCATTCTGGAATTTTCAACGCCCGCACATCAATGCCGTTCTCAAGGCGCCAAAACCAAAATAATGCCGAGCGCCCCTGCTCTAATCCCGAAACAAAATGCATAAACTGTTGCAGCGAGGTGATGCGCTCCTGGTCCACCTCGGTAATCACATCGTGCGTCCGGATGCCCTTGGAGGCTGCGGGGCCTTCCGGATCGACTGCGACAACGACGACTGGTCCCTCGTCCTGGTCGAAACCTAGTTCGGTGGCGACATGGCTGCTAAAACCCAGCTCGAAGGCCAGTTCCGAAGGCAGTGGTTCGACCGAAAAACCCAACTGTGAAACCCGCTGATGGCCCTGGGCTAGGATGCGGTCTTCAGCACGTTCGCCGAGCTCGACACTGAGGTACTGCCGCCGGCCCTGGCGCAGAATGTGCAGATCGATTGTTTCACCCGGGTCGCGATTGTAAATCAGGGTCTGGATCTGGTTGGAGTGGTCGACCTTGGTGCCATTGACGGATAGCACGATGTCGCCGACGAGTAGGCCGCCGCGTTCGGCGGGGCTATTGGGTTTTACACCGGTGAGGTAAACGCCGTGCGGGCGATCCATATCCAGGCCGTGTGTGTGGATCAGGTCATGAGTCATCTCAGGTTCCATGCTTACGCCAAGATAGCCGCGGACGATCCTACCGTGCACCAATAGGTCGTCCACTACCTCGTTGGCCAGATTGATCGGTATGGCCAATCCATAACCAATATAGTAGCCGGTACGCGTCGAAATGGCGGTATTGAGCCCTATTACCCTGCCCTGCAAATCGAGCAGGGGGCCGCCTGAATTGCCGGGGTTGATGACCGCGTTGGTTTGGATAAAGCTCTCGATGGCATAGCCTTTGTCCTCATCGGTGCTCAGGCCGAAAACGCCCGCTTGGCGCCCAAGGGCGCTGATAATACCGTGGGTCAGTGTTGAACCCATGCCCAAAGGGTGGCCGATGGCCAATACCCAATCACCGACTCGCAAAAGATCCGAATCGGCAATACGCACGGTGGGCAATTTCTCGGCGTCGACCTTGAGTAGCGCGATGTCTATCAGCGAGTCGAAACCAACGACCTTGGCCTGGTAGGTGCGGCGGTCGGAGAGGGTGACCTGTATGGAGTTGGCGCCTGCGATGACGTGGTAGTTGCTCAGTATATAACCGTCGTGGCTGATAATAGTACCCGATCCCATACCGCGGAAATCTTCTTCGGGAAGATCCGGAACTCTCGGATGGGAGCGGGGTAAAAGGTGTTGTTGCCAGGACCGAGTCGTCGCGATGAGGACTACGGCCGGCCGCACTTGTTCGTAGGCGTTACGGAATGCCTGGCTGAGGTCTTCAAGCCATTGCATGCTCTCTGTGGTATTCTGTGCCCTAGAGGAAAAGGCTGCAAAGAGCAGAAGGGTGCAAGAGGCGATCGCAAGCCGCGGTAGCCTGCGGTGCCGGTTCATTCGAGACCGTATTCTTTTAGCTTCCGGTAGAGCGTCCGGGCGCTGATGCCGAGAATGTCCGCGGCCTTACGGCGGTTGCTGCCGACTCGGTCGAGAGCTTGTTCAATGGCTTCTTTCTCCAGGTCTCTCAGTGTGCGCAGTCGTTCGACGGCCGCGTGTTGGGGGCGGTCGTTTTCGGTGTCGTAGGGCATGTCCTCGGCCGGATAGACGATCTGGTGGGGTCTGTCCGATGGTACGGGTTGCACAATGGGTTGGGGCGTGTGGTGCTGAGGCGGTCCAGGCGTTGCGGGGCGTGGGTCCCGCAAGGGTGGGATATCGCTCGCGACCGGCGATTGCGCGGTGCGTTCAACCGCATTCCTCAACTCGGCAACTTCGCGTTTGAGATCTAGGAGGGCGAAGTAGATTAACTCGCGCTCCGATTGGTCCGGTGTCTTGTTGGTGGGTACCGGCAAATTTCTCGTGGAGGCCGCTTGGTTTTCCAAATGCGGGAAAAGGTCCTCGGGTTCAACGATGGCGCGCGGCGCGAGGAAGACTAGATGCTCGATAAGGTTGCGCAATTCGCGCACGTTGCCGGGCCAGGCGTAGTTTTGTAAAAGGTCCATCGCCCCTGGTGAGAAACCTTCGAGACGGCTTTTGTTGCCTGGGTTTAGTTCGCAGGTGAATCGTTCGATCAGTAGGGGAATGTCCTCGCTGCGGCGGCGCAGCGGGGGAATGGTGATTTCGACGACTTTGAGCCGATAATAGAGGTCGAGGCGAAACGCGCGCTCGGCCACCGCCTCTTGCAAGTCCCGGTTCGTCGCGGCGATAATGCGAATATCGACGGGTATGGTCCTATGCCCGCCGATGCGGGTGACTTCGCGTTGCTCGAGCACGCGCAACAGCCGCACTTGCGCGGCGAGCGACATCTCGCCGATTTCATCGAGAAAGACCGTGCCGTTATTAGCCTGCTCGAAGATGCCCTGATGTTGCGCGCGGGCGTCGGTGAAGGCCCCTTTTTCGTGCCCGAAGAGTTCATTTTCCAGCAGGTTTTCGGGGATGGCGCCACAGTTGAGCGGGCGCATGGGGTGCTCGCATCGGACGCTGTAGCGGTGTAGGGCTTCGGCGACCAGGTCCTTGCCGGCCCCGCTCTCGCCAGTCAGCAGGATCGACGATACTGGTGTGGGTGCGAGAAGCAGGATGCGCTCGCGCAACTGGCGCATCGCCATCGATTCGCCGACTAGCTCGGACCCGCGCAAGAAACGCCCTCGTTCGACCAGCTGGTCCAGTTTTTGTTGCAGTGCGCCTTCTTCGAAGGGCGGCGTGACCAGGTCTTCAACCGGCGAGCCGCGCAGGAGCTGGAGCCAGCCCTCGGTTGCTTTGCCCAAACCTAGTATGGGCACGTCGGGGAACCCGTCGAGCGCGGTAATACCTGCCGATAGCGTCTCGTTCGAGAGCGCCAAGTCGAAGGCGACCAAATCGACTCCGCGCCTCAACAGCGGATCGAGGGTGCCGCTATTGGGCGTGTCGATCACCTTCAGGCGCGCGCTATTGCAAGCGGATCGAAACTCCGCCTCCAGTGCTGGGTGCTGGGTTAGCAGCAGAATGCGATGTCGGGAAGAAGTAGCCATAACCGGATCAGGTCTTCCACGCCTCCTCGCGCAGTATCGTGATCTTGCGCCCGTTGCGGTTGATATAGCCTTGGCCCTCAAGGCGCTTGAGCACCCGCGAAACCGTCTCGCGGGTAGTGCCCGACATATTGGCCAATTCCTGATGAGTGGGCCGACTTTCGATCGTGACGCCATCGGCTGTCTCCGCGCCCTGCTCAGTGGCCAGTTGTAGCAAGGTATCGGAAATTCGACTGGTCACATCTAGCAGAGCCAGGCCTTCGATCTGGCGATCGGTTTTGCGCATGCGAGTTGCTAACTCGGCTAAGAGCGCGGTGGCGATCTGCGGCGTTTTGTAGATCAGTTGCAGAAAATCGGCGCGACGCAGCATCAGAAGGTCGGTTTCTTCGGTGGCCACGACATTGGCCGAACGCGGCTTGCCGTCCAAGAGTGATAGTTCGCCAAAAACCGATCCCGGCCCCAGAAGAGACAGGATGACCTCGCGGCCCTCTTCGCTGACAATGCTGACCTTTACTTGGCCATTTTTGAGGATAAAGAGCGTGTCGCCCTCTTCTTCGGCGAGGATAATGACGTTGTCCTTGCTGAAGGTGCGGGTAAAGGTCACGTCCGAGAGGGCTTCCAGCTCTTGTTGGTCCAAGCTCTCAAAGAGTGACACGTTGCGCAGAAAATCGAGATGGGTCATCGGATTTCTCCCTGCCATCGGCGCCTTAGTTGCGATTGCCTAAACTTTGACGCAAGGCAACGATCTGTTCTTGGGCCATCTCCCCTTGGGGGCTTTGGCCCCCTTCGCGACGCACGATGCGCTCGTAGACGGTGATGGCTGTAGCGTGTTCGCCCAGCGACTGGTGACAGCGCGCACGCTGGAAATCGGCCGACGTTATCCACTGGCTGAACCCCCCGGCGCCGTGATAGCTGACTTTGTAGTAGGCTTCGATGGCCTTGCGGTATTCGCCCATATTCTGATACGATTCGCCTATATAGAATCGGGCTTCTGAGGCGCTGTTGGCTTCGAGCAGTTGTTGGGAAAGCAACTCGTCAAACTGTTCTATGGCCTGGGGATAGTGGCCCTTATCCTTGAGGATGATGCCCAGTTCAAGTTGCGCGGCGACAGTTTTTGGGTGCTCGGGATACTGGT
>CAZSZE010000165.1:0-4362 GCA_964610645.1 uncultured Enterobacterales bacterium | reverse complement strand
CCTGCGGGATGTGCGGCACCTGGGGCAGTACCTTGGGCGGTTCGCGCCGGCGCTTCGGCGCACGAAATACGGCCCGGAAATGTGGCACATGTACAAGGAGGGAACGCTGCACCCGGACTCGGAGCTGACTGGGAAGTTCAGCCGCAAGGGTCCGAGGGTCGACACCAACAGCGTGATCGAAGAGATCCAGGCGGCAGCCGCGGAGGCAGCCAAGACCCCGGTAAGCGGCTACCGCGCCAAGAAGGAGCGGCAGCTGGCGGAGGCGACTGCCGCGGAAGAGGCACGGGCTGCGCAAGGAGCCAAGGAAAAAGGGGAGTCCGAGGGGGGAAAGGGGAAGCAGCGCCGTCGCCGCAGACGCCGGCGCCCGCGGGGTGGTGGGAGCTCCTGACCAGTGTTTGGTGGATCTGTTGGTGTATGGTGCGGCAGGAGGAGGGAAGACGATGCGTTTGACGATGTTGTGGATGATGGGCGTGGTTCCAGCGGCCCTGGCCCAGGAAGTGGGGCCGCCCCCGACTTCTGAAAGCCCGAGCGTGATCGAAGAGATCCAGGCGGCAGCCGCGGAGGCAGCCAAGACCGTTGAAACGGCACAAGAGGCTGCGCCGGAAGCCGCGGCCGATGCTGCTGAAGTCCAGGCCGTCGAAATCAGCGTACAGCTTGCCAACGGCATGACCTTGAAGGGCACGGCCCCGCTGAACGAGGTCATGGTCTGGTCCAAGGGCAGCCCCTTGCACTTCACCCCGGCTGGGGGCGTCGAGGTCGTGCTGGGCGCTGAGAAGATCCTCCAGATTTTCCAGGGAGAGGCCCCGGTGGCTGCCCCGGTGGCTCCCACGGCCCAGGAGGAAGCCCAGGCTGAAATGACCAAAGAGTGGGAGGACTATGAGTCTCCGGGCGGTTTTGCCTATCCGAACCCCGCAGCATCCCGGTACCTGTATGCGCCCTCGGCCATTCCCATGGAAAAGGGCCAGGGATATGTCTCCCAGAAGGGACCCTTCACAGCGGCGACCTATGCGCCAACGGACAACATCACCGTCTTGATGGGGACCTTCACCTTCTGGCCCCCGTTGCTCACGGTATTGGGAGGCAAGGCGGGGTTTCCCGTGGGAGAGAAGTTGCATGTGGGCGTCGGCGCGGAGGCGTTCATGATTCCCATGCAAGGGGATCTGCTGGCGGGCGTGGCATTTGGCAGCGTGACCTATGGCCACAAAGACAAGAACTTCACCCTGGCCAGCGGGATCATTGGTGGAGACCCGGACTATCTGCTGGATGGCCTCTCCCTGCCGATCATGGTGGGGGCCCAGGTTCGACTGTCAGACCGGGGCGCGTTTGTGACAGAGAACTGGATGGTGATGGACGTGGAAGACCTGGGTGCCTACCCGCAAGGAGCTTCTCCCCTGGTGGTCACTGCCAACACCGCGGCCATTCGCCTGCTGGGCAAGCGGGACACCACCCAGCAGATACGCGGCCGCAAGCACACGGTGGAGGGCTATCCCCGGACCACCTGGGACTTTGGACTCCTGGTGGCGTCGTTTCGGGACGTCTGGTACAACGGGGGGCAGCAGAGCATCAACTATACCCTCGTTGGACCCTTCCCTTGGGTGGATTACACGTGGCACTTTGGCACGGCACAGAAATAGGATGGGCCCCATGTACCGACGTATTTTGTGTGTTGCCCTTTTCCTTTCCGGGCTGTGTGCTTGCGGGGGCGTGGCACCCGACGACACAAACCCGGTCGCTGGGGATTATTCTCCGGTGGAATTCGTCTTCCAGAAGGACTCCTGTGACTTGGAAGATGGCAATGTGTCCTCTTCCACCAAGATCTCCGGCTGGACCATGCCCGCGTCGGAGGGGATGGGGATGTCCGCCTCCCAGACCAGGGAGTCAGCCACATAGAGCGCGGCGTGAGCCTGGGAGACGGAGTCGCTGTAGAGCGCCACGTGCCACAGCCGAAGGTGCAGGGTGTCGCCCTCCTCCAGCACGGTCAGCGCGGGTTGGCCCCGGGCCAGGTAGTTGCACAGCCCGGTGTCGATCTCCACCGAGGCCTCGCCAACAAGGTCCTCCTGGGTCCAAGAACCTGTGGGACAGTTGATGGCGTCGGGCCGATCTCCGGCGGGATCGTCCTCGGCGGCCACCTCTTCCCACTTGTCTGTAGCGGTCAGCGGGCCGTCCTCCAGGGGTGTGCAGCCGTGGATCAGCAGCGCCAGGGTTGGAAATAGGGAGTGCATGGGGACAGTTCTTCTATCTCCTTCGGATTGACGCCGGGACACCGATGGGGGAGGGTGACAGGGCCGTGGAAGCCAAGACCCAAGAGGCCGAGAACCAAGAGGTCGAGACCGAAATCTGCATCGTGGGCGCGGGGGCCGCAGGTCTGTGGGCCGCGGCGGCCTGTGCTCACCAGGGAGTGGACACCCTGGTGCTGGAAAAAACCCGGCGCACGGGCACCAAGGTGCTCTCCAGTGGTGGCACCCGGTGCAACCTGACCACCACCCTGGATGGCAAGGCAACGGCCCAACGTTTTGGCAGGGGCCAGAACTTCATCACGCCGGCGCTGAAGAATCTCTCGCCCCAGGATGTGCGGGCGCGGTTTGAGGCTCTGGGGGTGGCCACCAAGGCCGAGCCGGAGTTTGAGAAGGTTTTTCCCGTGTCCGACTCGGCCCTCGAGGTACGGGATGCCCTGGAAGTGGATGCGGCCGGCGCCCGGTTTGAAGTGGACCAGCGCGTGGTGGCTATCGAGCCATTCGAGGACGGCTGGGTCGCCCACACCGAGTCAGGCCGCGTGATCTGCAAGCGACTGCTCCTGTGCCCGGGGGGAAAGAGCTACCCCCAGACCGGCACCACCGGTGATGGGTACCCCTGGCTTACGGGATTGGGCCTCGAGGTGATCCCGCCGGTTCCGGCCTTGGCCCCCTTGGCCAGCCCAGCCGAGTGGATTCACGCGCTAAGCGGCATCGCCGTGGATGGGGAGCTACGAATCGGCAAGACGCGGCGACGGCGACCGGTCTTGTTCACCCACCGGGGGCTGTCCGGACCGGGGCCCATGGACCTCTCGGAGATCATCGCCCGGGGTGGGGAAGGGGAGGCGCGGCTGGACCTGTTGCCCGATGTCTCCTGGGAGATCCTGCGAGATCGGATGGTGAAGGCAGCCGGCCAGGCGGGCTCGCCGCGGATTTCAGCGGTGCTGCAGCTGCCCCGGCGGGTGGTGGAGATGTTGGCGGCCCGTGCGGAGCTGGCGGGCCCCAACCCACAGGTAAACCAGCTGGACAAGGCCGCTCGCCACCGGCTGATCGACACGGCCAAAGGGCTGCGAATCCCCATCTCCGGCACACTTGGATTCGAAAAGGCCGAGGTCACTGCCGGGGGCCTCGCACTGCACCAGGTGGATCGGCTGACCATGGAGGTTCGGCAGGCCCCGGGGCTCTACGCCTTCGGGGAGATCCTGGACCTCACGGGACCGATCGGGGGATTCAACTTCCAAGCGGCCTTCTCCACGGCGGAGCTGGCGGCAAAGGCGGCCTGCAGCGGCAAAGGGTAGTCCCTGCCGCTTAGGACTGCGCTGCGGGACTACTTGGCTGCTTCTCCGGTGTCATCGGCCGGGAACTCGTCTTCATCCTCTTCCATCACCATCGGCGAGATGACCGCCATGCCCATGGGGGCGTCCAGTCCTGTGGTGGTGTCGATGGTGTCCACGAACGCGCCGGGATCGGTGGTGTCCAGGCCGCCGTACTGGTTCACGTACCCGGTGGAGGAGCTGGACACGAACAGGGCGCCGTCCATGCCGTGAATGATGCCCGTGGGGCCGGTCAGTTGGCCATTGTTTGCGGGATCATCGGGCACCCAGGTCTCCACGACGCTGGTGTCCGCGGGATCAAAGCGCTTGACCAGGTCGTTGGCCTTGTCGGTCACGTAGATCTTGGCGGTGACGCCTACCGGGTGGAGGGTGAAGCCCCAGGGCTCGGCAAGCACGGTGTCGGCGATGTAGTCGTCGACATAGGCCCCGGTGGAGCCGTTGTAGCGCTTGATGCCGCCGTCCTGGCTGCAGACGAGGAAGTCGGTGCCTCCTGAGCCGCCGGTCAGGCCAAAGCCGATGCAGGTGGGGTTGGAGAGGCCACCGTCCCCCGCCGCCACAAAGACATCGATGAAGGCGCCGGGCGCGTAGCCCGTGGTGGTTTCGTCGCTCTCCGGACCGGCAAACCGCAGGACTTCGTGGGTGTTTGTACTGGCCACCAGGATGTTTCCACTGGTGTCCATTTCAATGCCGTTGGCGCTGGTCATGGCCGGGTAGGCCGTGGAGTCGATGAAGGTGCTGACGGACCAGTCCATGGTGTCCACCGAGTAGACCGCGGCGGTGCCACCGGCGATGTCGCT
>CAZSZE010000164.1:0-4531 GCA_964610645.1 uncultured Enterobacterales bacterium | reverse complement strand
TCGGCAACCTCTAAGTTATTGAAATCACGTTCTTCTGAACGGTCTTCTTCTATTCCACATACCCCAGCGCTCGCAGCGCTTCCGTCCGGTCGGCTGGGGTGGGGGTTTCGCTGGCGTCGATGCCTGAGAGGGCCCCGAGGTCCTGGAGTCGCTGGATCAGGGCCTTCATCTCCGGCGGTTGGGTGGCCGCCAGGTTCTGGGTTTCGCCAGGGTCGTCTGCCAGGTTGTAGAACTCGGTCTTCTCGGGTTCCAGTTCGTGGAAGATGAGTTTCGAGTCCTCGTCGATCAAGCTGTAGATGCGGTCCTGTTTCCGGTCCTTTCGGGAGGGATCGTCCAGGCGGCCGTAGGTCAGGCGGTTGACCGAGTCGGCGTAGGCGGTCTGTGCTTTGGGGGGCGCACCGGTTTTCAGGGCGGGCATCAGGCTCATGCCGTCCATCTCGGGCCAGGTGGCCCGGTCGATGGCCAGGGCATCGAGCACCGTGGGAGCGAGGTCGATGCCCCGGACCCCCGTGGAGACTCGGCTGCCCGGCTGCACGCCGGGGGCGCGAAGGAGAAAGGGCACGCGGATCTGTTCCTGGTAGAGCACGCCGTGGCTCCACCAGTCATGATCCCCAAGGCCTTCGCCGTGATCAGCGATGACCGCCACCACGGTGTCTTCGTAAAGGCCCCGGTCAATGAGGCCTTGCAGCAGGCGTCCGATCTGCAGGTCCATGAAGCGGATTTCCGCATCGTAGATGGCGATGAGCTCCTGGGCGCGGCCAGGACCCTCCGGCGGAAACATGTCCAGGAACTCCTGCGGCGGCAGCAGGAAGGGGTCGTGGGGATCGAAATAGTGCACCCAGAGCAGGAGCGGGCGGTCCTTGTTCTCCCGGCCATCCACCCAGGCCAGGGCGGCATCGGTGGTTGCATCGCCCCGGCGCTGGGAGAGGCCTGTGTTGACCGTGCCGGCCTCGGTCACCAACCCCGCCCCATCGGCTTGGGGAAAGGCCGCATCGAACACCTGGAACCCCTGCTCCAGGCCAAACGCAGCGGTCACCGGGTAGGCGCTGACAAAGGCTGCGGCCTCCCCACCGCTCTGTGCCCACACCTCGGCCAGGGTGGTGTGCGCAGCGTCCAGCTTGTTGCCCTCCAGCCCGTGCAGCACGCGGAGCCCATGGTGGTAGGGCTCGAGACCCGTCAGCAGCGATGCGTGGGCCACCGGCGTCACCGCGGCCTGGGAGATCGCGTTTTCAAAGACAACCCCTTGGGTTGCAAGGGCCGCAAGGTTCGGGCTGGTCTCTTTGGGGTAGCCATAGGGGATCAGATGATCCGCCCGGGTGGTGTCGAGGGTGATCAGAAGGAGGTGTTTGGGCGGGGGCGCTGCCTCCGTCGCCTGCGGAATCTCGTCCGGAACCGAACGGGTGCAGCCCACCAGAAGGCCGATTGGCAGCGCCAGCATCGGAAGGGAGAGGACCTTCATGGACAGCACCCTATCCCAGAGCCCGCGATCGATGATGCCGGCCAGCCCTCCCCGCCATAGGCTGCTGGCAAGCCCATGTTTCGCAAGCCGATTCGAATCCAGCGCCCGGACCTGCGGGACGAGGTGCATGAACTGGTCGACCAGGTCGCCGTCACGCGGGTGGCGGAAAAGATGCCTGTGGAGGAGCTTTTGCGCGTTCTGGGCCTGCGGGTTGCCCCCGACTTTCACGACCAGCTCGTGTCCCGGGGGGACCTCTTCCTGGGGGAGGAGACCTTCCACAACCAGGGAGAGGAGATCCGCCGCCAGGTCACGCTGTTGGGCATCGGGGTCAACCTCTGCATTCCCCCGGTCCTGTCGGGGACCATCACGCGGTTTTCAAATTCCTTCCAGTTGGTGTTCCGCGAGGACTACTCCGTGACCGCCAGCAAGCTGTTGTTTGCCCTGGAATTGCGGCACCTGGATGTCAGTCGAGAACGGATCTTTGCGGACTTTCGCGGCGCCTCGGACCTATACATCGACCTGTCCGACGTCACTCCGGGTTAGATTCCCCGGCATGTCTGTTCCGGACCGCCCCCTGCGAATCCTCACGGCTGCTGCGCTCTTCGATGGGCACGATGCAGCCATCAACCTCATGCGGCGCCTGCTGCAGGACGCTGGGGTCGAGGTCATTCACATGGGGCACAACCGGGCCGCCCAGGACGTGGTGGATGCAGCGATCCAGGAGGATGTCCACGCGGTGGCCCTGACGTCCTACCAGGGCGGCCACATGGAGTTCTTCCCCTATGTGCATGGGCTCCTGGAGGAGCGGGGCGCCGGGCACATCCGACTCTTTGGTGGGGGAGGGGGAGTCATCGTCCCGGCGGAGGCAAAGGCCCTGCATGCTGCGGGCATCACCCGGATCTACCACCCGGAAGACGGGCGCAAGATGGGGCTATCGGGCATGATCGAGGACCTGCTGTCCCAGTGCAACGACGACGTATTGGCCTCGGGGATGCCGGACTGGGAGGCGGTCGTCGCTGGCAACCCAGGGGCCATGGCCCGGGCCATCAGCGCAGCGGAGGCCGAGCTGGAGTCGCCGGGGGCCCTTCCTTCTGGCTGGAGGGAGAAGATTGAGGCCGCCCAGGGCTCGACCCACGCCCCGGTGGTGGGAATCACGGGCACAGGCGGCGCTGGAAAGAGCTCTCTGACCGACGAGCTGGTGCTGCGCCTGCGCGGCGACTTCCCGGATCTTGCGCTGGCCATTCTCTCGGTGGACCCCACCCGTAAGCGCACGGGCGGGGCGCTCCTGGGGGATCGCATTCGCATGAACGCGGTCTATGGCCCCGGGTGCTTCATGCGCTCCCTGGCCACCCGCGAGGCCAAGAGCGAGGTAGCAGCCTGCATCGACATGGCGGTCGGCGTGTGCAAGGCCGCCGGGGTGGACCTGGTGCTCCTGGAGACCTCGGGCATCGGCCAGGGCAACTCGGCGGTCATGGACCACGCGGACCTGGGGATCTACGTCATGACCCCCGAGTTTGGTGCGCCGAGCCAGCTGGAAAAGATCGACATGCTGGATTTCGCGGATCTCATCTGCGTGAACAAGTTTGAACGACGGGGAGGGGAGGATGCCGTCCGGGATGTGCGCAAGCAGTACAAGCGCAACCGGAAGCGCTTCGATGCTGCAGACGAGGACCTTCCGATTTTCGGCACCGTCGCGGCCCAGTTCCACGACCCCGGAGTCAACGGTGCCTATTGCAAGCTCCTGGATCTCCTGGAGGAGAAGACAGGGCGCAGCTGGCCGACGGAGCTTGGGAGCCAGGCAGCGATGGAATCACCAGGGGCCGAACGGGTGATTCCGCCGGCCCGGGTGCGCTACCTGGGGGAGATCGCCCAGACCGTTCGCGAGTACCACGACTGGGCGGAGGACCAGTCCCGCCTGGCCCACACCCGTCAGTCCCTGCTGGATGCCGCGGCGGAAATGGAGGCGCACACGGAAAACGGCACCTGTGAGGCCCTTCGCCAGCGGGCAGGCGCTGTGAAGGCGGAGCTGGACCCCCACACCCAGGAGGTGCTGGACCGGTGGGAATCCGATGCGGAGAGCTACCGCCAGGACGACCTGGTCTACGAGGTGCGCGGCAAGGAAATGCGCCAGCCCCTGTACGTGGAGAGCCTCTCCCACATGAAGATTCCCCGGGTGGCCTTTCCCGGCTTCCAGGGGGATGGCGAGCGGGTGCGGTGGGCCCTGAAGGAAAACCTCCCGGGGCGCTTCCCCTTCACCGCGGGGGTATTCCCCCTGAAGCGCGTGCAGGAGCTTCCCAAGCGCATGTTTGCCGGAGAGGGAGGTCCAGCGCGGACCAACGAACGCTTTCACTTCCTGTGCAAGGGCGAGCAGTTCCATCGGCTCTCCACAGCCTTTGACTCGGTGACCCTCTACGGGGAAGACCCCCATGAGCGGCCAGACATCTACGGCAAGGTGGGGGAGTCCGGCGTGTCGGTGCCCCACCTGGACGACATGAAAATCCTCTACAAGGGATTCGACCTCTGCGCCCCGACCACGTCTGTGTCCATGACCATCAACGGCCCGGCGCCGATGCTGTTGGCCATGTTCCTGAACACCGCCATCGATCAGCAGCTGGCAGCCTTTGAAGAGGCCGAGGGTCGGGCTCCCACCGAGACGGAAGCCCAGGAAATCCGTGCCCGGGCCCAGACCGTGGTCCGGGGCACCGTGCAGGCCGACATCCTCAAGGAGGACCAGGCCCAGAACACCTGCATCTTCTCCACGGGTTTTGCCCTGCGCATGATGGCGGACATCCAGGAGTACTTCATCGCGAACAAGGTGCGGAACTACTACTCGGTGTCCATTTCCGGCTACCACATCGCTGAAGCCGGGGCAAACCCCATCAGCCAGCTGGCCTTCACCCTGTCCAACGGCTTCACCTTCGTGGAGTACTACCTGTCCCGGGGCATGGACATTGATGACTTTGCCCCGAACCTCTCCTTCTTTTTTTCCAATGGCCTGGACCCGGAGTACACGGTGCTCGGGCGGGTGGCCCGGCGCCTCTGGGCAGTCGCCATGGACCGGCGCTACGGCGG
>CAZSZE010000163.1:0-4709 GCA_964610645.1 uncultured Enterobacterales bacterium | reverse complement strand
GCCAGGTCTTCCATGAGGGCAATCTCTGGGAAGCCGCCGACGCCTCGAAAGGCATCGTCACGCACGAAGAGGGCTTGATCGCCGTAGGGGAGGGAGGTGTAGCGGGAGCGCAGATCAGCGAGGTGGAGCAGGGGTGCAATCCAGATCGGGTGCTGGTCCGCCACGGTCCAGGTGCGAAACGCCCCCGCCACGACTTGTGGGTCTTCCAGTGTTTTTCTGATCCAATCCACGGCGTCGGAAGGAAGAGAGACGTCGGCGTGAAGAAAGAGGAGCACGTCTCCTGTGGCGGCGTCGGCTCCCTGGTTCATTTGCAGAGATCGACCCCGTGGCGCCCGGAGCAGCTGGACGTTGGGGCAGGCGCGAACCCGGTCCAATGTGCCATCCGTGCTTCCTCCGTCCACGACGATGACCTCCTGGATCTCAGGCATCGAGTTGACCTGCCGGAGGCGCTCACAGATGCGTGCTTCCTCGTTGAGGGTTGGGATGATGACGGAAATGGTCTGATCGTGTCCTCCGTTTCGGGGGAGGCGACCCAGGGAGCGGAGGGTGCGCTCCGTCGCCGGGGCCTCGATGGTGCCATCCTGAATCAGCGCCTTGAGGCGCTCCAGGTCCTCCGGGCGATCCACGTCGAACCAGGGGTCGAGCACCGCGACTTTCAGGCCTCGATCCAGGAGGCGTTGCTTTGTGCGCTCAAAGGTGCTGGATTCGCTCCATGGGAGGTCCGACAAGAGCCCTTCCGGGCAGTGGTGCACCCCCAGGAGGTAGAACCCCCCATCGTCGCAGGGCCCAAGAACAGCGTCGGCCGATTGCAGGGCCAACCGGGCTTGCTCCAGCAGCCTCCGTGGAAGCCCGGGGGTGTCTGCCCCGAGGACCAGGGCCGGGGTACCGCCGCCAAGTGCCCGTCGCAGCATCCTCTCCAGGCGCGATCCAAGGTCCCCCTCTCCCTGAATCCATGTGTCGAGCCCGGCCAACAGGCCGCCCAGCTGCCCTGTGGTGGCGATGATCGGGCGGAAGAAGCCATGGCGCTCAATTCCGGCCCACGTGTCCAGGAGAAAGGCCTCCGCGAGCTGATGAGTTTCAGCCGCTCCAACCGCGCTTGCCAGGCGGGTCTTGACCTTCCCCGGCTCCGGAACCCGTGCGAAAACGACTGCTGGTATTCCTTGGGTCAAGCGGGCCGCCGGGTTGGGGCTGTGTCTTGGGTCATCGAGGTCTACCTCCAAAGCCCAAACCACCGCTTGAACTATCGCACGATCCCGGGTGTAAGTCGGGTGCGTTGGTGTGCGTCCGCCAGTCGCTTCCAGACATCGCCCTGGGTCGGGTAGGGTGCAATTGCCCCAGACAGGGCACCCATTGGAATGCCTTCGCTCATGGCGAGCACCACCTCTCCCAGCATGTCGCCGGCTCGCCGCCCCACCAGGGTCGCCCCGAGGATGCGGCCCGATTTGTCCTCGACGTGGACGCGGGCAAACCCCTCCGTCTCCTCGTCCAGCACAGCGCGATCCACCTCTTTGAGATCCACTGTGTAGGTCTGGAACTGGAGCCCGGCCTGCTTTGCATCCCTTTCGAGGAGACCCACCTGTGCGATCTCCGGGTCGGTAAACGTGCACCACGGAATCTATAGGGCGCTGTGCTTCTTTCGCCCCAGAAAGAGCGCGTTCTGAATCACGATTCGAGCCATCGCGTCCGCAGCGTGGGTGAACTTGTACTTCGAGCAAATGTCCCCGGCGGCGAAAATGCGGTGGTTCGAGGTACGCAGCCGATCATCCACCAAGACACCGCTGCGGTCGAACGTGACGCCGGCCGCCTCCAGACCCAGGCCATCCGTGTTGGGAGTTCGGCCCACCGCGAGAAGGATCTCGTCTCCAGTAATTGCCTCTTCACCGCTGCCCCGGTCGAAGATTACACGCTTTCCCTCTGGGCCTCGCTCCACGCGGAGCAAGCGGGCGCCGAGGAACAGGCCGATGCCCTCCTGCTCGAATCTCTTTGTCAACACAACGCCGGCGTCGGGGTCTTCCCGAGGCAACAGCGTGGGGCCAAGGCTGACCATGTCCACTTTGCTGCCAAGACGTCGAAAGGCCTGTGCAAGCTCGCAGCCTATCGGTCCTGCGCCGATGACAACGAGCCGCCTTGGCAACCTGGACAGAGAAAAGACCGTGTCGCTTGTGAGAGGCCCGGCTTCGGCGAGGCCGGGTACTGGAATGCTCGCCGCCCTGGCCCCGGTCGCGATGACCGCCTTTGAAAACCGCAGACTCTGCTGGCCTACCTGGAGGGTGCCATGCCCGGAGAACACCCCATCGCCCAGGTACAGGTCCACCCCAAGGGTTCGAATGCGGTCGGCGGCATCGTGCTCGGCTATCACCGAGCGCAGACGCCTCATGCGCTCCATCACGGCGGAAAAGTCCACTTTGACGTCGCCATCGAACCTGGCTCCAAAGCGCGACGCAGCCCGGGCGTCATGAACGGCATGGGCTGAGCGAAGCAGCGCCTTGGAGGGTACACACCCGAAATTCAGGCAATCCCCCCCCACGAGGTGCCGCTCGACAAGCGCCACGCGGGCACCGAGGCCGGCTGCTCCGAGGGCGGAGACGAGTCCTGCCGGGCCGCCACCCACCACAACGAGGTTGTACCGCCCTCCCGGCTCCGGGTTGGCCCAGTTTTGTGGATGAACGCGGGCGACCAGCAAGCGGTTGTGGGAGTCGTCGGGCTCCACGAGGTTCTGGGATTCACCGGGGCCAGGGGAGGTCATTGCCCAGCCTCCTGGTGTTGTACCGCGCAGGAATCCGGCTGCCCGCGGTGCCTCCCGGCCCGCCGGGCCATGCGGGTGGCGAAGAAGGTCAGGGCCACGGTCGCGGCGAGCCCCCCCCAAAAGAGCGCCTTCCCAAAGGGATGGGTGGAGGGGCTCACCTCCCCCAGCGAACCGGTTGCCAGGTTCGCGAGGGAGCCCAGGTACACGTAGAGGGCTGTGGCAGGGAACATCCCCACGAAAGAGCCCAGCACAAACTCCCACGGGCGGATTCGCGTGAGGCCCAGCCCATAGTTCAGGAGCCCGAACGGGAAGACGGGAGAGAGGCGCAGGAGCAAAACGAACACCAGGCCGTTCTCCTCAATTCCTGTGTCAAGAGCCGCCATTTGAGGCGATGCGGCCACGCGGCGCTGGATCCAGGGGCGGGCCCTGGTGCGACCCAGGGCAAAGGCCACGGTGGCGGCAAATACGCTTACCGGCGAGACGAGCAGCGTCCCCCACAGCGGCCCAAAGACAAACCCGGCGCCAACGGTCAGAAGCGACGCTGGAATCAGCACCAAGGTCGCGGCGACATAGACCGCAGCGAATGTCAACACGCCCATGGGTCCGGCTGTTTTCAACCACAAAACGCCCGCAAGTGCGTGTTCCTCCAGGGGAAATCTTATGGCCGCCAACCCCGCCATGAAAAGAAGGGCAGCAATCGCCAGGAGCTTTGGACTTGGTATTCGCACGGCGAGCTACCCCCATAGCACCACGCTCGCCGAGTACACACACGCGCCAAGACCGGCCGCCGCCGGGAGTGTGAATACCCAGGCGAGCAAGATGCTCCGAAGGGCGACCGGATTCAGGGCGCCTCTTTGGGCACCGGCCCCGAAGATGCCACCGGAGGCGACGTGCGTTGTGGACATGGGGAGACCGTGAAGCGCACCGGTCGTGACCAGCGCTGCGGTGACGAGGTTTGCCGCGAAGCCCTCCCGGTTGTTCATGGGTGTGACGTCCTTTGCGAGCACTTTTGTCACCCGGCCACCGGCGCCTGGGTGGTGACGCCGACATGCTTGCGCAGCTCCCGTGGTGACGCCGCTCCCAATCAGCGTGGCGATGCCCTTGGAGACGTCATTGCCACCGTTGGCATAGCCCAGGGAGGCACCCGCGAGGATCACAAGGGGGATCGAGGCGCTCAACCTGGGTCACTGGCGCGGAGGTGGCAGGCGTCGAACACAGGGTGTCCTGAGCAGGGGAGAGCGAGGCGGTCTTGCGTCACCTGGGCCCACTTCTCTGCGCTCGCTGGTTGCGGGGCGGTCCACGGGCGGGTGGGCGTTGTTGTGACGAAGAAGAGTGGCGGATGTTTCAGGGGCGGTCGGAATCAGCGACCCGGACACGATGGGGGATCTCAGCCCTCTTTGCCGGCTTCCCTAAACCCGCCGATGCTCCACCACCGGCGTTCCCTGCCGACGGTTTCGGGGAGTGACCACCAACTCCAAGCACGACAAGGTCCTTGCGCCAAATCGGTTGAATTGAGACTTCAAAGCCTCCCAACCGAACCAGGTGTGGGTAGCCGACATCACCTACCTTCCCGTCGGAACTGGCTGGGCCTACTTGGCCATCATCATCGACCTGTACAGCCGCAAAGTGGTTGGATGGGCCCTTGATGACCACATGCGCACCGAGCTTGTCGCCCAGGCATTTCGGCAGGCCTGTGCCCTGCGAGAGCCGGCACCAGGCCTGCTGCACCACAGCGACAGAGGCGTCCAATACGCGAGCGATGCCTACATCACCCTTTTGCGGCGGGCCGGTGCCATCCAGAGCATGAGCCGCAAGGGCAACTGCTGGGACAACGCAGTGGCTGAGTCCTTCTTCGGCACCCTCAAGCAGGAGCTGGTCCACGGGAGGCGCTTCGCGACGACTAAGGAGGCCCGCCGCTCTGAGACCGCGAAGAAGCGCCTAAGGTGCTCCACCGCATCTCTGC
>CAZSZE010000162.1:0-4908 GCA_964610645.1 uncultured Enterobacterales bacterium | reverse complement strand
TCAATCCGGGCGTATGAAGCGCCGTCGATGACTACTCGCAGTCACCAGGAATCGCGTACGTGACCTCGACCGTGGATCCACCCTCGGGGATGTAGTCCGGGTCGAAATCGACCGCGTTGTCCACGGCGTTGTAGGTCCAGCCCGTGCTGGTCGCGACGCCGTCCACCTCCACCGAGATGGTGGCGGGGACAGGGATATCGGTCAGCTCAAAGGAGGACAGGTCCGCTGTGGAGTTCTCCGCCAGGGCCTGCAGGTGGGAGCCCCAGTCCGTGGCGCAGATCGAAAGGTACAGACCGCCGGTGTCGATGGTCGCGTTCTCGTAGCGCGGGTCGTAGTCGTTGGTGCAGCTGTTGCCCCCGCCATTGGCCGGGTTGTCTGCGGCGATGGCGTGAATCACCAGGTCGTCCGTGTCGCTCTTCAGGGATTGGAACAGGGACACGTAGTACGTGTACGGCTGGCTCGACTGCTCCGGCTCATCCGACACGGCCACCAGGTTCAGCTTGGCGTCTTCCCGGTAGAAGCCCTCATTGCAGCCACCGGGATTCCGGTTCGTGCTGGACAGGGCTGACTCCCAGAGGCTGAAGATGCGCTCGGTGTTGGAACCCTGGTTCGAGCTGGTGCCGACCATGGTGTCGAAGATGGACTGTGCTTCCGTCGAGGAGTGGCTCCCATCTACGTAGGCATCGTTGCCCAGCATGCAGCCGGAATCTTCCACCACCACTGCCACGTGGTAGTCGGCGTCCATGCCGGCCATGGTGGTCAGGAAGGTACTGAAGTTCGCCTGCACGTTTGCGATGTCGTCGTACATGGAGCACGACCAGTCCAGGCCGAACAGGATGTCCGTTGCGCCGTTGATGGGCTGCTCAAACAGGTCCAGGTTCTCTCCCCACAACTCGCCGTTCCCGCTCTGGGTGGCCATGACTGTGGGTGTGAAGGGGTCTGAGGAGTCGATCATCAGGTAGGCGATGTCCTGGTACTCATCGAGGGGGGCGAAATCGACCCACACGCTGACCGTGGCGCCGGGGGCCAACTCCCAGGGGAGCTCGCCGTTGTTGGCGTTGTCAGAGTCGAAGACCAGGTCCTGGGAGCCCGTGTTGTAGGTGAATCCCTCGACGGTCAGGCCGGCGTTTCCGATGTTGGAAATCTCGACTTCCTGCAGGGAGTCACAACCGATGTAAAGACGACCGAAATCGTGCTCGGTGGGGGAGACGCTGATCACCGGGGCAATGCCGTCGCCGGTCAGGAGGACCTCGACCGTGGGCTCGTCGGGGTCATCCGAATCCACCAGGATCTTGGCGGTGGAGGAGATCGACGTGTCCGGGGTGAAAGTCACCAGGAAAGACGTGGCCTGGCCCGGGGGGACCAGCACAGATCCAACGGCGCCGATGTCGTAGGGGGCCTCCGGATCATCGAGAGCGATGTGGAGGATATGAAGGTCCCCGTCGCCTGTGTTGAGGATGTTCACCACCTCGGCGCTTTCCGAGCCGGCATCCACCTGGCCGAAGGACAACTCCGTGGGCTGGACATCAATGTCCGGCTCGGCGTTGCTGTTGATGACATCGACGTTCTTGGGGTCCTCGGTGATGCCGTACTCGGTACAGGCAGCCACGAGGGGGAACAAGATCAGGGTGGACAAGGTAAAACGGGCGTTCATTTCGCTCTCCGAGGAGGATTTGGTCGTCTGGCGCGGGAGTATACGTTCAAAGGGGGGGGGGTGTGACAGAAGTTTCCGGATGGACACCGTGGACGGGATCCAAGCGAAGTCGTCAGCGGACGATTTCACCGGGTTCCACGGCGGGATCCACGGTCACAAGGCCCTTTACCTCTCCGCCCCCCGCTGCAAGCAGCATGCCCTCAGACACGATGCCCCGCAGCTTGGCGGGCTTGAGGTTGACCACCACCACCACCGTCTTGCCCACCAGGTCTTCCGGCGCGTACTTGTTGGCGATGCCGGCGACGACGGTTCGCGGAGACTCCTCTCCCACATCCACCTTCAGGACCAGGAGCCGATCTGCGTTCGGGTGGGTCTCGGCCTCGACGACGCGTCCGGAGCGAAAGTGCACCTTCGTGAAGTCATCGAATTCAATCATGTCGCTGTCCGAGGAAGGGGCGGCCGAGGAAGGGGCGGCCGAGGAAGGGGCGGCCGGGGCAGGGGCGTCCGGGGAAGGGGTCGCGGTGGCGGCGGAATCGGCTTCGGAAGCAGCCAACTCCGCGAGCACCTGCTGGATCGATTCCGGGAGCTCGGTCATGCGGGGAAAGAGCGGGTCTTCCACCAGGAGCGCCCCTCCCTCCGTCAATTGGTCCAGCCCAGCCACCGTCGGCAGGTTTTCATCAGAAAGCAACGGCGTTTCCGCGCCCAGTCGGGACAGCAGCACCGCGGCTTTGGTCGGGCAGAAGGGCAGGAGCAGGGTGCCAGACAGTCGGCACAACTCCAGCACAAGCCGCATCACCGTGCCCAGGCGGGCGGTGTTGCCGTCGCGGTTCAGGGCCCAGGGCTCCTGGGTGTCCACGTACTTGTTCCCGGCACCGGCCAACTCCATCAGTGCCCCCAGCGCCTCCTTGTAGTGCAGGTTGCAGATGGCCGCATCAAAGCGCTTCACCACGTCGGCGGCCAGATCCATCAGCACGTGGTCGTCGGCGTTCAACTCCCCGAGCGGCGGCACTACCCCCCCCAACCACTTGGCGGTCATGGAGAGGGATCGGTGGACCAGGTTGCCCAAATCGTTGGCCAGTTCGGCGTTGTACCGGAGGAGAAACGCTTGGTGGGAAAAGTCCCCATCGGCGCCAAACGCGATCTCCCGCATCAGGAAGTACCGCACCGCATCGGTGCCGTAGGAATCGATCAGCAGGTGGGGGCTCACCGCATTTCCAGTCGACTTGCCCATCTTTCGCCCTTCCACCGTCCACCATCCGTGGGCGTACAGACACTCCGCCGGGGAGAGGCCCATCGCAAAGAGCATGGTGGACCAGTAGATGGAGTGGGTGGTCAGGATGTCCTTTCCCACGAGGTGGTACGTCGCGGGCCAGTGCCTCTCGAACATGGCCGGGTCGGTGCCGTACCCGATGCCGGTGATGTAGTTGATCAGCGCATCAAACCAGACGTAGGTGACGTACTCGCTGTCCCAGGGGATCTCGATGCCCCAGGAGAGCCGCGACTTGGGACGGGTGATGCACAAATCGCCCACCCCCTTCTTCATGGCGCCAAGCACCTCGTTGCGCCTGGAGGTGGGTCGGATGAAGTCCGGGTGGGCCTCCATCCACGCCGCCAGGTGGGGGGCGTACTTGGACATGCGAAAGAAGTAGTTCTTCTCGGAGATCCACTCGACGGGATTGCCTGATGCGGGACACTTGCCATCGACCAGGTCCTTCTCCGTCCAGAACCGCTCCTCCGAGGTGGAGTACCAGCCCTCGTAGGTGTCGTCGTAGATGTCGCCATTGTCGAAGAGGCGCTGGAGAATGGACTGCACCAGCTCCGTGTGGCGGGGCTCGGTGGTGCGAATGAAGTCGTCGTGCTGGATGTCCAGACGCTCCCACAGCTCCCGAAAAGGCACGGAGAGTTCGTCCGCGTGAGCTTGGGGGGAGATGCCCCGCTTTGTGGCGGCATCCAGGACCTTCTGGCCGTGCTCGTCGGTGCCCGTGAGGAAGTACGCGTGGCGTCCCTTGAGGCGCTGGTACCGGGTGATGACGTCGGCGGCGACCGTCGTGTAGGCATGCCCCAGGTGGGGCGTGTCGTTCACGTAGTAGATCGGAGTGGTGATGTAGAAGGCGTCTGCTGCAGGCATGGCTTGGCTTCCAGGGGCGCGCTCTACTAGCCCGCCGCGTGGTCGCAGGCCACGGAGGGGGCCTTGTCGAGCGCCCGGACCCGCGATACGGCGGGCGCCATGGTGCGAGCGCTCGGCTACTCCCACAACGATTTTGACCCGGCTCGTCCCGGACGGCTCTGCCGTGGACGGGAGGCATGGGTGCGCGGGTGGGAAGAGGAAGAGGGCAACCGCATTCACCGCGTGGTCATCAGCGCGGCCACCTTCAGCGACGACTCCGCCCGGGATGCCCGGCGTGGCCTGACCTGTGCGGGGGTCGACATTGCTGCACTGGTGGGGGGCCTCTTCAAGGGGAAGCGTTTGTGGGCCTTCAAGGAGGAAGGCGAGCTGGCAGTGATTCCCGACTATGCGGATCGGGGGGATGCGTGGTTTGAGGCCCGATCGGGCGGGCAGTGGATGGACCCCTGCCAGCGCTGGCGTGCCCTGGTGGACGACCCGGAGGAGGCCGCTCGCCTCATCTCAGAGGACGTGGTCGATGGTTTCGTGATCCTCGGAAAACGAAAGAAGCCCACCCCGGAGCTGGATGAGGCGGTGTTTCTGCTCACGGGCCATGGAGACGACTCCAAGTACCCCCTGACCCGCTTTCAGCCCCTGGCCATTCCAGCAGTCCTGGAGCATGCGGACGGGGTGGTCCTCTTGCACCAGGACAAGCACGGGCCCGCCCTGGGAATCTACGGCAAGGAACTGGAGGAACGAATCGACGTGATTCGGGGCGCGGCCGAAAGCAGCGGCTGTTTGCTGGTTCCCTTCGCTATCCCCCCCATGTTGGCCCGCTGGGATCGCGCCCTCTACGAGCTGCGCATCACCTGGATGGGCAACTCGGACGAAGAATTCCCGGTGCCGCCGGCCCAGGAAGCCTCCCGCTGGGCGGGTCGTCGACCGGTTGCGGCTGTCGCAAAAGAGGAAGCCGAAGAATAATGTAGCGGGCGGGGTCGGCTCTATGTTCTCCGACGCCCGCCCGCTTTCCCGATATCAACGCTGGGCTGCGTAACTCTGGGAAATGGCTGGGGTGGGAGGGCTCGAACCTCCAACTTCCTGGGTAACAACCAGGCGTCCTGCCAGTTGGACCACACCCCAATAGGGACAC
>CAZSZE010000161.1:0-5140 GCA_964610645.1 uncultured Enterobacterales bacterium | reverse complement strand
TCCAGCCCCCCCTGCATGTAGACGTAGAGGCCCGACCACTCGCCGCCGCCCGCATCCTGGACAAAGAAGCCCTGGCCATCGACGGTGAGGCCGGTGGTGGCGATGACGTTCTTCAGGGTCACGATGTCGCCAGTGAACTGGGACGGCTCCGCCTGCAGATCCGCAACGGTGGTGCCGCCGGAGTTGTTGTCTCCGCTGTCACCGGAGTCATCCGGGTTGTCGCTCTTGGGGGCAAGACCACAGGAAACAAGGAGGGGAAGGACGATAAGTGCGATGCGCATTTTGGGAGGCTCCAGTCGTTGGTGGCGCCTGATACCCCGGGGATCACAGGATCCGCAACAAGGAAGCTCCCTTTCAACCGCCAAAGACCACGCGCAACCACAGGCTCCAGAAGCCAATACCCACCACCAAACCGATGGCGAGGCACTGCCAGGCTGCCCTCCGCCGGGTGTCCTTCCAGTGGATTCCAAGGGCGAAGGCCAACAATGACGTGAGCACAGCGCTGCCCACCATGACCCCCAGGGCTTCCCAGGCCCGCAGCCCTGGTGGGGGTGTGGGCTCGCTCACGCGGGATCTGGCTCGAGACTGACCGGCGACAGGTCCAACGCGTCTGATCCCTCGGTGCCGAACAGCCAGACCTGCTCCAGGGGGGACCCATCGGCCTCGGCCTGGGCATGGAGCCAATTCAGGCGGCTCCGGGGGCGCGGCGCCAGCGCTGTCGGCGCTTCCAGGAGCAGTATCTCCGCCGGATGGGCAAACACGGCCTGGGCCAGCCCCACCGATTCCAGCACCCTCGGCCCCAGGGCCTGCACCGGCACCAGCTGCCCGTCCTTCTGGGCAAAGGCAGCGAACACCTCGCCCGATCCTGACTCCACCAGCTCCAGGTTCCCCAGGCGATGGGGTGCGCCGCGCAGAGAGGCCCGTGCTGCTTCCACGCCGGATCGACGCTCGGGGTCCGCATGTCGCTCGTCCTGGGCAAAGGCCGCCACATCGAATTCCATGGGTTGGCGCCGATGAAACCGTCCGGAGAATCCCGCCAGGAATCCTGGCAGCCACACAGGGCATTCTTTTCCTTCAGGAGGCAGGTCGAGGCCTCCCACGCGCACCGCCAGGAGCGACGCCGTGACCAGGGAGAAGTCCGTGGTGAAGGCCCACCCCACGGACACGCGCACCGTCGCGCCCTTCGCCGCAAGCGCCGGAACCAGCCGGGGATCCCGCTGGGCATGCTGGCGCAACGCACCAAACTGGGGGGGGTCCAAAACCAACTCCAGGCTCACCTTGAGGCAAGGAGGGCCGCCATCCCGGGAAGGGGCCACGAGCAGGCTGGCAAGGCCGGGCTGCTCCACGTGGATTTCCTCGGGAAACCTCTGGCCGGTCACAGTGAGCGCATCGCCGAGGCCGATCTGTGCAGCGGCCCGCCGAGTGTCCTCTACAGAAAACGCGGACAGTCCCAGGGTGATGGCATTGGCCAGGGCCACGCCTGCCGCGGGATCCCCACACACGCGAACCGCCCGAGTCAGATCCTTTGTTTCGAAAGAAGGAAGGGAGGCAAACCCTTCGACGGCAAGGCTTTGGATGAACATCTTGGTGCTTCCCAACCCACGCGGGGATGCCAGGACTATAATGCCTGGAAGTTCTGGAAAGGAATGCAATCGCATCCCAAGGAGGCGCTTCACATGGATGGCCCCCTCTGGCTGACACGTCCCGAGGACGTCACAACGCACCTGATCTATGCGGCCGCTGAGATCCCTAGTGCAGTGCTCTCCGTCGATGGGATGCAGGTCCATGGAAGTCTGACCGCGCCCCATGAAAGCGACGGGACCCTCGGGTTTACCGTGGACAGTTCCCTGGACGGGCTGGTGGAACTGCCCGAGGCCGGCCGCTCGGTGAAGGTGGACTACGAGGGGGCGGAAGACTCGTTTTGTTTCATCACGGAGTTTCAGGGCACGGACATGCTCAAGCGCTGGCTGCTGGCGGTGCCCAACACGGTGGAGCGCGCCTTTCCCCGGTTGGTGGCACGGCACACGGTGGCCAACAATCCGGACTTTGGGCTCACGGTCCAGATGGACGATGGGCGAGTGTCCGTGGCACTGCAGGACCTGTCCAGCGCCGGTTGTTCCTTCCGCATGGACAAGTCCCACAAGGGCAAGCCGGGACTGCTGGTGGCCGGCATCATGGAGGTGCCCGGAATCCAACCCCTGCAGCTGACCATGGAGATTCGAAACGCCCGCCCCCTCCCTGGAGACAAGAAGACGCACCTGGTGGGAGTCCGCTTCAACGACCTGACCCACGCGGAGCGCACGATGCTGGCCCGCGCCTTGTCAGCCTGGGACCTCCAGCGCCGACACGATTGATGCTCTGGCTTCTGGCGGTGGCGGGGCAGACTTCTTGGGCCGAACCCATGGTGGGGTTGGACTGGACGCCGCTCTCCCGGGCGGACCTCACGTGGCTGGACGACGGCCGCTCGAGTGGAACCGGGGTTGGGGAGTTTGATGGCTTGACCCGACCAGCGCTGGCGCCGTTTGCGGGGGTTCGCATGGAGCACTGGGACTTCCTGGGATCCATCGGCCTGGCCTCCATGCGCACGGCCCAATCCGACGACGACGGCACCCACATCCAGGGATTGGGCGGCCTGCGCCTTGGCTTGGACACCCAGTGCCACCCGGGCGACACCGAGCAGGTGGACGTTTGGGTCGGACTCGGCGCCTACGGCCTGATCCCGTTCGCCCGTGACACGGCCGACTTCTACTCGGAGGCCGACGCATCCGACGCGGAATTCGATGCCGCCCAGGCCCGGGCCCGCATCGGTGGATTCGGAGCGAGGCTCGGGGCGGGGGTGATGGTGCCGATCGGCGAAACCGTGCAGGTGGGAGGCGGTGCGCACGTCGTTTGGCACGGGCAGGTGTCGTTTACGGAGACGGGGCAGACGCTGTCGAGTTTGTTGTGGATCCAGCCGGCGCTTCGGGTGGAGACGGTGTTGCGGTAGGGGTCGGTTCGCGGTGTTCCCGGTCACGGTTCGATCCTGGTCTCACCGGGTCTGATCCTGGTTCACCCGCTCCGCGCCTGGGGCTTGACTCCGCCCCAGGGACATGAATTGGATTCAACAGGAAGATCAGCACGTAGCACAGCTTTCGAATAAGCTTGAATTCTCCGGTCTCGCCACCGATTTCGAGACCTCGCACCCCAGGAACTGTCCCATGCCCGGCCTCCGCCGATACAACCTTTGGGTCTACATCTTCCGCTCGGAGGAAGATCCGCAAACCTGGATCTCCCATTGTCTTGAACTCGACATTGTGGCCTTCGGCGACTCTCCCGTTGCTGCTCGCGATGCCATTCGCGCTTCTCTAGAGGATGCCATCCTCGAAGATCTCAAGGAGGGCCTCGACCCTCTGGAACGGAACCCAGCACCGAGGGAGACCCACGATGCCATCCTGCGCCTGCAGCAGGTGGGTCGCTGCGTCCAGTTCTCAGGGGCTGACGTCGCAGAGCGGGAACAGGTCACCGAGTTCGCAGTCATCCTCGCGCTGCAGTTTGCCCTGGGAGTCTCGGAGGTGCACATAGAGGACGCCGGATTCAAGGCCTTCGGTCTCAGCGACGCTGCATAGACAAGTGAAGAGGGTCACGCTCAGTCGCCTGGCCGCCGCTCTGGCTCCCTACAGCGTCGAATTGGATGGTGGTGGGACGAAGCACAAGTGGCGATTCCGTCGCAAGGGTAGCCGGCCCTACCCCAATTCCAGTGAAGAGGAAGTCGGACGTGGTTCCCGCAGAATACTGGAAGGGAGTCTGCCGGCACTTTGGCATCGAGAAGGGCACCATCGAGGTGGCGCTTTCCTCCAAGGGGCAACGACGGAAGAAGTAGATGCCCTTGAAGTACACTGCCCAACCAAGTTGAGATCTGACCTCTCCTTTTCCTCTCTTGTGCCGGTCACCGAAGGGTCTTCAGCACGTCCTTCATCAGCAGCAGGAGGTGCAGGGGGTCGGTGGGGCTGGGTTCGATCTCCCGGATGAGATGGTTGTAGAAGTCCCGGGCTTCTTCGGTCTCAGCGTGGATCAGCAGACCTCGGCAGCCGATTTCCTGCCCCACCTCCACAAGACGCAGGAGCACATCTCGTAGCAGGGCTGCGCCCAGGCCGTGGCCCTCGTGGTCACGATGAACGCCAAGCCTGGCAAGCAGCGCCACCGGCTGCGGGTAGCGGCCGGCACCCTTTTGAAACCGACTTGTCGCCGCACCCCCGTTCACCTGGGCCATCGTCCAAGCGTAGTAGGCAACCACCGTTGCCTCATCGACTGGTGTGACCACAAACACCCGGGTCAGTCCCATCGCCATGGACTGGCGAGAGTGGCGTACCAGCCACCGCGCCTGCTCGTCGGACCGGCAGACAAATCCCTCCACCAGATGACCAGACGCGAGCGGTACGGGGGAGAGATAAGCGGGGGCCACTTCAGTCCGCGAACGGAGACGGCCGCGCCATCAGTTCTCGAAGACCCGGAAGGTCCCGAGCCGGGCGCGCATTGAGCACCTCCCAGCGCTCCAGAGCTTCATCGTCCAATACAAACTCCGTTCGATCCGCAAGAACCCGCCGAGCCGCCACCACCAGGTTCTCAATGACAAACTCCGTCAAATCGCCCCCCGAAGCCCGAACCGCCCGATCAATCAAAGCCCGATCCTCCTCAGTGGTACGAACCTCCAACCGCCTCGCCTTCTTGCGCGTCACACCCATCACCACTCCCATGTACGGACATTGTACGGCCATACCGCCGGATTGTCTACAGTCTATGCCCGGAGGCGGGCGGGCACAGGGGCCCGCCCCTACGGGTTTGGGAGTTGATCCCCTGTCTTCCTCCGTTCTACTTTGGGTAAAGCAGGATTGGCCATGCAACGTAAAGTCAGGGTTCCGGGGGGCTTTCTCGCTTCCGTTTATCTGGCTTTCTTCGTGGGAAGCATCCTTTTGTTCAGCCGTGCCGCCCTTGCAATGACACCATGCTACCCGGACGTGGAGGACTGTGGCGGCCTGAGTCTGGCCATCTTCATAGCCACCCCACCCGTGGCTGCAGCCACCCTGGCGATTTCGGCACTTGGCATCCCCGCTCTTGCACGCATCGGTGCAGACGACCCTCCCAACTATTTGGGAACCGTCGG
>CAZSZE010000160.1:0-5250 GCA_964610645.1 uncultured Enterobacterales bacterium | reverse complement strand
CGATCACCCAGTTCAGTCCGTCCAGCGGACTGAAGTCCCTCATCGCACCGCCCGATCACCCAGTTCAGTCCGTCCAGCGGACTGAAGTCCCTCATCGCACCGCCCGAACACCCAGTTCAGTCCGCCTCGCGGACCGAAGTCCCTGATCGCAGAGTGCGATTGTACAGTTCGGTCCGCCCTCCTCAGGCGCTCAGGGCGGAGCGAGCCCCCAAGGTCTCCCGCAGCCCGACTTGCAGCCCGATGGCCTGGACGAGAGGCAAGTCAGGTTCCCGGGAAAGACACCGCCGTATAGAACGCGGATCCGTGTGCAATTGTTCGGCAAGCCAACGAGCCGAGAGCCCTCGCCCGTGCCCCCAATGGGCGGCGGCCACCCGCGCTCGGGCCACGGGCCGAGTGTTGCCATGAAGGGTCGGCGCAACGATCGCAGCCGCAGCCGCCTCGTGCAGATGCTGAGCCAGAGTCCCCGACTTCAGCTCGCGCACGCCGAGATGCCCAAGCAGATCCGAACGACGAAGCCGAGGCAGCTCCCGCAACACCCGCGGCACCAGAAACCCGCCCATCGGTCTCAGCCCAAGTAGATCCGGCAAGCTGCTTGCCTCCCGAAAGAGGTCATGGGTGGTTTCATGACGTTGGTGCTGGCGAAGCACGTAGTGAAGGGTTCGCTCAAAGTGCCGCTGCGTCTCCACCGGACCAAACCAGGCACTCGAAAAGCCGCCTTCCAGTTCCAACCGCCGGGTAAGCCCGCCGAGGAGGTGGTTGACCCGTTGCCCTACCGCCTTCCGGCCACCAGAAAGAAGCAAGTGCACGTGGTTGTCCGGCACCGAAAACGCCAGCAACATCGCGGAACTGTCCCGCCGAGCATGCTCCAGCACGACACGCGCCACACCGCGGGGATTCGAAATCACCCGGCTCCTCTGAAGTCGAGCGGTGACATGCCAGGCGATTGGGTTGAAGGACATGGACGCAAGGTAGACACCCCAATCCCGGCGTCAACCCCTCAGTGACCGGGCGCTAGGGCCGCGACCCGCAGTCTCCACAGTCGGTGCCAACGTCGCAAAGGGAGTAGGCCGCCCCGGATCCACCATCATCGCAGCTGCCGTCATTCGCGTAGGCCGAGGTGTTCCAGGGGGTGCAGTTGTCTGTGCATGGGTCCCGGGCACCGCAGTCCGTGCAGTCGGTGCCAAGGGTACAGACGTTGAAACTGGATCCCGTCCCCCCGTCATCGCAGACGTTGTCCTGGGCGTAGTTACACGTGTCATCGCAGAGCATGCCCCCGTCGATGCCATCGCAGTCCTGGTCGATACCGTCTCCATCGATCTCCGGGTTGCCCGGGAAACGGTTGGGGTCGGTGTCATCGCAGTCCGTTGCGGTGGGGTGCCCGTCTCCGTCGATGTCATCGTCGGGTGTGGCGGCGTCGCAGTCGTTGTCCTTGCCGTCGTAGGGCACCTCTGACCGACCGGGACTCACGGTGTTGTCGGTGTCGTCGCAGTCCCCCTGGTTTTCGGTGTAGCCGTCGCCATCGTTGTCGACATCCGCCGGGTCTACATCTGAATCGGCGTCGGCGTCAGCATCGGCATCGGCATCGGCGTCAGCGTCGGCGTCGGCGTCAGCGTCGGCGTCGGCGTCAGCGTCAGCGTCGGCGTCGGCGTCAGCGTCAGCGTCGGCGTCGGAGTCACTGTCAGCGTCCGCATCGGCGTCTGAATCGCTGTCAGCGTCCGCGTCTGCCTCATTGCAAGCCGGCGAATTCACGCAGTCCGGATCGTCGCAGTCGTACAACCCGTCCCCATCGTTGTCCGCATCATCGGAACATCCGAAGGAGAAGTTGTCCTCCCGGTTCTCCTCCTGGGAGGTGTCCACCTCCGGTTTCTCCGACAGCCCGAAATCCTCACAGCCCGCCAGGACCAGAAAACCAGCACAAATGACGGCCAACCGGCCCATACGAGAACCCCCGAGTTCCGTGACGCATCCTACCACCAGGACCGGCACGGCTCCTTTGGGTTCATTCGTACTTTATCTGCACGTCGGAAGCCAAGAGAGCCCCCATGCGCACGATCACTCTGTCCCTTCTTGCGGCCGGCATCGGCATGGCGATGCCCAAGCTACTCGGCTCGGTGGGGGAATCCCTGCTCCAGGTAGTTCAGGGCGTCATTCCCCAGCTGGCGCAGGTCATCCTTGCAGTCATGCTCAAACCAGTAGTTCATGGTGGACCGCACCACCCCCATGATGGCCCCCGCCAGCACCCGGGCCCACAGGTCACTCTCCGGGCTGTTGCCGGCACGGGCTGAAAAGGCGTTGGCGATCGCTACCTGCCAGTCTTGGTCGATCTCCCGTTCCCTTGCGAGCAGGGCCTGGGAGGAGTGGATCAGGATCTGCTGATCCCGCAGGTTTCGCTGGTGCTTCTTGTACTCGACACTGAAAATCCCTGTGGCGAGCCGCAAGCTGTCAAAGGGATTCTCTGCATCCCGATGGGCCTCCAGAAAGGCGGCGAAGACCTCGAGCCGCTCGTCCCGGTTGGGAAACACCAGGGACTCCTTGTCTCTGAAGTACCGAAAGAACGAGCGCTTGCTGATCAATGCCTGGTCGCAGATCTGATCCAACGTGGTGCCATCGAATCCGTTCTTGTGAAACAGGCGATGGGCGACCTCCAGCACGTTTGCACGGGCTGCTGCCTTCTTCCGGGCACGCAAACTGGATTCAGCAGATTCAGGCAACATGTTTCCTTTTGTGGTGGCACCCGGCCCCTATCGGGAGTATACCGGCAGCGCACCTGCCACTCGGTGGCATTTGCTACTAAGTGCCCATGCCAGAAAAAGCGAGATCGAAAGACATGTCTTCGATGATGAGTGCCTACGGGTTGTGGCAGAGCAACAACTCCCAACCGACGTTCGGGGGAAGCGATCTTGCCCTCGCCCTCGAGCGCGTGCGGGAGCCTGCTTTTCTGGTCCAGGACCCCGCAACCGCTGCTTTGGGCGTGGCTCTTGGGGGCGAGACCATCGCCAACGACCAGGCCAACGGCATCCCCCATTGGCCGCTTCTCGCGGTCCTTCCCCCCCTCTACCCCGAGTGGCTCGGGGACCGGAGCTTTGGCGAGGTGCATGGGGTGCGCTTTCCCTATGTGTCGGGTGCGATGGCCAACGGAATTGCAACCACGGACATCGTGATCGCCATGTCCCGGGCCGGCTTCCTGGGGTTCTTTGGTGCTGCAGGCCTGTCCCCTGGGCGGGTCGAGGCAGCCGTCAAACTGCTGAAGAGTGAGCTGGGAGACTCCTCCCCCTGGGGATGCAACCTCATCCACTCCCCCGCGGAACCCGCCATCGAGGAAGCCGTCGCTGACCTCTACATTCGCGAAGGGGTCCAGCGGGTCTCAGCCGCAGCTTACATGTCTCTGACCCCGGCGATCGTCCGCTTTGCCTTGAGCGGGATTCGACAGGATGAGACTGGAACCATTCACCGCACCCGGCATGTGTTCGCCAAGATCTCCCGCCCGGAGGTCGCCCGTCACTTCCTCGAGCCCGCCCCGAAGGAAATCCTCGACGGCCTGGTGGCCCGGGGACAGCTGACCGCGGAAGAGGCCCGACTGGGCGCCCTGGTGCCCCTGGCGGAAGACATCATCGTTGAATCCGACTCCGGCGGGCACACGGACAACCGCACCCTGGGCACATTGTTTCCAAGCATCCTCGCCCTTCGGGACGAGATCGCCCGCGAGCAGGGCTACAGCCGACCCATTCGCTGCGGCGCGGCGGGCGGCATCGGATCGCCAACAGCAGTGGCAGCCGCCTTTTCCATGGGCGCGGCCTTTGTACTCACCGGCTCCATCAACCAGGCCTGCTACGAGTCGGGCCTCGATGAAGAGGGCCGCAAGATGCTTGCCGAGGCGGACATCGCCGACGTGATCATGGCCCCCGCTGCCGACATGTTTGAGCTGGGCGTCGAGGTCCAGGTGCTGCGTCGAGGCACCATGTTCGCAGTCCGCGCCCGCAAGCTCTACGAGCTGTACCGGGCCTATACCTCCCTGGATGCCGTTCCTGCCGAGGAACGCGCCAAGGTGGAGAAGCAGATCCTCCGAGCCACCTTTGAGGACGCCTGGGAGAGCACCCGCCAGTTCTGGATGGATCGGGATCCCCACGAGGTCGAAAGAGCCGAGAAGGACCCCCACCACAAGATGGCGCTGGTCTTCCGCTCCTACCTGGGTCTGAGCAGCCGCTGGGCCATTGCCGGGGATTCCGGACGGCGCACGGACTACCAGATCTGGTGTGGCCCCGCCATGGGCGCCTTCAACCGCTGGACCAAAGACAGCTTCCTGGCCTCCCCCGAAGCACGCAGTGTCGTGCAGGTGGCCCGCAACCTGATGGAGGGGGCCGCCGTGGTCACCCGCTCCCAACAACTTCGCAGCTATGGCGTTCCGGTTCCGGCCGAGGCCTTTGACTACCGACCGCGCCCCCTGGCGTAGCTTCCCGATTTTTCTCATTTCAACACGTACTCGTGAGCTGACATGACTGACACCACCCACAAGAGCCGTCCCCCCATCGCCGTGGTCGGAGCCTCCGCGCTCTTTCCCGGATCCACGAGTGCCGCCGGTTTCTGGACCGACATCCTGGCAGGCTCGGACCTCATCACCGATGTGCCCGACACCCACTGGCTGCCGGAGGACTACTACGACCCAGACCCAACCGCGCCGGACAAGACCTATGCCCGCCGAGGGGGATTCCTGGGGGACATCGACTTTGATGCCATGAGCTGGGGCGTTCCCCCGAGCATCATCGAAGCCACGGACACCAGTCAGCTTCTGGCCCTCATTGTGGCCCAGCAGGTGCTGCGCGATGCAGCCGGCGACCAATTCGACGACATGGACCGCTCGCGCATGTCCGTCATCCTGGGTGTGACCTCCGCCCAGGAGCTGCTCGGCACCATGGTCAGCCGCCTGCAGCGCCCCATCTGGCAGAAGTCACTGCGGGAGCACGGGCTCTCGGAATCGGATGTCCAGGCCGTCTGCCAGCGGATCTCAGATCACTACGTGCCCTGGCAGGAAAGCAGCTTCCCGGGTCTCCTTGGAAACGTCGTGGCTGGCCGCATCGCCAACCGCCTGGACCTGGGCGGCACCAACTGCGTCACCGATGCAGCCTGCGCCTCCACGTTCTCCGCGTTGAGCATGGCGGTCAACGAGCTGTACATGGGCGACTCTGACCTGGTGATCACCGGCGGCGTCGACACGTTGAACGACATCTTCATGTTCATGTGCTTCAGCAAGAC
>CAZSZE010000159.1:2088-5427 GCA_964610645.1 uncultured Enterobacterales bacterium | reverse complement strand
GCGTCTGCATCCGCCTCGTTGGTGTCTTCACGACCGGTGTCATCCTTGGCCGTTGGGCACCCAGTGGTGAGGCAGAACCCCAGTCCCATCACGCCAATCCATGCAAATCGTCTCATCACAGCTCTCCTCCAGGACGGGTCTTGTACATGGCATCCAAGAGCGCCTCGTACAGCTGGTCGTCGTTGGTAATCTGGTCCTTGTTGGGCAGTAGCGCCAGGATCTCCTCCACCGAGTACTGGTTCCCCAGGGTCTGCAGGCTCAACTCGTCGTCCAGCCAATCCTGAATCGCCTTCGTGCTGACTTCAAAGGACATGGGGGCTCCTGGGGTGGGGGGAGTACAGCGCAATCGCCAATTCCTTCTTCCCTAACCCCATGGAAAGCGCCGTCGAAGGGATAGAATGCCTCCCTGTCCCGGAGACCCCATGCGCACCCTGCCTTTTGTCCTGGCCCTGCTTGCCCTCCTTCCCGCCTGTCGGAAGGACAGCGACGACGTTGCTGACACAAACCCCGAGGTCGATACCGACACGACGGACACCGGCCCAATCGACACCGGAGACCCGGCCGTCGATGCCGATGGAGACGGGTTTGCAGAAGCAGACGACTGCGACGACGCCAACGCAGACATCCACCCCGGCGCCGTGGAGCGCTGCGATGGACAGGACAACAACTGCGACGGCCTCGTGGATGACAACGACCCCGCCCTCTTCGGCGCCAGCACCTGGTACGCCGACGCGGATCTGGACGGCTACGGCGGCACCCAGTTTGAGACCAACGCCTGCGAAGCACCCAGCGGCTACGTCGACAACAACGCCGACTGCAACGACTGGGATCTCAACACCCACCCCGGCGCCGACGAGGTCTGCGACGGCGCCGACAACGACTGCGACGGCACCCTGGACGAGGACGATGCCACCGACGCCAGCACCTGGTACCTCGACAGCGACGGCGATGGCTTTGGGGGCACCACCACCACCACCGCCTGCGATGCCCCCGCCGGCTACTCGCTCCACGATGGCGACTGCGACGACACCGACCCCAGCTACAACCCCGGCGCCCTGGAAGCCGACTGCACCGACGCCAATGACTACAACTGTGACGGCTCCGTGGGCTACGCCGACGCCGATTCCGACGGATTCCCCGCCTGCGAGGACTGCGACGATGCCGCCGCCGACGTGAACGAAAGCGCAGTCGAGGTCTGCGACGGGCAAGACAACAACTGCAATGGCCTCGTGGATGCAGACGACTCGGCCATCGCCGATGCCACCACCTGGTACGGCGATGCCGACGGCGACGGCTACGGCGGAAGCCAGTTCACCGCCCAGGAATGCAGCGCCCCCCAAGGCTACGTCGCAAGCAGCGACGACTGCGACGATCTCGATCCCAACAGCCACCCGGGCGCCTTGGAAATCTGCGACAGCGCCGACAATGACTGCGACACCCAGGTCGACGAAGGAGTGGAGACCACCTTCTACGCAGATGGCGACAGCGATGGGTTTGGCGACCCGTCCACGACCACCGAGGGTTGCAGCGCCCCCATCGGCTACGTGGCCAACGGCGATGACTGCGACGACACCAACGCCCAGGTGAGCCCCGCTGCCTATGAATTATGCGACAACAGCGACAACGACTGCGATGGCTCGGTGGATGAAAACGCCCTGGACGAGGCGGACTGGTACGCGGATGTCGATGGCGATGGCTACGGGGACAGCGGGTCCTTCCAGGCTGCTTGCACTGCGCCTTCAAACCACGTCGCGAACAGCGAGGACTGCGATGACACGAACGGTGCGGTGAACCCGGCGGCCACGGAGGGCTGTGACGCGGTGGACAACGACTGCGATGGCACCACCGATGAAGACGATGCGTTCGATGCTGGCACCTGGTACCTCGACGGCGACCTGGATGGATACGGCGACGACAACACAGCCACCACCTCCTGCGCCCAACCGACGGGGTACACGGCCACGGGAGGGGACTGCGACGACGGCTCCGCAACCGTACACCCCGGGGCGACCGAGTCCTGCAACGGCGTCGATGATGACTGCGACGGGACGGCCGACACCGGGACCGGGTCCCAGCCGTCCTGCGCGGGGAATTCCTGCAACGACCTGCTGGCGGGCGATCCCTCGCTTTCCTCGGGCGCGTATTGGATCGACCCGGACCAGGACGGCGATACATCAAATGCCTTTGAGGCCTATTGCGACATGACCACCGATGGGGGCGGCTACACCCTCGTCGGCGCCTGGGGCAGCCAGTCCGGGTACGACATGCACTCCAACAACGGCGGCTTGTTGGAGGGCGAGGTGAAGGACGCCTGGGGAAGCCCCCGCCCCACCGGAAGCGGGTTGGGCAACGGCCCCACCCACTACAGCAGCAGCGTGATCAGCGACCTCTTCCACAACGGGGAGAGCACTTACCTGACCCTGGTGGGCAGAAGCCCCTCCGGCTGGATTCTCACCAAGCAGACCAAGAGCCCTCCGGATGCCGGATTCAACGCCTTCCAGGGCATCTACTACACGGCCTACACGGCATCGAGCGGCTTCAACTCTCAATACGTGCAATCCAGCAGCAACACCCACCCCCTGCCGATTGCCAGCCCCGGCTGGGCGAGCGCGGGGACCTCGGGCCGGGGCTGTGGCGCCCCCACCGGCGGCATCAACTGCTACCACTACCTGCCGGATGACATCACAGGGGGAGGCCAGTGGCTCTTCCGCGAGAACGCCGACAACACCCCGTTTGACTCCTACAGCGGCGCCTCCAACGTCCCAAGCCTGCTCTTCATCCGATGAGGAAGAGCGCCCTCCCGGAGGGGGGTCAGAACGCGAATCCGATGTTTGCTCTCAGGGCAACGCTTGAGGTGATTCCCCCGTAGTCGTCCAGCATGAGGAGAGGACCAGCGGACCCATCAAGAACCAGTCCGGAAAAGACCTGTTTCCAGCCTACGAGGCCTCGGGTGTAGACAATGGTCTCATCGTAGTCGACCACATTCACGACCCCGATGTCTCCGCCAACGGTGAGCCCGGAATAGTAGTTGCCCACGGCGTAGAATCGGTATCCAAACACCTGGTGGATTGTGAGCAACCCCGAGGGAAGCCCAATGCCCAACGATGCGTACAAAGACTTGTTCGACTGGGACAGCATCGTCTCAAAGGTGGCCTCGAAGATCGCGTTGAGAATGTGAGCAGGCGCCACGGAAAAAGTGACCGCCTTACCGGTTGCATGGGCTGCAGGTGAAAAGGAAAGAGCGAGGCTGGAGACGGCTGCAAGTAGGGTGGGTCGTCCTGGAAACATAGGGGGGAGGCTACCATGCCGGAGCCGGGTCGCGGTGGTGGGCTCGTTCAA
>CAZSZE010000159.1:0-1988 GCA_964610645.1 uncultured Enterobacterales bacterium | reverse complement strand
CGGGAAGGGGACCTGATGCTGAAATACACGGTGGATGTGCGGGTCGGAACCCACCCGGACGCTGTGCTCGAGGACTGCATCCGCCTGTTTGACCAGTAGAGCCTGTCAGCGGAAGAACAGGTACCCGCTGCTTCCACCCCCCACGCCGTGGCTGTCCGCCGGGAAGGTGCCGTTCTGGCGCAGGGCGTGTTGATACAAGAAAAGGTCCGATCCGTTGGTGTTGCTGCTGTCACAACCATTGGAGGAGTCCGGCTCGTTGCATTCCCACCCCCCGTTGTGGGTGTACACGCCGGCCATGGTGGGGTGGTAGTCGTATTGGGCGCCAAAGGGGCCCGTCGCAGAGCAGCTGCATTGTTGGTACAGGTTGGGGTCCGTGTCGTAGGCGTTGAACTCCCCGGCGGTGATGGTCAGGAACTTGGGGGCGACCAGGGAGTAGGGGCCGCCATCGTGCCAGGCCCAGAACACGCCGCCATTGCCCGTGGAGGACCGCAGGGCATTGATCTTGTCGTCTGAGAGCTTGGCGCAGCTGCTCTGGGAAGGGGAGGTGAGGGCGCCCACCGCACCCCGGTCATAGGTGGCGCAGCCGTTGGTCATGCGGGCCACCAGGGTCCAGCCGCCGCTGTAGGTGTTCATGTCGCAGTAGGACTGCACGGCGCCGGCGCTGCCCGGGTCGATCCAGTAGATGCCGTCCCCGGTCGAGCTTCCGTCGTCCAAAATGACCTTGCAGCTCTCGGCGGGGCAGCTCAACGAGGAACCCAGCAGGCCGTCGTCCGCCTGGCCGTCGCAGTTGTTGTCGGATCCGTCGCAGACCTCAGCGGCGGCCGGGTGAACTGTGCTGTCGTTGTCGTCGCAGTCGGACGTGTTGGACACGTGGTTCGAGGGCTGGGCGCACGCCGACGTTGGGGCCGAGGAGTCTCCGTACCCGTCGCCGTCGGCATCGGCGTACCAGGTGGACTGGGTGGTTGCATCCAGGCTGCTGTCGTCGTCGTCGGTGTCCCCGTCGCAGTCGTTGTCCGCTCCATCGCAGACCTCGCTGGCCCCTGGGTGCACCGCGCCGTCCACGTCGTTGCAGTCGTCGCTGTTTGCCACGTGTGCTGCGGGCTGGCTGCAGGCGGTCTGGGTGGAGGCGGCGCTTCCGTAGCTGTCGCTGTCCGTGTCCACGTACCAGGTGGTGGCATCCGTGGCGTCGGACCCATCGGCGGTGCCGTTGCAGTCGTTGTCGATGGAATCGCAGACCTCGGTGGCAGCAGGGTGGACCGCGGCGTCTCCGTCGTTGCAGTCGGTGGCGTTGGCCACGTGGCCGCTCGGCACGTCACAGGCATCGGTGGAGTTGGCGGAGTCGCCGTACCCGTCGCCGTCGGTGTCCGCGTACCAGGTGGCTGCGCCCAAGGCCCCGGCTTCATCGGTCGAGCCATCGCAGTTGTTGTCGGCCCCGTCGCAGACCTCCAGCGCCGCGGGGCTGGTGGAGGCGCTTGAATCGTCGCAGTCGTCGCCGTTGGACACGTACCCGGCGGGGGCTGCGCAGGCGCTCGTCGTCTGGGAGGCGTCGCCGTAGCCGTCCTGGTCTCCGTCGGCGTACCAGGTTTGCGTGACACCTTCATCGATGTCGCCATCGCAGTCGTTGTCCGCGAGGTCGCAGGTCTCGGCGGCCCCCGGGTAGGTGGCAGCATCCACATCGTCGCAGTCGTCCGAGGTGGCGACGTAGCCCGCCTGGATGTCGCAAGAAACCAGCAGGAACTGGCTGCCTCCGTAGCCGTCTCCGTCCGCATCGCCGTACCAGGTGGGGGCATCGGTGGCGTCTTCATCGATGTCGCCGTCGCAGTCGTTGTCCAGCAGGTCACACAGCTCGTCGGCGTCGTCATTCACCGCGGCGCTGTCATCGTCGCAGTCGGCACAGGCCGGGAAGCCGTCTGCATCGACATCCGCGTACCCCACCGACCCATCGCAGTTGTAGTCGTTCGGGTCGGTGCAGTCGGATTCGGCGGCCC
>CAZSZE010000158.1:0-5536 GCA_964610645.1 uncultured Enterobacterales bacterium | reverse complement strand
AGTCGTTGTCCAGGCCGTCGCAGGTACTCTCACTCGCCTCGTAGCTGGAAATCGTGCTGGCATAGTCCGGCTCCTGCCAGCCGCTCGTGCCGCCACAGACCTGCACGGCACCGCTGCAGACGCCGTTCGTCATGCTCGCCGTTGGTGCGCTCAGGCCGGTATCCGCCGATCCATCGCAGTCGTTGTCCAGACCGTCACAGGTACTCTCACTGGACTCGTAGCCGGAAATGGCGCTCGCATAGTCCGGCTCCTGCCAGCCAGACGTGCCTCCACAGACCTGCACGGCACCGCTGCACACTCCAGCCGTCATGCTCGCCGTAGGAGCGGTCATGCCGGTATCCACCGATCCGTCGCAGTCGTTGTCCAGCCCGTCGCACACCTCTGTGGCGCTCGGGTTCACCGCAGCATCCGCATCATTGCAATCGTCGGCAGTGAGCACTGTGTCACAGTCCCCATCCGTCGCCACCGTCGTCGATGAGGCATCTGCATCATTGCAGTCATCGGCAGTCACAGTTCCATCGCAGTCCTCGTCCATCGCCACGGTCGTCGATGACGCATCAGCGTCGTCACAGTCGTCAGCAGTAAGCACTGTGTCGCAGTCCCCGTCCGTCGCTACCGTTGTCGATGCGGCATTCCCGTCGTCGCAGTCGTCTTCGGTCAGCACTCCGTCACAGTCTCCATCTTCTGCTACGGCACCCAGGTTCGCGTCGGTGTCGTCGCAGTCGTCCGCCAGGGCCACACCATCCCCGTCCCCATCCTCCACCGGAACCCCGGTGTCGCCCGAGTCCGTGTCTCCGGTTTCCTCCGTGTCCACTGTGCCCGAGTCGGCACAATCTGGAGACTCATCACAGTCGGAGTCATCGCAATCGGAGTCTCCGTCTCCGTCGTTGTCTTCCCCGTCTGCACATTGACCCGACTCATCGTCCTCCTTGTCCGTTCCACAGGCCACGACGGAAACACAAAGAGTCGACAAAAACAAAGGAACTACGTAGCGCATGGGATGCTCGGGACTGAAGTGAGCCGTGTTTCTACCACATCCCATGGGCGGAAGGACCGCGAACCAAGCCCGTTTTCACCCTGCCCGGAGCACCGCCAGAAACAGCGCCGGCCCCAGGGCCTGGTCAACAGGGGGGAGTACCCGGTGACTGGCCAGGGACAGGCCCGCCGCCTGGGCCCAGCCCTCTACTGCTTCCCGAGAAAATCCGAGGTGCTGGTGGCCCATGGTGGTGCGGTACTCCTCGCGATCGTGGAGGACCATGTCCAACACCAGCATGCTTCCTCCAGGGACCAGGGTCCGGGCCGCTTCTCGAAACACCGCCTCGGGCTCGGTCACGTGGTGCAGCACCAGCATGCACAGGGCTGCATCCACCTCGCCATCCGCCAGGGGAAGATCCTCCAGGGAGCCCTGCCGCAGATCCACGTTGTCGATCCCTTCCAGTCGGCTGGCCGCCACGTCGAGCATGGCCTGCTCCCGATCAATTCCAATCACTGACTGAACACAGGGCGCCAGGTCCGCCAGCACGCCTCCTGTGCCACAGCCCAGATCCGCCACCACTAAATCCTCCGGAACCAGGGACAACAGCGTGGGCAGCAGAAAGCCATCGCCGAAGAGATCCCGCCGCAAGGCATCCCACCCCCCACCCAACCGGCCGAAGAACTCACTGGAGGAAGCGGCCCGCTGAGCCAGCACCATCTCCATGCGCGAGCGGTCTTCTGCCAGCGCTGGATCTTTGTCCAGCACGCCCCGCACCAGGTCCCAGATCCCCCGCTCCGCTTCGGCCAGGGCATCGGGCAGCATGCGGAAGAAGTTCGCCGTGCCCGCGGACCTCCGCTGCACCCAGGCTCCCTCCAGAAGGGTCTTCAGGTGTCGGCTCACCGTGGACTGGGGCAGCCGAACCACCTGCGCCAGCTCGCCCACTCCAAGCTCTCCCCGCTCCAAAACCCGCAGGATCCGCACCCGGGTCGGCTCCGAGAGAATTCCCAGCTGGCTGCAGATCTCAGGGTTCATCCACTTAACTCCTGTTGCCATTCAGCCGTTCATCCGGATATAAGAATAAAGGCAATCTACCCCGGCCGTCCAGCCGGACAACCAGGAACACTTCCCATGCCCAATTCCCAAGAGGACACCATGAGCAATCCCGTCCCCCTGAACACCCGCACTTTCATGGACACAGGGCTCCCCCTGTTCTCCGGATACGACCACAAGGTGGCCGACCTCTCCGCCGACACCGTCCGGTTCGGCCGCAAGGAGCTGGAACTGGCCCTGGTGGAGATGCCTGGCCTGGCCGCCCTCCGAGAAGAGTACGCGGGCCAGAAGCCCCTGGCAGGCGCCAAGATCATGGGCTCCCTGCACATGACCATCCAGACCGGCGTGCTCATCGAGACGCTGATTGAGCTCGGCGCCGACGTGCGCTGGGTCTCCTGCAACATCTTCTCCACCCAGGACCACGCCGCCGCCGCCACCGTGATCGGCCCCAACGGCACCTTGGACAACCCCGCCGGTGTGCCGGTGTACGCCTGGAAGGGAGAGACCCTTCCCGAGTACTGGTGGTGCACGCTGCAGGCCCTGTGCTGGCCCGATGACACGGGACCGACCCTGATTCTGGATGACGGTGGTGACGCCACCCTGCTGGTCCACATGGGTGTGGAGATGGAAAAGACCGGCGAGATGCCCGACCCCTCCACCACGGACAACCCGGAGATCGCCTGTGTGCTCTCCGTGCTGCGCGACGTGCGCGAGGCCCATGGCGACACCTTCTGGCAGAAAATGGCCAAGAACATCCGCGGCGTGTCGGAAGAGACCACCACGGGTGTCCACCGCCTCTATGAGCGCCTGGAGGCCGAGACCCTTCTGTTCCCCGCCATCAACGTGAACGACTCGGTCACCAAGTCCAAGTTCGACAACGTGTACGGCTGCCGCCACTCCCTGGTGGACGCCATCATGCGGGCCACGGATGTGCTCATCGCAGGCAAACGCGCCCTGGTGTGCGGCTTCGGCGATGTGGGCAAGGGCTCGGTGCAGTCCCTGCGCGGACAGTGCGCCAAGGTCTCCATCACCGAGATTGACCCGATCTGCGCATTGCAGGCGAGCATGCTCGGCATCGATGTCGTGACCCTCGAGGACGTGGTCGCCGACCAGGACATCTTCGTGACCACCACCGGCAACAAGGACATCATCTCAGCCGCCGACATGACGAAGATGAAGCACAACGCCATCGTCTGCAACATCGGCCACTTCGACAACGAGATCGACATCGCCGGGTTGGACGCGATGGTGGAGAGCGGCGAGGTCGAGAAGATCGAGATCAAGCCCCAGGTCCACGAGTGGAAGTTCAAGAGCACCACCCATGGCCCGAACGGGGGCGGTCACTCGATCCTGGTCCTGGCGGAAGGCCGCCTCGTGAACCTGGGCTGCGCCACGGGACACCCCTCCCTGGTGATGAGCGCATCCTTCACCAACCAGACCCTGGCCCAGATCGAGCTGCACCAGAGCGCCGAGTCCTACGGCATCAGCGTGGCCACGCTTCCCAAGCACCTGGATGAAAAGGTGGCCACCCTGCACCTGGAGAAGTTCGGCGCCAAGCTGACCGTGCTCTCGGAAGAACAGGCCGCCTATATTGGCGTGACTGTGGATGGCCCCTACAAGCCCGAGCACTACCGCTACTAGCGGGGTACCTGGGAGGGGGGCCTGCCGCCCTTTCCCAGGAATTCTTCCATGTCCAGCGCTCGCAGCACCGCCGCCGCCGCCGAGGTGAACAGGATCAACCTGTTCTACCCGCTCATGCCCCGTCTCGGGACGCGGTGGGCACGGTCACGCCCGTGGGAAGGGATGACGATTGGCGTGAATGCGCACCTGACCACGCTGACGGCGGCACTGATGCGGGAGTTGACCCTCGGCGGGGGGACCTGGGTGGTCAGCGCGGCGGACGAGGCCACCACAGACCCGGCGGTCGTGGAAATGGTGCGGGAGCTGGGAATCGAGGTGTACACGGGTGGGGACAACGCAGACCGTCACCTAGGCGTGCTCTCCCACCGGCCGAACCTCCTGGCCGATGTGGGTTTCGACCTGATCGCGACCCTCTTGGACCGGGCCCCCGAGGCCATCGAGAACGTGCAGGCTGCGGTGGAGATCACCCGCAGCGGCATCACGGATTTGCGCGCCCGAACCGATGTGCCCATCGGGGTTGTGAACATCAATGACGGCCAGCTGAAGTCCCACGTGGAAAACCGCCACGGGGTGGGCGAAGCCCTGTGGGGTGCTGTGCGGGCGATTACGGGCCTGCACCTGGCGGGGCGGCGGGTGCTGGTGATTGGATATGGCGCTGTGGGCCAGGGCCTGGCGGCCTATGCCCGGGCAGCCGGTTCCGTGGTGGAGGTGGTGGATGTGCAGGCCGTTCGTCGGCTGGCTGCCCACTACGACGGCTTTCCCACCCCGGAGCTGAACGATGCCCTCTCCAGGGTAGAAATCGCGGTGACCGCCACCGGTGCTCCGGGAGCACTGCCTCTTTCAGCTCTCCAGCATGCCACCCGGGACCTGGTCCTGGTGAATGCAGGCCACGGGGGCGACGAGATTGATGTGGCGGGTCTTCGGACTGCTGCGGTGGAAGGGGTGGAGGTGGGCCAGAACTGCACCCGCTACCGCCTGGAGGACGGCCCTTGGCTGTCGCTGCTGGGCAACGGCCACCCCCTGAACATCGTCACGAATTCCGGCTCTCCCGAACCCGTTCTGCTCCACTTTGCCGTCCTGGGGATGACCCTGGAGTGGCTGGCCGGTACCACCGTGGGGACCGGGGAGCTGCAGGCCCCTGCCGAGGTGGAGGAGCAGGCCGCCGAGTTGGCGCTGGCAGCCCTCCATGGACAATAGGCCGGTGACCGACCCTTCCACGCCAGGACCGATTCAACAGGTGGACAAGCTCGTGCGCCGGGCGACCCGTGCCATGGATGCAGGAGAACTTGGGCCGGGCACCGAGCTGGCCCAACAGGCGGTCGACCTGTCCCGCCGGGAATGTCCCGCGGCAGCCCGGGAGCGGGTCCTGGCGTTGTTGTGCCTCTTGCGAACCCAACCGGCCGAGGCTGCGGAGATGTTGGCGGAGGCACACGCCGTGGCGGATGAAGCGGATGAGCCCCAGCTTGTGACCGCCATCGCCCACGCTGCCCGTACCTTGAACCTCCCCCTTCCCACGCACGTCTTCTGATGCAGCTGTACCTGATGCGACATGGAAATGCGGCAGCCTCCAACGGGCCAGATGCGGAGCGGGCGTTGACGGAGCTCGGTCGAGCGGAGGTAGGAGCAGTCGCTGCCGCCCTGGAGCGGGCTGGCTGCCGGCCGGGCGTGGTGATCCACTCGCCCCTGGTGCGGTCCCGGCAGAGCGCGGAGATCGTGGCGGACCGGTTTGGTGGACTGCGTTGCATCGAGCTGGCTGAAGTGGTGGCCGGGGGAGAATCGCTGTTGCAACTGTTGGGCGCCCTGGAGGTGGAGAACCCCCTGGTGGTGGGACACGAGCCCTCGATTCCCCGACTGGCAACGGACCTTGCT
>CAZSZE010000157.1:0-5681 GCA_964610645.1 uncultured Enterobacterales bacterium | reverse complement strand
ACGATCCGTGACCTGGGCGGCGAATTCATAGTGGGTGTTGTAGGCCAGTTGCGTGCCCACCTGGAGCTTCAGGCCCAGGTCGACGGACTCGGTAGCGCATTCATCGGACTCCATGGTGAAATAGCGGTCAAGGCCGGTCACGCCAGTGTCTACGGTGCCGTCTTCCTCGAGATCCCACCAGAACTCCATGAAGGCGAGGTCCAGGTCACCGTCCTCGTCCTCGGCAAGAAGCCGCAACAGGATGGTCGGCCACTCGACCCCTTCGAACTCCCCCATTTCACCGTTTCCGATGATCAACTCGGTGGCGATCGGCTCCACGCCGCCACAGTTTGCACTCCCCGTGTCGGAGCCGGGCAAGTTGGGGCCATCCTTTTCCCCTTCTCCTCCTCCGGTGCACCCCACCGCCAGGGACAGTGGTATTGCGAGCAATCGGAACATGGTGCCTCCCAAGCCAAGCTATCACGCAGACGGGGGGCTGCGGAGGAGGTATAAAGGTCGGGGGAAGCCGATGGCAAGACGCATCTTGAGCGCAGATGGTGTGTACCACGCGGTGCGTGATCAACTGGGAAGTCTGCGACGGGTGTACGGCCGCGGAAATGCAATCGTGCGGCGAGGGGACCTGGGGCAGCACCCTGAGACCGTGCTGCTCCTGCATGGCTTCATGCAGACACGGAATGTGTGGGAGGTCATGGAGGACCGCCTGCGCTACGACGGATTTGGCGTGTTCTCCCTGGATCTCGGGGGCTTGTTTCGAAGGTTCAACAACCGGCCGATCTCGGTTCTCTCTGAGACCATCGGCGAGAAACTGGAGGGCATCTGTGAAAAGCACGAGCTGGAGCGGTTCCACATCGTGGGCCACTCCAAGGGGGGACTGGTGGCCCGCCACTACATCCAGCACCATGGGGGCGATCGACGGGCCAAGAGCCTGGTGACCCTGGGCACACCCCACCGGGGCACACCGACGGCCGCGCTGGGGGTCTGGTTGATGGGGGGAGGGCTGCTCTCAAAGAGCCCGATGGAGATGCTTCCCAGGAGCTCCATGGTGCGGCGCCTGGGTCGGGACACCTTTCCCGCCCACGTGCCCCTCACCTCCATCTACTCGAAGCACGACGTGGTCTGTCCCTATTGGTGCTCAAAACTCGTGCCGCGCAAGGGAGAGGAGAGCCTGTCCAATGTGCAGGTGCGGGGGGTCGGGCACACGGCGCTCTGCTACGACCCGGGGGTGTATCGGATCGTGCGGGACGAGCTCCATGCAGCAGCTGCCCTCTGGCAGGAGCGCACCGGGGTCACCCCGTCCTGACTATTCGACGCCCTTGCAGCAGCGGAAGGAGAGGCTGCTGTCCGAGGCTCCGTAGTTGCCCCGCTGGTCGTTGCTGAACGCGCAGCGGTAGCCGTGCTCGGGACTCGACTTGGAACCGCCCTTTACGACGTACCGGCTTTTGCTGGAGGCCCGTTTCGTGCCGGTCCACTCGGTGAGGCCACCGCTCATGTCGAAGACAAAATACGCGGAGCGGCAGTCGGCCATTCCGCCGAGCTTGTAGTCCTTGCTTGCTGTGCAAATCGACGGATCCCACGTGTCTCCGAAGGAGTAGATGGTGTTCTTGGGACCCTTGCAGGCCTTCTCCCATTCGTCGGAGGAGCACAGGCGCTTGCCGAAAGACTCGCAGGTTTCCTGGGCACGGGACCAGGCGACCTTGCCCACAGGCACCTTGCCCTGGATGTTCGGGAACTCGTAGCGGTCGATGTAGAAGTCATCCACGAAGACCTTCTTGGAGAGGGCCTCGGCAGAGGAAGCCGAGGCGGCGTCCTCACTGTACATTCGGCCCTGCAGGTACTCGCCGCCGGGCACAAAGACCATGTCCGGTTCCATGCTGTTGATTCGATTGTATTCCTCGTCCGAAGGAATCTGGTTGGACTTGAGTACCTCGGCGCGTGCGTTTGTGGTGAGGGTCTCCAGCCGGTGAGTCTCGGACTCGGCAATGGCCTCCTTGTTCTTCAGGGCCAGTGCGCTGGCGACTCCCACCAGCAGGACCGCAAGGGCAATGCTGGTTGCAATGACCCGGAACGAGGTGGGCCTGGATGCATGGAGGATGTCCTCCTGGAAGGTGCGCTGCACGTCGCGCACCATGTCGTTGCAGGCGGGGTACCGATCCTGGGTGTCCGGCGCAATGGCCATTTCCACGATCTGGTCCACGTGCTCCGGGAGGTCGTCCCGCAGCTTGGAGGGGAAGATCAAGGGGCTGGACGGGTGCTTGCCCACCAGCATCTCGTAGAACATGACCCCCACCGAGTACACGTCGGTCTGGGAGGTGCCGCCGCCTGCCATGGTGCCCAGCTCGGGCGCCTGGTAGATGAAGGAGGGCCGCTCATCGAACTCCTCCTTCGACTTGAGGGTGCCCACGGTGGTCGCGAGGCCGACGTCCGTGACCTTGATGTTCTGGACCACCTTCGAGCCGCCGGGGCCGGAGTGTTCCGAGGCCACCAGGATGTTCTCTGGCTTCAGGTCAAAGTGGTGAATCCCACTCTCGTGGGCGGCCTGAAGGGACTCCAGGGCCTTGATCGTGATCTGGCAGGACTCCTGAAGGCTCATGTTCTTGTGGTCGGAGCTGTGCTCCTCCAGGATTTTTCTCAGGTCCTTGGACTTGAAATACTCCTGGGTGAAGTACCACTCGCCATTGTGCTCGGCGATTTCGCCGTAGCGAACCAGCCCGGGGTGCCGGACGGCCTTTGCGCGTCGGAAGGCCTCCTCGAACACGGCGCGGTTGCCGTCGTTCTCATTGAGTTCAGGCCAAAGGAATTTGATGACGAGGTTCTTTCCCGAAGCGATGTGGCGCGCCTTGTAGGTTGCACCGAAGAGACCGTCCCCCAAGTGGGCTTCAATCTCGTACTTCCGGGAAATCACATCCCCGCGGGAATAAGTGGCTGTACCGGGCTCTTGCACGTTCTACTCCACCTGCACCATTGCTGGCTCTCGCCGAGCAGTTGATTCGAATCCCGAGACGGTATCACAGCCCCCCATTTCGAGCCAACGGGGGGCGACGAGTTTGTTGGCCCCTTACATTTGAGAAATGGCGACTCTCTACTTTCGACAGCTTCTTTCCGGGCGCGATTTCGGACGCGATCACCCGGTGGCAGGCCAGATGGCCAACTTCGTGTACCTGGTGGGGGATCGGGACACAGGGGAGTGCCTGGTGGTGGATCCGGCCTGGGCCGTGCGGGACATTGTGGACGTGGTGGAAGGCGATGGCATGCGCCTCACTGGCGCCCTGGCGACCCATTACCACCCGGATCACATCGGGGGGAGCATGTATGGACTGGAGGTGGAGGGGTTGGCCAACCTGATGGCGCTTTCTCCCTGCACGGTTCACACCCACCGCCTGGAAGCAGAGGGGGTCTTGAAGATGACCGGCCTGGAGAAGAGTGATCTCACGGAGCATGACTCGGGGGATGTGGTGAAAGTAGGGGACATCGAGGTCGAGCTGCTTCATACGCCGGGTCATACGCCGGGCAGTCTGTGTTTTCGGTTGAAGGACTCGGTGCTGGCGGGGGACACGCTCTTTCTCCAGGGGTGTGGGCGCGTGGACCTGCCTGGGGGCGATCCGGAGGAGATGTACCGGACCCTGACCCAGCGGCTGGACAAGCTGCCGGGGGAACTGGTGTTGTACCCGGGGCATGCGTACGGGGGGGAGAGTGCGCCGCTGGCCGAGGTGCGTCGGACGAATCCGTATCTGCAGATCAAGGATCTGCAGACGTGGCGCATGAATATGGGCTAGCCGGGCTGGTACGCTCGCCCAAACAGGGCCATGTGGGTCGCGGGCTTGCCCGAGTAAGAAGCAGTTCTTGCCCGCGGCTTTTTCCTGCCGTCAGTCGTTCCCGGCTGTCCGTGGTGTAGCGGGTGCAAGATGGGGGAAGAGGTCGGTGTTCAGTTGTAGGACTTGTTGCCAGAGGTCTTCCAGCAGCACGTCACCGTCAGGGTCGATTTGAGGAAACAAGTTGTGCTTCTCTTCCGGGTCTGTCTCCTCGTTGAAGTACCAGGTCGAACCCGACCAGGAATAGACGAGCCGGTCACCGGCGCGTTCAAGGGCTAGATGAGGCAAGCCTCGCCCGTTCTTCTTCACCTCGTACCGGAAGGCGAAACGGGTACGGTCGGCAGTGCCGCTTCCAACCGGGCAACCGGAGAGATCATGGTGGGGCTCCAGGTGATGCAGTTCGGCGAGGGTTGCGGGAATGTCGACCTGGTGTGTGGGGCCATCCCAGATCCCAGGCTCGAGATTCTTGGCCCAGAATGCCGCGATGGCCTTGTTCTCCTCATTGAAGAGGCCCTGGCTATGCTGAAGCTTCTCATGCTCGAAGAACTGCTCTCCGTGGTCTGAAAAGATCACCACCAGGGTGTCATCGAGGGCGCCCGCATCTTCCAGGCCATCAAAGAGGTTGCCCAGCTCGTGGTCCAAGTAGGCCACTTCGGCTCGGTATCGAAACTCCAGGTGGGCGAGCACGAGCGCCTGTCTTTCCTCGGAGATGTGGGGCCAGTTGTTCTCGAACTGTTGCATTTGCACGGGGTCGTTCACGTCTACTGACAAGGGGGGCAGCGTTTCAATCCCTTCGAGCCACGGTGCTGGAGGGTCGTAGGGATGATGGGGGTCACTGAAGTGCAGGTGAAGCAGCCATGGCTCCTGGGACTTGAGACTGCTTGCTGTCTCCAGGCCGGTACTGCGAACCCAGCCGGCCTGGGCCCAGGGCTCTGTCTTCGCGTGTTGGTAGGAGGTGCCGGGGGGTGTGGTTGCCCTGAGCAGCGGATTGCTTGACACCAGTCGGGTTGTGTAGCCCAGCGCCCGGTACCAGTCGGCCAGCCCGGACACCCGCACAGGAAGGCCGGGTACCAGTTCATCGCCAGAATACGGTTCGAATCCCAGCTGGAAGGGTGGCACGCCAGACAGGGCACAGAGCATGCCAGAGACGGTCCAATTGCTACAGGCGCGAAAGTCCGACAGCCACACTGATTCAGCAAGCAAGTTGTCCAGTGTCGGCGTGGGTTCCCGACTCCCGTAGGCACCCACACTGTCTGTACGCAAGGTGTCCAGACTCACAAGAAGTACGTTGGTAGGCGCGTCCCCTTGAAACTTCAGGGTGGTGTTGGCGCCTGCCGTGTTCCTGCAAGCGGCTGGCTCCGGGTCGGGTACTGGAGTGGCTGAATCCTCGGAGACGTGGGGGGTTGCACACCCAACCAGCAGGACCGCTATCGAGCAGAACCTGCCAGCAGAGATCATCAGTACGCTCGTCCGAACAGCGCCATGTGGGTGGCTGGCTTGCCCGAGTAGAAGCAGGTCTTGCCCGCGGCGTCTTCCTGTCTACCTGTGGGGAAGCAGCGAATGGTGGCCTTGGTCTCGTTCTTGATGGTGGTCTCGGCGGCGGCGTCGTCGCACCAGGGTACCAGGGTCCATCCTCCGTTCTCCACGAGGTCCGTCTTGAAGGACTCGTAATTCTCGGTTTCAAAGGTCTGCTCGGACTGGAGGGCGCGGGCCTTCTCGAAGAGCTCGTTTTGAATGGCGTCCAACTCGGCGAGGACCCGTTCCACGAGGCCCTCCGTCTCGATGGGAAACTTGGGGCCGCCGATGCGGCGGGCAGCGAAGGCCGAGCCGCTGGCCACGTCCCGGGGGCCGACCTCCAGGCGCAGGGGCACG
>CAZSZE010000156.1:0-5844 GCA_964610645.1 uncultured Enterobacterales bacterium | reverse complement strand
GGAAGGCGCTGCCCGCCTTGTGCCACAGCCAGCCCGGTACAACCGGGGAGGATTTCCAGGCGACGGGCACAATGGGCATCGTCCGGGTCGTGGTGCACCGAAAGGCAAGGCCGAGGCCCCACCAGGGCCAACTCGCCCGCGACCACGTTGAAGAGATTGGGCAGCTCATCCAGGCGAAAGCGTCTAAGCCAGGCCCCGACGCGTGTGATGTCCGGGTCGGGTCCCGGAGTCTCCCCAGGAGATCGATCGGGACGGTGCACCATGGACCGGAACTTCCAGATTCGAAACGGCTGCCCCTTGATTCCCAGGCGCTCCTGGCGATGAAACACCGGGCCGTTGGAGTCCAGTTTCAAGGCCACGGCCACCCCGACCAGCAAGGGCGCAAGCAGCCCGAGACCCACCAGGGCAAGGCCCCGCTGAAGATGCGGCGTATTCCGAGCGGAGTGGGGGCTGGGCACCATGGATTCCCGGGGAAGGTCGCAGCGGGAACTTAGCCGGTGGCTCGCGCCGGTGCCCGTTGCACTCAAGACCCAGCGCTTGCGTCCGATGGAAACAAACAAGGTTCCCCATGTCTACTGTTGCCTTCATTCCCGTTCGCGGTGGATCCCGATCCATCCCCCGTAAAAACATCCGCCCTCTTGCGGGACGGCCCCTCGTGCACTGGACCATTCTTGCTGCCCTGGGCGCCGAGCGTATCGACCGGGTGGTGGTGTCTTCCGAGGACGACGAGATCCGACGGGTGGCCCGCCAGATTGGCGATCCTCGCCTGGAGGTCATCTCCCGCAGCGCCGAGACGGCCACCCACACCGCCACCACCGAGTCGGCCCTGCTGGAATTCGCGGAGGCAAACACCTTCGACCGGGTGGTCCTGGTGCAGGCCACCAGCCCGCTGTTGCGATCCCAGGATCTGGACGAGGGCCTCCTGCGTTTGGATGCATCCGCTGCAGACTCCCTGGTCTCCGTCACCCGACAGCACCGTTTTCGATGGCGCCCCACCCTGGACGATCTTGCCTTCCCCGAGAACTACGACCCGCAGAACCGCCCCCGCCGCCAGGACTGGGATGGGGAATGGGTCGAGAACGGCGCCTTCTACATCACGGATCGTGCCTCCCTCCTTGCCAGTCGCTGCCGAGTCTCTGGGAAGATCATGGTCCACGAAATGGCCCCACACACCGCCCTGGAGCTGGACGAGCCCTCCGACTGGGAGATCGCTGAGACCCTGCTTCGGCGCCAGGGACCCCAAGGGGACTTTGAACGCCGGGCTCAGAACATTCGCCTGCTTCTGCTCGATGTCGACGGCGTGCTCACCGACGGCGGCATGTACTACGGCCCCGACGGCGAAGCCCTCAAGCGCTTTCACACCCGGGACGGATATGGCCTCGCCCGCTGGCGCGAGGCGGGACTGGAAGTGATCCTCATGACCGGGGAACGCACTCCCATGGCCCGGCGCCGCGCGGAGAAGCTGGGCCTCGATGCGGTCTTCCTCGGTGTCACGGACAAGGCCACCCTGCTCACGCAGCTGGTGGCCCAGCGCGGCCTTTCCTTTGAAGCGGTGGCAGCCATCGGCGACGATCTGGGCGATCTACAGGCCTTGCGCCTGGCGGGTCTCTCCGCTTGTCCGGCCGATGCAGACCCCACCGTTCGGGCAGCCGTTCACCAGGTCTGCGAGCGAGGCGGCGGCCAGGGATGCGTCCGCGAATTCGTGGACGCCATCCTCGAGGCCCAGCATCGCGCCACAGAAAACCAGCGGGAGTGCGCATGAAGACCTTTGTGATCGCCGAGGTGGGTTGCAACCACCGGGGAGATCTCGAGACAGCCCTGGAAATGGTCCGCATTGCGGCCACGACCGCAAAAGTAGACGCGGTCAAGTTTCAGAAGCGCTGCAACCAGGAGCTCCTTACCCCCGAGGAATACAACCGACCCCACCCAAACCCTGCCTTTGCCTATGGTCCGTCCTACGGCTTGCACCGTGAGGCCCTGGAGTTCACTCCGGAGGAGCACCGCATCCTGGCCCAGGCCTGCACCGAGCTGGGGGTTGAGTACTCCACGAGCGTCTGGGATCTGACCTCGGCCCGGGAGATGGCCGACGTAAGCCCCGGTTGGCTCAAGGTGCCCTCTGCCTGCAACCTGAACAAGCCGCTGCTTTCTGTTCTGGCCGACTCCTTTGGTGGAAAAATCCACCTGTCCCTGGGAATGACCACCCGCGCCCAAGAAGAACAGATCGTCCAGTTCTTCGAGGACAAGGGACGCGCTTCGGACCTGGTGTTGTACGCCTGCACATCCGACTACCCGGTGGACTTTGACGACATCTGCCTGCTGGAGATTCCCCGACTCGTCGAGGCATACGGCTCCTCCGTGGCGGGCATTGGATTTTCAGGGCACCACCTGGGCATCGCCGCTGACATCGGAGCACTCACCCTGGGGGCCCGGTTCTTCGAGCGACACTTCACCCTGGATCGGACCTGGAGGGGTACGGACCACGCTGCCAGCCTGGAGACCCCCGGGTTGACCAAGCTGACCCGCGACATTCGCAACGTGTCCCGGGCGCTCACAGAAAAGCCCCAGGACATCCTCGCCGTAGAGGAGCCGGCCCTATCCAAGCTCAAGCAGGGACAGGTGCACTGGGAGGATGCTCCCGCTGCACGCCGTCCGTGGCTGCAACTTCTCAAGAAGGGGGCATAGACCATGGCCACCCATCCCCAGGCAATCGTCGCTCATCGCTGGCCCCAGATCTGGAAGGCCCTGCAACAATCCCCCGCGCCTTCCGGCGTGGAGTGGATCGAATCCCCGAAAGCCCGCACCGCCAGGATCGATGGCATCACCCTGGGCAGCGCGTGGAACCCCGTGGCCGAAGCACGGCTGCAAGCAGCCACCGTCCCAGAGGGGACGCCGCGAATCCACGTCTACGGCCTTGGAACCGGTGCCCTGCCCCGGGAGCTCCTGCAGCGGGAACGCCTGGAGTCCCTGGTCGTGGTGTTGCTCTCCCCCTCGATTGCCGGGTGGTCACTCCAGCACTTCCCCCACGGGGACTGGATGGGAGACCCCCGGGTGGAGCTGGTCCTGGCCGAATCGTGGACCACACTGGAACACCCCCACATTGCCATCCCTGCCTGCCTTCGTTTGTGTGACCCCTCCGCGATTCTCCTTCGCGATGCCCTCCTGACCGCGATCAACGACGCCTTTCTGGCGAACTACTTTCAGGGAATGGAGGGCGTGCTGGACCGGCGGCTGGAGCAGGCGCGAGACCGAATCGCCGGGGACGCCGATGTGCGAGAGCTCTTTGGATGTGCAGCGGGACGCCCCGTGGTGGTGGTGGCAGGGGGCCCTACCGCCAGCGAACAGTTTCACTGGATGCGAGAAGAACGGGAAGGCCTGGTCATTCTGGCCACCACCACGGCCCTGCTGCCCATGCAGCGCGCCGGCATCTTCCCGGACGTCGCTGTCGTGTTCGACCCCGCCCCGCGCATCATTCGCCACCTGGAAGGCCTGAGTCCTGTGGCCATGCGCCAGACACCCCTGGTGTACCTGCCCACGGTGCACCCGGACGTGCTGGACTTCTGGGAGGGACCTGGCGTGGTGGCCTACCAGGACCTGCCCCGCTTTCACCGCATGGACCAGGATCTTTCCCGGGGCACCTTGTTTTGTTCCGGGACAGTGACCCATGCAGCCGTGGACCTGGCGGTGCAGATGGGAGGCAGTCCCGTGATTCTCGCCGGCGCCGACTTCGCTCACCCGAAGGGAAACAGCCACCTGGACGGCGCCACGATTCCCACAGACACCCGCACTGAAGGCCGGCGCCACCCCCACCTGCCCAACGGGCGGGGGAACTCGGTGCCATCGACCCTGGCCTTGATCGGGTACCTGCGTGATCTCGAAACCTACATCGGGAAGCGCCCCGGCACCCGGTTCCTCAACACCGGCCGCCAAGGCGCAGTAATCCGTGGTGCACCGTGGATGCGGGAGGCAGCATGATCCCTTCTCTCCAGCGGGCTGTGCAGGCCTATCGACTGGGCGCTGAAGCCGAAGCCAACGCCCACCTGGTGGCTTTTCTGGATGCCATCGAGCGCGCATCGACCCTCCCCGCAGTGGCCGAAGTCCTTGGTTCTTCTACCACAAGTCTAAGAAGACTGCTGGAAGCCCAGAGCCGCGGCGACGGGATTGGTGCAGCGGACACCCTGGAACACGAGCTGTTGCCGGTACTGCAAGCCATCGAATTCCCCTCGGCAGGCTGAGAAGAAACCACAATCCGTCGACATTGACAGGGCAGAGCCCCCGTGAATACAACTGACGACCCGAGGGGTTCTCTTGAGTGAATTGAATGCATGGCCAGACGGCTTGGTTCGCTTCCTCGTCTCAGACGAGGCGGCGCGGCTGGACCGGGTGTACGACCAGATTCGGTCGGAGGCTCCGCAATTCGCCACCGTGCTGCAACGAATCGCTGCATCCAGCGAGTTTGGCATGAGCCGGCCCATGAAGGACCCGGGCATGGCGGGCCGCATGTTGGGCCCCGAGCGGGTGCGTCATTGTGCGCTCTGGTTCCTGATGTTCGAGCTGATGGTCGAGATCGGGCCGGAAGCGGTGGGAGAAGGCATTTGCACGGCATCGGCCGCCCTCGCCATTCAGCGATCAACAGCCGCCTCGCCGAACCCGGTGGCCGAGTACCAGGCGGCCTCCGCTGGATTCGCGGCTCGACTGGGACACTGGATGCTCCTGCGGGAAGAAAAGGACACGGTCATCAGCAGTCTGCTGGGACAGCTTCCCGCCCCCAAGCGAGAGCCCCTGCAGCAGCATGTCCTGGGCCGGACCGCCACGGATGCCCGCCGAGAGCAGATCAAGGAGTGGAACCTGGGGCCGACCCTCAAGGCTGCTTGCGATCCCATTTCCAGCTCGGGACTGGGCCGGCTGCAGCTGCGGGCGGTGGACCTGGTGGCGAATCCCCAGAGCGATGCCGTGACCCAGGACGCCCGGCGGTTTGCCTCGGCCATGGGCGGCTTTCTCAACCTGGGAGGCGATCCCTGGCTGCCAGCGAACCCACCCACGCCGCGGGATCTGCTGAACAAGATCGGCGCCCTGCGCAGCTCGGTGACGAAAGCCGAGAGCGAATCAGACGAGCACGAGCGCCGAATCACCACCCTGGAAAACCAGATCGCTGCCGGGGACCTGGAGACCACAACCGGTGTGCTGGGGGCCCGGGAGATGGGGGCCCGCATTGAAGCGGAGATCAAGCGGGCCCGACGCCACAAGCGTCAGCTGACCCTTTGTGCGTCGCGGGCGTGTGGAGAGACCCCCGCCGGCTACCTGGACCAGCTGGGCGGCGTGCTCTTCGAGGTGAGCCGATCCGAGGACGTCGTCGGCCTGCACGATGCCGAGCACCTGGTCATTCTGCTGCCCGAGACCGACCTGAACTCCGCCCGCATCTTCGGCGAGCGATCCATGCGAGTGCTGGGCGACACGGTGGGGCTTCTGCCCGCGGCCATGTACATGACCTCCCTTGAAAAGGAAGGCAGCGCCAAGCAGGAGGAGATCGTGGACAAGCTGCTGGCCGGGGTGCAGAAACTGGCGGCAGCCAACTCAAGCCACTCTTTGGACTGGAACCGGACCGGATCCATGGGGTGGAGATAAGGGCACCACACGCCCCCGTAGCTCAGCTGGATAGAGCAACGGCCTTCTAAGCCGTGGGTCGGAGGTTCAAGTCCTCCCGGGGGTGCCTTTTTAGAGGGGGGGCGGTGGTGCTAGTTTCTCGTGGTAGAACCATGTGTCTCGGAGGGAGTGTGGGTATGCGTGGTCTACGGTTGTTGTTGGTGGTGGGTGCGGTTGTTGTCCTCTCAGCATGCAGCAGCCGGG
>CAZSZE010000155.1:4440-5851 GCA_964610645.1 uncultured Enterobacterales bacterium | reverse complement strand
GTAGGCCCCCCTGGGAGGGCATTCCCCAGGTTCACGGCCAATGGTAGCGTTGCCGTCCGTCCACTCGCCCTCTCTCAGGAGAAACCATGAGCCGCGCGATTCTTGCTCTATTCCTGCTCTGTGCATGTCGTGAAGCCCCCAAGGACACCGGAACTGGCGAGACCGCCCCCCCGGTCGACGACACCCAGGTCGACACCCAGCTCGACACCCAGGCGGAAGATGCAGATGGCGACGGATTTGCCTCGGACGTGGACTGTGACGACGCCAATGCAGCGATAAACCCGGAGGCAGAGGAGACTTGCGACGGCATCGACAACGACTGTGACGGGCTCACCGATGATGCAGACGATGCCGTGACAGGAACCAGCCCCTGGTATGAAGATGCAGACTCTGACGGGTATGGAAACCCTGCTTCCAGTCGAGACGCCTGCGAAGCCCCGGAGCGGCATGTCGCAGATGACACGGACTGCAATGACCTGAATGCCGCCTACCACCCGAGCGCCGAGGAATCAGACTGCACGGATCCCGAGGACTACAACTGCGATGGTTCTGTGGGCTACGCAGACGAGGACGGAGATGGTTTCGCGGCTTGTGAGGAGTGTGACGACACCGTCGCCAGCAGCAACCCGCTGGCCTTTGAGATCTGCGATGGAGCGGACAACGACTGTGATGGGACCACAGACGAAGACGATGCTGTGGATACAACCAGCTGGTATGCCGACGGGGACACAGATGGCTTTGGCGATCCAAGCACAACGCAGGACGCCTGCAATGCCCCCAGCGGCTACGTGGCAGACAACACCGACTGTGACGATGCATCGGCCGACAGCCACCCTGGCGCGGCCGAGACCTGTGACAGCGCCGACAACGACTGCGATGGGCTGGTAGATGCGGATGACCCGGACTTGACCGGGGCAACTGTCTTCTACGCGGATGCGGATGGGGACGGCTATGGCGGCCAGCAATTCCAGCAGAGCGCCTGCACTGCACCCACCGGGTACGTATCCACGTCGGATGACTGCGATGACCTGGACCCCACCAGCTACCCGGGCGCATCGGAGACCTGTGACCTGGCAGACAACGACTGCGACGGCACGGTAGACGAGGGAGTGGGGTCAACGTGGTACCAGGACTCCGACGGTGACGGATACGGAAACGGAAGCGTGTCCCAGGAAGCCTGTGAGGCTCCAAGCGGATTTGTCGGCAACCCACTGGACTGCGATGACTTCAGCGCATCGTCCTCTCCAGCCTCGTACGAGGTCTGTGACGGGGTGGACAACGACTGTGACGGCGTCATCGACGAAGACGACGCGATCAATGCCTCCACCTTCTACGCAGACACGGATGGAGACGGCTATGGGTCCAGCGCCAGCAGCAGCACGGCTTGTTCGGCGCCTTCCAACCAGGCTTC
>CAZSZE010000155.1:0-4430 GCA_964610645.1 uncultured Enterobacterales bacterium | reverse complement strand
GCGACTGTGATGACAGCAATTCAGCAGTCAATCCAGGAGCCTCCGAGGTTTGCGACAGCATCGACAACGACTGTGATGGTTCTGTGGACGAGAGCGACGCAGTAGATGCAGCGACCTGGTACATCGATGCCGATGCGGACGGGTATGGGGAAGCGACGAGCTGGATCCTCGCGTGTTCACAGCCCCTTGGCTACGTCGCTGATGCCTCCGACTGCGATGACGCAGATGGCAGCTCGACCTACACAGCAGTCGATGCGGACTGCGACACGGTACTCACGGCGGATGACTGCGACGATGCAGATGCCGCCTCCACCACAGTTGCCACAGACGCCGACTGCGACACGGTGCTCACCGCGGATGACTGCGACGATGCAGATGCTGCCTCCACCACAGTCGCCACCGACGCCGACTGCGATGGTTCATTGACCGCTGCCGACTGTGATGATGCCGACGACAACGCCTACCCGGGCAACCAGGAAGTCTGTGATGGGGTGGACAACAACTGCGACGGAACATTGGACGAGAATATGGACGGTGCGGAACAGTCGTGTCCCGGCACCAGCTGCCAGACCCTCTTGAGCGATGGCTATTCCACCGGAGATGGAAGGTACTGGATTGATCCCGATGGGGATGGGAGCGATGCGTTCGAGGTCTATTGCGACATGACGACAGACGGAGGCGGGTGGATCGGGGTCCGAATCAGCAATGACTGCGCCGGGGTGAACTCCTTCTGGTTCAGCAAGTACTCAAGTGTCGCGGCCCAGCAGACCGCCCATGGTTCGATAGGAGACCAGTTGGACTGGAACCAGCTCGCACAGATCTCCAACCAGAGCGAGCTCTGCTCCACGTTCGACTGGGTAGTCCCCAGCGGGTACAACATTCAGCAGAACCAGCCCGTGGTTTACGAGATGGTAGGAGACTCAACGGTCACCTACAGCAATGCCGATATCGAGGACATTCGCACCGTCATCACGGAGATTCACACCGGGACGCGGCTGTGGACCCACACCAACGACGATGACGGCTGCAACCCGAATGGCGAGATCTACATTCGTCTCGATTCGGGAGGAACCCCGTTCCACCTCACCTCGTTTACGTCTGGAGACCAGTCCTCCACCTGGAGGAAATACGACCAGACAGATGTTCCGAGTCCCGGCTACCTGCTGCCCACCTACTACGACTGGGGGGACTACGATACGGCAGGCTGCTCCGGAGGAGTCGACCACGCTTCCTGGGGCTACGAAGCCGACCAGGTTCTTGTGCGCTAGCTACCAGGGACAGCCCCCCAGCTCTGGCAGGTCCTTCATCCAGTCCTCCTCGTCTACCCCCAGGCCCTCGGCCACCCGGTTGATGAAGTTGAAGTAGGCACACAGGAATCCAGCGGCGCTGATCTCCTCATCGGTCCACCCCATCTCCTGGAGAGCCGCCACATCGCCTTCCCCGGCGTTGACGGGCGACCCGGCGGCGTTTTCCCCACGAGTGAACAGGAATGCGCGCTCGAAAGGGTCGACCTGGGCAGTGAAACTCGGCCTGCCGCACCGAAAAGCGCCACGGACATAGGTCGGAAAGTGCGCTAATGTTTCCTATCCCTTGCGGTACTACGACAGCCAGCTCCAAGAAGTTCTTGCCGCCCTGGAGTCCTCTGGACTGGCCGAACGCACGGTGGTTGTCCTGACCTCGAACCATGGCGAAGCTCTGTTTGAACACGGCCGCCTGGGCCATGGTGCCCAACACACCCAGGACATACTCCATGTCCCCCTGGTACTCCGGATTCCCGGCGTCTCCCCCGCCGTTGTGGACGCGCCAGTAGAGCTGCTGGACCTTGCGCCCACCCTGATAGACCTCGCCGGAGCCCCCCCTGTCGCCGCCATGGAAGGCCGATCCTTGAGGCCCCTCTGGACTTCAGGGGACTGGCCGACCAGGGACCGCTTTGCCCTTACGAACCGGGAGGCCGCCTCGATCCGCTCCGGAAGCCTGAAGCTGATTCTCCAGGCTCGCGGCTGCACCGGTGCGCTGGAGAAACACCCGGTCCTGCAGCCCCCCATCTGCACCTTGATCTATGACCTGGCCACAGACCCTGGAGAGCAGCGAAACCTCTTGGGGAATCCTCCGAGTGGGGTCGAACAACTGGAATCAAAGCTCGCAAGCTGGCTGGCGAGCCGCCCGCCCGTCCGCCCCACTGCGCAGGACCCGAAGCTCAGAGAGGCACTGCAGGAGAAGGGCTACTGGAGCACAAAAAACCCAGAAGAAGACCGGGCCAAGTGATCGCGGGCTGGCCACGGATCCGTGGTAGACAACATGTCCCTGGCAATCTGTGTCAGTGGAAATCTTCTCTCCGGTCACTCCGATGCATCACTCGCCTCTTCTGCTCTCCTCGCTCTTTCTTGCCTTCACCCTGGGCTGTCCCGCCGGTGATCCCGCCGGTGATCCCGCCAAAGACGGTGATACCTCGAAAGACACCGGCCCCACCGATGTTTGCGATTTTCCCGTGGACTGGCACCCTGACTCCGACAGCGACGGGTTCGGCGATGCCGACACAGAGGCACAACAAGGGTGTGATGCGCCCGAGCCGGGCTGGGTCTCCAACGGGGACGACTGCGACGACACTCTGGCGGGCGTGAACCCGGATGCGTTGGAGATCTGCGATGGGATCGACAACAACTGCGACCAGGTGACCGACGACCCCGCAGATCTGGGTACCTTCTACGCCGATGGCGATGGGGACACCTACGGAGACGTGAATGTCACGGTGGAGGCCTGTCTGGACACAGTGCCTTCGGGGTACGTGGCCGACAACACCGACTGCGACGACACGCTGGCGGACGTGAACCCGGGTGCCCTGGAGACCCTGTGCAATGACGTGGACGAGGACTGCGATGGCACAGCGAGCAACGACACAGACTGGTACATCGACAGCGATGGAGACGGGTTTGGGGATGCCAGCACCACCCCGGAAAGCTCCTGTACCCCGATCTCCGGCCGGTCCAACATCGACACGGATTGTGACGACACAGACTCCAGCATCAACCCGGGAGCAGCCGAGCTGTGCGACGGCATCGACAGCAACTGCGATGGGTCAGAGGCCACAAACCAGGTGGAGTTGGACGACTTGACCAACAGCACCTACAACGTGGATGTCAGTGCTGCATGGACATCGGGAACCGCTGCTTCACCAGCCAGCATCAACCTTGGCGACCAGCAGCACGTGAGGGTTTGTCCAGGCACCTACTACGTGGCAGTCGCATCTGTTGACATTGTCAATTCCATCACTGGCGTGACCGGAAACGCAGCGGAAGTAGTGTTGGACGGAGGGGGGGCGCTCACCGTCCTCAGCGTATCCGATGGCAATATCAGCCCCGGGGTCGCAGGCTTCTTGGAGGTGAATGACCTCACTGTCACCAACGGATCGGGAACCGAAGGCGGGAATATCTACTGCAGAGGAAGTACCTACTACTACAACAGCTTCATCGTACTCAACAACGTGGTGGTATCCGACGGCGTCACTACTGGGCAGGGGGGGGGCTTGTATGGAGATTGGTGCCACGCCACCATCACTGACTCGACCTTCAGCAACAACACATCCTCGCGGGATGGCGGTGCAATCAGCACGAACGAGTTCATCATTTCAAACACCTTGTTCAGTGGAAACCACGCGGGCAGGTGGGGAGGGGCCATCTATACAACAGGACCAGCCGATCTGTTTACACCCGACAGCACCCTGACGGACACCTGGTTTGTCTCAAACACCGCCGACTCGTCGGGCGGCGCAATCAAGCTCAGCGCCTGGGGGCAGGACACAGTGGTTGAAATGTCGTGCACATCGCCCGGAAGTGGTGGGTTTCACGGGAACCAGTCAAGCACTAACGGAGGCATGCTCACCCTGAGTGCGTCCGACGACGAACAGTATGCGATGCCAGGGTATGCCCGCTTCGCCGTCACGCCGGGTGCACCCTGTGACTTTGGTGAGCCAGGCACAGCAAACGACAACACGCCAGAGGACGTCTGGCTCGGCTGGTTGAATACGCCTTCGGAATTCAACGCCGGCGACGGGCGAACCTTCCGCTGCTCTGCATCCGACTACTCCGACGAGTACCCGACCGCATCCTGCATCTCCACCGACGGTCTCTGACGGGGTAGCGATCTTCCAGTCGGTACGACGACCTTTCTCGGGATCAGGTTGAGCAACCAGACAAGAACCAAGCGTTCTTGTGTTAGGACTGGTGTTTCCAGGCACATTTTCACCACTTGAGAACTCGACTTTGGGGTCCCAATGCGCTCTATCTCCTTTCTTCTTTCGTCCAGTCTGTTTGTCTTCACTGTGGGGTGCCCCGGGATCACCGCCAAGGACCTCCAGGAGTTGCTCGACACTGGCGAGTGGGAGCCCTGGCGCACCCTGCTCGAGAGAACGTTCGGGGCGGATGGATTTGCAT
>CAZSZE010000154.1:0-6096 GCA_964610645.1 uncultured Enterobacterales bacterium | reverse complement strand
TGCTCCAGGGGTCCCATGAACATCTCGTAGATGCGCAGGGTGTCCGCCCCGAACTGCTCCACGATGTCCATGGGGTCCACGGTGTTCTTCTTGGACTTGGACATCTTCTCCACCTGGGTCTCCAGGACGGATCCGCTGCCCTTGGCCACCCACTGGCCCTCTTTCTGCATGACGTCGCTGGGATGGTGGTACTTGCCCAGCTCGTCCCGATAGCTGCTGGCCAGGATCATCCCCTGGTTGAACAAGCGCTGGAACGGCTCCTTGGTGGGCACCAATCCGCAGTCAAAAAGCACCTTGTGCCAGAACCGGGCGTAGAGCAGGTGCAACACCGCATGCTCCACCCCTCCGATGTACAGGTCGACGTTCTGCCAATAGGACACCGCCTCCTTGGAGAAGGGGGCCTCCTGGTTCGTGGGATCCATGTACCGCAGGTAGTACCAACAGGACCCGGCCCATTGGGGCATGGTGTTTGTCTCCCGCTTCGCCGGCGCACCGTTGTGGGTGGTCTGCACCCAGTCCTCGGCACGAGCAAGGGGGGGGCGCCCATCAGCTGTGGGCTTGTAGGCGTCGATGTGGGGCAGCTCCACGGGCAGGTCGTCCGGGGCCAGAGGCACCACGGTTCCATCCTCGGTGTGCACGATCGGGAAGGGCTCGCCCCAGTACCGCTGCCGGGAAAAGAGCCAGTCTCGCAGCTTGAAGTTCACCTGGCGCTTGCCCGTGCCGTCGGCCTCCAGGCGGTCGATAATCGCGGCCTTGAACGCCGCCACATCCATGCCGTCGAAGGCACCCGAGTTCACCGCAGCGCCGTCTCCGGTCCAGGCCGCCTCCTGGACATCCTGTCCCTCCGGGGCCGCGATGACCTCCACAATGGGCAACTCAAACCGCGTGGCAAACGCGTGGTCCCGCTCATCGTGCGCCGGCACCGCCATGATGGCACCCGTTCCGTACGTCATGAGCACGTAGTCCGCGACCCAGATGGGCACCTTTGCCCCGTTCACTGGATTCACCGCCCAGGCCCCGGTCCAGATGCCGGTCTTCTCCTTTTCCGCAGCCACCTGGCGATCCAACTCCGACGTGTTGATCGCCGTCTCCACGTAGGCTTCCACCTGGGCCTTCTGGTCCGGCGTGGTGATCGCTGCCACCAGGGGATGTTCCGGCGCCAACACGCAATAGGTCGCCCCAAACAAGGTGTCCGGCCGGGTGGTGTAGACCACGAACGAGTCCTCGGAGTCCGCCACATCAAACCGAACCTCAGCCCCCTCTGATCGTCCGATCCATTGGCGCTGCATTTCCAGGACCCCGTCCGGCCAATCCAGCCCCTCCAGGTCGTCCAGCAGCCGCTGGGCGTAGGCCGTGATCTTGAGCATCCACTGCTTCATGGACCGGCGCTCCACCGGATCACCGGTCTCCACGTACTTGCCGTCCACCACCTCCTCGTTGGCCAGCACCGTTCCCTGCGCGGGACACCAGTTGACCGGAACCTCCGCCAGGTAGGCCAGTCCCTGTTCGTGGAGCTTCAGGAAGATCCACTGGGTCCAGCGGTAGTAGTCGACACTGGAGGTACTGACCTCCCGTTCCCAGTCAAATCCAAAGCCCAGTCGCAAGAGCTGGTGCTTGAAGTTGGCCACGTTCTCTTTCGTAATGTCCGCGGGGTGGCGCCCCTCTCGCACCGCTGCCCGCTCGGCTGGCAGGCCAAAGGCATCCCACCCCATGGGATTGAGCACGGAAAATCCCTTCATGCGCTTGTAGCGCGCAACAATGTCCACCGCGGTGTAGGACAACGGGTGCCCCACGTGCAGCCCGCTCCCGGACGGGTACGGAAACATGCACAGGGTGTAGTACTTGGGCTTGTCGGGATCCTCGACAGCCCGGAAGGTCTTTTCCTCAGCCCAACGTGCCTGCCAGCGCGGCTCGATGACGGATGGATCGTAGCGGCTCATGGGACCTCCGAGCCGCCGTGATAACGCCCCCGGTCCGCTTGTCGACTCGCCATGAGGTCGTCTCCCAGGATGCGCGAGCCGACAGCGGATGGGGCGGGGGTCCGTGGTTTATGCGGCCCGGGACCGGGACGCGGCGGGTGTGGAGTGAAGGGTCGATTCGCCAAGGGCCATTTCAGCAAGTCGGAGAACGCCCTGCTCTACTTCCTCCAGCTCGGATTCCGTCCAGGGAAGAACCGCAGCGCTGGCCAGGAAGAGAATGACGAGGGATGCGCAAGCAGCAGCAGTGAAGAGAAGCTCGGTGAGGGCGGGGTCCATGTCGTTCTCCAGGGTCAACCTCGGAAGGGCTGAACATATGAGCAGTATACTGAACGGATGAGCAGGTTGTCAAGGTGGGTGGCAAGAAATCCAATCACCTATAGATTGACAGTGGGTAGAGCCAAAAACTGTCCGGGGTAGCGGAAACTACCGGGAGTGGCAGAAGTCAGCAGGAGTGGCGGAAAAAATTGGGAGTGGCAGAAAACATAGGGAGTGGCGGACAACATAGGGAGTGGCAGTGCATCTGAACAAAGCCCAGAAGATGGTCAAACTGGTGGAGTTGCTTCAACGACGCGGGGGCATTCGCGCCCTGGACGTCATGGGCCGCTTCGACCTGGATCCCCGCACCCTGCGCCGGTACCTGGCCGACATTCGCGACCTGGGCCTGCCCCTGGAGGACGTGGGCATTGGCGATGAGCGCACGCTCTCCCTGGATCCCTCCTACCGCCGCACCGGTGTGCAGCTCACGCTCTCCGAGGTCCTGTCCCTCCACTTCGGGCGCAAGCTGTTCACGTTTCTGGAGGGCACCTACTTCGCTGCGGACATGAGCGATGCCATCGAGCGCCTGGAACCCGCGATTTCCCGGGCCCATGCGGACCTGGCCTCGCACCTGGACACAAAGTTCATGGCCGTGGCGGAGCACTCCAAGGACTACCGGGAAAAGGGCGATCTCATCGATGAGCTGATCACCGCCCTGATCTACGACAACCCCGGCCAGGCCGAGTACACCAAGCCCACCGGCATCACCCAGGTCTACACCCTGGACCCCCTCACCCTCGCCACCTACCGGCAGGGTCTCTACCTCTTTGCGCGGGACCACAAGGATGAACGGGTGAAGACCTTTGCCGTGGAGCGGTTTCAGAGCTTCTCCCGCATGCGCCTGGAGTCCTTCGTGCCCCCGGAGGACTGGAACCCCGAGGACCACGTGCGAGATGCCTTTGGCATTATTCAGGGGGACCCCCAGGAGGTGGTGGCGGTCTTCGATGCCCAGGCAGCCCCTTACGTGCGGGAGCGCACCTGGCACCCGAGCCAACAGCTGGAGTCCCTTCCCGACGGCTCGTTGCGGTGCCGTTTTCGCGTGGGGATTGAGCCGGAGATCGAGTCCTGGCTCCTGGGATTTGGGGGATCCGTCACCGTGGAGGCCCCGGCGGAGCTGGTGGAGCGCCTGCGAGAGCACCACGAGCGCGCCTTGAAGCGCCTGTCATGAGTCGGCCGGCCTTTCGCGTGGAAAGCGCCGACCCGTGGGCAGGGGACGCCTGGCACCCGGACCTCCCCTCCAGCTTCGACAACCATGCCCAGTATCGCTCCAAGCCCTTGTCGCCGGAGGACTACGCGCAGGAAGATGAGCGGTTCCTCTCCCTGTACTTCGAGACCTTGAAGGGCGCCGATCACAGCGAGGCCTTGGAGGCGAGCGCCCGCAGGCTGGGGGTCTGGGGGCCAATCGGCGGGGATCGGCGATCAGCACGGCGGGCCCCGGCACCCGTGGAAGACGGGTTTCTCTGCGATGTTCTTGAAAACGAGGTGCCGGACCTTGTGCCGGTGGCATTGGACAGCGTTCTCGGGCCCTGGGCGGACTTTGCGCCCTCCCCTCGCCTGGCAAGAGCCGCCGTCGCAGCGGTGAGCCACTCCACACTCGCAGCCCCTGGGCAGAAGGCCATCGGTCGGTGGCATCGGTCCCAGACCAGCGCACCAGGAGACCTGCGCCGCGCCGTTCGCTGCCTGGAGCGCATCCCGGCCATGTTGTGGTCTGTCGACGGCGCGGTTCGGCCCCTGCTGCCTCTTGCCCCGGGCTACCTGCCCGATGGCCCGGTGGATCTCTCCCATGCCGTGCCTCTGGCTCCCGGGCCTGTGCGGGCCGTGGTGGCCCGTCTTCTGCCCTTGGAGGACGGCCGATGGGTGGGGGTCGGCGCCATCGGCCTTCCCACCGCGCCCCCCGTGGCCCCCCTGGAGAGACGCCTGTCGTTGGAACTTCTGCGACACCGCCGCCATGAGCGCCGGGCCAACTGGGACGATCTCCTGCGGGAGCACCCCGAGGTACTGTACCGGTGGTGCTGCACCTGGACCTGGCACTTCCTGGAGGCCCCTTGAGCCGCAACTTCCGCTGGTGGCCCGCGCTGGCCGCCTTCACCCTGGGCTGCAAACCGGATGCCTTCCCCCTCATGGCGGACATGTTCGCCATTGAATGGGGCGAGGTGGACTTCCATGACGGGGCCTGCGACGACGGTTGTGACCAGACCCCGTTCACGGTGATCAACACCTCCGAGGACGAGGTGGTGCTCTCGATGCCCCGCGGCCACGACCGCGAACACATCTGTCTTGACGGCTACCCGGAGGGTGTCGACTTCCGGGACCAGACCATGGCCCCCAACGCCCGGGTCGAGGTGCGGGCTTCGGTCTGCAACTACCTGCAGGGCGAGCTCAACACCCCTGGGGAGGACCCGCCGCGGCCCGTGGAGGGGAGCCTTGTCTTTGGGGCCAGCGGCCAAGACGCCACCCTGGACATTCCCTGGTCCTTTGTCCCCGTTCGCCTGCAAGGCGGCGTGGACACAGCCCAGTAGGCTGGGGGATGATGGGCCACCCACGGGGGGTCGGGATTCGACGACACCCGCCTCTGGCAGTATGTGGGCTCGACAAACCATGACAATTCGATTCCCCCTCGCCGCTGTCCCCTTTGCTCTGGGACTGGCCTTTGCTCCCTCTGCCCATGCGGGCTGCCAGACCCTTGCAGCCCAGGCAGACCGACTGCAGGGTGCGCGACTTGTGGCGGGCTACGAGTCGCTGATTCGCTGCAGCGAGGAAGAAGCAAAGATCAATTTCGGCCGCTTCATGCAAAGCGCCGATGACTCTGAGACACTGACCGCCCTTTCCCTTGCGGCCATAGACAACGATATCTGGAACCCGGTGTGGGAGATGATCGGCAAGATCTCCGACTACACCGCGCGGGACCTGGTGGCCGAGGGAGTGGGGCTTGCCTGCGTGGATCACCCCAAGGTGGTCTCCTTTCTTCAAGGCGCCTATTTCGGACTGCGCGACATTGAATTCCACCAGTGGGACGACGCCCTCATCAATTGCAAGGCGCAGGACTTCAACAACTGGATGGTGCAGACCGTCGAGTCCCCGCCACCCAAGCGCTACGACGAAAAGTGGGACACGGTGACGAAGTCCTACGTTGTCCGGGAAAGAGAAGCGAGCCTGGTCACGCTGGTGAACGCCGCCGCGAAGGCCGCCGAGAACGGGGGTCCCTTTGATGCCATTCTCGGCCACATGGAGCAGGCCGTCATGCCCGAGTTCGGGATCGAAATCCCTGACGAGGCCCGCCCGATCCTTGAAAAGGCGCTGATGGACCTCGCAAAGCGCTGCCCCCCCGACAAGGCGCGAGCCGTGGCGGGCCGCCTTTCCAACGCCGGTTCAGATGCTGCAGCAGCTTCCCTGTTGCCGTCGATCTTCCCGGACCGGGTGCAGACAGGAGGTGGCTTTCTGTACGGTGCTGCAGCAGTGGAATCCGGGGATTGTGAAGGGGAGAAGATCGCCGTGCTCCACGTGGCACTGGTGAACGAACCGGGCAAGCATTTCGCGCTACAGCCTCCCCTGGCGGTGCCGATGCGGGCCTTCAAACCCCGACTGGCCAAGTGCCAAACCACCGAACCCTGGCCGATTGTTGTGAGCGGGACCCCGCTTCAGTCCAAGACCGAGGTGGAGATGTTCGCCGAGAAGCTCTCCATGATGTGGACCATGAAGGGCTACGAGGTGCGGCGCCGAAACGAAAAGACGGTGGACCTGCCGTAGACGGGTAGACTCCCTCTGGGCGGGCGCGCCGTTTGCGTGAATCCCGTCACCGTTC
>CAZSZE010000153.1:0-6119 GCA_964610645.1 uncultured Enterobacterales bacterium | reverse complement strand
CCCATGGTGCCCACCCAGAGGGCATCGAGGCCCCAGTCCAGCGCGAGAATCCAGTCATCGGGAAGACCTTCGATCTTTCGGAATTGCCCACCCCTCATCTCCCACACGCCGTCCTGGTAGGTACCCGCCCAGGCAGAAGCTACTCCGTCGCAAGCCACAGCCATGATCCAGTCGTCTGGTAGGCCCGTGGAGGCGTCGAAGTGCCGCCACTGTCTTCCATCCGTCCAGCTGACGCCGGCATCTTCGGAAGCCACCCAGGCTTCCCCGCCGCAAGCAGCGATGTCCTGGTAGGAACGTCCCCAGACGCTGCGTCGGTATCGGCGCCACCGTCCCGAATCGTCCACGGACACCGGGCCCACCACGTCGGTGATCCACATGCGGTCTCCACGGGCGAGGCCGTTGACACTTTTATGGTGTATCGCCGGGGAGTTTCGGTGCGTGGTTCCCAGCTCTTCTGGAATCCGACTGGCAAAGTGACCGTTCCACTGGAAGAGGCCATCGGACGTGGCGATCCAGACCGCGGAACCGTCCGCCTGGACATCGTTGATCATCTCGGTGGGCAGGCCCTCAATGCGGTGCCAGCCATCGTCCTCAAGGATGCAGGCGCCCCGGTCGAAGGTTCCCACCACAATCCGCCCCAGCCAGCGCGTGGCACCGGTCACGAACGAACCACAGATCTGCCCTTCGGGGGTGATGCGGCGGGTGCCCTCGTCTCCTACCAGGAAGAGGCCCTCATCGGTCCCCACCGCAAGCTCGTTTCCAAGAGGCGCGACGACCTTGGGACCGAGATGGGCCAGTTGCACCTGGTCTGGAGCCACAGCCAGCAAGGCCTGGACCTGGGTGGCCAGGTCCATGGGCAGGGCCCAGTCAGGCACTTCTTCTTCCGCCAGGGGAATCCAGGAACCACCCGCAGGAAGCGGCTCCCAAGCCAACGCGCCCTCCGCCACCCCGACTGTGAGGCGGCCAAGGTGCCGCCCCACAGTGTTGACCTCTGCCGGAAGCCCTTCCACCCAGTGGGCCAGGCGTTCTCCCGAGGTGTCGTAGACCTCCACCCCGCCGCTGGTGGCGGCGTAGAGCAGGTCGCCCTCCGTGTGGAGGTCATTCACCTGGAGCGTGTTGACGAACACGGTCAAAGCCAGGGCCTTCATTGTGCACACTCCACATCGTGGTCCTGCTGGATCCGGTTCAGTGCCAGGTCCTTCGCCACCACGGTGACCTCACTCCATTGGCCCAGGAGGAGAACCTCCACAGGCTCTCCGGGTGCCGGGTCCAGGGCCCGCACATCCACTCGCACCCGGAGCTCCGGCCGACCGATGGGGAACACGTGCACACTGCGCAGCGGCTCCTCTGGCAGCACCGATATGACGGTGTTGCCCCGGTCCCACCGGGCCTCCACCACGAGCTCCGGCGCGGCGGAGTCGATGAAAAGCTCCTCCTGGGTGCGCTTCACACTGCCATCGGGCAGCACGATGAGGATGTCGATGTGGGCCACACCGTCTTCCACGCCACGGGGCACGAGGAAGCGGTGGTACCAGCGCTCCCGTGCATCGTCCCAGCGCATGCGGGCCAGCTCGCCCCAGGGGAAGACCGCCATGACTTGCTGGGCGTCCCGGGGTGCATCCACCGTGAGCAGCGGATCGCCCGGGCGCATGTGCTTGCGGGAGATCTCGGTGCCAAAGACCCGCTCGAATTCCACGCCATCAGGCATGGAGAGGGGCTGATCGACCCGCAGGGGGGTGCCGTTGGTGTTTCGGATGCGGCGCTCATACGCCACGAACGAGGTGTAGGCCGAGAGAATGTTGTAAGCGAGGGCGGTCTCGGTGATCTCAGACTTCACGTCCTCGACCTCTCCCCAGTGCTGCTCCTCTTCCAGGTCGCGGATGCGGGCCCGGGCCCATGCGCTGCCAATGGCCACGCCCTCATCGAAGGCCTCCACGTCCAGGGTTTCCTTGTAGCGCCCGGCGCCGGTACGGCCCGTGAGACGCACGGTGGTGAGTTCTCCCTCCACCCGGCCGAACACGCGCACCGGAGATCCGGTGAACAGATCCGGAATGAGCTTCGGATACACGTCCCACACCTCGGCGTCACCAAAATCCAGGGCGATCTCCGTGAGTACGGGGCTTGCAATGCGGTCGTAGAAGGCATCGACCTTCCCTTCCGGGGAATCGTTGAGCAGCACGTAGGTCACGTGTCCGCGGCCGAGGCTGGCCATCCGGTCCAGCAGGAAGCGGTTCACGGAGCTGCCAATGCCAAAAGAGAACAGCCGGGCGCCCCCGAGCTTGTCGGTGATGGCGGCGAAAATCTGGCGCTCGTTTCCGATGTAGCCATCGGTCATGAAGCACACGATTCGCTGGCGGTCTCCGTGGACCGGTGCATCCAGGGCAGCTTCGATCCCGGCGAGCATGTGGGTGCCGCCCATGCCGGCCATGGAATCGACGAATGCCCGGCCGCGGCGGATGTTGCCCGGTGTGGCCGCCAGGGACGTCGGGGAGAGGGCGCTGGCCGCCTCCGAGAACTTCAGCACCTGGAAACTGTCGGACGGCCGAAGGTTCGACAGGGCCTTGTGCATGGCCTGCTTGGCCATGTCCATGGGGGTTCCACTCATGGAACAGGAGTTGTCCACGACAAACACCAGCTCCCGGGGCACGACCTGGTCATCGGAAGGCAGTGGCTGGGGCTCAATGAGAAGGGAGAAGTGGCCGTCCTGGGCCATGAGCGCAGCGAGAGGCTCGTCGGTGTCCAGGGCAAGTTCCACCACGAAGTCCCGGGTGGCGGGTATGCCTTTCAGGGAGAGCTCGACGATCTCGCCGTCCAGCTCGATTTCTGCATCGTGGGCCAGGCTCCGCACATCGGCCAGGGGCAAGCCCAGGTTGGCAAAGAGGTTGATGTCCACCCGGTGACCGTTGTCCCCATCGATGGCAGGGGGGGTGATGCGATCCGCATCTGCCACGCCGGCGGGCACAAACCGCGGCCCCACCACCAGCGGCAGGGTGAACCGGTACACGCCGTTCTCATAGGAAAGGGGCTGCACCATGTGCAGGCTGACGTCGATGGATTCCCCGGGAGGGATGTTCGCCACGCTCTGGGTGAAGACGTTCGCTCGCTCCTGCTCTGTCAGGGCAGCTGCGCGACCAAGGGCCTTGTTCTCCTCGTAGATCTCGCGGGCCTTTTCTTTTTCCTCGATCTGGGCGCGGATCTCCCGCCTGCCAATGCGCATGGACATGGCATCGACCGCGGCGTCTTCATGTAGAGGGAAGACATACGTGGCCTCGATGAACTCCTCGTGGGTGTTCGAAAAGGTCTGCTCCATGTGGACCTCGACCACGGGGCCGAGGATGTCGATTTCCACGCGGGTGGATTCCAGGGGAAAGCCCGCCTGGGCAGCGGTGGGAAGGAAGAGGACAAAGAGGGAGAGGCGAGACACTGCGTGCTCCTTGAGAGGGGTTCCCCCCTTCAAGGAGCAAGGGCCATGCCGGGGCTGGGGCCGGGTTTCCGGGGCGATCAGGGCCGGTTGCTACTCATGATTGCAGCGGTTGAATCGATGGTAGAAACCCGCGCCAGCCGTTCCGAGGGTGATCGCCTGACCCCCGTCTTCCCGACCGGTTATCGCAACCCTTGGGACTCGGTACGTGAGAACGAAGGCGCCAGACCAATGGGTCGGGCCCACCTGAATGAGGGACACATGAAGAGAGATATAGAGTTGATCGTCGCGACGATTGACGCGGAATTCTCGGAGATTGCTGCGGCTGCCGCGGGGTGGGAAGACGTGCTGATCGAAGGGGAGTCGGTGTCCCTCCTGGGCCGCCATGAACCGGCGCTCTCGGGGCCACTTGTCCTGGCAACGATTCATCCAGGGGAAAGGGCCGCTCTCTCGGAACTAAGCGTCAACAGCCGCGAGCGCTTCGACCACGTGTGCGCCTCGTGGTACCAGCGAACGGGCAAGCCCCTCCCCATCCTGGAGGAGAATATCCACCCGTTCGACTCGAACCCGGAGGGGCGGGAGGTGCGCGTAGACAGCAGCATTCTGGAGGGTGACGGGGCCGCTTTCCAAGAGCAGCAGGCCAAGACCTGGCTCGACCAGCCGATCCCAACCCTCGGCGACCTGACCCCTCGGCAGGCAGCGGCGGACGGCCGCACCACGGAGGTGCGAGCGCTGCTCCCCCAGGATCTTGGCTCGAAGGAGGTCGCCCGGCTGCGGGAGACGCTCGGGCTGCCGGGCCAGCCGCGTGCCCCATGGCAGGAAAAGGGAGCACAACCATGAACGAGCAGGATCTCGTTGAGAAGCTGCGGCGCATTCACGCCCTGTATGTTGGCGCCACCACCGAGGGCGAGCGCATTGCTGCACAGTCGGCCTACGCGCGGGTGGGGAGCCGCCTCGAAAAGGAACGCCGCCGTACTCCCACCGAGTACCGCTTCACCATGACCAATCACTTCCAGCGCCGCCTGCTTACCGCCCTGGCCAGGCGTCACGGCCTGCGACCCTACCGCTACCATCGCCAGCGCCACACCACGGTCATGCTCCAGGCCTCGCCGGATTTCGTGGACGAGGTTCTCTGGCCAGAGTTCGAGCAGTTGAGTTCGACCCTCACCGCCTTTCTGGACGAAGTCACCGATCGCGTCATCGCCGCTGCCGTTCACGAGGACGCCTCAGACGCATCGGTGACAGCCGGAGTGATCGGGGCGGGGCGGAGCATGTGAACCGGGTCGTGCCCCCGTCGTTGACCCCGCTTGGCGCCGTCCCCGTCGTTCGAGCAGCCGCGGAACACCAAGCGTACTCTTGACTCTGCTACACATTTCACGTTATGTATAATGTGTAGCACTGGGGACCCATTGCTCCGACCACAAGACATTGTCCTCGCCTGTGAGATCGCTGCACGCGGTGACGCGGCTTGGAGCGCAGCTTCCCTAAGAGACACCTTGGGGTTGAGCACGACGGAGGTCTACAACGCCCTGCGTCGTTGCCGCGAGGCCGGGCTCTTGGGAGATTCTAGCGGGCAACTGTTCGGTGGCCGTCTCCTGGAACTGCTCGTGCACGGCGTGAGGTACGTCTTCCATGCCAAGCTCGGCCCTCCAAGGCGAGGCATTCCCACGGGGGGTTCGAGCCCCTTCCTGGGTGACGAACTAGGGGAGAGTCAGGGGCAGGCGCTGGTGTGGGAGTCCCCACAAGGCGAGATCGTGGGCACGACGGTCCAACCGCTCTACAAGACGGTGCCCGAGGCCTGCCTCCGGAGCCCGGGACTGTATGAGATCCTCGCGCTTGTCGACGCCATCCGGGTCGGCCGCACGCGGGAGCGCCAGAAGGCCAGGGAACGTCTCCAGGAGATCCTCGGGTGATTCCAGCGGACCGCACGCAGATGGCCCTGGCACAAGTGGCGCGTGAGCTTGCGGAACTCGGCATCCAGGCGGTCTTCCTGGGCGGGGCCACGCTTCCACTGCTCGTTGCAGAGAGCACCCGCATTGATCTCAGACTGACCAAAGACATCGACTGTGTCGTAGAGGTGGCTTCTCACTCGGACTGGGAAGCCATCGCCCTGGTTCTCCGCAACGCCGGGTGGATGCCGAGTCTGGCGCACGACGACCCGAACTGCCGGTTCCGCAGAGCCGACCTTGTCCTCGATCTCATGCCCGTGCCAGAGACCGGTGTGGGACCGGACAATCCCTGGTTCGAAGAAGGCATTCAGCGCGCCGAGACCGTGAGGCTCGACGATACGCTCACGGTGCAGGTCTTCCCGCCCCCGATCTACCTTGCCTCGAAAATTCACGCATACCGTGACCGGGGCGGTGGTGACCCGCTCGAGTCAGCCGACTTCGAGGACATCGTGGCCTTGCTCGACGGCGTCTCCAGCATCGTAGGCCTCGTCAACCACTCGTCGGCAGGAGCCCGCACCTACATCGCCCACTGGTGCGCCACCCTCGCAGCCAACCCGCACCTCCAGGACATCCTCTCGGGCCAATTGGGACCCTCGGCACCGAGGGGCCAAGACAAGGTCGTGCTCCGACGTGTGAGAGAATTGGCGGGCCTCACCCAGAGTGAAAAGTGAGACCTGAGTAGGCTTGGCCCCTCTCCGTCGGACTCATGGAACGGTGGCTTGGCCCCAATCATCCCGGCCCCAGCACTG
>CAZSZE010000152.1:0-6146 GCA_964610645.1 uncultured Enterobacterales bacterium | reverse complement strand
TAGCTGGCTGTATTCACGTCGTCGCAGTCATCCGAATTGCTGACGTATCCGGCAGGTACCTCACAAGCGGCCACCTGGAACTGCTGTCCTCCGTAGCCGTCCCCGTCCGCGTCTCCGTAGTAGATGGTCGTGCCGGTCACGTCCGGATCGTCGCTGTCCACAAGGCCGTCGCAGTCGTTGTCCACGGTGTCACAGGTCTCGATGCCGTCGTCGTTTACGTCCCCGTCCGTGTCGTCGCAGTCCTCGCAGGCCGCGAATCCGTCCCCGTCCGTATCGGCAAACCCCACGGAACCATCGCAGTTGTAGTCGTTGGCATCGGTGCAGTCCGACTCACTCGCACCCGGGTGGAAGGCCGCATCCGCATCGTCACAATCGCCTGCATTCAAGGCATAGCCCACAGGCTGAGTGCAGCTGACCAGGCTCTCCGAGTCCTGCCCCCACCCATCACCATCTGCATCCAAGAACCACGAGCTGACATCCACCGCATCGTCCTCATCCACAAGGCCGTCACAGTCGTTGTCGGCTCCGTCACAAGACTCCACCGCCTCCGGGTGAATCTGCCCATCGAGGTCGTTGCAGTCGCCGCCGGCCTCCACGTGGTCTGCCGGTCGCGTGCAAGCCTCGGTGGAACGGCTTGGGTCCCCTGCCCCGTCGCCATCCGCATCCAGGTACCACGTGGCCAGCAGGCCTTCGTCCACGTTCCCATCGCAGTTGTTGTCGATGTCGTCACAGGTCTCGGCAGCACCCGGGTACACGGAAGCTTCCGCGTCATCACAGTCCACATCGGAGGTGAAGCCGTCCCCGTCCGCATCCACAGCCTCCACGACCGGGTCTCCGGTATCCAACTCACCGGTTTCTTTGGGGTCTTCTCCGCGACAGGCGAGGAGAAGGATCAGTGCCAGGGAAAGGGAACGCATCATTTCTCCAAGGTCTAGGGAAAGTAGGCTGCGGGGGTCACGGTACCCGACACGGTCAGGGTGCTTGCATCCAACCAGATGACGCCGTCGGCACCATTTCCGCCGTCTCCAGCGATTCCGCCATGGCTGCAGTAATCCGCGGTTCCCCCCTGTCCCCCGTCACACGAGAGAGCACCGGTCAGTGTGATCGTGTCTCCCACCAACCAAAGGGTGCCACCGGAGCCGCCTCCACCGCCTGCGCCGTGGTAGCAACCTCCACTGTCATTGCTACCGCCATCGCCACCAGGGCAATGAATCGAACCCGCGATGGCGATCGAATCCGCTTCCAGGTACAGGGCACCGCCGCCCCCGCCACCCGCACCACCTGAGGAGTTGTAGCCTCCGCCCCAGCCACCCCCACCGCCGCCAGCTCCAGGCGTCAACGAGGGAATGATCGTGTTGCTGATGGCGGAACCACCGGCACCGCCGCTGAAAGCCTGGTAGCTCCCGCCACACGCACCGCCGTCGTCACCAGCAACAGCCTGCCCCCCTCCGCCGCCACCGCTCCCTGCAGAGTGACTGATCCCGCCCTGCCCACCTCCAGCACCAGTAGCGCTGGGTGCTGACACCGGGCCCCCAATGCCATCGTAGTTGTCTCCATCGGCACCATCACCTCCGCCGCCGCCACCGCCCACTCCTCCGGTCGCGTCACCCGAATTCCAACTGCGTATTGCCTCGCCATCCTGGCCAGACAGATCGATGGTTCCATCAACCTGCGCAGCGCCAATCACGTAGATCCCCAGCGCAGCCGTTCCCGTGACCGTCACAGTGACCCCAGAGGACACATCAAAAGAGGTGAATTCCCATTCTCCACCCGCCAATGCGGTGTTTCCACTGGCGATGTACACCCCGTGATAGCCGTCGCCATCGCAGTCGTTGTCGACGCCGTCTATCACTTCGGTTCCCGTGGGGTTGGCTGCCGAGCTTTCATCATCGCAGTCGGTGTCCAGCGCCGAATAGCCGGTAGGAACCGAGCAAGAAGTCACCGTGGTATCGGGGGTTCCATACCCATCCCCATCCGAGTCCTGGTACCAGGTCGTGGCGTCCGCGGCCCCGTCCTCGTCCACGGTTCCATCGCAGTCATTGTCCAGGCTGTCACATAATTCCGTGCCGCCAGGCTGTACTGCGCTGGTGCTGTCATCGCAGTCCGTGTCATCCGCCACGAATCCAGTCGGCTGGGAGCAGCCAAACCCCTGGCTGTTGGCATTCCCGTATCCATCCCCATCGGCATCCTGGTACCAGGTCCCCGCATCCACTGCGTCCCCCTCATCGGTACTGCCGTCACAGTCATTGTCCACCGAGTCACAGATCTCACTGGCAGCAGGGCTGATGGCAGGATCGGCATCATTGCAGTCCGAATCATTGTCTGCATGGCCTGTGGGCACCTGGCAGGCTTGGGCGCTGCTGACACTGCTTCCATAGCCGTCAGCGTCAGCATCCACGTAGTAGGTCGACGCATTGATTGCGTCCTCGTCTACATCCCCATCACAGTCGTTGTCCGCGGAGTCGCAGATTTCATAGGATCCCGGGTGGGTAGCAGCGTTGAAGTCGTCACAGTCGAGCGCATTTCCGACATAGCCGCTGGGGGTGTCGCATGAAACCGCCGAGACGCTTCCGTTGCCGTACCCATCGGAGTCTGCGTCCTCGTACCAAGAGGTGCCTACCCCCTCGTCCACATCGCCGTCACAGTCGTTGTCCGCATCGTCACAGACCTCACTGGCCCCTGGGTAGCTGGTGGCATCCAGATCGTCGCAATCGTCGGTATTTGCAACAAATCCAGGGGCCGCCTCGCAGGCATCCAGCTGGTATTGCTGGCCGCCATAGCCATCGCCATCCGAGTCCCCGTAGAAGAGGGTGGTGCCCACGGTGTCCGGATCGTCGCTGTCCACAAGGCCGTCACAGTCGTTGTCGACACTGTCGCAGGTCTCCGTGGCGTCCTCGTTGACTGCTCCATCCGTATCGTCGCAGTCCTCACAGGCCGCGAACCCGTCTCCGTCCGAGTCCGCAAACCCCACTGATCCATCGCAGTTGTAGTCGCTGGCATCGGTGCAATCGGACTCACTTGCGCCCGGGTGGAAAGCCGGGTCTGCATCATCGCAGTCCCCTGCAGCGGCAACGTGCCCGGCGGGGGCCACACACCCCACGGAGGCCTCCCCCTCGACCCCCCAACCGTCCAGGTCTACATCCCGGTACCAAGTGCTGACATCGGTTGCATCGTCTCCGTCGATTGTGCCCTCGCAATCGTTGTCTACACCGTCGCAGACCTCGACAGCATCCGGATGAACAGCGGCATCGTCGTCGTTACAATCCCCGCCGGCGGCCACATGATCCGCGGGTGCTACGCACGCCTCATTGGCCTCGGCATCGTCCCCGAAGCCGTCCGCGTCCGCATCCGGGTACCAGGTGGCCAACAGACCGTCATCCACGTCCCCATTGCAGTTGTTGTCTACGCCATCGCAGACCTCAGCGGCCCCCGGGTAGGTCGACGCCTCAGAGTCGTCACAGTCCACGTCCTCCGTGAAGCCATCTCCGTCCGCATCGACAAACTCCACACTGCCGGTCTCCGTTACCGAGTCCTTCGAGTCCTCTCGACACCCGACGAGAGCCAGAAAAAAGAGACAGAAAATACGCATTGTGACCTCGCTAGGGATTCGGGCAGGACTACTTCACCCAGAACAGCCATACGCCATAGCCGGACTCGTGGTAGTCGCATTCTCCATTGTTCGTACAATCACTCCATCCCTCTGGCAGGTTGGAAATTCCAGACCAGAAGCTATGGGTGGTGTCGTTAAGAATGGTCGTCTGTCCATACGGCAGGGTGCTGTAGGGCGTATTGCCCGAATTCGTACAGCCCACACAACAGGAAGTTCCCACCGAACAGGTCGTGCCGTCTGACCAGGGAGTGCTGGAATGCGTCAGCGGAGCCGGTGGACTGTTTGTCGGCGAGGGGCTGCCTTTTTGGACAGTCCAGCGCACAGAGGGTGTGATGTAGACCCCGCCGTAGGTGTTGTCGTTGCTATTGACAGCCAGGCTGTCACTGCCGGAGAGCTGGATGAACGTCCGAGAGGCCGAACTGTTGGTAAACCACTGCAAGAACAGGTTTCCAGAGTAAGTCGCCTCGTAGATGGCGTCGTAGTAGCCATACGTCGCATTGGGAGTATTGTTGGCAGGCTCCATGCTTGCGCCATCGTTCCGATAGTTGAACAACTTGGCCTGCAGGCGTGTCTGGGTGACACCTGAGGTACCCATTACCCGGCAGAACTGCCCGTAGTTCAAGGTTTCCGAAGCATCCCAACTCGCCTGGTTCGCCGCGGGCGCATCCGTGTCGTAGACGTAGTCTTCGTTACTGTTCAGCCGACCCTGGAACGAATAGGAATCCTGCTCATAGAGCATGTAGACGGGCACATAGCCCTTGGTCAGCGACGCACACAAGGTCTCCCCACCGTTCGTCATGTTGCAGGCCACCTGAATGATGGAAGTACCGCTCGGGTTGATGAAGTAGTTGCCATCCACAGAGGTGTTGTCGTCCGTGTAGATCGCCAGGCAGCTGTCCGCGGCACAGGCGGCACCGGTTCCCAGTTGCCCCTCGTCGACTGCGCCGTCACAGTTGTTGTCCACACCGTCGCAGACCTCGGTAGCCAGCGGATTGGCGCTCGCGTCGCTGTCATCGCAGTCAGTATTCAGCGCCGCAAAGCCAGGCGGCACACTGCAGGCTGTGGTTGTCGAATTGGCGGTGCCGTAGCCATCGGCGTCACTGTCCTGGTACCAGGTCTGAGCATCTGTGGCGTCATCCTCGTCCACAGTGCCATCACAGTCATTGTCTACCAGGTCACAGACTTCGGTTCCTGCGGTGTTCGTACTGGCGTTGGTGTCATCACAATCCGTCGCATCCACTGAGTACCCGGAGGGCTGTGTGCAGCCGAATTCCTGGTTGGCGGCATTGCCGAATCCATCCCCATCCAGGTCCTGGTACCAAGTGCTTGCATCGGCTGCATCTCCTTCGTCGACACTGCCATCGCAGTCGTTGTCCACCGTGTCGCACAACTCGGTGGCCAACGGATTCACCGCGGAATCCGCATCGTCGCAGTCCGAATCGTTGTCTGCATACCCGGACGGTGCATCACAGGCGGTTGTGCTGCCCGCCGAGCTTCCATAGCCGTCAAGGTCGGAATCCACGTACCAGTTCGTAGCGTTGATCGCGTCCTCGTCCACGGTTCCATCGCAGTCATTGTCGACCGCATCGCAGACCTCGTAGGAGCTGGGATTCGTGGCCGCGTTGAAGTCGTCGCAGTCCAGGGCGTTGCCGACGTACTCGCTGGGAGCCTCACAAGAGATCGCCGATACCGCGCCATTTCCATATCCATCCGAGTCCGAATCCTGGTACCAGGTTGCGCCTACCCCCTCGTCCACATCGCCGTCACAGTCGTTGTCCGCATCGTCACAGACCTCACTTGCCCCTGGGTAGCTGGTGGCATCCAGATCGTCGCAGTCGTCGGTATTTGCAACAAACCCGGGGGCCGCCTCGCAGGCATCCAGCTGGTATTGCTGGCCGCCGTAGCCATCGCCATCCGAATCCCCGTAGAAGAGGGTGGTGCCCACCGTGTCCGGATCGTCGCTGTCCACAAGGCCGTCACAGTCGTTGTCGATGCTGTCGCAGGTCTCCGTGGCGTCCTCGTTGACTGCTCCGTCCGTATCGTCGCAGTCCTCACAGGCCGCAAACCCGTCTCCATCCGAGTCCGCAAATCCCACTGAACCATCGCAGTTGTAGTCGCTGGCATCGGTGCAATCGGACTCGCTCGCCCCCGGGTGGAAAGCCGGGTCTGCATCGTCACAGTCCCCTCCCAGCAGGGCGTAGCCAGCAGGCCCATCGCAGGCTGCGGAAGTCGTGTCGTCCACGCCGAACCCATCCCCATCGGAATCCAGGTACCAGGTCACCACATCGCTGGCATCGCTTTCATCCGTGGTGCCATCGCAGTCGTTGTCGATGCCGTCACACAGCTCCAGGGCGTCAGGATGAACCGCATCATCCAGGTCATCGCAGTCTCCCCCTTCAGCCACGTGGCCATCGGGCGCGTTGCATTCCTCGGTTTCGGTGACACTGTTCCCATGACCGTCCCCGTCTGCATCCAGGAACCAGGTTTCAAGAAGGCCTTCGTCCACGTCCCCATTGCAGTTGTTGTCGATCCCATC
>CAZSZE010000151.1:0-6153 GCA_964610645.1 uncultured Enterobacterales bacterium | reverse complement strand
CGGAACTCAGACCCCAGGTCTCCCTTGCTGTAGTTGTAGTCCGCGTTGTTCAGGTTCGTGGTGAACACGGCCGCATCGTAGTGGGTGCCGTCGCTCTCCAGGTCATCTCCATCCGTGTCACAGGCCACAATGCCGATGTAGTCGTTCTCCCAGTGGCCGGGGATACGGGAGTCGGCCGTGAACTGGTGTCGGGGGGTCCCGTTCAGGCCGCTACAGGTGGTGATCTCCGGGCCTACAAGCGTTGGCATGTTGCTGTAGGTCTGATCAGTGGTGGCGATGATCACCGAGCCGTTGAAGGCGGTGAGCCGAATCTCGTCGAAAGCCACGGTGTCGTAGGCCTCGCTTTTGCCGGTATCGGTGGGGCTGGTGATCGCCGAGGTGTCGCCGGTGCCATACCACCCGTCAAAGCCGGAGCCATAGTTGGTGTGGTCGGCCGTTGCGGTAAACAGCAGGGTCCAGCCGCCGTTGTCCTCGCTCATGTTGCAATAAACATCAAACCCGCCGGTCCCTGCGGGATCGATGTTGTAGATTCCGTCTCCTGAGTCGTTGAAAGTCTGCCAGGAGAGGCAGCTGTCGCAGCTTGCGGAGGAGGCGTTGGCGTCATCGCAGTCTGAGCTGTCGCTCACGAACCCGGATGGGGCCGAACAGGCGAGGGTTGTGGAATTGAGATCGCCAGCACCGTCGGCATCGGAGTCGGCGTAGAAGGTGGTTCCCCCGCTGGCACCGGCCTCGTCGATGGTTCCATCGCAGTTGTTGTCAATGGTGTCGCAACTCTCGGTTGCCGAGGGGTTGATTGCGGCGCCGCTGCCTGGCGTGTCGTCGCAGTCGGTGGCGTCGGCGACATGGCCAGAGGGCTGGTTGCAGGACTGGCTTGTGTTGTTGAGGTCTCCGAAGGTGTCTCCATCGGCATCGGCATACCAGGTACTGGCATCGACCGAATCGTTCTCGTCGATGTCTCCATCGCAGTCGTTGTCGATGCTGTCACAACTCTCCGTGGCTCCCGGGGAGATGCTCCCGTCGCTGTCGTTGCAGTCCGTGTTGTCTGCCACGTGTCCGGAGGGGGAGTCACAGGCCACGGTGCTGCTGGTCGCCGTGCCGTACCCGTCGCCGTCCCCGTCGCTGTACCAGGTGCCTGCGTCCAGGGCGCTGGCCTCGTCGGTTGTGCCGTCACAGTCGTTGTCCACGGAGTCGCAGATCTCGTCGGCGACGGGGTTTACCGCGGCATCCGAGTCGTTGCAGTCCCCCGCGTTGGTCGCGTAGCCGGAGGGGGCGGAGCATGCCTCCTGCGTGGAGGAAGCCACTCCATATCCATCGTTGTCGTTGTCCAGGTAGAAGGTGTCGGTGTCGATGGAGGCGGACTCGTCAATGTCGCCGTCGCAGTTGTTGTCAGCGCCGTCGCAGATTTCCCAGGCGGCGGGATTGCTGGTGGCCACCGCATCGTCACAGTCGTCTCCATTGCTGGTGAAGCCGGGAGGGAGCTGGCAGGCCTCGGTGGTGGTGGCGGAGTCGCCATAACCGTCCCCATCTGCATCGGCGTACCAGGTGGTCTGGACCCCCTCGTCCACTTGTGTATCGCAGTCGTTGTCCTCCCCGTCGCAGACTTCCGAGGCGCCCGGGTAGGTGGCGGGCTCAAGGTCATCGCAGTCATCTGTGTTGTCCACAAAGCCGTCGGGCTGCTCACAAGCGGTCTCGGTGTACTGGGTGCCTCCGTATCCGTCGCCATCGGAGTCTCCGTACCAGGTGCTGCCGTCGGTGAGTCCGGGGTCCTCAGAGTCGGAAAAGCCGTTGCAGTCATCATCGAGGCCGTTGCAGATCTCCACGCCGTCCTCGTTCACGGCGGCGTCCTCATCGTTGCAGTCTTCGCAGGCCGCGTACCCATCGCCGTCGGCATCGGCGTAGCCCACGGATCCGTCGCAGTTGTAGTCCGCCGGGTCCGCACAGTCGGCCTCGCTGGCGCCGGGATGAAAGGCCGCGTTGGTGTCGTCACAATCCCCGTCGTTGTTTACGTGGCCGACGGGCTCTTCGCAGGAGATCACAGGGTTGGCAGCGTCTCCGTACCCGTCCCCATCCACATCGGTGAACCAGGTGCCCGCATCCAGCACGCTGTCATCCTCGGCATCAATGGCCCCATCACAGTCGTTGTCGATCCCATCACACACCTCGTCGGCACCCGGGGAGATCTCGGCGTTCGTGTCGTCACAATCCTCCGATGCGGGGGTGCCGTCCCCATCGGCATCCGGATCCGAGGGGCCTGTGTCGACGGTGGCCGTGTCAACCCCCTCGACGTCCTTTGAGTCGTCAGTTTCGGGGCAGGCGGAAAGGAGCAGGAGGGCGGTCACAAGGGTTGGAATGCGCATGCTGTCTCCTAACGGACAAAGACAAACATGGCGGTGAGGTCCCCCCAGTGGTTGTTTTGGGACCAGACCTCGTTGTCGCCGTGGGCGTTGCGGGTGTAGCCCATCTGGAGAGTCTCCGCGTCTCCGGCGCAGGCGCTGCGGATGGCGATGCGTCCGGGCTCAGTGTCGCCGCTTTCATCGCCAGCGAGGACCAGGTAGCTGTAGCCGCTGTGCTCGGGGGATCCGGACAGGTAGGTGATGCCACTGCTGCAGGCCCGGCCGCCGTCCACCATGGATTGGGAGATGTAGGAGCGGGCGCTTTGGCTTCCGAGGAATCCGTCCGAGGTGTGGACGCCGTAGACCGGGGAGCTGCCGTTGGGGTTGCGCACGAGCATGTCGCTGGCGCCGAGCCGGTCATAGGCCGGGGAGACGTGGTCCTGGGAGGCGCTGGCGTCGGTCAGGCTGATGGAGCCTATGTCCGAGTAGGAGGTGCTGCTCCAGCCGGAACCACCGCTGTGGAAGTCGATGCTGCCGTCGTGCCGGGACACCCGGAGCACCATCGTCCAGCCGCCATTGTCTGTGCTCATGTCGCAGTAGGCCTGGAAGGTTCCGCCACCGTCGGGATCCAGGTAGTAGATGCCGTCGGAAGGCGGGGTGGATCGGCTGTTCAACACGGCGAGGCAGCTTGTGGCCTCGCAGTTGGCGGTGGATCCCAGCAGATCTTCGTCCGCGGATCCATCACAGTTGTTGTCGACGCCATCGCAGATCTCCGTCTCGGCGGGACTCACGCTGGAGCTGCTGTCATCGCAGTCGCCGGCGCTGCTGGCATAGCCAGTGGGCTGGAGGCAGGCAGTGGTTGTGGTGGCCAGGTCTCCATAGCCGTCCCCGTCTGCGTCCACGTACCAGGTGCTGGCATCGGCGGCGTTGTCCTCGTCCACGACGCCATCACAGTTGTTGTCCGCAAAGTCGCAGTACTCGGTGGCGGCGGGGTTGGCTCCGGTGTCGGTGTCATCGCAGTCCGTGGCATCGGCCACGTACCCGGTGGGTTGGTTGCACTCCGTGGTGGTGCTCGAGGCGTTGCCGTAGCTGTCGCCGTCCAGGTCTGCGTACCAGGTGGTGGCATCGGTGGCGTCTGACTCGTCTATGGAGCCGTCGCAGTCGTTGTCCAGGGTGTCGCAGACCTCGCTTTCCCCCGGACTCACGGAGCCGTTGGAGTCGTCGCAGTCCCCGTCGTTGTCCACGTAGCCGGTGGGAGCGGTACACCCGCTCTGGCTGCTGCTTCCGCTTTGGCCGTAGCCATCGCCGTCCCCATCCGGGTACCAGTCGGTGGCGTTGATGGCGGACTCGTCCGTGCTCCCGTCGCAGTCGTTGTCGGCACCGTCACAGATCTCGTAGGCGCTGGGGTTGGTGGCTGCGTTGAAGTCGTCGCAGTCCAGGGCGTTGCCCACGTAGCCGCTGGGTGCATCGCACGCGGTGGTGGACACGCTGCCGTTGCCGTAGCCATCCGAATCGTCGTCCTGGTACCAGGCACTCCCGGTGCCTTCGTCGATGGTCGAATCGCAGTCGTTGTCGGCGCCGTCACAGACCTCCGAAGCACCCGGATGACTGCCCGCATCCAGGTCGTCGCAGTCATCGGTGTTGGAGACGTACCCGGGAGGGGCGGTGCAGGCGTCCTGTTGGTACTGGGAGCCGCCATAGCCGTCTCCATCGGAGTCGCCGTAGAAGGTGGTGGCGCCCGTCAGGTCTCCGTCGGCATCGTCGATGTCGCCGTCGCAGTCGTTGTCGAGGCCGTCGCAGACCTCGGCTGCATCGTCGTTCGTGGTGGCCTCGGTGTCGTCACAGTCCTCGCAGGCGGCAAAGCCGTCTCCATCCACATCGTCGAATCCTACTGACCCGTCGCAGTTGTAGTCGTTGGCGTCGGTGCAGTCGGACTCCGTGGCGCCCGGGTGGTAGGTCGGGTCCGTGTCGTCGCAGTCGCCGTCGTAGAGAACGTGGCCGGCCGGGGCATCGCAGGAGGGATTGCTGGCGGTGCCCGCGCCATATCCATCGCCATCGGCGTCGGCGTACCAGGTGCTTGCATCCAGGGCAGCGTCCTCATCGGTGGTGCCGTCGCAGTTGTTGTCGGCTCCGTCGCACAGCTCGTCTGCATCCGGGTGGACCGAGGCATCCAGGTCATTGCAGTCCGTCCTGCTTTCCACGTACCCATTGGGCTGGTTGCAGGCCTCCAGAGACAGGAGGTCCCCTCCAAATCCGTCCTGGTCCGAGTCCGCGTACCAGGTGTCGGCGCCGTAGACATCGGAGTCCTCGTCGTCGATCAACCCATCGCAGTCGTTGTCGATGTCGTCACACTGCTCCCGGGCGTCCGGATGAATGGCGGCATCGGCATCGTTGCAGTCGTCAGCCGCTGCGTGGCCATCTCCATCGGCATCCTCCGCATCGATGCTGGTGTCGACGGTTCCGGTTTCGGCATTGGTGTCTTCGGATTTGTCGGTTTCCCGGCAGGCGGGAAGCGCCAGGATCAACAGAAAAAGCGCACGGTACATGGGAAAAATCCTGGGCGGAAGGGAGAACCAGATCTACCCCAGGGGCAGGGCCTTCGTCCATGGCCCTCGTTGCCGCCCCCGGGTGGAGCGGGATAGCGTGCGGTGCCGCACCCCAAGGGGATGCCGGCTCTGGAGTGGAGTGCATGCGGTTCATCTTGCTGTCGGTGGGGCTTGTGGCCTGCGCGGGGAAGTCCCTCGACGACACGGGGGGGATCGACCAGGACCAGGATGGATTTGCCGTCTCGGAGGGGGATTGCAACGACCACGATGCATCGATCTCCCCGGTGGCGCCGGAGCACTGCAACGGCCTGGATGACAACTGCAACGGCTTCGTGGACGAGGTGGGCGCGGTAGATGGTGCAAAGTGGTCCCCGGATTCGGATGGGGACGGGTTTGGATCCAGTGCGGCGGAAGACGCGGTGCGGGCGTGCATCTCTCCGGAGGGGTTCCTGGAGGATGCCTCTGACTGCGATGACGCCGATGCCGACATCTCCCCCGATGCGGAGGAGGTCTGTGATGCGGTGGACAACAACTGTGATGGCCAGGTGGATGAGGGGCTCTCCGATGGGAGTACCTGGTACGCGGATGGGGACGGAGACGGGTTTGGTGACCCGGATGCAGCCATTTCGCCCTGCGAAACGCCGGCCAGCGGGTACGTGACGGACAACACGGACTGCAACGATTTGCGGGACGCGGTGCATCCCGGCGCGGAGGACACGCCGGGCAACGGGATCGACGAGGACTGTGATGGGGCGGATGCGGACCCTGAGCCGCCGCCGAATCTCCTGGTGCGAGACGTGGCCCTTACCGGTGCCTACACCCGGGACGCCGGGGAGATGTCGTCCATCTCGTTTTGGGTCGAGAATGTGGGGGGGAGCGCTGTGGATGCGTATGCTGTTTCCCTTGTCTTCTCGGAGGATGCAGCCATTGATTTGACGGATGTGGAGATGAACCAGGGGGAGAGCGACCGGTCTCTGGAGGCCGGGGGGGCTGTGGCCTGGGTTGGCTCATTTGTGGTGCCCCAGAGCGCCACCGAAGGCGTTCGGTACGTGGGGGTGATCGTCGATCCAGCCGATGAAGTCCCCGAGACCGACGAGACCGACAACGCCGCATCGCGCGGGCTGGAAGTGAGCAGCGATGCCTGCCTGGTGGGGGCCTGCTGTTTCGGGGACAACAACTCGGCCAGCTTGCCCGATGTCTATGCGGGCTCCCTGGGTACCAGCACGGATGTGACCAACACCGATGGGGAGCTGTGGGATGACGTGGAGGTGGAG
>CAZSZE010000150.1:0-6370 GCA_964610645.1 uncultured Enterobacterales bacterium | reverse complement strand
CCTGGAATTGCGTGGGCAAGCCAGTCGACGGGAGCAATGCACTACAGCCTCCTAGCGGTTCTCGTCCAACTCCTCAAAGGCTGCCTCGGGCCCTCTCTGGCTCCACGTGAGAAACCTCATCTCCGAGTCCAGCAGATTGAGGATCGGGTAGCCCGACCCACTCAGCCATAGGTCCATGCGCTGCGCGTCGTCGAGAAGGACCGGAACACGCTCGCTGGGAAACGCTGAAGACCAGGCTGCGAGCGTGTCTGTGGTGGGCGCATTCCCCGCCATGTCCTGCACAAGAAGAGTGATCCACATCACCTCCCCCGATTGAACACGGGCTGGGAGGTCCGCCAGTCCCTCCGTGTACCAGGGGTAGTAGATGGTTGCCCCCGTTTCTGGGTCCTGGCCCTGGGAGAGGTGCTGCGGGTCTCCATCCTCCAACCACTCGGTGACTCGTTGGCAGGGCTCGCACCAGAGAGTGGAGACATCGATCACCACCGGGACACCCTGGCCCCCAAAGTCATAGAGGTCGACGAGGTCACCAGCGGGATCCAGGCCACAAAACCGTGGATGGGTTCGGCCCACCGCCCCGGCCTGCTCATACCCTGGGTCCTCCAGCGAGCTCTTTTGCTCATTTGAAGGCCAGCCGCTCTCGTAGTCCGGCCCCTCCGCCGCAAGAGGATCGCAGCCAGCAGCCAGCTCGGCCGCATCGTGGAACCCATCGCCATCGCTATCGATCAGGGCAGGCCCTGTGTCATCCAGAGGAGTCCCGCCGTCACAACCCGCAAGCCAGAACGTCACCAGTACGGTCCCGGCCCAGGCCCAACGCAGGGCACATCCGCCCATTGGTCCCCTCACAACCGTGCCACCCGCCCGCGTTCCGACACGGCCCAACCCGTGACCTGCGGAGATTCAGCCAGCACGCGCTGGCTCTCGCCGGACTGCCCCACAAAGAGTGCAGTCGCGAAAGCGTCGGCCTCCATGGCAGAGGGAGCGAGGGCCGTCACGCTGGCGTATTGGGGGAACACCATGCCCTGGATCGGGTGCACAAGGTGCGGAATCGGTCCGCCCGGGAGGGAGGGTTGTTGGGTGTTTCCAGAGGTGGCAGCCGCCTCATCTGAGAGCACAAACGAGTGCACCGGGGTTGCGGCTGGATCCGGGGACGCAAGCTGGATGCGCCAACCATCCCGTCCTTCGTCGGGAGATCCTGCGGCGTAGAGATCTCCCCCGGCGTTTACCAGGAAGTGGGCGAATCCAGCGGCGCGAAGCTCTGCCACAGCGCAATCCACAGCGTAGCCCTTGGCGATTCCGTTCAGGTCCAGGGCCATTCCCGGGTCGGGCAAGACCACGCTCCGGTTTCCCACGTCCACGGCGATGCGCTCCATTCCAATTGCATGACGCAGAAGGGCCAGGTTGGCGTCTGTGGGAAGGCGGTTGTGCTGCTCCGAAATACGAGCAATCCGCTTCAATACGGGACCCACCGTGGGATCGAACAGGCCTTCTGTTGCCACGTGGAGGCGCCTGGAGGCATCGATGACCTCCATCACCGGAACCGGCAGCCCGACCCCCCCCGCATTCTCATTGAGGGACGTCAGATCGCTGGGAGCCTGCAGCGTCATGCTGTGGTGCACGTCGAACACCCTGCGCACGGCACTGCGAATGGCGGCGCTTGCCTCGCGGCGTTCGGGATGTCGCACCACCAGCGAGAGCCGGGTGCCCAGAACGGCCACGGCCTGCACCACGTGCAGCGGTTCCGACACATCCAGGACCCGAAAGCGCTGCACGCCCAAGAACCCCAGGCCCGCCCCAGCCGCCAGGCCGCCCGCCAGGAAGCGCCTCCGATTCATCGGACACCCTCGAACATGTCAGACAGGAGCGCCTCGGTTTCCTCCGCAAAGACAACGATCACCCAGACCGTAAAGACCGCACCCCGGACCACCACATCCTGGTAGACCTCCAAGGTAGGCGCCGTACTGTGCAGGCCCTCCACCAGGTCCCCCTCCCCCGATACAGTCAAGAGCACGTCCGGTCGGTTCTGAACCACGGCGTTGACGAGCAGCATGTCCTCTTCGCTGAAGACCAGGTACAGGTCCTCCCAGTACTTCATCAGCGGAAAAGACTCCGTCGGCGAATGGTACACGCCGAGGGCCTGAAACGCCGCGTCGTACACCAACACGAAGATCACCGCATCGCAGACCCCCGACACGCAGGCCACCGGGGTAAAGATCCGCCGCGCATACCCCACCGTCTGCGACCCCTCGTCCAATACCTGGCGCACCAGCGTGTTCCCATACGAGCTGTCATCGGTCGTGATCAGCTCCGCCGGAACCTCTGTCTCCACCCACCCAACAGCCGAAGTCAGAAAAGGGGTGAGCTGGTCAAGGTCCTCTGTGGAGACTTGCTGATCTTCTGTGGTGTCTTGCTGATCTCCAGAGTCCGACCCGGTGTCCTTGCTATCGGCAGCCTTTACGCAGTTTCCAGCCGAGTCTCTTAGAAAGCCCTCCAGGCACGGTGGTGGAGAGCAAGCCAGAAAGCTGGCAAGGAGAAGCCCAAGCAGAAGGTCCAATCTGCGCATCACGGCCGCCCCCTGGTGGGAGGCCCCGGCGGCGACGAAGTCCACTCCAGCCCCCGGGAGTGACAAGCTCCGGCACAGCGAGTGCCATCCCAGGTCATGTTGTGGGCCTCGGCAGATCCCGTAAAGAAGACATCCTTGCTGCCGTTGACATGAAGCGCCTTGCTGGAAATGGTCTCACCACTTGAGACCACCTCCCCGTGACAGACTGCGCATTCACCGGAAATCGACGGGCGAGCGAGGTGGAGGTCATGGGTACCGCTCATCTGCATCATCTGGTTGAAGTCCGCCCCGGGGCCCACGTGGCAGGAGTCGCAGTCCGTGGTGCCATCCGTCTCGCTGACGGTTCCGGGCGAACTTTGGCCATCCCCGTGGCAATAGTCATTTGAACAGGTCCCGCCGCTCCAGGTCGTGCCAGTGCTCATGCCCCCGGAGAAGTCCATTTCCGAGGCTTCAGGGGTACTGTCCCCCACAATGATGTGCCCCTCCGTCATGATGTCCGTGGGCTTTGGGTGGCACTGGTCGCAGTCATAGGCCGCCTTTTTCTCGGTCTCGGTGACGTGGGCACCGTGCACCTGGAAGGAGAACGTGGCCGGGTCCACGGAGCGATCGATTTCCCTTGGCGGGGCGCCGGTGTTGTTGTCCGTGCCGCCATGGCAGTAGGTGCAGGTGGTTCGCCAGTCCGGCAGGTGGCAGACATCACAGTCGCCATCCCGGGCGTCAATGTCGCCGTCCTCGTCCAGGTCGATGTCCTTGAGCTGATCTCCGTGGCAGGGCCGACAGTCCTCCACCTGGAGGTTGGTGTCCGGACCGTGAACCGCGGCCCCGGCGTATCCGACCGCATGGTAGGGCTCGGTTTCCGTGTCCCCTTGGGTGTCCGCGGGGTCGGTGTCGGCGTCTGCGTCTGCGTCGGCGTCTGCGTCTGCGTCGGCGTCGGCGTCTGCGTCGGCGTCGGCGTCTGCATCTGCGTCGGCTTCACCAAGTCCGGATGGCGTCTGCCCTGCCGCCGGCACACAGGTTCCTTTGTTGTTGAGAAGAAACCCATCCATGCATCCGCCCTGACTACAGCCCAGCAGCGGCCATGAACCAAAAAACGATGCCAACAACAGCATAATCACACCCCGGCCACCTCGTAGCGAACCAAGATCGACGACCCCCGCGGCGGCACGTAGTCGCCATCGAACCGAATGGTCCGGTACTCGGAATCATAGGTCCATCCGTCCACCGGATCCTCGGGAATCGTGACATCGCCCAGGGACACCTCGAGGGAGTCCTCCACCGCGGCGTACTTCAACTGGAACACCCGGATCACCCCTGACACGTTCAGGCCCAGCTCGGTCATCAACTCGGAGTAGTCGGAGGCGCAGATGTTCCGGACCACCCCGCCGGTCTTCTCCGCCACCGTGCGGTAGCGCTTGCCTGGCCAGCTCTCCTCGCATCCCTCTTCCACGTCCATTCCCGCAACCGCAGAGGCCACCACCCGAATGCCGGGCTCTTTCAAGCGCTGGTACGAGTTGATGAACTGCTTGACGGACACAAGGCTCTCCCGCTGGTCATAGCAGGCATTGCCGCTTTCCCCGGCCTGGGCCTCGTTGTCGGAGCAGTCGTCCTCGTCGGAGACAAAGTTGAGGGCAAGGGTGGCATCCGGCCGGAGAAAACCACCGTTGGGGCCCGACATCATGGGCTCCGTGATGGCATACAACGCTGCGGAGAGTCCTTTTTCCTTGTCCGAACCACCGGTACCGACCCGCACCCGGCTCCGAAACTCGGTGACGTAGTCATCGTCCGGCGTGAGAAAGGCCGTTTCCCCCACCATGGCCCCCCGATCCAGGTTGTCCAGATCCATGTCGGTCGTGACCACCCCGATGCGGAAGTCGATGTTCGTCTCCTCCAGGTTGACCACGAAGTCGCCAAAGGCATCGGCCAGTCGCGCCTGCTCCTCTGCCATGGACGGAGAGTTGTCCACGATCCACAGGATGTCCACCTCGCTGGCGGGCTCCTGGAGAAAGGTGTCCAACTGCACCCTCCGTTCGATCTGGTGCTCCACGGTACAGCCGGACAGCCCCAGAATCAGCAAGGAAAAATGCATCACGGAATGAACGCCGCCTCGGAAATGCACACGCAGTCGTAGGCCGGGTTGGTCACGGCTTCCTTCCCCTGCTTCACCCCCGTGACCGTGAGCCGGACGGAGCGTGTCCGCACCGGAGAGAACTCGATGGTCTGCTCGCGGATGCTGTTCTTCACCGCGATGTCCTGCTTGCTTCCATCCGAAAAAGCCAGCTCGGCCTGCGTGACCCGGTTGGACTTCATCCACCACATGAGGTCATAGGCATTGCCATTCACCAGGCGCACCTTGGAGATCTTCTGGGTGCTTCCAAAGTCGAATTCCACCCACTCCCCCGTGCCATCGCCTTCCGCGGACTCACACCACATGGAGTCCAGCACGCCATCCCACATGTTGGGAGGCTCGTAGCTTCCATCTCCATCCTCGGGGAGGTGCGTACTGTCCTGCCAGGCCTTCACCTTCACGAGGGTCTCCGGTTCGCCATCCAGGAGCTGGATCTCCGAGATCACCGTGTCGTTGAAGGTGCTCCCCCGGTAGATGCTCTTGATGCGCAGTCGAACGCTGGTGGTGGTGACCGGCTTTACAAGGGTGACCAGCTCCGGAGTCTTCTCGTCCTTCAGGGTAATGGTCTCCTTGGAGCCATCGGAGAAGGTGAGTTCCATGTCCTTCACCCGGTTGTGCCGCGTCCAGAAGTCGTGGGTGTACCAGTTGCCATTCCAAATGCGCAGGGCAGCCACGGTCGTGGGGGCGAGAAAGGACAGGGTCACGGTGGTGCCGATTCCCGAGGCACCCTCCACTCCTTCCACCCACACAGTGGATTGCTTGGAGTCCAGGAGGTGCTTGGCCTCGTAGGTCACTCCTTCAGCAGCGGCCAGGGTGCTGGAAGCCTCGACGGCTGCAGGCGTGACCACAGCAGCGAGAGCGCTCGTGGCAAGCAGGGAAAAAAGCATGAAACCCCCCAAGGGTTCTTACGGTGATCTTTAAAAATTCGTGGTCAAGGAAACACGGGCTCCATCGAAACCCGGGAGGTTGCGGCATTGGCCGCCAGCGCAGCGGATGCCCGCCTTGTAGGCGCCGTAGAAGGCCTTCAAGGTAGTGGCCTCTGCAAGGTGGGCTTGTACTTCCACAGCGCCGTATTGGGTCTCGGTGAGGTTGCCCTCGCTTGGAATAAGCGGGTTGTCACTGTAGTCGTTGTAGAGCACAAACGTCCAGGTATCGCTGGGTCGAATGCCCAGCGCAACACTGCTGGCGCTGAAGTCTGACTGCTGGTTGACATTGTCCCCCCAGGAAAAGCGCTGGGCGTCGATGATCAGCTCCCCGTGCCAGGGGCCCAGGGGAAAGTCCGCAGCCACATCCACATGGGTCAACACGTCGACCCCGTACCCGTCTACATGAGCTGTGTACCAGAAGGGGTCACCTGCCCGGTCCCCTTCCCAATAGCGGAAGTCCTGGCGGATGCCCGCATTGGCGATGCACTGGAGGGTCTCGCCAAAGTACTCCACCCCCACCACCGGGTGCACGATGGTCTCCGGTGCCCGGTTGAAGTGCAGCCCCCCCAGCTCGTTGTCCCGGTGGACCCCCACCGCCAGGATGGGGGTGAGCTTCTCCCAGGCGGCCAGGTCCACGCGCACCCGGGCCCCTGCGATGTCGTTGGAATTCACCGCTGCCGCCGAGTCCTCGGTGATCACCCGCTCGTACTCCAGGGTCGGGCCGCTCGCGACCTCGTAGCCCTCCAAAGAAGCAAAGGT
>CAZSZE010000149.1:0-6794 GCA_964610645.1 uncultured Enterobacterales bacterium | reverse complement strand
TCCAGGTGGGACAGGCGGATGCGGGTTTTCCTGGCCATGCCCAGCAGGATGGTGGCTTCCTTCTCTGTGGGGTGGAGCTTCTGCAGCATCTGCCCCAGAGCCACGCGGACCTGTCCCTCGTTCTTGCCGTTCATGTAGGACGTCTTCGAGAGGACTGAGACCGCCCGTTCGACCAGGGTGTGTTGCATGGCCAAGGGGGCGCTGTGGGCCGGGAGGGGGGTGTCGGCACGGGGCATTCGGCTCCGGCCCCGGCCTGCGGATCGGGTGGTTTGTCGATCCTCTTCTGTGGGGGTCCAACCCGCATCCCGCGCGGATTGGAACAAGGCGCCGCAGACCAACAAGACGGCTTGGGAGAGGTTCAGGGAAGGCTCTCCATCCGTGGGAATGCGAAGCAGCGCCTGGCAATAGGCCAGGTCCTCGTTTTCCAGCCCCATGTCCTCTCGGCCAAACAGAATCGCCACTTTCCCGTCCCGACGCATGGCTTCCGCCCCGAGGGCAGCCGGCTCCCAGACGGGCCAGTCCCAGCGTCGCATCCGGGCCGTGCAGCCCACCGCCAGGTCACAGTCTCCGACGGCGCTGGCCACATCGGGCACAAATTGGGCGGCTTCCAGCACGTCTCTTCCGCCCCCCGCCATCCACCGGGCCCGCTCCAGGTCGAAGCACGGCGGGTCCACCACCACCAACCGGCGGAGCCCCATGTTCTTCATGGCCCGGGCGGTGGCCCCCACGTTGCCCGGATGAATGGGACGCACCAGGACAATGCGCACACCCTCTCGCAGGGTCTGTTCCGGATCAGACACGAAACAGCGTGCGAAGCCACTGGAGGATCCGGTCAAAGAACCCCTGCACCATCGAGTAGGGCTGGGCGTTGCCAGGCAGCACCTGGTGCTGTCCTTCCACCGGCGGCGGGGGTGGAGGCTCCAGGTCTTCCAAGCCGGGAGGCGCATCGCTGTCAGGCCCGGGCAGGGAAACCTCCAACCCAGGGGGGTCTGGCGCATCCTCGGGATCCAGGTCCATGGGCGGGAGCGTCGATTGCGCCACCGGCGGCTCCACCTCTTGTTCCAGAACCTCCGGCCGCTCCGGTTCTGGCGCCGAGTACTCCGGCCCTGTGGGCACGGGAACCTCCCCACCGGCCAGCTCAATCGGCTCCTCTTCGGGCACCTCTTGCGGTTTCTCTTTGGGCACCTCCGGCGCTGCATCCTCCATGCGAATCTCGCAACGGGCCACCTCGCCGGTCTCCTTGTCCGTGGCCTGCAGGGTCAACAAACCGCTGGCGTCGATTCGGATGGAAACGTCCAGGCAGACGCCCCCCGCTCCCGCCTCGCGCAAGCCGCCAAAGGTGAAGTGCCCCAGGAGCGCATTGTCCAGGGCGTGCTCCCCCTGGCCCTGGTAGAGCGACAAGCGAATCGAGCGCTGGGCGTCTGCGTGGGTCGTGAGGGTGACCTGCTCTTCCTGGGGAAGGGTGGCCCCCCGGGGGAAGAGGTTGTGCATCCGACCGTCCGGCAGGGCCACGCCCACCGCAAGGGGGAGAATCTCGGTGAGATCCGCGGTGTCCGGTTGCTGGCCCGCCAGGGACCAGGCCAAGACCGCTGCACCGGTGGCAACGGCACCGTCTGGATCGGCCCGGGTGCTGACTGGCATTCCAAGCATTTCCTTGACCCGCTCACGAATTCGCGGCATCCGGCTCTGGCCGCCCACCAGGAGCAGCTCGTCAAATTGGGAAGCATCCACGCCGGCTTCCCGAAGCACATGGTCCGTGACCTCCAGGGTCCGTTCCACCAGGTCTTCCACCATCTCTTCCAGTTCTCCCCGGGTCAGGACCAGCTCGTGTTCGGCCAGGGGCGCCAGGGAGATGCGGGCCTCCTCGGTCTCGGAGAGCTGGATTTTCGCCTGTTCCGACAAGGAGCGGAGCGCCCGCAAGGCATCCAGGTCATGCTCCAGGTCCAGGCCTTCCTTCTCCTTCAAGTGGTCCAGAAGGTGCTCCAGCACCCGGTCATCGAAGTCCACTCCCCCCAGGGCCGTGTCCCCGCCGGTGGCGACGACCTCGTAGACCGAGCCATGGATGTCGATGACGGACAGGTCAAAGGTGCCTCCCCCCAGGTCGAAGACCAGCACGCGTTGTTCCAGGTTCCGGCCCAGTCCGTGGGCCAGGGCAGCTGCGGTGGGCTCGTTCAACAGTCCAAGCACATCGAGGCCGGCCAGGGTGCCGGCTGAGCGAACCGCCTGGCGCTGGCGCTCGTTGAAGTAGGCAGGCACGGTCACGACCACCCCCTCAAAGGACCTCCCCAGGGCATGGGCAGCGACCTGGGAGACATGGGCCAGGATCGAGCTGGACACCTCCTCCAGGGTCAACACCTTCTCCTTCAGGCGCACCAACAGGGAGGCATCGGGTCCGGAGAGCACCTCGTAGGTGAAGAGGTCCGCGCTTGGCCCGTGGACCGACCGCCCCAAGAGCCGCTTGGAAGCCCGCACTGCGCTGGTGGGGTCCAGGGCTTCCTGTGCAAGAGCCTGCTCCCCCACCAGGGTCTGGCCTGCATCATCGATCGCCACGACGGAGGGCACGCCTCGCACCGGCTCGGTCAGGAGGCGCGGTCGGCCGCCCTCCACCACGGCAGCCATGGAGCGGCTGGTGCCGAGGTCAATCCCGATGGCCGTGGGCATGTGACTCCTATTTGTACTGGGGGACCGGAGGGGAATACCAAGTCGGAGGGGCTGTGGTCAACGTCCCTGTGGGGGGAAGACCAGGAGGATCTTGCCATCGGTGCGCTGGCAGCTCTGCTTCACAGCAGAAAGCGCCTCGCCAAAGGGACGCCGTGCGGTGATCATGGGTTCCACCACCAGGCGGTCCTGCTCCAACAAGCGAACAATCCGCGGAAAGCACCCCTGGCCTCCATGGCCCCGGCTGCCCACAATCGAGGCAGCGCTGGACACCAGCACGTCCAGCATGACCGGTGCCCGCTCGCCGGTGCGACCCAGGTAGATCATCTGCCCTCCTGGGGCAAAAGACCGCTCGATCTCCGGCAAGGTCTGCCCGGCCGCCCCGGCGCACTCCAACTGCAGGTCTGCCCCGGTCCCGCGCGTTGCCTCCAGGACCGCTTCCGCGGGAGACGAGCCGGCGGCGCGAAGGGCGCCCGGGTCAAAGGCAGCATCTGCCCCACAGGAAAGGGCCACCGCGCACCGCTCCGGCACGATGTCGAAGGCCGTGATGGTGGCTGCCCCCGCGGTCCGGGCCAGGGCAATGGCCCCCAGGCCGATGGGCCCACAGCCATGAACCGCCACGTGTGCACCCGGTCGCATGCCGCGGCCCGCCACGAAGATCCCGTTGTAGGCACATGCCAGGGGCTCCACCAGGGCCCCCAATTCAAGGGTGCGCTGCACATCCTGGGTTCGCTCGGCGACCCCCGCAAGCTTCCAACAGAACCTCTCCTCGACCACGATGAACTCGGCGTAGGCCCCGTGCATGGAGAAGCCCACCATTTCCAGGTTCGGGCACTGGTTGGGACGTCCCTGTCGGCAGGTGTCACACGTCCCGCAGTAAATCATTCCCTCTGCGGTGACGAGGTCCCCAATCTCCAGGCCCGACACCCCCGCCCCAAGGGACACCACCTCACCGGCATATTCGTGCCCGGGCACGACCGGTAGGCGGGCGGGTCCTGAAAAGACGACGTAGCCATCGTCGTCGGACTCGTAGCAGTGCGTGTCGGAACCGCAGACCCCGCACGCGCCCACCCGGACCACGACCTCCCCCGGTCCCGGGTCTGGATCGTCGAGGGTTGTGGCTGAGAACCGGGGGTTTCGCCAGGTGCCGCAAGCCATGATGGCCTTGCGGGTCTCGCGTTCCTGATCGGTGACGGGGTAGCCCGGGCGCGGGTCCCAATCTGCCTCGAGAACGATGGCTTTCATTTGGAATCTCCGCCCGTGAGCCGGACCTCCAGAATGGCCCGATCGTTCGCCCGCGTCACCTCAATCCGCCAGTGGCCCTCCAGGATGCGCTCCCCCACCCGGGGAATGTGTCCCAGGCGCATGAGCACAAAGCCGGCCAGGGTCTCGTAGTCCCCCTCCGGCATCTGGAATCCGGTGGTCTCCTCCAGGATTTCCTCTTCCACCCGGGCATTCACCATCCAGCTGTTGGGGCCGGTCTTTCGCACCTTGCGATCCCGGGCGTCATGTTCATCATCGATTTCGCCGACGATCTCCTCCAGGAGATCCTCCCGGGTCACGAGGCCCACGGCGCCCCCGTATTCGTCCACCGCGATGGCGAGGCTCTGGCGTTCGGCCCGGAACTCCCGGAACAACCCCTCGATCCGCTTGGACTCCGGCACGAACTTCACGTTCTTCATCAGCTTCCGCACCGCCTGTCCGGTGTCCTCCAGGAGAAGCAGGTCGCTGTGGTGCAGCATGCCCACCACGTGGTCCACCCGTCCCTCATAGACCGGCAGCCAGGAGTGCCCGTGCTCGATAATGGCGTTCAGGGCTTCGGAGGCGGTGGCGGAGTCGGCCACCATGACCACCTCGATCAGGGGCACCATGACGTCTTCGATGTCCGCCTCTCCGAACTCGAAGACGCGCTGGATGTGCTCCCGCTCGTCCTCGTCGATGTCGATGGTTTCGCTCTCATCGATCATCCGCTGCAGGTCTTCCCGGCTGGTGGAGCCTTCTGTGCTGGAATCCAGCCCCCCGAGACCGATGACGGTCCGGGTGGTGGTCTCCAGGATGTGAAGCAAGGGGGTCAACACCACGGACACGGCCTTCAACGGGTAGATGATGCGGGTGACCAGGGTGTCCGCGTGCTCCCGGTAGACGCTCTTGGGAATAAGCTCACCGAACAGGAGAATCAGGGGAAACAAGGACAAGGCGACCCAGAACTCTCCCTGGTTGCCCAGTTGGTGGGCAAAGGCCACGGCGGCCACTGTGGAGGCCCCCACAGTGCAGACATTGGTGCCGATGAGACAGGTCCCCAAGAGGAACTCCGGTCGCTCCAACAGCTGCAATGCCAATGTGGCGCCCCGGTGGCCCTCTTCCGCCCGCACCTTCAGCTGCAGGCGGTTTGCTGAGACCAGGGCGATCTCCGAGCCGGAAAAGAAGCCCTCGCCCAGGAGACACAATCCGATGATCACGAGGGTCCAGGTCATGGTGCTGCCTCCTCTGTGGGAGGGGCGCCAAGGTGCACCGTGATTTCAGTGATGCGCCTTTGGTCAATCCCGCTGACGACAAACTTGATGCCGTCCCAGCGAAGGCTCTCTCCCTTCTCCGGAAGGTGCCCCAGCTGGGCAAAGACGAATCCGGCGAGGGTGTGGTACTCGCCCTCGGGAAGAGAGACTCCGCTCTGTGCCGTGAAGTCCTCCAGGTCCAGGCCCCCATGGACTGTCCAGATGTCAGGACGGATCTTCTCGATCTCCGGGGCCTCGGTTTCGTCGATCAGCTCCCCCACCAGCTCTTCCAACAGGTCGTCCAGGGTCACCAGCCCGGCCAGGGATCCGTGCTCGTCCACCACCAGGGCGAGGTGCGTTCGGTAGCGTCGGAATTCATCCAGGAGTTCATCTGCCATTTTGGTGGTGGGCACGAAAAAGGGGTCCTGCAAGAGGGCCATGATCTCCCGGGTGCTGGGCTTGCTGCGCCCTGTAAACCGGACCAGGTCCTTGGCCAGGAGCACCCCCACAATGTTCTCCGGTCGGCCCTTGTGCACCGGGATGCGGGAGCGCTTCTCGGTCTTGACCACCTCCAGGATCTTGTCGTAGGAGAGGTTGAAGGGGATGGACAACACGTCGGGGCGGGGCGTCATCAGGCGGGACACGGGAATGTCCGAAAACTCAAACACCCGGTGGATCAGCTCCTGCTCGGTCTCCCCCAGCACACCCTCCTCGCGACTCTTGTCGATCAAGGAGCGCAGCTGCTGCTCCCCGATGACACTCACCAGGTCCCCGCCGCTTGAACCCAGCAGCTTCAGGAAGAAGTCAGCGATGCCTGTGAGTACCCACCTGGCGGGGGAGACCAGCGTGGCCCAGGCATTGAGGGGATAGGCCACGAGGCGGGAGAGTCGAGAGGCGTGGCGCAGGGAAATGGCCTTGGGGGTGATCTCCCCGAAGAAGATCAGTATGGGGGTTGCCACCAGCAGGTTGATCCAGCCGTACCTGGGCCAGAGGTACAAGACCATGCCGGCGCAGGTGGTCGACAGGGTGATGTTGGCCAGCTCGTTGCCCATGAGCACCGAGGCGAGGGTGCGCCGGTGCTGTGCCAACAGGCGGGCCACCAGTCGACCGGTTCTGCCCTTGTGCTCCATGTTTTCGCGCTGAATGGGCTGCAGGGAGAAGAGCGCGGCCTCGGAGCCTGAGAAAAACGCCGACACACAGATCAGCCCGGCCACGATGGGCACTCCCACCGCAGGGGGGATTCCGAGGAGGGTGTCTTCGGTCATTCGCTCTCCGGAAAGTGGGACCAGGTTTTCGGCCAGTCCGTGCCAGCCAGGCGGGCGCCTCCGCCACAGACCGTCCGTCCGATGACGGTGACGGAAATGCCAAGGCTGTTCCCCAGTTCCTGGATGGCCGAGCGGTGCTCGGCGGGAGCGGTGAAGAGCAGCTCGTAGTCCTCGCCGAATCCCACCTGGAATGGGAGGGGTTCGACCACGTTGCGGGCCACCCACCCGGACAAGGGCAGCTGCTCGGGCTGAACCACGGCACCACAATCCGAGGCGGCGCAAAGGCGGGCAAGATCTTCAGCAAGGCCATCTGAGAGATCAATGGCGGCACTCGCCAGGCCCGCCTTCGCGAGCGCAGGCCCAAGGGCCAGGGGTGGGG
>CAZSZE010000148.1:0-6832 GCA_964610645.1 uncultured Enterobacterales bacterium | reverse complement strand
GGGTTGTCCACGGCCTGTCCATGCAGCCGTCAGGCACGGCACCGTCCATGGCTCACTTTGAGGCGACGAACCTGCCGAATTGCCGGCTCCCCACCGACCGGTAGGACTTGAGGGCCGCAAGGGTGCGGTGCTGGAACAACGGAGCGGCTGGACCCAACGAGAGCCGATGTACTGCCCCAGTCGAGAAGGAAGCTGATCATTGACATTCCTGATGATGTAAATCGGGATTTCTCGTGTCGCTGGCCCCGGCCTCACCGGCCATAGTAGAATTCGGGCTCGCCTGGCTCGTGGGTACGGGACCCTCAAGGACGCGCTGGGACATTCAACAGGGCCGATCAAGGCTGACCCATGCCCCTTTGCCGCCGCCACCTGCTCCTCCTCGCCGTGCTGATGCCGGGCGTGTCACCCTCCTGCTCTGGCGCTCCGGACAGCGCCTCACTCGACACAGCCGCGGTGCCCCCCCTTCCCTCCCCGCGGGCACCGACGCGGGCTGGTTTTCCCAGGTCACCGAGCGCATCCGAACGAACGGGCGCAGCTTCGTCGAGCGCGACGGGACCTTCCGAGCGCACGTGGGCGGGATTCATGCTGATCTGGGCCCGGACGGGCTGCACGCGCGTCGCGGCCAGGACGAGCTGACGCTCCGGTTGTCGTCCTGGGGCCGCGAGGGCTTCGAGCAGTCCGCCGAGCGGGTCGAGCCGCTGTGGGGCGCCTGTGCCACGGGAGGGGAAGGCCCGCAGGTGATGGCGGACGGCGACGGCTACGACGACGTGATCGTGGGGGCGATCTATGACGACAACAACGGCTCGGCGGTCGTCTTCGAAGGCGAGTGTCCCTCTCCGCCGTCGACCTGGTACGCGGACACCGATGGGGACGGCTATGGGGACGCCAGCTCGAGCACGGACGCGTGTTGGGCGCCGACAGGGTACGTCTCGGACAGCAACGACTGCGACGACGACGACGACACCGTCTACCCCACCGCCACCGAGACCACCGGCGACGGTGTGGACAGCGACTGCGACGGCAGCGGCGGGCCGGATGACGACGACGACGGCCTGCTCGATGGCGAGGACGACGACCCGCTCACCCCGGCCGAAGCTGGTGGCAACGGGTACGAGGGCGATGACCCCAAGGGCTGCGGATGCGCCTCATCCAACCCGTCCCCCGTGGGTGGACTGGCCGGGCTGCTGGTCGTCGGCCTCGCGCTTGTGCGAAGGAGACCCACGCGCGAGGTCTTGAGTTGCAGGAGCGGACCCAGGGGAGCTACCCACGCAGCCGTTACAGGCCTCTGACGGGGCGGGTACACGCCACACACGTCGAGCCCCCAATCGGGGGTCTACGCCCTCCAGCCTCCTACGCCCCGTGCTCAGCCATCACCCGGTCATACACATCGATGGCGTGGCGCACGTAGGACCGTTTCTCCTTGTAGCTTCCGGGGAAGAAGCTCCGCTTGAAACCGTAGATCACCGTGTTTCGGACCTGCTTGGGGGACATGTCGAAGGTGCGCACCGCCAGGTCCAGCTCGTCGGTGACCGTGGTGTGGGACATCAGCCGGTTGTCCGTGCAGACCGTGGCGCAGAGCTTCTCCTCCAGCATGCGCCGAAACACGTGGTTTTCAATGCTGCCAATGCCCGGGTTGGTCTGAAGGTTGGAGGTCATGCAGACCTCGATCAAGATTCGCCGGTCCGCGATGTACTCCACAAGCGCCCCGGTGTAGGCCTCAGCGTCCTCGATGTGGTCCGAAGAGATGAGGTCAGGGGAGAAGAGGTGGTAGCCATGCCCGATCCGATCCGCGTGCAGGGCGGTGATGGCCTGGAAAATCGACTCGGGCCCGTAGGACTCGCCCGCGTGCACCGTCTTCTTCAGGAAGTGATCATGAACATATTGAAACGCCTCGGAATGGGCCACGGCAGGAAAACCCGCCTCGGCGCCCGCCAGGTCGAAACCCACCACCTGGATTCCCGACTCATCCCGCGCCCGCACCGCTGCTCGCGCCAATTCCAGGGAGGCCGTGGCGTAGATGGACTCCTGGGGTGATTCGGACAGGGTGTCCACCAACCCACCAAACCACGGGGAGAATTCCGCCGTAAACATGCGCATGGCGCAAGCGATGATTCCGTACCGAAACGGCGGCATGGCGCCGCTCTTCACCGCCTCGCTCTGCTCGTGCTCCCGCTGGGCCCGGGACAATCCTGCAGCCACCGCCCCGAACACGTCGTCATAGGACAGGCCAGCGCCCATGTGGAGCTGCGGCGCGAACCGAACCTCCACATAGCAGACGTTTTCCTTCAGGTTGTCCCAGGCAAATTCGTAGGCCACCCGCTCCAGGGCCTCGGCATCCGCCAGCACCCCGCAGGTGTACGCAAAGCCATGCAGGTAGTCGGTCAATGACTCGTAAGTGGGCTTGAACACCAGCTCACAGAGGCCCTCTTCAGTCCAACTGGGAAGCTCCAGCCCCTGCTCCCGCGCCAACTCGATCAAAGTGGAGAGACGCAAGGACCCATCGAGATGGACGTGGAGGTCCGTCTTGGGCAGCGAAAGCAGCAGGTCCCGGGTCATCTTCATGGGCCGGCACCTATCGGAGCTTGCCTCCCGGGACCAGTCTTGGTAGGCAACAGAATGGAGTCCAGTGCCATGAAGCTGCCCCTCGCCGTTCGCGAATCGCTGATCGTCTCTGTCGACGAGTACCTTGAGATGGATAACGACCAGCCTGATTCACGGGATCTCGCTGAAATTACAATGGATTTTCTTGTTTCATCCGCTGAGTCCGCCGACCTGGAAGACTCGGACGAGTTGATTGAGAAGATTGAGGAACATGGTGAGTTCGAGGAGCCCCTGGTGGACATCCTGGAGCTTTCCTTCTCCAACCAGGACGAAATGGAGTTGACGGGAGAGGACATCGTGGCCCACGTGGAGCGAGAACTCGGCCTGCAATGGGCCGATGAAGACGCCCTGGACGACCTGGACGACATCGACGATCTCCCGGTGGGTGCCCCCGACGAGGTGGACTGACCCACCGGAGTTCCACTTGCTGGAGACACTGCTCGAGACTCTGCTTGATGCCCTTCCACAGGCCCAGGAGCACCGGTTGGCCAGCCGGGCACACGGGGGCCTGCTCAAACGGGTGGGCCTGGAGCTCCTGGAGATGGGCCTCAGTGGAAAGCCTGGCGCGGACTCCGCCATGGCGCGGCACCTGCGCAGCCAGCGCTCCCTGGGGAGCCACGATCGCCGGCTGGTTGCCGACCTGGCTTTCGGTGTGGTTCGAGACCGGCGCATCCTGGAGCGCCTGCTGGCCCTGTCAGGCACGGCCCACGCCTCCCAGGAGGATCTTTGGCGGGCCAATCTCGCCCTGTGCCACGGGTCCTTCCCGGAAGGTCTGAGCCTCCCCGAAAGCCTGAAAAATCCCCGCGAGGCACTCAAGGCCTGGGCAGCCCAGGAGAATCCCGGAGAGACGCAGCTCCTGGCTGAGTTGGGGTCCCTTCCCGACTGGCTGGCGGCAGCGCTCCTGTCCCAGCACGGGGAGGAAGCCGCCACACTCGCCACAGCCCTTCGCCAGCGAGCCCCCACCACCCTGCGGGCAAACCGTCCCCGGGCGGAGAGAGACCACCTGCGCAGCGTCCTTCTGGAGGCCGGGATTTCCACCCGACCCGGTGTTCTCTCCGAGGACGCCCTTCACCTGGAGGGGCGGGCCAACCTGCAGGGCCTTGCTGCCTGGCGCCAGGGGTGGTTTGAGATGCAGGACGAAGGAAGCCAGGTCATTGCCGCGTTGGTGTCTCCCCCCCGCGGAGGCCGAATCGTGGACTTCTGTGCAGGAGCCGGAGGGAAGTCCCTGGCCATCGCCCACAGACTCCCGCGCGGGGCACGGATCCTGGGCCTGGACCCACGACAGAAATCCATCGACGAAGCACGGCACAGAGCAAAGCGCGCCGGCGCGCGGAACCTGGAATTCCGAGTACAGGCCCCGAAAGATCCCCTCTGCGTAATGCCGGACTCCGTGGATCGTGTGCTCGTGGATGTCCCGTGCACGGGGACCGGTCGCCTTCGACGGCAGCCCGCAGCCCGGTGGTCCATTACGGCAGAGGGGGCGGCCAATCTGGTGAATCTTCAATCCGGGATCCTGGATCGGGCAGCTTCCCTTGTGCGGCCGGGCGGGTGGCTCGTCTACGCCACCTGCAGCCTGCTCGATTCCGAGAACCAATCCCAGGTCGAATCTTTTCTGACGAGGCATAAAGGTTGGAACATAATGCCCGCCAGGGACGTACTCAAACAGAACCAGGAACCACAGGCGGGGTATGGGACATCGCTGCAGCTTCGGCCGGATCTACACGGCTGCGACGGCTTCTTCGGCTCGGTGCTTGTGCGCACTGAGGAAGACGATCGGGACGGTGCTCCTGGCAGTTCTGCTGATGGCAGCCCCTCCGGCCGTGGCGGTGGAGGACACGGGGGGATGGGAGAACCCGGCGGTCGCTGAGGCCCTGGAAGAAAGGGAAGATGTCGAGATCCCCGCCAGCACACAGCCGTTGTGCCCCAGAGAGTCCACCCCATGACGCCCCACGAGCTGGGAGAGGCCCTCATGCCCATTGTGGAGAACCAAGACCTGAATGGCTTCCGCGCCCTGTACCTGAGCGGTCCCGAAGCCGCCAAACACATGGGGGAGGAAGCAGAGGATTACCTGGCCTCCCGAAGCCGGGACACCTTCCTCTCCACCCTCCACCGAATTCATGAAGATCTTCCCGCGGATGCCACCTACATCGACATGCACATCGATGGGGACCTGAACTGCGCCTTGAAGCTGAAGAATGACGACGGAACGCAGAAGATACCCGTGGGGAGGGCCACGTACCTGGGGGCGGTTTTGCGGTTGATTTGAGCCTGTCTTCCCCGGTCCGGATGCGCTATGAAGGCGGCATCCAACCGTTGGAGAAACGCCCATGCATGCATCCCTTGAGAGACTTCAAGATCTCCGCGAATACGGCGGAAAGACAGAGACGCTTGGCTTGCCGGACGCGGTCCTGGAGACCTTCCTTGGATGCGATCCCCTGCTCGCCATGGCCATCGACGAAGCGGTAACCATCCACCATTCCCTCCGTGGCGAATGGGACGAGCACCTTCGCATGGACGAGGAGCAGCTCACGGACCACATTCGCCGGGACTTTGTGAATTTCTACCCGGCCAACAACCTCTCCCGGTACGTTCCCCTCGCAGCCCGCGGTCCCTGGGTCGTCACGTCCCACGGGGCGGTGCTGCACGACTCGGGGGGGTACGGAATGCTCGGTCACGGCCACGGCCCGGTAGAGGTCATGGAAACCATGTCCCAGAACTGGGTCATGGCAAACGTCATGACCCCCAGCTTTTCCCAGGCGCGCCTAAGCCAGCGCCTTCGAAAGGAAATCGGCCACACCCGCGAGGACGGATGCCCCTACACCGCCTTTCTGTGCCTGAACAGCGGCTCGGAGTCGGTCTCCCTGGCCTCCCGCATTTCCGACATCAACGCCCACGCCATGACGTCCGAGGGGGCGAGGCACCAGGGCAAACGCATCTGCTTCCTTGCCCTGACCGGTGGCTTTCACGGGCGCACCTCCCGGCCAGGACAGGTCTCCGACTCCTGCCTCGGCACCTATAAAAAGCACCTTGCTTCCTACCGGGACACGGACAACCTCACCACGGTCGAGCCCAACGACCTGGATGCCTTGCGGCAGGCCTTCGCCACCGCGGAAGCGGAAGGGGTCTTCTACGAGGCCATGTTCATGGAGCCCGTCATGGGAGAGGGCAACCCCGGCATGGCAGTGACCCGGGAGTTCTACGACCTGGCACGCCAGCTCACCCGGGAACACGGTTCCCTGCTCCTGGTGGACTCGATCCAGGCCGGCCTTAGGGCCCAGGGTTGCTTGTCCATTGTCGACTACCCCGGCTTTGCCGACTGCGACCCCCCGGACATGGAGACCTACTCCAAGGCCCTGAACGCCGGGCAGTACCCCCTCTCCGTACTGGCTGTCGCCCCCACCGCCCAGGCGCTCTACGTAAGCGGCGTGTACGGCAACACCATGACCACCAACCCCCGCGCTCTGGAAGTGGCCTGTTCCGCCCTGGACCAGGTCACCCCCGAGATGCGACAGAACATCCGGGATCGCGGCGGGGAAATGTTGGAAAAGCTGCGACAGGTGGCCGATGAATTCCCGGGCTGCATCACCAAGGTGCAGGGGACGGGGCTCCTGGTGTCCGCCGAGTTGGACCCGGACCGCTTCACCGTTGTTGGTTTCGGCCAGGTGGAGGAGTACTGCCGCACCCACGGGGTGGGTGTGATTCACGGCGGGGCCAACGCGCTGCGCTACACGCCCCACTTCCGGCTGACCAGCGAAGAGATCGATCTTATCTGCGACAATCTTCGGGCTGCGTTGACGCATTTTTCAGGGTAGGGAAGAGATCGCAACGGAACCGGGTGGAGGGTCCGGCCCGGCGGGGGCCGGGCCGGACAGTGGGGTCTTTGGCGCGGCCTCAAACGGTTGAGGGTGTGCGCTCGTGCACCCGGAGCTGTCCAGAGAATCAGCCACCTCTGCCAGCGTATGCACGAGAGCCAGCACCTCCTGGCCGTAGTCCCGTGCCCTGGCCTCGCCGACCCCCTCGATTCGGCGCAGAAGCTTCATGCTGGTCGGCCGAAGTGTGGCAACCGCAAGCAGTTGCGCGTTGGTGAAGAGTACATAGGTGGGGAGACACCCAGCGGGGGGGATGCGGTATCCCCTCTCCATGTCCCCTTCGGCGACGGTGGGGAGACACCCAGCGGGGGGGATGCGGTATCCCCCCCCGGTTCTGTCGCACCCGCGGCCGAAGGCGGACC
>CAZSZE010000147.1:0-6922 GCA_964610645.1 uncultured Enterobacterales bacterium | reverse complement strand
CCACCGCCCACCCCGCCATCAGCGGAACCTACCTTGGCTTCTGTGCTGGAGGACGCCACACGTTCTCCGCAGGCCACGACGGAACCAATAATGTCTATGGTTTCTCCGGAGACACCTCGTCTGGGCAGAACCGCTGCAGCACCTCCGTCTCTTGTCCTTGATCAGGGTGTGACGACCGGCTCTCCGGGCAAGGACTGATCCGCAAACCGCGGCAGGAGCACCTCCTGCACTGACTGGCCCTCGGGCACCTTGCCGGCGCCTCCAGGGCCCTGGACCAGGGCCCGACGGTGGTAGGGCTGGAGCGAAAGTGCCGTGAGATGCCGCACACCGAGGGGGTCTGATATCGGCCCCTCGCCCAAGAAGGCTTCCCGGGCAAAAGGCGGCTCCACCGGCTGGGCATAGGTCGCCCCCTGGTCCATCCACCGGGCGGTGGCCAGTCCCAGGAGGAGCAGCACCACCCCGGCGGGTTTGCTGGCCCGGAGGAAGTCCACCCCCAGCGCAATCGCAACCCCCAAGAGCGGCAGGATCAACAACGTGGCCCGCACCGGGTGGTGCAGGCGATTGAGTGGGGGCACCACCGTCGCAACCCAGGCCACGGGCCCCGAGAACAGCGGCTCCCCCAGGGCCCACGTGGGCTCCGGACCGATGGCCACCACCAACCCGATCAGCGCCCCGGCCAGGCAGCGCTGGCCCCCTTGCAACCCAAGAACCAGCGCAGCCGGAAGCAGGAGCGGGTGCAGCCGGAACCGGGGGGGCACGCTGTCCAGCCCCACCATGCCCGACAGGGGCAAGGCCGTGTATCCATCCGGCGGAACATCCTGGAGCACGCCTCCCCACCCCATGACCAGCCAGGCGATGTAGGGCAGGGCCACCACCGCCGCCACCCCGAGGGCCCGCACCGCCACTTTCCGGTCCTTCACCAGGGGAATTGCCACCAGGGCCAGCACCACCCCGTGCCAGGCATAGGCCACAAACTGGAGAGCCCCGAGTACGCCCGCGACCTTCCACCGGCCCCGCACCAACGCCACCAGGGCAAAGACTCCCGGCCAGACAATGAGGTTCGACGGCCTGCCCCCTGCCACCTCGTGGAGAATCACCGGGGAGCCAGCCACCAGGGCTGCGCCGGCCGCACTGGAAAGAGCGCTGGCCCCCAGGGTCCGAGCCAAGACCACCGTAGCCACCAGCAAGGCCGACAGGTGGAAGATCTGCACGCCATTCCAGAACAGCGCGTTCGGCGCGCGGAACAACCCGAGCACTGCCATGTCCAGGGGGTTCGGGAAGAACGTGGCCAAGCTGCCCAACCCACTGGGCCAATGGACCGCATCCCAGAACGGGGTTCCCTTCCACTGCTCCGAAAAGGCCCACCACAGCCACCAACTGCCGTTGAAATCGCCGTTCCTCCAGGGATCCGCGGGGCCCCACAATCCGCTTTCAAAGGTGGTTATCGGTCCCTTCACTCCAAAGAGGAGCACCGCAACCGCCGCCGCGCAGGCAAGAAGGGTCTCCAGCCGGGCCCGTTTCATCTTCCGATGATCCCACAACCAACTGTCCCCGTGAATGCCTCCCCCATGACAAACTCTAAGGTGTGAGGATGCGCAACCCTGCGAAAGCCGCTGGCCTGGTGGCCCTTGCCCTCTGGGTGCGGGTGGGTTGGCTGCCCGTGGAGCGGCACCAGTTTGATGGCCACGAAGCGGACCTGCTGGCAGCATTTCAGGGCAGCGAGGTGGCCTACAGCACCCGGGTCCAGCCGGTGGCTGCCACCCTTGCTGCTGGCCTGGGGCGCCTTTCCCAGGACCCGCGCCTGCTCCTGGTGGTCTCGGTGTTGGCCGGTCTGGTCTGTGTAGGTGCGGCGGGCCTTTGGGCCCAGCGCCGATGGGGCGCATCGGCAGGATTCTGGACCGCGCTCCTGTTGGCCCTCACCCCGGCGCAGGCCTTCTGGTCTTCCTCTGCCTACCCGGTGATTCTGCCCCAGGCTTTTCTGCTGGGGGGGCTGGCGATCGGCGGGTGGCGCGGCGCCCTGTTCTACGGGGCAGCCTGTGCTCTGCGCCCGGATCTCGTGGCTATCGCCCCAGCCCTGGTGCTTCTCGGGGAGCGGCGACTGCTGCCCGGGGTGCTGGGGGCTGCTGCCATACTCCCGGTATGGGGCACCGGCCCGGCGCTGCGGTCGCCCCTGGTGACCCTTCCCGTGAACCTGCCCCTCGTGGACTTTCTCGGGCCCCTGGCGGTCGGAGCGGCACCCCTGCTCCTGTTGTTGGCCTTGAAGGGAGACCGGTGGCGCCTGCTGGCTGCTGCCCTCTGGGTGCACCTGTGCGGAAGCGTCTTCGATGACTACGGCACCCGGCACGCGCTGTTCGGCGGCGTGTGCCTCGCGGTATTCCTGGCCCGGGCCACTGGGTGGCGGAGAGTCTTGACCGTGGCCGGTGCGCTCCTGCTGGTCCGGGGCACCGCAGATGTCGCCCACTGGTACTACGCGGATGCAGCGCAGTTCGCTGCCACCCTCTCTGAGTCCGGTGCCCCCCCCGCCGACTGCCTGGAGGTGCTCGACGATCCCCTGGACGAGGGCAGCCACTGGAACCTCCGGGCCAACTGGCCCACGGACCGGACCTGCTGGGGAGAGGAGTTCATCCACAAATCCTGGACCAGTCGCGGGCTCCAGGATCGGGCGCTGCGCATGCACCGCACCTACCACCCGATGCCCCTGGGACGGGTGGATCTGCCCGGAGGTCCCCGCAAGATCTACGAGATTCGCCCATGACTACAGCGCCCCCGAACTCCGCGTGGTCCCGGGTGAAGGCCCCGGCCGTGCTGTGCCCTCTGGTCGCGGTGGTTCTGGCTTCGATCGGAGCGTTCTGGATCGGAGGCGGCGCCGTGGGCCCGGATGCAGCCGGTGCGCAGGCAGCCAGCGAACTCGGGGGCCACCCCTACCCGCTGCACCCGTTTCTGATCAAGCTCACCGGGAGCGGACGATTCTTGTCGATCCTGGCTGCTGGCGTCACAGCGTTCTGCGGTGTGCGCCTTGCGCCTGTTCTCGGGGGATCCCCTCTCGCCACCGGTTTGGCCCTGGGGGCCGCACCACTCCTGCTTGCTCCAGCCACCGGAGGCGGGGGAGATGCCCCGGCGGTGGCAATGGCCCTGGCCGGCGTGGCTGTAGCCTGCGGCGGGCAGGTGTTTGTCGGGGCGCTCCTGGCTACCTTCTCCCTGGCCATCAAGCCCATCGCCCTTCCGGTGTTGGGCCTGCTGTTCCTGTCCGTTCGCAGCCGTCGCCAGGGGGGAGCGGTCTTCCTGGGGCTCGCCATCGGGAGCGTGGCGTGCCGCTCCCTGTTGGAACCTCTTCTGGCCCCCCGTCCCGGCAGCGGCTTGCTGGGTTCCTGGTGGTTGTCCTCCGGGGGGAATTTTCCCTCCCTGGGCGAACTTCCCGCCCTCATGGGCGCGGGCACATCCCTCCTCCTGGATCTCCCTGCCTGGACCGGCCACCCGGTGCTGGGGATCCTGGCGTTTCTGGGTGCGGCCCTTCCCGGACCCGCTCGGCGTGAGCGCATCGGAGCACTCGGCCTCGGCCTGCTTGGGCTGCTTGCCGTGGCCACCGGCCTGGGGGACCACCTGCGGCCCCGATACCTCGGGCCGGCCACGGTGCCCCTTGTCTTGCTCGCTGGCGTGGCCCTGGCCCGCATTCCCTGGGTTGCCCTGATCGGCGCCTGGCCGGCCCTGGCCCTGGTGAGCCACGTGGCAGGCTTGCGGGCCCTGGAAGAGGATCTCTCCCTGAAGCCCATGTTGCTCTTTCCCGGCCTGAAAGACGTGGCGCCCCATTACAAGGACATCAGCGTCTGTGGCGGTGCCGAGCTGGCCCGGCTGGCGGAAGAACTCGCCGAGAAGATGCCCACGGACAGCGAGGTGGTGGCGCTCCGACTTCGGGACGGCCGGGAGGGAGACCTGTTCTGGCCGTTGCAGGCGGCCCGCCCGGACCTGCAGCTGACGGTCCTGACGGCGGACTGTTGCGCAGGCGAACCCGAGGCCTGCGCCCGCACGGTCTGGGAGCACCTGAGATCCGGCGGTGCCCTCGTGAGCCCCCTGCACCGGGAGCGCTGTGACACGGAGGTCGTGGACCCGGCGGAAAATCCCTTGGCTGTGGCCCTGGGGGCCAGCATGGAAGCCAACGGGCACTTCGCCCACCGCATCTTCTCCGGCATTGGCACGGGGGAAGATGCCTGCCAGGCCGCTAGGCAACCCCGCGCTGTCGCACCTCCCAGGTCAGGCGCATTGCACCGGGCTCCTCGAGATCCAGGTCAAAGAAATCCGGCTCCTTGAGGTCCCGCCAGCAGGCCCACCGCCCGCCGCTTTGATCATCGTTCAGTCCCAGGAGCACATAGGGCACCGCCAGGGCGTAGTCCCGCAGGTGGCGCGGGTTGACCACTCTCCCAAGCATGCGCCGCAGGGATCGCGGGCGCAGGTAGAACCGGCGGTTGGCATAGGTCTCGAACCGGTGGATCTCCTCGGCAGATATCTGGGGCTGGTCCACAAGCACTGTCGCCTGGCCGTAGTGGAGCCAGTCCATATGAAGCAGCCACCCCTTCTCCACCGCCTCCTGGAAGACCGCGGTGCCCGGGTAGGGAGAGGAGATGAAGAGCTGAAAGAAGTCCACATCCAGGTCGATGGCCAAATCAAGGCTGGCCTGCATCGTGTCCCAGGTCTCGCCCATGTTTCCGATGACAAAGGAGGCCCGTACCTCCATGTCATGGGCATGGGCAGTGGCCACGGCCCGCCGGTAGCGATCCGCATCGATGGTCTTTCCGATGCGCTTTCCGATCTCTGGACTGCCCGTCTCGATGCCGATCAGCACCTGGTGGCAGCCGGCCCGTTTCATGGCGGCGGCCAGCTTCTCGGAAAAACAGTCCCCGCGCACGAAGGCAATCCAACTGACATCCAACCGCTCGGCTTCCAGCAGCTCGCAGAACTCAAGGCAGACCTTTTTCAACACTGTGAAGGTGTCGTCGTAGAACTGGAATTGCCGGATGCCGTATTCGTCGTGCAGGTGCTTGATCTGGGCCACCATGGAGGCGGGACTCCGGGCCCGGAGGGTGGTCATGGCCGAGTTGCAGAAGGTGCAGCGCCCGGGACAGCCCCGGGTCATGAGCAGGTTGATGGCGGGCAGGTGCCGGTAGGTGGTGGCCCCCGGGTAGTAGCGGTCGAAATCCACCAGGTGGTAGGCGGGCATCGGGCGGGCATCCAGGTCCATCTGCACCGGCCGGGCCGGGTTGTGGACGACCTGGTTCTCCCTGCGCCAGCTCAGGCCCTGCACGTCCTGGAACGGTGCGCCCTCCGCAAGCTCCACCATGGCCTCCTCCCCGTCCCCGCGCACCACGGCATCGAGGCTTGCGTTGCGGAGCATGCGTTCCGGCATGGCCTCGGCGTGCACGCCCCCGGCGATGACGGTGCAGTCCGGCAGGATCTCCTTGGCCAGGCGGGCGATGCGGTGGGCGGCTGGGCACTGGCTGGTCAAGACGGAGAGGCCGACAAAGCGGGGCCGATGCTTCCGGAGGCGCTCCGCGATCCCGTGGATGTCCAACTGCTCCGCATGGGCATCCACCACCGCCACTGTATGGCCCGCTGCTTCCAGGGTGGCCGCGATGGAGAGCACCCCGAGGGGAGGCAGGGTCGAAATCAGCCGGGCACGGCCAGCCACCGCAGGCCACGGCGGGTAGATGAGCAGCACATCGGTACGCTCAGCGGGATCCTGGCCCTCGGCCAACATGGGCCAAGCATAGCCCAGCAACTCCCTGCCCGGCCGGGATGGTAGCCTCCCTCCATGCCGTCCGAGCGGTCCCCCCTCTCGAAACGCAGAAAGCTCCTCTTTGGCCTTCTTGCATCGTTGCTCGTCCTGGGGGGCGCAGAGGTGGGACTTCGCCTGGCCTTTCCCGTGGCCCGCACCGCGACACTGCCCGACGGCATGATCCGCGTGCACATGAACGTGGCCGGCTTTCGCTACGACCCGGACCTGTACTGGTATTGGCAGTTCCTTCCCTCGCCGGGCATGCAGATCAACGAGCATGGCTTTCGGCGAACGCGCCCCATGCGGGCGAAGAAGCCCACGGGGATCAAGCGGGCCGTGGTGCTGGGGGACAGCCAGACCCTCGGGGCGGGGGTCGGTCCTGAGGAGACCTTTTCCGCTGTGGCGGAGCGCCAGCTGGGCGCCGAATGGGAGGTGCTCAACGCCGGCATCAGCGGGTACCGGTCCCTGAACGTCTACCGCCTGCTTCAGCGTCGAATCCTGCGCTTTGAACCGGATGTGCTGGTGATCGACTGCATGCCGTTTGACAGCCCCCGGGACGACGGCCCGATCCAGAAGGCCCCCATGCAGGCCGGCCTGCTGAAGAGGGTGCTCTGGCACTCCAAGATCTACTACCTGCTCCGGCACGGGGTGGAGAAAGGCCGGGCCGACCGGTCCCGCTGGCTCGATGTGGACGGCGCCTTTGAACCACAGAACATCGGCAACCACGGCAACCATGACCTGATAGCCGCGTGGGCACAGGAGCACGGCATCAAGGTGCTGTTCATGGAGTACCCGGTCACCAACGAGCAGTGGTACCTGGGCTGCCACACGGACCCGGGCGAGCTGCCCACCGACGTGCCCCAGGTGCCCGCCTGCCAGGCCCTGTCCAAGAGCGGACACGGTGGAAAGGCCCTGTTCCTGGATCGGAACCACATGACGGTGCTGGGCAACGAGGTGGTGGGAAAGGCGATGGCGGAGTCGATCGGGGAGCTGTTCTAGGCCCACCCACACCCGCCTTCATTGCGACAAGATCCAGGGGGGATGCGGCATCCCCCCCCCTGCTGTCGCAGGTGGCGCCACTACCTCCCCCACTTCGCGACAAGAACCAGGGGGGATGCGCCATCTCTCCCCCCTTCTGTCGCAGGTGGCGCCGCT
>CAZSZE010000146.1:0-7061 GCA_964610645.1 uncultured Enterobacterales bacterium | reverse complement strand
CGTGACCTACGCCGTTCCCTGATTCCCTCTCGTCACAGCACCCCCCGCCCGAGTGCTATCGTCCAGGCCAGATGTCCTGGCTCCTCCTCGTGATCCTGCACCTGTCTGCCTGCAAGAAGGAGGTCGACACCTCCGGGTTCAAGCTGGGACCGGTCAGGGAGTGCTCCAACCCCAAGGCAGAGACCCGCTACAGCGAGCAGGGCGCTGCAATGGGCCTGCAAACCAACGTGGACGCCGAGGGCATCGAGGACGAAGGCATGATGGTGGCGGTCTCTGACTTTGATGGAGACGGAGACCTGGACCTCGTCGCGGGAGGGATCGTCTCGCCTCCCACCTACTACGCTCGGGAGGGCAGCGTTTTTGTCCCCCAGAGCATGCCCGGCCCTCTTGGCGCCGCCGGATTCTCGGTCGCCGACCTGGATGGAGATGGTGACCCGGACCTCTTGGGGGGAGCCTGGTCCATACCGGGTCAAGTCCTTTGGAATGAAGGCGGCGAGTTCTTCCTGGAGGCTCTTCCTGATCTTCCCGATTCCGACAGGCCTTCCTCGGAGAGCCTCTCCTTTGTCCAGGAATTTGCGCCCGCAGACATCGACGGTGACGGGGATGTGGATCTATTCGCCCTCACCGATGGGGACCCGGGCGTATCCTACTCCTACCTTCTGTGGAACCAGGGGAATGGAGAGTTCGAGGTGGACACCACCTCCTTGCCGGCCGACCTGACAAACCGAGCAGGATTTGATGCCGTGTTTCTGGACTGGCAGAACGATGGCGATCTCGACCTCTACGTCGTCAACGACCTGGGCTCGTCCTACGGCGGAAACGTGCTGTACGAGAATGTTGGGGGCGCACTCTTCCCCGCCTCCGACTGCAACTGCGAGCTGGTGCTCGACGGAATGGGGGGAGACGCGGGCGACTACGACGGAGACGGGCGGGTCGACATCTATGTCACGGCCACCATGAAGAACGTCCTTCTGCACGGGGAGGCAGATGACTCCTTTGTGGACACCACGCTGGTCCTGGGAGCCAACCCCGTGGACCACGCCGACGGCATGGGTTGGGGGGTGGTCTGGCTCGACCATGACAACGACGGCCTCCAGGATCTTCTCGTGGCCCAGGGAGAACACGCCGAGCCGGGCCTGCCGCACTTTGATGCGCCCATCAACCTGCTTCGCCAGGGGTCGAACGGATTCGAGGACATCGCCGTGGACCTTGGCCTGGAACAGGCCGGCATCTTTCGATCCGTCGTGGCCGCAGATCACAACGACGACGGCGTGCTTGACCTGCTGGTCTCCCAATTCAACAAGACCCCCCTTCTCTACCTGTCCGAGGGCTGCACCCGGCCCGGGTGGTTGGAGGTGGAGGCCCCCCTGGGCAGCCGTGTCGAGGTGACTGCCGGGGGGAAGACCCAAACCGACTGGGTAGACACGGACTCAAGCTACGGGGCAGGCGGCCCCCAGCGAGTCCACTTCGGACTGGGCGATGCACAGGAGTTCGACAAGCTGCGCATCACCTTGACCACAGGCGAGACGCGAACCATCAAAGGCACCGTGCCCGCACGTCGCCTCGTGCGGCTCATTAAATGACGTTCCCATCCTGGTCTGCCGGGGCTTGCAGCAGCCGCCAACGGCACTTGAACAAGATGTCGGAGGGGTTGTCCCTCACTGCATCAACTGCTGCACCTCGTAGGGCACGGCCTCTCGCGGGGTTGTCACGCTGAAGGAAAGCTCGATCGTCTTCTCCGCGCCGGGGGCCACTTTACGCGCCAGCGCAAGAGACCCGCCGGGTCGCTCTCTTCTGTGGTGTGACCGGCCGTTGCCTTGAGGAGCTTGACGTTGATGCGATCGGTCTGGGCGACCGGGATCTGGTCGACAAGCTCCACGGTCTGCGCCTTGTCTCCGTAGTTGTGGAGGGTCGTGCGGAAGTGAAAGGTGTATCGGACCTTGTTGCGGCCAGCCCGCTCCTGATTGCGCTCCACGAGCACCCGCTGGACCTTGATGCGGTCGTGGGTGCCAAAGGCCACCTTGAATTCCTCTCCGGGAAGCGTGGTGTCCATGTGGCTGCTGCCCACGTAGTCGGCGTCCACATAGGCGCTGATCTGCCCCGCAAGCAGGGGGACATTGCCCTTGTAGTGGACCGTGGCCGTGCGGTAGGCCTCCGGCACCAGCTTGGGAATGGAGAGGTACTCGGTGGTCGTGGCGAATTTCTGGGATCCAAGCGGGATCCGCTGCTCGCTGCCATCCCCGCTGATGGTGCGCCGGCCAGAGACCGGAAAGACCACCGGCCCCGTGCTGGAGGTGGTGGGGGCCAGCACCATGGCCGTCTGGGCCATGCCCGCCATGGGGGCATCTTCAGCTGAATGCACGAACCGACCGCGGCCCTCAGCGATGGCGTAGCCCCCACCGTCCAGCAGCCAGGCGCCCAGGCTTGGGACAGCAGCAGAGGAGGCGGGATTGGCGGTCGAGAGGGAAATGCTGGCATCGTCCCAGGCCTCGTGGGTGGTCTGCTGCACCAGGCCGAACATCTCGAGTTGGACCTTCTCCGATTCGGACAGGTACCGCGCGTTGTAGGCCGGCACCCAGCCAGCGCCGCGCACCTGGTAGCTCAACATCACGTCCACATCCTGGGCGCGGTCTGTGGCAAGGTCCACCCGGACCTCTCGACCCGCGGCATTCGAGTCATGCAGCCTGGCCAAGAAGGGCTCGAGCTTCTCCCCAAGCTCCTGGGCCCGCTCCTCCTGCTTTCGCAGCCCCTCGGCGAGGGCTGCCTCCGTCTCACCGACAAACGCGAACATCCCGCCCACCTCCTTCATCGTGGGTCCCTCGGTTCGCTCCGGAGTGAGAATCGCGCCGCGGAGGTAGGCCCGTTGCGCGAGCAGGGCCTCAATCCGGTCCTGGATCTCCCCCAGCTCGTCGGCGAGAGGGCGCATCTCCTCCTTCAGACGGGCCCGGCGGTCCTCACCGGGCTCCTTGCTTCCAACCACGAGCTCCACGCCCACCACCCGTGCATCTCCCTCGGCCACCGCCGCGTGCACCGAGCTTTCAATCATCGCCAGGGGAAGGCCCTCAAAGGTGAGGAAACCCCCCGCCTCCACTTTGCCCCGGAGCCTCCGGGTGACCAGGGCGCGGTCCGGGTAGACCGTGACCTCTTCCACCTCCGAGTTGGGCTCCAGGGGGAGCAGGGGCACCCACTGGCTGGCCGAGTGCCTTGCGGGGGCCTTCAGGAGTCCTTCCAACGCGTCCAGGTCGAAATTGAGCTGGCGCTTCACCGACTCATTGGCCTGCATCTGGTAGTCCTGCGCCAGGGCAGGGGAGGAAAAAAGAAGGGACAACCAAATCAACATGCTTCACATCTCGCGACGTCAACCCGCAGACGTACGGGATGTTCCGCGCCATATTCAACGCGCATCTCATTCAGCAGGCAGCACCGGATTGGCGGCGGTGAATGCAGCACAGGGACCGCCTGCGATATCGTCCCCTTCATGGCCGACTCTTATACATATGACCTGGTGTGCATCGGCAGCGGACCTGCGGGACAGCGAGCTGCGGTCCAGGCGGCGAAGCTGGGGAAGAAGGTGGCTGTCGTCGAAGAACGGCAGTCCGTCGGGGGGTGCTGCGTTCACACGGGCACCATCCCCAGCAAGACCTTTCGCCAAGCCGCCCTTTCCTTTGTCGGCCTGCAACCAAGCTCCGGGCACCACCCGGTGAAGCACCCGACCTCTGAGGCCCTCCTTTCCCGGGTGGACGACGTGGTGCGGCGCGAGTCCGACGTGGTGGCCAACCAGCTCTGGCGCAACGACGTGGACGTGCTCGGGGGGCGGGGCGAGTTCGTCGACCCCCACACCATCGCCATCGCCCACGGAGAGGGCACGCGCACCGTGACCGCCGAGAACATCCTGGTCTCCGTGGGAACCCGGCCCGCGGGCCCCCCCGGCGTGACCCTGGACCAGGACGTCATCATCACCAGCCGGGGCGTGCTGAAAATGAAGAAGCTGCCCAAGACCCTGGTGGTTGTGGGCGGGGGCGTGATCGGCATTGAGTACGCCTCGATGTTCGGAGCCCTTGGCGTGCGGGTGACCCTGATTGACCGACGGGAGCGTCCCCTGGAATTCCTGGATCGGGAGATTGTCGACGAGCTGATCCACCAGATGCGCGAGAACAACGTCGCCTTCCTGTTTGGTGAGGCCGTAGAGAGCCTGTCCATTTCCGAGTCCGACGGGCCCAAGGGCTGTGTGGTGCTGGAGTCGGGAAAGCAGCTCGTGGCGGACATGGTGCTGTACGCTATCGGCCGCCAGGGAGCCACGGACACCCTGAACCTGGAAGCCGCCGGGCTGGACGCCGACAAGCGGGGCCGCATGTCCGTGGACGACTGCTACCGCACAAGCGTGCCCCACATCTTTGCCGCGGGAGATGCCATCGGCTTTCCCAGCCTGGCTGCCACCTCCGCCGAACAGGGGCGCCTCGCCGCGCTGCACGCCTTCGGCAGGCCGGCAAAGCCGATGCCCGACCACTTTCCCATCGGCATCTACTCGATCCCCGAGCTCTCGATGGTGGGCATGCCGGAGCACGAGCTGACCGCCCAGAAGATCCCCTACGTGAGCGGTCTCGCCCGGTACAGGGAGATCGCCCGGGGCCAGATTCTCGGGGACAACACGGGGTTGTACAAGATGCTCTTCCACCGGGAGGATCGGCGCCTGCTGGGGGTACACGCCATCGGCACCGGCGCCACGGAGATCATCCACATCGGCCAGGCCGTGCTCGCCCTGGGCGGGGGCCTGGACTACTTCGTGGAAGCCGTCTTCAACTACCCGACCCTGGCCGAGTGCCTGAAGGTTGCTGCCCTCGATGCCCACAACAAGCTGGCGGCCTCTCGGGTCTGATCACAAAGCAAGGGTTGGACGCGGTAGAGTGCTGGACCGGATCCTCATGAACCGCATCCTCTTCCTCCTGCTCCTGGCCTCCCCTGTCGAATCAGCGGAGTTGGTGCTCTTCGGACCCGGGGAGACCCCCACGACAGCGATAGCCAAGGCTGCCCTCCTGGCCGGCCGGGCGCCTGCCGATTTGGAAGCGCACACGCTGACCGAGCTGGTAGGCGGCACAGATCCCGTGGTACTCGGCGGGGCCACCGTACAGACATGCCCCGGGGACACCGGCACCAACGCGGCCATTGCGCTGATTCTGGAGAAGACCCGGTCCGCCGTGCTGTTCATGGAGATCGAGACCGCCAACGCCGGCCTCGATGCCGTGGTGTCCATGGAGCGATGCCTGACCGAGGTGCTGGACCCGGCCGTCATCTCCCAGGTGCACTACCTGCGGGGCATGGTGGCCGTCGGCAGCGGGGACCAGGCCGGTGCATGGCCGGAGTACCTCCAGGCGGCGATCCTCAATCCCCAGATCGCGTGGGACGAGAACTTCCCGCCGGACGGCAAGGGAGCGTTCACAGGTGCTGTGGCAGCGGTGAAGGCTGCGACGCCCGTGTCCCTGCAACTTCTGCCACCTCCACCGGGCAAGGTGTGGGTGGACGGAAAGGTCTCGGAGAGCCCCGCGAGCCTCTCTCTTGTGGCAGGCACCCATGTAATCCAGGTCGAGCAAACCGAAGGAGGGCTCGCCACCTACACCGTGGGCCTGCCCGAGGGCAGTGACAACTCACTTGTGTTTGCCGATGTTCTGACCGACGAACACATCTCCCTGGTCCGGAGCCCGGACACGCGGGGGCTGCTGGAAGGCGTCCTCTCGACCCATGGCCAAGGCCAACCGGCCTTCGTGTCGCTGCCGGGCCAGACCTTGTGGCAATTCGATCCGGGCGCGCGTACCTGGAGTGCGTTGGCCGGGGGGGAGGCTGTCGCGGCGGTCGCCGAACCTGAAACCAAGGCGGCGCTTCCGGCGAGCGCCCAGCTCGACCGGCGGATGCTCTACCTGGGCGGCGGTGGCGGTCTGGTTGTCACGGGAGGGGTCCTGCTGGGGATGGGCTTGGGTGAGCGATCCCGGTTCCTGAACGGCGAGGTGGATTCACTGGATGAAATAGACAGCATCATGGCCCGCGCCAACACGCTGGGGGGCATGGGCATGGCCTCGGCCGCTGTCGGCGTGGGATTGCTGGGCGTCGGGGTGCTCACCACGAGTTCCAGCGTCACCATGAGTGTGGGAGGGCGGTTCTGATGCGACTCTGGTTCCTGGCCCTGTTGTTGCCGCTTTCCGCATGCCTCCTCACTGACGAAGACAGGGACAACCTGATCGATGAAAAGATGGCAAAGGACAGCTGGGATGCAGACGGGGATCAATACATCTCCTTCGAGTTCGGGGGCGACGATTGCGACGACTGGAACCCTGATGTCTACCCAGGCGCTCCCGAGATCTGCGACGGGTACGACAACAACTGCGACGAGGACATCCCAACCGACGAAAGAGATGCCGATGGCGACAGCTACCTCGCCTGCACTGTTGCCGGTTCTATCGACATGGTCGAGGGGCTGTTGGGAAGTGGTGACTGCAACGATGAAGACCCCACAATCTTCCCCGGCGCCACGGAGGTCTGCGATGACGTGGACAACGACTGCGATGGTGTCATCGATGAGGACGATGCCGTCGACGCCCCTTCCTGGTACACGGATGCCGACGGGGACGGCTATGGCGCGGACGAATCGGAGGTGGTCTCCTGTGACCAGCCATCCGCCACGGTCGCAGAAGGAGGGGATTGCGATGACGCCAGCGCTGAAGTCCACCCCGACGCCACCGAATGGCCCGGCGATGGAAATGACATGAACTGTGATGGTTTCGAGCTCTGCTACGTGGACTCCGACCGCGATGGCCACGCGGAAGAGAACGGCTCCCCGGTGGAATCCTCCGACACCACCTGCACCCAACCCGGCCTGGGCGATGTCAACATGGACCGGGATGACTGCAACGACGCCGTGGCCTCGATCCACCCAGGCGCCGACGAGTACTGCAACAGCATCGACGATGACTGCGACGGCACCACGGACGAATCGGACGCCGTGGATGCCACGGAGTGGTACGCGGACAACGATGGGGACGGGTTTGGAAACCCGGCGGCCTCGGTATTGG
>CAZSZE010000145.1:0-7119 GCA_964610645.1 uncultured Enterobacterales bacterium | reverse complement strand
TCCGTCGCCTGGGGCGATTATAACGGCGACGGTTGGCTCGACGTTTATACCGGCAAATACTATTTCGCCAACGACCTCTACGAAAACCGAGGCGACGGAAGTTTCCTGCAAGTCACCGACCTGGGCTTGGGCGACCAGCGCGATACCGACGATGTGCTCTTCGCCGACTACGACAATGACGGAGACCTTGATCTCTACACCGTCAACCGCGAGCAAGAGAACGGGTTCTACCGCAACGACCTCAATACAACAAGCACCTTCCCTGAAATAGCCTGCGCCCTGAGCATTGCCAACGGAGAGATCGGCCACGGAGGCAGTTGGGCAGACTACGACAACGACGGCGACCTCGACCTCTACCTGGCCAATGTCGGCGCCAACGCGCTCTACCGAAACGACGGCGACGAGGTCTTCCAGGACGTGGCGTCCGAGGCCGGAATTCGCATCGATACCGTCGGCTGGCTCACGGCGATGGCCGCCTGGGCCGATTACGACGGCGACGGCTGGCTCGACCTCTATCTGGCCAACGGCGGCGACCGCGAGCCACAACGCGACGTGCTCTACGCGGCCAATGGCGACCTGACCTTCCGCAACGCCACCGTCGAAGCCAATTTGCCGACTAGCGCCTCAGCGCACATGTCCACCGGATTCGCCGATTACGACGGCAATGCATCGCCCGACCTCTACGTGACCGACGGTTGGGGCATCGGCAACCAACTCTTCCAAAACGAGACGCCCGGTAGTCGTTTCATCAAAGTCTTCGCCCGTGGCAAGGGCGGGCAACAGGGTGGCACCAATCTCGACGGCGTCGGCGCCCGGATCAGCTTGTTCGACAACAGCGATCAACTTATCGCCTTCCGCCAAGCCGGCGCGCCCAATGGCGTCGTCTTCGGCGTCCAGGAGGGCCAGACCTACAATATTCAAGTCCGCTTCCCTGGCAGCGCCGCCGCCGTAACCACCTCCGGGGTGCAAGGCGGCGAGCAAATCACGGTGGTGGAGCCGTAATGCGCCGATCATTCGCCCTATACGCGCTCGCGCTGGCCCTGCTTTCCGGCCGTGCCGACGCCACCACCTCCAGGCAAGCGACCCTGGGAGCACGAGCTATCGCGATGGCTGGCGCCTTCAGTGCCGTCGCTTCCGACGCCAGCGCCGTGCATTGGAACCCAGCCGCGTTGGCTACTCTGCAGCGTCAGGAACTCGGCTTCGGCTATGCCGATCGCTTTGGCTTGGGGCTCAACCAGTCCTATCTCGCCTATTCGCTGCCCATCGCCGATAACCACGCCCTTGGTGTAGACTGGTTCAACCTCGGCTTTGACGATAGTGAACTCGGGGCCGGGCAAAACAAGCTCAATTTCGCCTATGGCTACCGCAACGGCATCCGCGCCCTCAAGCCCTATATAGGCTCGACCGCAATCGGCGTTACCGGCAAATACCGCTCATTGAACTTCGACCTCGACGGCAACCAATTGACCAGCGCCGCGGGCTGGGGTTTTGACCTCGGGTTTTTGGCGCCCCTGCCTTTCGGCATACGACTCGGTCTTTCGGTGCAAGATCTCGGCGGCACTAGCCTCGAACACGACGGCGGCATCGCCGAAAAGGTCTACGGCACCCGTTACCGTCTCGGCCTCGCTCACAAGCCCATAGAGGGTCTCACCGTAGCCGCAGGCCTCGACGACGCCCTGCGCTTCGGTGCCGAATACTGGGTGCAGGGCCTGTTGGCCTTGCGCGCCGGCCTGCTCACCGAACTCGACACGCCCGAAAGTTTCGGCGACGCGACCACCACCTCTTTCGGCCTCGGCGTAAAATACGGTTTCGCCACGCTCGACTACGCCTACGAGCGCCATCCAGTATTGCCCGCGACACATTACACTTCACTATCGCTGTCGTATAACCCGCGCGTTGTCGCCATCAAAGACGCCACTATCCGGCCCAACCCGATCTTCCGCTCGCTCTACCAGCACTATCAAGAGAACGACTTCTGCGACGTGGTCATCGCCAACTCGGCACCCGAACCGATTGAGGTAACCGTCGGGATCTTCCTGCCCAAGATTATGAGCGTGCCGCATCAGGAGACCATACTGCTACCGCCGCAAAGCAATGAGAAATACGCGTTCAAGGTCACCTTCGACACCGACATCTTCAACAAACGGGAAGCCTACTTCGACAACTTCGTCACACCGGCGATCAAGGTCAGCTACACCCGCAACCGCAAAGAGCAGTCGGTCGAAAAACAGCTTGAACGCGTTTATGTCGCCGGCAAGGGCAGACTTAGCTGGAACGTGCCGGGTATGGCCGCTGCCTTCGTCACAACAGAGGACCTGGCCATCGCCGGCATGGCCCGCGGTCTGGTCCAACGCTACAACGTCCTGCTCGGCGCCAAATTCAATCGCTCCAATATCGGCAAAGCCGTGTTGCTTTTCGACGCGATGGGCGCCTACCGCATCCGCTACCAGGCAGACCAAAAGACGCCGTTTTCCAGCGTCTCCGACGACAAGACGATCTTCGACACAGTGCAATACCCAAGCGAGTTACTCTTCAAGGGCGAGGGCGTCGAAACCAAAATCGGCGATTGCGACGACCTGACCGTGCTCTACGCCTCGCTCTTGGAAAACCTGAGCATCGACACCGCTTTCTTGGAGGCCAACGACCCGGGCAAGGGCCATATCTACCTGATGTTCGACAGCGGCATCTCGCCCGAGAATGCCGAGGACCACTTTTTGAGCTCGGCCGAGTACGTTGTTTGGCAGGGCCGGGTCTGGATCCCAATCGAAACCACGATGTTCGGCTTCACCTTCGCCGAAGCCTGGCGCAACGGCGCCGCAGAATACAAGCGCCTCAAGGTGCGCAAGCTCATCGACGAGGTCTACGTGCAGCAATGGCTGCAGACCTACAAACCTGCTTCATTGCCCCCGACCAATGTGACATTGCCCACCGCCGGCGAGATGGACAGCCTGCTCTTCCGCGACTTAGACTACTTCGATCAACGCGTTGACCAGATCGCACTCGGTTCGGCCACCTCACTCGACACGCCCGACGGAGCCTACGATGCCGGCGTCGCCTATTTGCGCATCAACCACCTCGAAAAAGCCCTGAGGATGTTCGACAAGGCCCTCGAGATGCGCTCCGACCACTTCGACGCGATCAACGCCAAAGGCGTGGTGCTCACCCACCAGGGTTTCTATGACGAGGCCCTCGAACTCTACCGTCAGTCCCTGCAGTCGGCAGACAATACCGGGGTGCGCATGAATATCGCTCTGACCTACTATCTGAAGGGCGAACGCGAAACGGCCGACCGCTTGTTCCAGGAAGTGGTTGCGCAAGACGACTCCTATCTCGACCTCTTCGACTTCTTGGCCACCGTTGGCGACGCGCAGGAATTCTACGATGTCGGCGTCTCCTATCTGCGTCAGGAGCGCTACGACCTGGCCTTGGCCCAGTTTGACGAAGCCCTCGCCGCCGACGCCAAGTTCGCCGACGCGATCAACGCCAAGGGCGTAGTGCTCACGCACCAAGGCCAATACGACGAGGCGCTGGCCCTTTACGACCGTGCCACCGCCGTCGCCCCGGACGAGACCGGCTACCGCGTCAATATCTCGCTGATCTACTATCTGAAGGGCGACCGCAAAAAAGCCGACACGCTCTACCAGCAGATCGTCTCGCAAGACGACGCCTACGATGGTCTGCTCGACTTCCTCGCCGAAGTCGGCTCAGCCGACGAGCACTATCGGATCGCCGTTTCCTATATGCAGCAAGAGGAATACGACCGAGCCATAGAACGCCTCGACCAGGCCTTGCGCGCGGACCCGGAGATGGGCGAGGCCTACAACACCAAAGCCGTCATACTGAGCAACAAAGGCAACTACGAAGAAGCCTATGCCCTGCTCGAAAAAGCGGAAGTCCAACTCCCGACGCACCCAGGTATCCGTCTCAATATGGCTATCGTGCGCTATTTACAGGGCCGCCGCCACGAAGCCGCGGTCATCTACCAGCAAGTGATCGACACGGACGACCGCTACATTGGCTTTTTAGACTTTTTGTTGGAAGAAGAATAACGGAAACCAAACGCAAACGGCAGGCGTCCAATAATTTATGATTAAAAATAAAAAAATGCGGACGTGATCCAGATCATACCACACCCGGCTTTTGGTGTCGATATTTAAAGTTAGAGACAGCAAGAAGCTCATACCACCCCTTGAGGAGGTGTTATCGTGAAAGTCAAACTTTTCTACATACTTTTTGCCGCAGCCTTTACCGTTGCCACGGTCGGGGCCCAAGACGCTGCCGCTCCTGCTCCCGCCGCAGAAGGCGACGACGATTGGCTCAACACCGTCTGGACGCAAGTCGACGATATGGTCGAAGAAGAAGAATTCAAGCTGCAAGAGACGGTCACCGTCGCCGGTGTGCGCGGCGCCGAGGCCGAGGACAATATTCTCGGCAAGCTCTATTACAAAGGCGGCAAACGCTATCCCAGCCAGGACAAACTGAGCAAGGCCATCGACACGCTCAAGAAGGCCCTAGCCAAGAATCCCAAGTCGTCCTCAGCACCCAAACAGAAATTTTTTATCGCTCAGTGTTATGAAAAGCTCGGTAAGGTCACTGATGCCCGCGACTATTACAATCAAGTTGCCAAGGACCACCCCAAGACCCCCTTCGCTACCAAGGCCCAGAAAAAGCTGAGCGAGATCACAGCAACGCAATAATAGACAGATTTACCATTTCTTCGAAAGGAAGGCCCGTGGTGTGTCCACCGGGCCTTCCTTTTTTTATATTGTTTGCCGTAAGTTAGTTTTCTGACGGTCCGTCAGAGGAAGTATCCTTTGCTCATTCCCAGGTCGTTCCGAGGCGAGGATGAGCGGAGGGCCTTCCCCGAATGCCCAAGAAACTTGCTCCAATACCTCCTTTCGGAGAGAAACCATGGCAGAAGCACGCAAAGGCGACCCCAAGCTCCAACCCTACCTCGGCCCTATCGTTGGCATCCTTGTCCTGCTCTTCGCTCTGAGCAAAGCCTACGAGCGTGCCGAACTCGTCAGCTACGACTGGCGTTTCAATATCCGCAACTCCATCTTCGGCCCGCCGGTGATGGATCCGCGGCTGGGCACCATCGAAATCGACGACCAGACCCTGCAGGTCGAAGGCCGCTGGCAGGACTGGACTCGCACCGAATATGTCGACGTCGTCCGCATCCTCGGCGAATACCAGGCGGAAATGGTCGGTTTTGATATCTACTTCATCGAGCCCAAGACTAAACTGGTGTCCGAAAAGCAGCTGCGCGGGCTGAATAAAATCGACCAGGCCAGCATCGACGCCTTGCTAGCCGGTGCCGACTACGATCTGCGCTTCCGCGAGGCCATCGACCAGGCAGACAATGTCTACTTGGCGCAATACCTGATCAAACAGGCCAAAGACGCCGAAGGTCCGATCCAATACCCCCCCCTGAGCGCCGATCAAGACCAGGTCCTTGAACATTTCCGCTCCCATTCGCCCAAACTAATGGTACCCGCCGACGAGAGTACGATCGACCGTGCCAAAGACTTCGAGCCACCACTGAAGTTGCTGCGCGACGCCGCACGCGGCTACGCCAATGCACAAACCACTGAGGACTTCGACGGCTCGCGGCGGCGCTATCCCCTCGTCTACCAGTTTAAAGACATGCTCTTTCCGTCGATCGGCCTGGTCATGGTCTGCGACCTCCTCGAAGTGCCCATTTCTAATGTGGAGGTCTGGCCTGGGGACCATGTCCATCTGCCGAACGCCAAAATCCGCGAGGGACTCGTCAAGGACATCGAGATCCCCATCGACGACTACGGCACCATGAACGTCAACTGGGTCGGCAAATGGGAAGAGACCTTTGTCCGCTACCCACACCTATCCCTGCGACGCGCGGCCCAGCGCGAAGACCGCCAGCGCTTGCTCGAAAAGATCAAACAACTAGTCGCCGCTAACCCCGGCGTGCGCCGCAACCTGCGCGCCCTGCCCGCCCTGCTCGCCAAAGAAGGTTTTGACGACGTGCAAGCCGCCCGCAGCACCATCGGCACCTGGATGCAGGCCAGCGGTATAGAGGCCGCAGTGCGCCGCAAACCCGATCTCGACGCCACGCAATTCTGGGTTTCCAAAGGCGTCAATGAACCCAAACCCGCCCAGCTCAATCTCTACCGACAAATCCAGCGCAATAACCACGTCGCATCGCAATTGGCGGAAAAACCAGGCATAGACCTGACAGCGCTCGGCGAAGCCCTGCCCGACTACGAAATCGACGACTTGCGCCAGAGCCTCTATTACCTGCAATCAAATCTCGTTGAGGGCACCTTGTCGTCCAGCGCCCGGCCGCTCTATTTCTATCCCTATCCGATCGCCCAAGGCAACCTCATCACGCCCGAGGAGATCCGCGGCAAGATCCTCTTCTACGGCCAGACCTCGACCGGTAGCACCGACTTGAGCGTGATGCCCTTCCAGGGCAACTACCCCATGGTCGGCATCTACTCGAACGTGCTCAACACCATCCTGCAGGAAAAGTTTATCAGCCGCACGCCTTGGTGGACCCGCATCGCGCTGGTGCTGGTATTGGGCCTGGCGATGTCGCTGATCGTTCCCAAACTTAAGGTGTTGCAGGGCGCGGTGCTCATTGCCGTGCTCGCGACGGTTTACGCGCTACTTGCCCTGGGTTCCTTTACTCACCTCGGGCTCTGGCTGGACGTCATCGGCCCGATGACGACCATTATCGTCGGCTACCTGGTGCTGACGATTTACGGTTATATCATCAAGGAGAGAGAGAAAGACTTCGTACAGGGGGCCTTCGGCCACTATCTATCCCCCACAGTCATCGAGCAAATCATGGAAAACCCCGAGATGGTCAACCAACTCGGCGGCGAGGAGCGAGTGATGACCGCCTTTTTTTCCGATATCGCCAGCTTCTCTACCATCTCCGAATGCTTGACGCCCGCCGAGTTGGTCGATTTCATCAACGGCTATCTGACCGAAATGTGCGATATCATCGAAAGCTACGGCGGTACCATCGATAAATTCGAGGGCGATGCCATCGTCGCCTTCTTCGGCGCGCCGATCTACTACGAGGACCACGCGATGCGCGCGGTCATGTCCTGTATCGACCAGCAGCGCAAATTG
>CAZSZE010000144.1:0-7160 GCA_964610645.1 uncultured Enterobacterales bacterium | reverse complement strand
CATCATTGTCGTCGTCCCCGGCACAGTCCGAGTCCACGCCGTCATACCAGGTCTCCGTGGCACTGGGATTCACGCTTGAGGATGAGTCGTCACAATCGGTGTTCAGAACGGAGTACCCAGACGGCACACTGCAGGCCGTCGCTGTGGAGCTTGCGGTGCCATATCCGTCCAAATCGCTGTCCTGGTACCAGGTCTGGGCATCTGCGGCGTCATCCTCGTCCACCTCGCCATCGCAGTCGTTGTCGATGAGGTCACACAACTCGGTACCCTGCGTGTTTGTGCTTGCGGCGGTGTCATCGCAGTCCGTGGAGTCTGTGACATAGCCGGAAGGCTGCGCACAGCTGGTTGTCTGGCTCCCAGAATTGCCAAACCCATCGGCGTCCAGGTCCTGGTACCAGGTGCTCGCGTCGGCTGCATCCGACTCGTCGATCACGCCATCGCAGTCGTTGTCCACCGAGTCACAGAACTCGGTTGCAAGTGGATTTACGGCCGGGTCGGCATCGTTGCAGTCCGAGTCGTTGTCGGCATAGCCGGTCGGTGCATCGCAAGCAGACGTGCTGCTGGCGGTGCTGCCGTATCCGTCCAGGTCCCCGTCCACGTAGAAGACTGTGGCGTTGATTGCATCTTCGTCCACGCTGCCATCGCAGTCGTTGTCGGCCTGGTCGCAGACTTCATAGGAACCTGGATTGGTGGCGGCATTGAAGTCGTCGCAGTCCAGCGCGTTGCTGACGTAGCCGGTCGGTGCATCGCAGGAGACCGCGGAGACGCTGCCATTTCCATAGCCGTCGGAGTCATTGTCTTCATACCAGGTGACCCCGACGCCCTCATCCACGTCATTGTCGCAGTCATTGTCGGCTCCGTCGCAGATTTCAGACGCGCCGGGGTGGCTTGCTGCATCCAGGTCGTCGCAGTCATCGTCGGTGGCCACGTACCCGGGAGCGGCCTCGCAGGCCTCGATCTCGTACTGCGTACCGCCATAGCCGTCGCCATCGGAATCCCCGTAGAAGACGGTGGTGTCGACCGTGTCCGGATCATCGCTGTCGGTGAGTCCATCGCAGTCGTTGTCCACGCCGTCGCAGGTCTCGATGGCATCTTCATTCGCGTTGGCATCGGCGTCGTCACAGTCCTCGCACGCGGCAAAACCATCGGCATCGGCATCGGCAAAGCCCACGGAACCATCGCAGTTGTAGTCGTTGGGGTCCGCGCAGTCCGCCTCGATCGCCCCGGGGTGAAACGCCGGGTCGGAGTCATCACAATCCCCCAGACCGAGAGCATAGCCAGGGGGGGGCGCACAGCTCACCACACTGTCTGTCTCTACCCCCCAACCGTCGAGATCCACATCCCGGTACCAGGTCTCGGCATCTACAGCCTCGTCCTCATCAATGAAGCCATTGCAGTCGTTGTCGATTCCGTCGCAGATCTCCTCCGCATCCGGGTTCACACTCGCAAGGAGGTCGTTGCAGTCTCGCCCGTTCTCCACGTGGTCCGCGGGTGCGACACAGGCCTCGGTGGACTCCGATTCGTCTCCGAAACCATCCCCATCCTCATCTGGGAACCAGGTAATGAGCAGTCCCTCGTCCACCTCCCCACTGCAGTTGTTGTCCAGCCCATCACAGGCCTCGGCAGCACCGGGATAAATGGCTGGGTCGGAATCGTCGCAATCCACGTCGCTGGCAAACCCGTCCCCATCTGAGTCGGTCCCAGGTGGAACGCCGGTATCGGTGTCGAGCGGAGTGTCGTCCTTTGGGGTGTCGCGGCAAGAGAGGAGCAAAAGCGGAAGGAGTAGGCGAGTTGTCATCGGTGTGCCTCGGGACTGCGCGGGCCGCGACAATACCACCACCAGGGAGGTTGGGCACAAGCCGTTGCACCTGGAGTTGCCCTAATCGACCCCGTCGATCGCGGACTGCAGGCCGGAGACCAACCCGGGCAGATCCAGTGCGGACTCCAGTTGTTCCAGAAGGTCCAGCGCTTCTTCGCGATCCACGGCGCCGCTGGCCAACAAGGAGTGCACATCCTCCAGGTCCTTTCCTCGACCGGCAAGCACCTTCATGACCACCAGGTCGGTGGCCTGGGCAAAGGGGACTTCCACCCCCTCGACAAGGACGCGAGTGGCCCGGGAGAGCGTGAGGTCCTCCAGGCCTGATCCCGCAAGCACAAGGTCCACCTCCATTCTTGTGGGCGTGTGGACAAGGGGAGCAACAGAACCTGACTCCAGCAATTCGTCGGCCATGTCGGGAAAGCGATGTTCAAACCCTAGTGGGGCCAAGTGCTCCAGCAGGTCCGCCACCGCGCTTTTCTCAACAAAGACAGTAATGTCCACATCCTGGGTGGTTCTTGGCGCTCCTCGCACAGCCACCGCCTGGGCCCCGAAGACAAACCAACCGCTTGCTTCACGGTCCAGAATGGGCGTGAGCGCGCCGAGCACCTCACCGAGTGCCGACATTTGCCGCCCGGTTCAGCAGGTTTCGCATTCGCTGGTGGGCACGCAGGTCCGCCAGTCGGGTCAGCTCGTCCGGCCAGTCCGGGCGGAGTGCTCGGGCAGATTCGTACAATTTACTCGACAGGCGCAGCTTCTCTGCCACTGGCAGTGCCACCCGGGCCGCACGGGAAAGACGCGCAGGCGCACCCCAGTCCCGCTGGGCAAAACGACGCAGATCCTCGGGATCCAGTCGGGGCAGCTTCGTCGGCAAGGACTCACTCCTGGCGCTCATTGTAGGCCACAAAAACAAATTGGGTCTACCGCCTGCCTTTTTTGTCGTTGGCCCCTTGACGATCGGTCGCGCGGGGAACAGCTTTGCGGTCATGGCCCATCTCAACTTCCACTCGCCCGCCGAGACCCGGGCCTTCGGTCACCGCCTTGGCGAGTGTGCTGAACAGGGCTGTGTTGCAGCCCTGGTGGGGGATCTGGGCGCGGGAAAGACCTGTTTGTCCCAGGGCATCGCTGCGGGTCTTGGCGTGCAGGGGCCGATCACCAGCCCGACCTTTGTGATTGTGCAGGCCTACCCGGATGGGCGGCTGCCGTTTTTTCACGCGGACTACTACCGGCTCGGAGAGGAGAGTGAGCTTACGGAGCTGGGGTTGGACGAAATCCTGGAAGGGGAGGGGGTAGCCGCTGTGGAATGGGCGGATCGGTTCTGGGAGACCCTCCCGGCGGATCACCTGCGCCTCAGCCTGGAGTTTGGGGGACCCCTTTCCCGGCGATTGACGGTAGAGGCCACCGGCCCCCGGGCAGCCGCCTGGTGGGAGGCAGCCCGTGTCGACTGATCGGGTGGATTTTTCACGGCGAGGGGCACAGGCGCCTCTGTCTGGGCGGCTGACGGTCATGGCGCTCGGGCTGGCCCTCATCGGGGGCGTACTGGTGGTGAAAGAGAGCTTCTTCTTTCGCCAGTGGCAGTCCGTGCCCAGCGAGACCGTGGTCCAGGTGGAGGGGGATGTGCCGCAGCCGGGCTGGTACGAGCTGGAGTCGGCCACGGTGCATGATGCCCTGCGGGCTGCGGGGGCCTCCACGGAAGGAGTGGAGAACCACCCTGTCCAGTCCGGACGGAGGCTTGCGGTCGAGGGCACCGATGTAGAGGTTGGCCCTTCGGGCAAGGAGCTGGTGGTGGGGGTGCCGCTGGACCTCAATGTGGCCGGCGTGGAGGAGCTTGTGATTCTGCCGGGGATTGGGCCGACCCGGGCGGAAGCCATCGTGAAACACCGTCAGTCCAACCCGTTTCGCAGTGTGGAGGACCTTCTTGAGGTCCATGGAATCGGGCCCAAGACCCTGGAGAAGCTGCGTCCGTTCGTGCACCTGGGGCCCTGACACGGGATAGACGACCGAATCGTGCAAGACGCACCCCTCGATTCCGTCTCGGGGCCCGGGAATTTCCCGGTTTACCTGGACCACAACGCCACCAGCCCCCCCCGGCCCGAAGTGCTGGAGCGGGCCCTGCCCTATCTCTGTGAGCACTGGGCCAACCCCCACGCCACTCACCAGATGGCCCGCCGGCCAGCAGCGGCGGTGGAAGATGCCCGACAGGAAGTGGCCGATTGGGCCGGTGCCCGCGCCCGGGACGTGATCTTCACCAGTGGCGCCACGGAATCCAACCACCTCGCGGTTCGAGGAGTGCAGCGAGAGGAACGGACACGCCTGCTCGTGTCGGCGGTGGAGCATCCCTCCCTGGCGGAGCCCGCAGCTGAGCTCAATGCACAGGTGCTACCGGTGGATTCAGATGGGGTCTTGGATCTCGCTGCCCTGGAAGCCGCGCTGGGGGACGACGTGGGCCTGGTCTGCGTCATGGCCGCCAACAACGAAACCGGAGTGGTGCAGCCCCTGGCCCAGGTGCACGCCTTGTGCCAGTCGGCAGGCGCCTGGCTCCACGTGGATGCTGCCCAGGTGGCGGGCCGATTTGCCCTGCCCCCCCACTGGGATCTGCTGACCCTGTCCAGCCACAAGGCAGGGGGACTCAAGGGAGCCGGGGCCCTGGTGTTTCGCCAGGGCATCGCTGTGGTTCCCCAGAGGGTCGGGGGTTCCCAGGAGCGCGGCCGACGGGCGGGCACCGTGGATGTGCCGGCGGTGGTGGGCCTGGCAGAGGTGCTGCATCATCCCTGGCCGGCGCAGGAACTTCGTGACTACCGGGACTCTCTCTTGGAGATCGCCCAGGCAGTGGGTTGCACCGTGACGGCTCTACAGGCAGATCGACTTCCCAACACGCTGCATCTCTGCCTGGATGGAATCGCGGGGGAGACCCTGGCCATGTCCCTGGACCTGGAGGGGGTCTGTGCCTCTACCGGGTCCGCCTGTGCCTCCGGTGCAGCGGAGCCCAGCGTCGTGATGGCAGCCATGGGGCGGGATCCCCGGTCGGGCCTCCGCTTTTCCCTGGGATGGAACACCACCGCCGAGGACGTGGATCGGACAGGCCAAGTGCTGCGCCGCGTGGTGGAGCGCTGCCAGTCCATGGAGGAGGTCGGATGAGCCGCATCGTGATTGCCATGAGCGGCGGGGTGGATTCGTCCGTGGCGGCGGCCCTTCTGGTGGAGCAGGGCCAAGAGGTGGTGGGCATCCACATGAAGCTCCACGATGCCAACCCGGAGGAGGCAGGACGCTGCTGCGGCATGGACGATGCCCTGGATGCCCGCCGGGTCGCGAACGATCTGGGCATTCCCTTTCACGTGATGGACCTGCGAGAGGCCTTCCAGAAGGCGGTCATCGACGACTTTGTTGCGACGTATGAGCGCGGTTCCACGCCGAATCCCTGTGTCCAGTGCAACGGGGTCCTGAAGTTTCGTGTGTTGCTTCAGCGAGCCCTGGCCTTGGGGGCGTCCCACCTGGCCACGGGCCACTACGCGCAGATCGGAGAAGGTCCGACCCTCCATCGAGCCGTGGACACCCACAAGGACCAGACCTATTTCCTGTTTCCCGTGACCCAACAGGCCCTGGGCAAGACGCTGTTTCCCCTGGGGAGCATGACCAAGGAGAGTGTCCGTTCCCACGCGGAGCGCCTTGGGCTAGCGACAGCCAACAAACCCGAGTCCCAGGAGATCTGCTTTGTGGAGGATGGGAAACACGCTGGTTTTGTGCAGCGGTCCCGCCCGGACGTGGATGGCTCCGGGGAGATTGTGGATTCCTCCGGCCGCGTGCTGGGGCACCACGATGCCTATTGGCGGTTCACCGTCGGGCAGCGCCGGGGGCTGGGGGTGGCCATGGGCCATCCGGTCTATGTCTCGGACATTGACCCCGAGACAGGCCGCGTAGAGGTGGCCGGTGGAGATGACCTCTGGCACACGGGATTGGTTGCCTCTCGCTGGGTCTGGAATGAACGCCCCGCGCCGGGCGAGGTGATTATGGCCCGAATCCGCCACAAGGGCACCATGACCCAAGCCACGGTTGGACCAGGAGAAGTTCCGGAAGTGCGCTTTGTGGAGCCGGTGTGGGCCGTGGCCCCAGGACAGGCGGTGGTGGTATACCGGGACGACGTGGTGCTGGGCGGGGGATGGATCGTTCGGGCGTTGAAGGAAACCCCATGAGCCTGGATGCATTGGAAGAGATTCTGGGGCACCGATTTGTGGATCGGGCCTTGTTGCAGCGAGCCCTGACCCATCGCAGCTGGGCAGCGGAAAACGATGGGGAGGACAATGAGCGCCTGGAATTCCTGGGGGACGCGGTGCTGCAGATCGTGGTCACGGACCTGGTGATGAAGCGCTTTCCCGATTCTCCGGAGGGGCAGCTGTCCCGCATCCGGGCAGGAATTGTGCGGGCCGGTGGGGTGGCGGATCTCGCCCGGGCGTGGAAGCTCGATGCCTATGTGCGCCTGGGCAAGGGGGAGGAAATGACGGGGGGGCGGACCCGGAACTCGGTGCTCTCTGATGTGGGGGAGGCGATTCTGGGGGCCCTGTACCAGGAAGGGGGGCTGGACGTCTGCGTCCGCCTGCTGGAGAAGACCCTGGGGCCGCAGCTGGATGCGGTGGAGGATCCCACCACATTTGGGGTGGGCCCCAAGACTCTGCTGCAGGAAATGACCGTCGCCCGGTGGGGCGTTCTGCCCACTTACGAGGAGGTCTCGGTCTCGGGGCCGGATCATGCCCGGAAGTACCGGGTGCGGGTGGATGTGGGGGATCGGTTTTCCGCGGAGGGAGAGGCCACGAGCAAGCGCAACGCGCAGCGAGCCGCAGCCGCAAAGATCATCGGTCGCATGGCGGCCATGGAACAGGCAGGGTTGGAAGAATGAGCGAAGACAAGCCACATCGCTGTGGGTACGTGGGCATCGTCGGCCGTCCCAATGCGGGAAAGTCGACCTGGCTCAACTGCGTGCTGGGCCAGAAGATCAGCATCACCTCTCCCAAGGCCCAGACCACCCGGAACCGGGTCATGGGCATCTACAACGCGGAGGGAGTGCAGGCGATCCTGGTGGACACCCCCGGACACCACGAGGCCTGGACCGACCTGAACAAGGTCCTGGTACACACGGCGGAGAACGCCCTGGGGGATGTGGACGTGGTGCTGCTCTTGGTGGATCTGGTGCCGGCTGCCAAGGCCGCCAAGGGTGGCAAGTCAATCCTGTCCAAGGGGGAGCGGGTACTGCTGGAACGAATCCGTGAGGCGGGCCACCCGGTGGTGCTTGGGCTCAACAAGATGGATGCCGTGCGGGCGGACTGGATGCTGCCGGTGGTGGAGAGCTGGC
>CAZSZE010000143.1:0-7228 GCA_964610645.1 uncultured Enterobacterales bacterium | reverse complement strand
TGGCTGGGACAGCGGCCGGTAGCCAGAATTCAGTAGTCCGGGTCCTCCAGGTCCAAGGGTGACGGTTCACCCCACGACTTCCGTCCGCCTGATCGTCTGATTCCGGCCAAAGGTGGGGGGGTGAGCCCTCACCCCACGACTTCTGTCCGCTCGAGCGCCCGATTCCGGCCAAAGATCGGAGGGTGACGGTTCACCCCACGACTTCTGTCCGCCTCGGCGGGTGGTGCGACCTTTGGTTGGATCTGCGCTTGGAGAGTTCAGCGATTGAGTCAACGCGGGTGAATCTCTGGCAGCGCCATCGCCGAGATCAGCCTGGTGGTGAGACCCACGGAAGGACAGTCACTGACCCTGGAGGTGACCCAGTGATTCTCCTGTACCTGATGGTGGCGACCTGCATCATCGATCGGAGTGTGACCTGCAGCTATGGCGAACAGATGTTCAGACACTACCAATGGTTCTCTATCCAGAGCATTGATGAAGACGTGGTCTCCTTCGAGGTGTACTGGGATCAAAGCCGGGAACCTCCAGGTGCTCTGGTCCGCCTGTTCGGAGATGGAACTACTCGAGACGGAGGCTCCCGACGGTGGGATCCGTCCGCTCTTTGGCGCCAGTTGGGATTCTGGCTGGGACAGCGGCCGGTAGCCAGAATTCAGTAGTCCGGGTCCTCCAGGTCCACCAACAAGTCGTCCTCGGGCGGCTCCCAGGGCGCCTCCGGGGCGAGCCCGTGCTTTCTGCGCACGATCAGAATCGCGATCCCCCCCAATGCCACGGGAATGGAGACCAGCTGGGAGGTGGAAAAGAGCCCAAAGTGGGAAACCCCCCGCAAGGTGTCGCCGCGAAAGGTCTCCAGGGTCGCCCGCAGGAGGGGGTAGCAGAGAAGGAGCCAACCGAGCACCTGACCATCGAACCGGCGCCGGTAGATCCAGATCCAGGACAGGAAACCAAAGACCAGCAAGGCCCCCCCGGCCTCCCAGAGCTGCGAGGGGTAGAGCGGTACACCATGGATGTTGCCCACCCCCACGCCGGCCTTGAACTGCAGGGCAAGCCACGGAAATCCGGATCCCCACAAGACGGCGCCCCCCGGCAGATCCCACAGGGTGGAGACCTCTCCTGGATCCCAGGTGCGCCCGTGGCAACACCCGGCGGCAAAGCAACCCATCCTGCCCACTGCAAGGCCGATCAACACCGTGGGGGCAATGGCATCCGCAAACTTCCAGACGTGCTCCCCCTTTCTCTTGGCCACCACCAGGCAGCCAATCGTGGCTGCAATCACCCCCCCAAAAAAGGCCATCCCGCCCTGGTTCAGCTTGAACAGCACCAGGGGGTCCTCGAGCAGCACCTCCGGCTCGGCCCCCAGGAAGTGGAGCAGTCGGGCGCCAAAGATGCCCAGGAGAATTGCCCACCCGAGAATCGGGAGCAGCAAGTCCGGGTTGGTTCCCACCTTGCGGATGCGCCCATGGGCCACCGCACAGGCCGCCCCGAAAGCCAGCAGCAGCATCATCCCGTAGGTGTGCAGGGCCACGGGCTCAGCGAAGCCTTCCACCTGGATGGAGGTCAGGTTCGGAAACATGAAGCGGCTCGGCTGGTGAAAGGAAAACTCACGGCTGGTACTGAATCTCCATGTCGAGGGAGACGGTCTGCTCACTCGCGGCCGTGGAAGGAGGGGGGACCACCTGGTGGACTGCGCCCAGGCCATGGAGTTGATCCAGGAAGGTGGCCAGGCCGGCTCCAGGCAGGGTGATCTGCAGGCGGGCAAAGTTGTCTTCGCTGCTGAACATCCGAAGGCCCCGGGAGCCGATCTTCATTTCGCCCCGGGTGTGGGCCACCCAGCCATCCAGGACGTAGAGGGCGTCTGGCTTGGAAGGATAGAGGCGCAGGGTGGTTCGTTCCGGGGCCCGATCCATCGGCTCCACCAGGGACGCAGACGCCTCCTCCATCGCGTCCTCCCACTTGGGTACCGGGGTGGTGGGCGCGGCCGCAACGAACCCGGGTGTGGGCACGGGCCGGCCAGGCCTGGGACGCTTGATTTCCTTGGCCTGGGCCCTGTCGCGTGCCCGGTTCATGGCTTCGTCCCGGGCGGCTGATCGCTCCCGCAGCAGCTCCTCTGTGCGCTCCTCTTTGGTCGACGCTGTGGGGGTGGGGGCTGCAGACCCTGCAGCGACCGTTGCCCCCGGCGGGGCCTCTTCTGGCAGCAGCGCATCGGACACGGGGGAGGGTGCGGGCCATTGGGCCCACACAAGGCCCAGGCCGCCCACGAGCGCTGCGACAGCCACCATCACCCGCCGGCTGGGGGCCCGATCGGCCCAGGCAGTTCCCATGGCGCCATCCGCCCGGAGTCGATCCAGGATGCGCTGCTCAAGGTCTTCCGGTGGAGCGAGGTTGCCCTGTGAACGCACCAGCTCCACTGCCGTCATCATGCGGCTGTACGCCACACGGAGCTTGGGGCTCTCGTGAATGGCATTTTCCACCCGATCCTTTTCAGATCCCTCCAGGTCTCCATCCAGCAAGGCGGAGAGGCGCATGGCAGCGAAGAAGTCGTCCATTCAGACCACGTCCGTGGGGCTCGAGTTTCGTGAGACCTGCCGGGCCAGCTCCGTTCGGGCCCGGGACAGCCGCGCCAAGGAGGTGGCCTCGGGAATCTCCAACACCTTGGAGATGCCTTCGATGGACAGGCCTGTGAGGTCGCGCAGAAGGAGAATCAGCCGGTGTTCCGGCTCCAAGGAGGAGAGGCACCGGGAAAGGAGCGTTTCCAGGCTGTGTTTTCCCGTGGGGCTCTGCTCCACCACGGCCGGCACATCCATGGCTTCCAGGTGACGGGTGGCAATGCGCAGCAGCGTCAGGCGAAAGGGAGCTTCCGGGTCCAGGGCTTCAAAGGCCTGGGAAAAGATCTCCACACAGGCCGCGCTGGCTGCATGATCATCCGAGAGCCACCGGGAACAGATGGCAAATGTGGGTTCCGCGTGGCGGTGCACCAACTCCCGCGTGGCGGCATGCATGCGGCGCCTGGACGCAGCAGCAAGTTCCTCGTCGGTGGCGTTGGCAACCGTGGAGCTGGCCGGACTAGTTTGCATCCCCCGTCCCCGCCGTCTGGCGGACCGGATGTCCGGTGCGGACCGAGTTGTGAATCTGCTCGATGTGCTCGGTGGCGTCAGGGAAAATGGCCTTGCGGATGCGGGCCCCCTTGAAGGTGCAGCCCTCGATGATCGCCATGTCGAGATCTGCGTCGTCGAGAATGGCACGCTCGAAAACAGCGCCACTCAGGTTTGCATTCCACAGAGATGCACCGGTCAGGTCTGCTTTCCGGAAGGAGCAGCCCGAGAGATCGGCTTCTGCAAGCTTGGCCCAGCGAAGACTGGCTCCGTCGAACTCGATGCCCTCCAGCCTGGCGCCGCGCATGTCCAGACCATCCAGAACGAGCTTGCGACGAAGCATGTCCTGCACCTTCTTTCTTGTCACCGGTCGTTTGCTTTCCATGGCGTTTTGTCTCACTTAGGCAACTTCGGGAAACGACCCTGAACGGGGGGATCCGTGGAGGGGCTCACCCCCCCTTATCCGCTCTACCAGGGACGCAACCAGTTGGGGAGCCAACCGCTCCTCTGTGTGCTCCTGGATGAAGTGGAACCCACCTGGGTTCAGGGTGTTCACCTCGACCAGTTTTCCACCGATGACATCCAGCCCGGCCAGCCAGATCCCCTGCCGTTCCAGGATGGGGTTCACGGCCGCCACCAGAGCGTGTTCCTCGGCGGTGACTTCCGTGGGCCTGGGGGTGCCACCGCGCTTCAGGTTGTGTCGGAATTCCCCCGGCGCCCGCTCGCGCAGGTAGGCCCCCATGACGCTTCCCCCGACCCAGAGCAGGCGTTTTTCACCCTCCACCGCCTCCTCCAGGTACTCCTGGATCACCAGGTACCCGTCCCCGTAGGAGCGGGCCTCGTCGATAGCGAGATCCAGGTGTCCCGGCTTTCCCCTGTGGATCCATTGGACCCCTCGCCCGCCGGATGCCCGGGCTGGCTTGACCACGACCCCCAGTTCAAACCCGCTGGCAAAGTTGTGGCACATGGCCCTGGAGCGGGTCACCAGGGTCTTCGGGCGGGGCACGCCGGCCAGGGACGCCAAGAACGACTTGTGGGACACGGCCACCAGGGAGCGGGGGTCATTCACCACGCAGACGCCGCTCTGCTGGGCCAGCAGGGCAAAAGACAGGACCCCAAGGTCCAGGGGATTCACCCGCAGGACCAGTGCATCGAGCCCGGCAAGGTCCTCGTAGCAGCGCCTCGCCATGCGCAGTCCGAGCTCCTGGCAAAGAGAGGCAGGTCCGACGTGCTTGGAATCAAAGGCATGGGCCCTGGCCACGGACCGGCCCTGCTCGTCAATCTCGAAATCCCAGGGTTCAATCACGCGGACGGCGTGCCCTTCTGCCAGGAGCCCGCTCGCGAGGTGGGCGGTGGTCCAGGTGGGCTCAATCGCCCGGGCCCGGCTGACGGCAATCCCGATTTTCATGGGTTTCGTCTAACCCGGAACCCTGCTTGGGAAGGCTCAAATGTGCATCCTGATCGGGCATTGGGGCCCCTTGCTGGTATCCTTGGGGCATGGAGGACCTGCTCGAAGGCATTGCGCTCCGGGTCCAGGCTCGTCATCCGATTCTTCTTCTGGTCACGCACGAAGAGGGGCGGTTGGAGCGCGGACTGCGCAACCTCACAAAAGATCAGGGTTGGGCCCTGTGGCGTTGGCGCGCCACCGAAGGGCTGCGGTGCGGGGAGGACGCCCCCCTGGAAAACACCCGGAGTGCCTCGGACGCCCTGCTTGCTCTTGGCGACGTGGAGGAGCCGGGGCTGTTCATGTTTGAAGATCCTGGTCCCGCATTGGAGGACCCGGAGGTGGTGCGCCAGCTGCGGGATCGGGTCGAGACATTGCAGAAGCGGGGCCAGGCCGTTGTGCTTGTTTCCTCCCGCTTCATTGATTGCCCGCCCCTGGCCAAGGACCTGTTGATCCTGGATGTGCCTCTCCCGTCTCGCGACGAGATCGGTGCCTTGTTGGATGTGGCCCTGGGCCGGGCCGATGTGGAGCTGAAGGAAAAGGAGCGACTGGCGTTCGTCCGCGCCTCCCAGGGGCTCACCGAACGGGAGATTCAGCGCTCCTATGCGGCGATTCTTCAATCTGAGGCTGCTTTCGGGCCGGAAGGCCTGGTGCAGTTGGCCGAGATCAAACAGCAGGCGATTCGCCGGACCCGCTTTCTTGAACTCTACGAGTCCCCCCCGGCTTTTGGGTTTGTGGGGGGGCTTGGAAATCTAAAGGCCTGGCTGAGACAGAGGGCGCTCGCCTTTTCCGACCAGGCCCGGGTATTTGGTCTCCCGGAACCGCGGGGGGTCTTTCTCCTGGGGGTGCAGGGCTGCGGAAAATCCCTCTCCGCCAAGGCGGTGGCGAGCCTCTTTCAAATCCCGCTTCTCCGGTTGGATGTGGGGGCGGTGTTTGCAGGGGGCGGTAGGGAGCAGGAATCCCTCCAGGACGTCATTCGAATCGCCGAGTCCATGGCGCCGGTGGTGCTGTGGATCGATGAGCTTGAAAAGGCATTCCTGAGCGGTGGGGATGCGGGTGGAGCGCGGGCCCTGGGGGTCTTTCTCACGTGGATGCAGGAAAAGAAGAAGCCGGTTTTTGTCGTGGGCACCGCCAACGAGGTGCGGGTGCTGCCTCCGGAGTTGCTCCGCAAGGGCCGGTTTGACGAGATCTTCTTTGTGGACCTGCCGGATGTACACGAGCGCCTGGAAATCCTGGAGATTCACCTGGTGGCCCGGGATCGGGATTCCGAGGAGTTCGACCTGCTCCAGTGTGCAGAGGAAACCGAAAAATACTCCGGTGCCGAGCTGGAGCAGGTGGTGGTGGAGGCCCTCTTCCACGCCTTTTCCGATGGAAAACGAGAGCTTAGGGATCGGGACTTGCTGCGGGTCATCCGCGACACGGTTCCCTTGGCCATCACCATGGACGATGCGCTCAAGGAGCTGCGGGAGTGGGCCCGGCCCCGAACCCGGCCCGCCACCATGGATCGCCGTCGCATCGACTTCTTTGACGAGTTCCAGGAGGGGTAGGCATGCGTGCAACCGTTCTTGGGGCGGGATCCTGGGGCACGGCGCTGTCCATGCAGTTGGCCCGTCTGGGTCACGAGGTGCGCCTGTGGGAGCGGGATGCGGCCCGGGCGAAGCGCCACCAGGATGCCAATGAAAACACTCAGTACCTGCCAGGGGTTTCGTTTCCGGAGGGAATGAAGCTGCTTTCGGACCTGGAGGCTGCGGTCACCGGTGCGGAGCTGGTGGTGGTGGTGGTCCCCTCCCAGGCGGTTCGCGCCGTCATGGGGGAAGCCGCGCCGTTTGTGCCGGAGGATGCGCTGGTCTGTTGTGCGGCCAAGGGGGTGGAGCAGGGCACCCTGATGACCATGGACGAGGTGCTGGTGGAGGCGTTGATCACGCACGACCCCCAGTCCTTTACCGTGCTCTCGGGCCCCTCCTTTGCCTTTGAAGTGGCCCGAGACCTGCCCACGGCGGTTGTGGTCGCCGGCAGCAACGAGGACGTGGCCCACAAGGTGGCCGACGCCTTCCATGGGGGCCGTTTTCGGGTCTACCACTCCACTGACATCATCGGCGTGGAGATGGGTGGCTCCCTGAAGAACGTCATGGCCATTGCCTGTGGCATCTGCGATGGGGCGGGTCTGGGGATGAATGCCCGGGCGGCGCTGATCACCCGGGGACTGGCGGAGATCACGAGATTGGCGGTGGCCCGGGGCGCCAATCCCCTGACCCTGGCTGGACTTGCGGGCATGGGAGACCTGGTCCTGACCTGCACCGGGGACTTGTCCCGCAACCGTCGCGTCGGGCTTGCCCTGGGGCAGGGCCGTCCCCTGGAGGACATCCTCGAGCAGCTGGGACAGGTGGCGGAGGGGGTCGTGACGGCCCGATCCGGGCGAAATCTCGGACTGCGCCTGGGGGTCGATATGCCCATCACGGAGCAGATCTACCAGATGCTGTATGAGGCCAAGCCCGTGCCGGAGGCCCTGGACGACTTGTTGGAGCGGCAGCGACGCAGCGAGTTGGACTAGGCAGTTCCCACTCGGAAAGGCGGTCATGACCGCGTTTCCAGATGGAAACTGGATACACTCCTCTCCTCATGGCCACCGAGCGCGAACTCCGGGCGGAGATGATCCGCTTTTCCCATCTCTGCTACGAGCGGGGATTGTTGGTGG
>CAZSZE010000142.1:0-7561 GCA_964610645.1 uncultured Enterobacterales bacterium | reverse complement strand
GGTACCTGGACTATGACGGCGACGGGTACGGTGGAACCACAGTGTCTGCCACAGCCTGTGCGGCTCCCTTGATGCATGTGGCAGACAACACGGACTGCGATGACCTGGATGCCACTAGCTACCCCGGCGCCACCGAGATCTGTGACGGAATCGACAACGATTGCAACGGAGACGCAGACTCGGACGCCACGGACGCCTCCACCTGGTACCTGGACTATGACGGCGACGGGTACGGTGGAACCGCGGTGTCTGCCACGGCCTGTGCAGCTCCCCTCCTGCATGTCGCGGACAACACGGACTGCAATGACCTGGATGCAACCAGCTACCCGGGAGCCCCCGAGGTGTGCGACAGCGCCGACAATGACTGCGACGGACTGACGGACGATGACGACCCGGACGTGACCAACCCCGCCACGTGGTACGCCGACACCGACTCGGATGGCTACGGCGATCCCGGTTCCAGTGTGCAGCAGTGCGAAATGCCCAGCGGCTCCGTGTCCGACAGCAGCGACTGCGACGACAGCCTCTCCAAGGTCCATCCCGGGGCCCCCGAAACCTGCGAGGGACTCGACAACGACTGCGACGGCCACATCGTCTCCGGCTGGCAGGACGATGCCGATGGAGACGGAGTCGTGAACTGCATCGACAGCTCGATCTACTCCCAGGACTTCGAGTCCGGCTGGGACGACTGGACCACGGAGGACCTTGGCGGCGGAAACGCCCCAAACTGGTCCATCACCTCGGGCTACCTGTATGAAGCCTCCAATGCTGCGTTGTCCTACGCTTTGTCTGGAGACCTGGGCGAGGTGGATCAATTCACCATCAGCGTGGAGATTTTCAACAACACCAATGCGAACAACTACTCCGGCATCGTGTTCGGCTACACCGACCCGTTGAACTACTGGTACCTGCGCTGGAGCGACCCCACGAACCACTATGGTTCCGGCGCTGACCTGAAGCTAATACAGGTCGCCATGGGAGCCAGCACCACCGTTGCCCAAGACGACGGATCCGTGCAGTTGTACACGGCCACAGCACAGTGGATCCCACTGACCGTTCAGGTGACCGAGTCAGAGATCATCGGCACCTGGAATGGCATCGAGATTATTCGCCATGTGCATGGAATGGCCCTTCCCTTGGGGTTGGACCAGGTGGGGCTCTCCACATTCGATAACGATGGCGGCGTCTACTACGACGACCTGGTGATCACGAACCCCTAGTCACCTACCGCACCCAGAGCGCCCCCCAGGTGCTGTAGTCATGGGGTCCGGAGTTGTCGTTGTGGGAGCTGCTCGTCGCCGAGTCGTGCCAAGGCCCATGCTACCGGTTTCAGCACCAGGGGATCCCGCAGGTGCTGCGTCTGTCTTAACGCACAAACAGAATCAAACCGTCGTGTACATTCGACCCCGACGCACAACGCAGGTGCTGGTTGGTGTTTGTGTTGCTCCACTGGCCCTCCGCGCTCAGAGGAGCCAGCCGGCAATTCGACCAATTGGAGATTGCATCCTGGTGACAGCAATAGTTCGCCGCATCCGGCTCCCACGAGGGACCGCGATCCGTAGAGTTCCCCGAGCTGGAGCGAAAGACCCAGGTGGATCCGTTCCATCCAGAGTACTCGAACATGTGACTCTCAAATGTCATGGCCTGGGTCTCTTTCCGCACCCGAAATTCACCAATCTCAGGGGTATGGGCATCGCCGTTCTGGCCCATGGTGACGTAGGTTTCGTAGGGCGTGGTGTTGCCCACCAAACCGCGAATCATGTTGGCCGAGAGATGCCAGCGTCCAGTGCTGGTGGGATCGAGGGAGACGCTTCCATAGGCGCCGTTGACTTGGGTAGACCCATTGGAACCCCGAGCCACGTAGGTCCATCCACCCCCGTCGGAGGTCATGTCACAGTGGAGCTCCAGGGCGCCGGTTCCCTCCGGGTCCAGCCAGTAGGAGCCATCTCCTGTGGAGAGCCCCTCATCGTTGATGGCCTTGCAACTCGTGACTGCGCAGGCTTGGCTCTGTCCTCCAGCGGAAACCAGAATTCCATCACAGTCCCGGTCAATGCCGTCACAGGTCTCTGAAGCCCCCGGGTAGATGAGGATGTCCGTGTCATTGCAATCGGAGTTGTCGGAGACAAAGCCGCTGGGTGGGGTGCATGCATCCGTAGTGCTGGTCACATTTCCATACCCATCATTGTCAGCGTCCTCGTAGAAGGTTGTGGTCACCCCTTCGTCCACCCCGTTGGCACAGTCGTTGTCGATTCCATCGCAGGTCTCAGGGTTGCCGGGAAAGCTGTTCGGCTCGGTATCGTCACAGTCCGTGGCGTCGGACACGTACCCACCCGGTGCAGTACAACCATCCGCGGCGCTGCCCGGGTTTCCGTACCCATCGCTGTCCGTGTCCTCATAGAAGCTGATTGTTACCCCTTCATCGACACTGCCATCACAGTCGTTGTCCACCGTGTCACACAGCTCGGTTGCGCCGGGATTGACACCGGCATCCAAATCGTCACAATCGGTTGGATTGTCCGCGTATCCCGTCAACCAGTCGCAAGAAATCGTTGTACCGGCCAGGCTGCCATATCCATCTGCATCGTTGTCCTGGTACCAGGTACTTGCATTGATCGCGTCCTCGTCGATAGAGCCGTCACAGTCGTTGTCCACGCTGTCGCACACCTCGTAGGAAGCGGGATTGGTGGCAGTGCTGAAGTCATCGCAATCGAGGGCGTTGGCGACGTACCCGGAGGGGGCAGTACAAGCAGCGGTGGAGACGCTGCCATTGCCGTAGCCGTCGGCATCGCTGTCCTCGTACCACGTGTTTTCCACTCCCTCATCGATGTCCGCATCACAGTCGTTGTCCGCGAGATCGCACACCTCTGAGGCCCCCGGATAGGTCGCGGCATTGAGGTCATCGCAGTCATCAGACGAGGCCACAAAACCCGCCGGCTGGCTGCAAGCCGCCTGCTCATACTGCTGCCCGCCGTAGCCGTCCCCATCTGAATCCCCATACCAGGTGGTGGCACCGAAAAGGTCTGGATCCGTGTCATCCACCCAGCCGTCGCAGTCGTTGTCAACGGAGTCGCAGATTTCCGTTGCAGCCTCATTCACGGCGGAATCAGTGTCGTCGCAGTCCGTGTCATCGGCCACGTGGGCGCTGGGCGCCAGGCAGGCGCTCACCGACACTGCCGCATCCCCGTAGCCATCCGCATCTCCATCGGCGTACCAGGTCAGGGCATCCACCGCGTCGTCCTCGTCTGCGGTGCCGTCGCAGTCGTTGTCTGCACCGTCGCAGACCTCGATGCCCAGAGGGCTGGAGGTCGCCGTCGAATCGTCGCAGTCCTGACAGGCTGCAAAGCCGTCGCCATCTACATCCGCAAAGCCCACGGAACCATCGCAGTTGTAGTCCTCCGGATCAGTGCAGTCGGATTCATCGGCCCATGGGTTGTAGGCCGCGTTGAGGTCGTCGCAGTCGGTGCCATCTGCCACGTACCCGGCCGGGGCGACACATGCCTCAAGCCTCCCCGCTGCGTTGCCAAACCCGTCGCCATCCACATCCGGGAACCAGATCCAGGTGCCTGTGACTCCTTCGTCTTCATCGTCAGCCAAGCCGTCACAGTCGTTGTCCAGACCGTCACAAACCTCCTCTGCTTCCGGGTGAATGGCTGCATCCGCATCGTCACAGTCCACGTCTTCTGTGTGCCCGTCTCCATCAGCATCCGCCCACTCCACCTGCGTGTCAACTGGGGAATCGCCGGTCTCCACCGTACCGCTTTCCTTGATGGAATCCGTCCCTCGACAGGAACAAAATGCAATTGCAGCGAAAAGATATCGTCTCATTTAATCTTCCTACTGTTTGTCCGCCGTGTCACAAATATAATTCTGCGAAAGATACCCGCCCTGGGACACATACGCATCGTTGTACCAGGCGACGGTTCCGTCTGTGTTCCAACTGTAATACATGGAACAGGTGGTGCAGTTGTCGCCATTGGGTTCTGACACGCCGGAGGTGTCTCCAATCCAGAAGGGGCCGCCGTCCCCTGCGCTCCAATTGCAGCTTGAATTGGAGCTGTTCAAGGGCGTACCGTTACAGGTCTGGCCATTTCCGTTGGGATAAATACCGAGGATATACATGTACCCATCCCCACCCCCGGGACCAATGGTGGTGTCTCTTGCCACGGTGATAGCAGAGGCCAGGTGGTTTGCATCCCGTGGAATCAGGAGTCGCATGTTGCGGCTACCGCACTGGCTCTCCGCTGCGGAGGCGTTGACGGTGCTTCCATGATCGATCTTCCAGAAGGTGTAGCCACCGCCGTTGGTGGTCATGTCGCAGTAGACTTGCACCTCGTTTCCAGCGTTGGTGGGGTCAATCCAGTACTCTCCGCTGGGTGCCGTGGGATTTGCGTTGAGAAGATCCAGGCAGCTTCCCCCAAACCAACAGGCCGCAGTGCCGGCGATCCCCTCTTCGTCCTCCACCACGCCATTGCAGTCCGAATCGACTCCGTCGCAATTGCCGGAGGCTCCCGGGTAGACCGAAGCATCTGAATCCAGGCAGTCAGTGGCGGTGGCAAGGTCGGTTGTGCCGGTTGGCTGGGTACACGAGGTCACAGGAGCGTTCGGGTCACCAAACCCATCCAAATCCACGTCCGAGTACCAGGTGGTCGCGTCGACTGCATCGTCCTCGTCCACCTGTGCATCGCAGTCGTTGTCGAGGCTGTCTCCGCAGATCTCGCTCACTCCGGGGCTTCGGGACGCCGTGGTGTCGTCGCAGTCCGTGGCATCACTGACAAACCCTGTGGGTTGGACACAGGCTGGCGCAGTGTTGCTGGCATCGCCGTAGCCGTCCGCATCTGTATCCGCGAACCAGGTCGCAGCATCGGCAGAATCGTCCTCGTCCACGACGCCGTCGCAGTCGTTGTCCACCGTGTCACACAGCTCGGTTGCGCCGGGGTTGACAGCGGCATCCAGATCGTCACAATCGGTTGGATTGTCCGCGTATCCCGTCAACCAGTCGCAGGAACTCGTTGTACCGGCCAGGCTGCCATATCCATCTGAATCGCTGTCCAGGTACCAGGTATTTGCATTGATCGCGTCCTCGTCGATAGAGCCGTCGCAGTCGTTGTCCACGGAATCGCAGATTTCATAGGCGCTTGGGTTGGAGGCAGCACTGAAGTCATCACAGTCGAGGGCATTTCCTACGTACCCGGAAGGGGCGGTACAAGCGGCGGCGGAGACGGCTCCGTTTCCATAACCGTCGGCATCGTTGTCCTCGTACCACGTGCTATCCACCCCTTCATCGATGTCCGAATCACAGTCATTGTCCGCGAGATCGCAGACCTCTGCGGCCCCTGGATAGGTCGCGGCGTTGAGGTCATCGCAGTCATCAGACGTCGCCACAAAACCCGCTGGCTGGCTGCAAGCCGCCTGCTCATACTGCTGCCCGCCGTAGCCGTCCCCATCTGAATCCCCGTACCAGGTGGTGGCACCGGAAAGGTCTGGATCCATGTCATCCACCCAGCCGTCACAGTCGTTGTCGACGGTATCGCAGATTTCCGTGGCGGCCGCGTTCACGGCGGAGTCGGTGTCGTCGCAGTCCGTGTCATCGGCCACGTGGGCGCTGGGCGCCGAGCAGGCATCCACCGAGACAGCTGCATCTCCGTAGCCATCCCCATCGACATCCGCGTACCAGGATTGTGCATCCACCGCACCGTCATCCACGGTACCGTCGCAGTCGTTGTCCGTCCCATCACAGATCTCCGTGGCGAGCGGGCTGATGGACGCCACCGAGTCGTCGCATTCCTCACAAGCCGCGAAACCATCGCCATCCGCATCGGCAAAGCCAACGGAGCCATCACAGTTGTAGTCACTTGGGTCTGTGCAGTCGGATTCATCGGCACCTGGATAGAAACTGCCGTCGAAGTCGTTGCAGTCGGTGCCGCTGGCCACCATGCCGCTGGGGGCGTCGCATGCTTCGCGGCTGGAGTCCAGGTTGCCGAACCCATCGCCGTCTGCATCCGCGTACCAGGTGCTGGTACCGGTCACCCCACCGTCCTCGTCATCGGTGAGGCCATCACAGTCATTGTCGATTCCATCGCAGGTTTCCGCGGCGTCCGGATTGACCGACGCGTCGGCGTCGTCGCAGTCCAGGTCAGCTGAAAACCCGTCCCCATCGGCATCCCTCCCTTCTGCTTGGGTGTCTGCCAGGGAATCGCCGGTCTCCTTGGAGCTGTCCGTGCCACGGCAGGAGAGGAGAACCAGGGAAAGGATATAAATACTGCGCATGTCATCTGCCCCAAATGTAGAGGGTCCACGGGCTTTCCCGGTACCAGTACGAGTTGCCGCAACAACCCAGACCCTCGGCGGTGTCCGTGGAGCTTAGGTGGCACTCGTTGTTGAAGAACCAACCCCACTTGATGCCGCCACTGGTGTTGTGGAAGCTGGTCTGGTTGAAGTATGGACCGGTGCGGTAGCAGAGGCCGGCTCCAGTGGTGGTCAATGTCCAGCTTGCATCGGTGAAGGGCTGGGACGACCAACCGCTGGTCTCGGCTCCCCCCAGGTTGCCCGCCTGGTTGGCCTGGGCGTTGCTCAACGCTTCGTAGGGCGTGGTGTTGATGGTCCTCGTGAAGGCACCGGAGGCAATGTCCACCCAGGTGGTGGAGGCTGTCATGCGCAGGGTCGTGACGCTCAAGCGGGAGTAGGCGTCATTCACCATGTTGGAATCGGACAACGAGGCATCGGTTGGGTTCAGCGTCACTCCTGAGCTGCTCCATCCCGACCAGTTGCTCACCGACAACTCGGAGCCATACCCCTGGTTGGCTGCCTGCTTCATCACGAGCGTCCAGCCCCCGCTGTCCGTGGTCATGTCACAGTAAACCTGAAGAGTACCGGTTCCATCGGGGTCAATGTAGTAGGTGCCATCGGGGGCTGCGGAGTTGTCGGTCAAGATGGCCTGGCAGTCCGAACCGGGGCAAAGGGTCCCTTGTCCGAGCGCTCCCTCGTCCACATTGCCATCGCAGTTGTTGTCGGCCCCGTCGCAGGTCTCGGAGAGGCCTGGGCTGACGCTGGCGTTGGTGTCGTCGCAGTCGTTGCTGTTGTTGGCGTAGCCCGCCGGCTGAATGCAGGCGGTCGCGGTCAATGCAGTGTTGCCATAGCCGTCCCCGTCGGCATCCTCGTACCAGGTGAGCGCATCGGTGGCGTCGTCTTCGTCGATGGTGCCGTCGCAGTCATTGTCCGTGAAATCGCAGACCTCAGAGCCGCCTGGAAAGGAGCTGGCGCTGGTGTCATCGCAGTCGGTGTTGTCCGCAACAAAGCCAGTGGGCTGGCTGCAGGCGGTGGTGCTGCTGCCCGCGTTTCCGTATCCATCGGAATCGAGATCGGCGTACCAGGGGGTGGCATCGAGCGCATCGTCTTCGTCGATGGTGCCGTCACAGTCGTTGTCCACCGTGTCGCAAGACTCCGTGGCGCCGGGATTCACCGCCGCATTGGCGTCATCACAGTCGGTGTCTGTGGCAGCATGGCCCGAGGGGGCGTCGCAAGAAGTCGTGGAACCGGTGGAGGCGCCATAGCCATCCCCGTC
>CAZSZE010000141.1:416-7737 GCA_964610645.1 uncultured Enterobacterales bacterium | reverse complement strand
GATGGCTACGATGCGACGGCCTACGGCGGCCTGGACATGAACGACACGGACGCCAGCTGCTGGGCGGTCTGCAGCGACGGTAGTTCCCAGGCCAATGCGGGAGAAACCTGTGAGACCCTCCTCGCGGCCTACCCAAACGCCACCAACGGGAGCTACTGGATCGACCCGGATGCAGATGGGAACACCTCCAACGCCTTCCAGGTCCACTGCGACATGACCGGTGGCGGCTGGACTCGCTGCTTTGAGCTTGTGAACACCTCCGCCGAGGACCTCACGGGCAACTCGTGGTTCGATGACTGCGTGGACTACACGTCCGCCAGCTGGACGGGAACCGAGGTGCGCGTGGTGCTGTCCGATCCGAGCGGGACCGCGGTCTACGACCAGTCCGGCAGCCGTCCCAGTGGCTGGACCTACGATCAACTCACCTCGACCACCAGTTCGTCAGGTCAATACTACTCCGGATCCCACGGCCGGCTGGTAACGCTTGGCAACAGCGACAAGCTCATGATCCCCGGCCGCAACAGCGACAACGGCGGCTGCGGCGGCTCCTTTGGCGCCGGCTACGGGATCGTCGTTTACCCCACCAACCCAAACTACCATTCCAACCCCAAGATGATGGCGATGCCCTACGGACAGGCCGGCGGAGGAAGCGCCAGGAGCTTTGCCAACTGGTCCCCCTCCAACGAAACCAGCTGGAACGGCGGCTCTTCCTTCAACACCTGCAGTTCCACGCCCGCATACCTGGGCACTTTTGAATTCTACGTCCGGTAGCCTGGAGATCCTCATGCGCACCCTGGCCCCCTTCTTCCTGATGGCGCTTACCGCCTGCCCCACCACGGACACGCCCCAACAGAAGACCGATACAGAAACTCTCCCCAACGACACCGGTTCTTCCAGCGATGACACCGGCCCTTCTGGCATCGACCGCGACGGGGACGGCTTCACCGACGACTGCGACGACAACAACCCCAATGTGTTTCCCGGCGCAGTCGAAATCTGCGACGGGCTCGACAACGACTGCAACAACCTGGTGGATGATGACCCGGTAGACGACGTGCTCTGGTACGTGGACGACGACGCCGACAGCTACGGCAACCCAGACGAGTCCCAGTGGGCCTGTGACCAGCCAGAAGGATGGGTAGCAAACAACCTGGACTGCGATGACACAAGCGCCCTCTTCAACCCAAGTGCCATTGAGTCCGACTGTGAAGACCCCACCGACTACAACTGTGATGGATCCGTAGGCTACGCCGATGCAGATGGCGACGGCTATGCCGCCTGCACCGAATGTGACGACGGCGATGCGGACGTAAATCCCGAAGCGGTAGAAACCTGCAATGACGCAGACGATGACTGCGATGGGGACGTCGACGAGAACCCCACCGACGCACCCACCTGGTACGGAGACTCGGATGGAGACGGCTTTGGCGGACAACAATTCGAGGCTGTGGAGTGCGACTCGCCTGCCGGCTACGTCGACAATGCCGACGACTGCGACGACCTGGAGCCACTCACCTACCCGAGCGCAGCCGAGGTCTGTGATGAGGCGGACAACGACTGTGACGGCACCGTGGACGAGGGCGTGGGCTTCACCTGGTACGCCGACACGGACGGCGACGGCTACGGAGACGCCACCAGCAGCAGCACGGAGTGCATCATGCCTCCGGGATTCAGCGCGAACGGCGACGACTGCAACGACTCTGATCCAGCCACGAACCCTGGCGCCTACGAGGTCTGCGACACCCTCGACAACAACTGTGATGGCAGTGTCGACGAGAACACCGCCCTGGATGTTGACACCTGGTACGTCGACTCAGATGGAGATGGGTACGGAGACAGCAGCTCCACCGTCAGCGCTTGCGACATGCCCAGCGGCCACTCTGCCATGGGGGGAGACTGCGACGATTCCGATGCAAGCAGCTGGCCAGGAGCAGACGAAATCTGCGACAGCGCAGACAACGACTGCGACGGCTCGATCGATGAATACGCACTTGACCGCAGCACCTGGTACGCCGATAGCGATGCCGACGGCTATGGCAGCCCCTACAGCGCAACCCTTTCCTGCGACATGCCATCCGGCCATGTCGCCAACAACACGGACTGCAATGACAACAATGGGCAGGTAAATCCTGCGGCCACCGAGTCCTGGTACGACGGGGTCGATTCAGACTGCAACGGTGGCAGCGACTACGACGCCGACTCGGATGGATCCAACCATGATGGATACGGGGGGGGCGACTGCAACGACGCCGACGCCTCCATTCACCCCGCTGCCACCGAGACCTGGTACGACGGAGTCGATTCAGACTGCAACGGTGCCAGTGACTACGACGCGGACGCAGATGGAACGGACAGCGATTCCCATGGAGGGACAGACTGCAACGATGCGGATCCTGCGATCCACTTCACCGCCCTTGAGACCTGGTACGACGGCGTAGATCAGAACTGCAACCAGGACAATGACTACGACGCGGACGCAGACGGTGACGACAGCAACGCATGGGGCGGGATCGACTGCGACGACAATGACGCCACCTCGACAACCATGGCCACAGACGCAGACTGCGACACAACCATCACCGCGGACGACTGCGACGACAACGACGCCACCTCCACAACCGTGGCCACAGACGCAGACTGCGACACAACCATCACCGCGGAAGACTGCGACGACAACGACGCCACCTCCACAACCGTGGCCACAGACGCGGACTGCGACACCGTGCTGACCGCTGCGGACTGCAACGACAACGATGCCAGCATCAGCCCGCTTGCCTCCGAGACCTGGTACGACGGCACGGACCAGGACTGCGATGGCCAAAGTGACTACGACCAGGACCAGGATGGCTACGACTCTGCCAACCATGGCGGGCAGGACCAGAATGATACGGACGCAAGCTGCTGGGACGTCTGCGCCGACGGCAGCTCGCAGGCATTTGCCGGAGAGACCTGCTTGTCCCTTGCCAACAACTACCCGAACGCGACAGATGGAACCTACTGGGTCGATCCCGATGGGGACGGCAACACTTCGAACGCGTTTCAGGTCTACTGCGAGATGAGCACCGAGGGCCGCGGCTGGACCCTCTTCGCCATTACGGACTCCTCACACTGTGCAGAGAATCTCTCCTATGGGCCCAACGCCCTCACCGACACAACAGGCGGGGCGTACCTCACCACTTCACTTCAGGATCAGGACCACACCTCGTTCCTTCAGATCTTCCAGGCCAATGGAAGCACCACGGACTTCACCATTCGCTACGACTTTTCCAGTGGGAGCAAGACCCTGTCCAATCGCTTTGATACGGCCGTGTCCTCAGGAGAGGGGGTCGACTGGGTCGTCACCCACCAGGGGACTGCCTACAACTTGAGTGGTACCTGGCGATATTCCAATGGAGCAAACACAAGCAGCAAGTGGTCAGGCAGCGGCAGCTCGTTCGCCAATGACGACGGATGCTGGGGTGCAGCAAACGGAACCGTTGATGGGAATGGTGGAGGCAACTACCTCAATAGTTACTCCGACTCCTGGGGCCATGAGAATCCCGATAGCAGCGACAGCGAATGCCAGCACTACCTTATCGACGGCAACAGAACGAGCAGCAGCAGCATTCGAAACTACATGTTCTACCGATAGGGTCGACCCATGCACATCTGTCGAGACCTCCCCTGCCAACTCCATCATTCCTCGAATGGCCAATCTGGATAGAGAACCAAGACTCCCTGGAGCACGCGATGCGCACCTTGACCCCCCTCATCCTCCTGGCCCTGGCGGCTTGTCCCGCCACAGATACGCCCCAGAAGACAGACACCGGCACCCCGGGCAACGACACCGGTGAGGCCCAGGAGGAGACGGGCACCCCCACCGATCGCGACGGCGACGGGTACACCGAGGACTGCGACGACAACAACGCCGCCATCCACCCAGACGCAGCGGAAATCTGCGACGGACTGGACAACGACTGCAACGAGCTGATCGACGACGACCCGGTCGACGACACACTCTGGTTCGAGGATGAAGACGCCGACGGCTACGGCAACCCCGACGAGTCAGAGTGGGCCTGCGATCAACCCGAGGGTTGGGTCACCAACGACCTGGACTGCGATGACACAAGCGCCCTCTACAACCCGAGCGCCATCGAGTCCGACTGCGAAGACCCCTCCGACTACAACTGCGACGGATCCGTGGGCTACGCGGATGCAGACGGCGATGGCTTTGCAGCCTGTACCGAGTGTGACGATGACGATGACGAAGTACATCCGGATGCGGCCGAGACCTGCAACGACGTGGACGACAACTGCAACGGCCTGACCGACGACGAGGACCCCCTCCTGGAGGGTGCCAGCACCTGGTACGCAGATGCAGACGGTGACGGCTATGGCGGAGACCAGTTCACTGCGGAAGCGTGCAGCGCCCCCGACGGGTACGTGGACAACACAGATGACTGCGACGACCTGCAGCCGGCGACCTATCCCAGCGCAGCGGAAGTCTGCGATGAGCAGGACAACGACTGCGACGGCACCGTGGACGAGGGAGTCGGCTTTACGTGGTACGCCGACACGGATGGCGATGGGTACGGAGATGCAACAAACACATCGACCGAGTGCGACATGCCCCCCGGCTACAGCGCGAACGGAGATGACTGCGACGATGCCGTGGCCAGCTCGAACCCCTCGGCCTTCGAGGTGTGCGACGGAGTCGACAACGACTGCGATGGCTCCATCGATGGCTCCAACGCCATCAACGCTTCCACGTGGTACGCCGACTCAGACGGCGACGGGTATGGCGATGCCTCCACTTCCACGAGTGCCTGCGCTGCGCCCAGTGGCTTCGTGGCGGATTTTACGGATTGCGACGACAACAACAGCAGCGCGAATCCGGCAGCGGCCGAGGTCTGCGACAGCGCGGACAACGACTGCGATGGCACGATCGATGAGGACGACGCCACCGATGCAGCCACCTGGTACGCTGACCTGGACGGAGATGGCTACGGTTCTGCAAACAGCTCGCAGATCGCCTGTAGCGCACCCGCCTCGTACGTATCGGACAACACGGACTGCAACGACCTGGACCCCGCCACCTACCCGGGCGGCACCGAGGTCTGCGACGCATCCAACAATGACGAGGACTGCGATGGCGCTGCAGACGATGCCGATCCAGACGGCGCGAGCGGAACCACCCTCTACTACCCGGACACGGATGGAGACGGGTACGGTGATTCGTCCAGCGCAGGTGCTGGTTTCTGCGACGATCCGGGAAACCTGACCACCGACAACACGGACTGCGACGATTCGGGAACCGGGGCCGACGTACACCCGGGTGCCACGGACACCTGGTACGACGGGATCGACTCGGACTGTGATGGGGCCAGCGACTACGACGCCGACGGCGATGGTTTCGACAGCGAGGACTACAACGGCACCGACTGTCACGATGCCAACAGTGCCGTCCAGACCGGCTGCTTTCTCTACGCGTTCAGCAATCACCAGTTCACCAACTGCGGCCAGACCGGACGCACCGGCCCCGCCCTGAGCCAGTGCCGATCGGACTACACCACCAGCGGAGACTGGGATGAAGTCAGCTACCTGGACATGACCACCAACGGCATCCAGCGCTGGACCGTGCCCGCGACCGCCAGCTACCAGATCACTGCGACAGGCGCCGCAGGACAGTCCAACGGCAGCAGCATTTCGACCGGCGGACAGGGGGCGACGATTCAGGGAGAAGTAGACCTCATACAGGGGGAGATTATCGAGATCCTGGTCGGCCAGATGGGCACCGGCAACTCAGGAGGAAACAGCAACCACGGTAATGAAAACGGCGGAGGCGGAGGCACGTTCGTGGTGAGAGCCACTGGAACCGTTCCCCTCATCGTGGCGGGCGGAGGAGGAGGGGCTCCCTCCAACAACGGAACTGCTGGTTGTAGCCGGACCAGCGGCGACGCCCTGATCACCGAAAGCGGCAAGACCGTCAGCTGCTACTCCACCGGAAACGGTGGCAGCGGTGGAAACGGAGGCTCCGTCGGAGGTAACGGCTCCGGGGTTGGCGGCGGCTGCGAACACGGCGCAGCCGGGGGCGGACTGCTGGGAAACGGTGCCAACGGTGGCACACATTGCAGCCAGTCCAAGGGCGGAGAGTCCTTCACCAATGGCGGTGAGGGGGGACAGATCTCTACCTGCTACGGCACGGCACACGGTGGATTCGGTGGCGGCGGCACCGGCAACTTGGGGAGTCCGGGAGGAGCTGGAGGCTACTCCGGCGGCGGTGCCGACGGATGTTGGAATAACTATTCAGACTTCGGCGGCGGCGGCGGCTCCTACAACGTCGGCACCTCCCAGGTAAACACCCCCGGAACCGGAAGCGGAAACGGAAGCGTATCCATCACCTTCCTGACCTTGAACTAGGAGTTCTCGTGCGCACCCTCACCCCCCTCATCCTCCTGGCACTGGTTGGCTGTCCCGCCACAGATGCGCCTCAGAAAACAGACACCGACACCCCGGGTGACGACACCGGTGAGGCCCAGGAGGAAACGGGTACTCCCACCAACAACGATCGCGACGGCGACGGGTACACCGAGGACTGCGACGACGACAACCCCCTCGTCTACCCGGGTGCAGCGGAGTTCTGCGATGGACTCGACAACGACTGCAACTCCGTGGTGGACGACAATGCCCTCGATGCCGCCACCTGGTACGCCGATACCGACGGCGACGGATTCGGCGATCCCGAAGATGACCAGGCAAGCTGCGACATGCCCACCGGCTACGTGGCCAACGACACGGATTGTGACGACTCCGACGCCCGCATCAACCCCGGTGCCATCGAATTCGACTGCGAGGATCCCCTGGACTACAACTGCGACGGATCCGTGGGCTACGCCGACGCAGATGGAGATGGCTTTGCTGCTTGCACGGACTGCGACGACAACGATGCAGCGGTGAATCCCGACGCCGTGGAAACGTGCAACGACACGGACGATGACTGCAACGGCCTGACCGATGACGACGATCCGCTCGTGACCGGCGGCAGCACCTGGTATGCCGATGCGGATGGGGACAGCTACGGCGGGGACCAGTTCACTCTGGAGGCCTGTGAGGCTCCCGACGGGTATGTGGACAACGCCGACGACTGCGATGACCTGGAGCCCCTGACCTACCCCAGTGCCTCGGAAGTCTGCGACGAGGAAGACAACGACTGCGACGGCACCGTCGATGAAGGCGTGGGCTTCACGTGGTACGCCGATGGAGATGGCGACGGCTATGGTGACGCCTCCAGTGCCTCCACCGAGTGCCTCATGCCTCCGGGCTACAGCGCAAACGGAGACGA
>CAZSZE010000141.1:0-406 GCA_964610645.1 uncultured Enterobacterales bacterium | reverse complement strand
CGACGACTGCCACGACCTGGAGGCACGCACCTACCCCGCGGCGTTTGAGGTGTGCGACGGGGTCGACAACGACTGCGACGGCCCCATCGACGGGTCCAACGCCATCAACGCAAGTACCTGGTACGCCGACAGCGACGGCGACGGCTACGGCAATGCTTCCAGCGCCACGAGCGCCTGCTCAGCCCCTTCTGGGCACGTGGCAGACAACACGGACTGCAATGATTCGGAACCAAGCATCTACCCGTCAGCAGACGAATACTGCGATAGCATCGACAACGACTGCGATGGCGTAACCGACGAGGAGAGCGCTGTGGACGCTTCCACCTGGTACGCCGACGTGGACGGTGACGGGTACGGCTCTCCCAGCAGTACGCAGGTGGCCTGCAGCCAGCCGTCCTCGTACGTC
>CAZSZE010000140.1:165-7789 GCA_964610645.1 uncultured Enterobacterales bacterium | reverse complement strand
GGTCTGCGCCACAGAACATGAAGGTCGCGGTTTCGACCCTGGACAGCCACGCTGCGCCCATGCTGGTGGAGTCGCTGAACGGGCAGATTGCCTTGACCTGATCACCTGGCTGAGCTGTGCTGTGAAAGTCCCGAACCCGCACCGCGCCATCAGCGGTCTCCACCACCAGGTTGCCCTTCAGCCTCTCGGTGCGAGGGCTTTCGCCAGCGGACGGAGCAGGCTCATCAGGCAGAGGGGGAAGCTCCTCCAGCAAACGGCTCGGCTCGTGGATGACGGCCACGACTTCCACAGGCTCAGGGCCCTTGGTGTTGAACGAGCCGATCTCCCGCAGGAGTCGGGTACCGGTATCAACGCACTTTGGGTCGAGCAGTCCGTAGCCCACGGCCCCGTTGATGGCCGCGACGGCCTGCTTGTTGGCTCGACGCAGGGCCACTGCACCGTGGGGGCCATCGTCATCGATGAACCCCCAGTCGTCGGGCAGCCAGCACAAGGCGTGATGCCCGAATCCGCTCACGGTGACGACGGTAGGGGCCTGGCCGAAGTGATCTATCAACGCAGCCAGAAGGTCCAGTCGCTGTCGCCGCAGAAGCTCCTCAACCTCGTTGCGTGGGACTCCATGAAGCCAGGTCTTCACTTCCTTGGGGTCCAGAGAGCCAATCTTCTGTTCCAGATCGGTAATTTGCCCGCAGCCGAGAATCCAATCCACCAAGTCCGTATCAAACACGAGAGCCCTGACCTGGTGGAGCTGCTCGAACTTGTGATTGGGTGCCCCCACAGGGAACAGCCCGGTGGTGAGGTACTGCTGCCCATTGTGGTTTCGAGCCGAGTATTCAAATCCCGCAGGCGCAGGTGGGAGGATGGTCATGGGGAGGCTCCAGTCGATATCTCAAGCCCGCCAGTGCGCGCCCCCTGGAAAACACAGGGGAAACATCGTGGTGTCAGAACCTGTCGTTTCGGGACGTTTCGGGTCGTTTTCGAGCGACCCGGTTGTCGTCTAAATAGGCAATATGACAGGTATTTCGCGGTATTCGGTGTTGTCCCTTGCTCTTTCCGTGAAGACCAGGGTGACGGTTCCGGTAGGAGCCTCGGACATGGCGAGATGATAGCCCGGGCGATCCTTGCCTATGGCATTGTCTGACCCCCCCCGGGGGACTTACGTCGCGTAGGGCGACACGACCGAAGCTACCCGATGGAAACACGGTGCAGATCTCGAAGTGTCCCAACGGTCGCGGAAAGATCAAGTCACCGCTGTGCCGTGGTCAGGACATGACCTGCTCCCTCTGAGGGGTTGGTTGACCTGTCCGTGTGCGAGTTGAACTCCTGCCACTGGCGTCAGAGGCCTCGCCAACTCTGCAGGCGCCATCCCTGGCGCTCGTAGGAGTCGTCTCCTCCGTAGATCAAGGCGCCCGTCGTGCACCCGGAGAGTTCTCGGTAGCGATGCAAGGCGCTGAAAGAGTCGCTGTGGATGGTCTGGCCGGACTTGGCCTCGATGGGAAGGAGCGCCTGGTCCTGCTCAAGAATGAAATCCACTTCGTGGCCGCTGCGATCCCGCCAGAAGAACACCGGCGGGCGGCGACCCTGGTGCAGGAAGGCCTTGCAGAGTTCGCCGGCCACCCAGGTCTCAAACACGGCGCCGCGCAGGGGATGTACCTCCAGGTCGTCGGCTGTGCGAACGCCAAGCAGGTGGCACAGGAGGCCCGTGTCAAGGAAGAAGATCTTCGGGGTTTTTACCAGGCGCTTCTTGAAGTTGGCGTGGTGGGGGGAGACCAGGCGAATCACATAGCTGGCCTCCAGGATCGACAACCACCGGCGGGCGGTGGTCTGGTCCACGCCGGCATCGGCACCCAGGGCGGAGGCGTTCAGGAGTTGACCGGACCGGCCGGCGCAGAGGCGGAGAAACCGGTGAAAGGTCTGCAGGTCGCCGATGGCGGCGAGGCTTCGCACGTCCCGCTCCAGGTAGGTGCGCACATAGCCCTCGAACCATGTCGAACGATCGGGGGAGCGGTCGTGAATCGGGGGAAAGCCACCGTCCAGGAGGACGCTCTCCAGGCGGGCCTCTCCCGGCGCGGGGTCGGCCCACGTGCGCCCCACCTCCTCGGGGGGCGGTGTCCTGCGGCGATCCAGCTCAGCACGCGAAAACGGTAGCAGCTCCAGCACCGCCACCCGGCCGGCAAGGGACTGGCTGATTCGCTCGCTCAGGAGGAAGTTCTGGGAGCCGGTCAGGAGCAGGGGGCCCAGGCGGCCGGCATCGACCTCCCCTTGGATGTAGCTGAACAGATCGGGGGCGTGCTGGGCCTCGTCGATGATCGCTCCGTTCATCCGGGCGAGGCGGGCCAGGAATCCACGAGGATCCTCCCGGGCCTCCTCCCGGGTCTGGGGGTCCTCCAGGGAAGAATAGTCCCGCTCCGGAAACGCGTGCCTCGCCAGGGTGGTCTTGCCCGATTGGCGAGGTCCTGTGAGATATGTGACCGGAAACCCCGCAGCCACAGAGCGCAGGTGGGGGCCCAGGGTACGGGGGATCATGACAAATACAGTATCAGATCCTGGATCCGCCGAAAAGGGGTGGGTTGTCAAAGAACCAAGACTTGACCCCTCCCAAGGCCTTCGGTACAGTTCCGTCCCCTCACGCCGACCCCGGTCAAAACCCCGGAGAACCAAGATGGCTACCTATACCTGTGACAAGTGCGACATGTCCGTGAACGCAACCTGCGGACATTGTGATGCCCCCCTCGAAAACGATGACCTGGCTCTGCCCGATGGAAACACGGTGCAGATCTCGAAGTGTCCCAATGGTCACGGGAAGATCAAGTCGCCGCTGTGCTGTGGCCAGGACATGGCCTGCTCCCTTTGAGGGCTGGCCGGGTCGATCGACACGCGGCCCCCGCTCCCCTTCACTGACCGGTGGCAGCACGAACATTGCAAATTTGCAGTTAGAATGCAAATATGCACACATGCCGGTGCATCCCCCCTACATCACCCGTTCGCTGGAGACGGCGATCGCCGAGGCTGTGCGGGACTTCCCGGCGGTGGTGGTGACCGGGCCCCGGCAGTCTGGAAAGACCACTGTGTTGGAGCACTTTGGGGGCCAGGGGCTGCGCAAGGTCTTTCTCGAGGCGCCGGACGTCCTGGCTGCGGCCCGGGCGGATCCCCGGGGATTCCTCGACTTGCACCCGCCCCCCGTGTTGCTGGACGAGGTGCAGGCGGTGCCCGAATTGCTGCCCTACCTGAAGGAGCGAATCGACGCGGATCGGCACCGGGAGGGGCAATGGTTTCTCACTGGATCCGAGGGATTGCTCCTGGCCGAGCGGGTGGGGGAGTCCCTGGCGGGCCGGGCAGCGATTCTCCACCTGCTGCCGCTGAGTCTCGCCGAGCGGTTTGGTGCGCCGAATGCGGCGTTTCCATGGGAGCGCGAGGTGAGGGGGGCGACACCGTTGCCGCTGCCCCGGGGCGAGGCGTTCTGGTCGCTGCTCTTACGGGGGGGCTGGCCCGAACTGGCGGCCGCGCCCGGGCGGGCCCATGCCCTCTGGATGGCGAGCCTCGTGCAGACCTGGCTCGAACGGGATGTGCGGCGCTTGCGGAATATCGGGGATCTCACCGCCTTTTCCACCTTCCTGCAGGCCCTGGCGGCCCGAAGCGCGGGGCTGCTCCGGTTGAGCGAGGTGGCGCGGGACATCGGGGTGGCGGTCAACACGGTGAAGGCCTGGCTGTCGGTGTTGGAGGCGACCCACATGGCGGTGGTGCTTCGACCGTGGTTTGGCAATGTGGGCAAGCGGCTGGTGAAGTCTCCGAAGATCTACATGGGAGATGTGGGGCTGATGGCTTGGCTCACCGGGTACCGGGACGGACGGACCGCCGCGAGCGGTCCCCTGCGCGGGCCCCTCATCGAGACCCTGGTGGTGACGGAGATCCAGCGCCGCTTCCACCACCGGGGGGAGGTGCCGCCCCTTTGGTTTTGGCGCACCGCCACCGGGGAGGAGGTCGATCTGCTGGTGCAGATCGGGGACGGCCTCATTCCCATTGAAATCAAGGCCACCGCCACCGCGCACCCTGCCATGGGCGCCCCCCTTCGACGCCTGCGGGCCCAACTTGGAGACCGCGTCCGCCCGGGGTACGTCGTCTACCCTGGATCCCAGGTGTTGCCCTTGGGGGAGGGGGACCTGGCGCTTCCGCTGGGGATGTTGTAGGGGGCGGCCGTGACCCAGCGCTCCTTGGACCGCCCCCTGCGCTACACTTCCGCGATGCGCACACCTGTCTTGATCGCTCTCGGGGTGGCCCTGGCCGTCCTGCCCTCCTGTCGTGAAACTCCCAAGGACACCGGCCCGGCCGAGGAAACCGGCCCGGCCGAGGAAACCGGCTCGGTGGACACGGAGGTCGAGGCGGTGGATGCCGATGGGGACGGGTTTGCGGAAGACGTGGACTGCGACGACACCGATGCCGAAGTCCATCCGGAGGCAACCGAGACCTGTGACGGCATCGACAACGACTGCGATGGCCTGGTGGATGACGCCGATGACACGGTGGAGGGGACCCCCACCTGGTACGCCGATGTCGATGGGGATGGGTATGGCAACGCCGCAGTGGAGCGCACCGGGTGTGAAGCTCCTTCGGGCTTTTCCGCGGACAACACGGACTGCGACGATCTGAATCCTGACTTCCATCCGGGTGCGGATGAGTCCGACTGCACCGATGAGAACGACTACAACTGCGATGGTTCGGTGGGCTACGCCGATGAAGACGGGGATGGCTTTGCCGCCTGCGAGGACTGCGATGATGCGGCTGCCACCAGCAACCCCCTCGCGCTCGAGGTCTGCGACACGGTCGACAACAATTGCGACGGCCAGGTGGACGAGGACGGGGCGGTGGACAGCCTCACCTGGTACGCGGATGCCGACGGGGATGGCTACGGCGAGGCCGCCACCAGCGCCGAGGCCTGCGAGGCCCCCAGCAACCACGTGGCTGATGACACGGATTGTGATGATGCTGCAGCCGACATCCACCCGGCCGCGGTGGAGGTCTGTGACTCCGCCGACAACGACTGCGACGGCTGGGTAGACGACATGGATCCAGATGTGACCGGCACCACCGTGTTCCACTTCGATGCCGATGGGGACGGGTACGGCGGACAACAGCTCCAGGTGAGCGCTTGTGTGTCCCCCCAGGGCTACGTGTTGAGCTCCGACGACTGCGACGATCTGGATGCCACCAGCTACCCGGGCGCCTCCGAGACCTGCGATTCGGCGGACAACGACTGCGATGGCGATGTGGACGAAGGGGTTGGCACCACCTGGTATGAGGACGCGGATGGGGACGGATACGGCAACGGATCCGTCTCGCAGGACGCGTGCGAGGCCCCCAGCGGCTACGTGGGCAACGCCTCGGACTGCGATGACTTCACCGCCACGTCTTCCCCTGCCTCCTTTGAGGTCTGTGACGGGGTCGACAACGACTGTGATGGCACCGTGGATGAGCCCGACGCGATCAATGCCACCACCTGGTACGCGGACAGCGACGGCGATGGCTACGGTTCCAGCGCAAGCGGCACGACAGCCTGCGAAACACCTTCCAACCACTCGATGACCAGTGGCGACTGCGACGATGCAGACCCCGCGGTGAACCCCTCGGCAACAGAGGCCTGTGACGCCGTTGACAACGACTGTGATGGTGCGGTGGACGAGCTGGGTTCCGTCGGGTCTTCCACCTGGTATGCCGACTCCGATGGCGACGGACTGGGCGACCCGAATACCGACACCGAAAGCTGCTACCAGCCCTCGGGTTTTGTCGCGGATTCAACCGATTGTGATGACGCGGATGGCAGCTCGACAAGCTCCACCGACGATGCGGATTGCGATGGGGTCGCAACGGCAGCCGACTGCGATGACGGGGATGCATCCTCCACGACGGTCGCCGCCGATGCAGACTGTGATGGTGTCCTGACGGCGGACGACTGCAACGACAGCGACGCCGCCTCCACCATCGTCGCCACGGACGCTGACTGTGATGGAGCCCTGACTGCGGATGACTGCAACGATGCCGACTCGGCGATCAACCCGAGCGCGAACGAGGTCTGCGACAACACCGACCACAACTGCGACGGCTCCGTGAGTGATGGAGTCCTGGGTTCGGTTGAGCCCTGTGCTGCAACAAGCTGCAAGTCCGTCCTGGATACGTCGAGCTCCAACGGGGATGGAGTGTATTGGATCGACCCGGACGGGGATGGAAGCGGAGCCTTTCAGGCGTACTGCGAGATGACGACGGCTGGCGGCGGCTGGTCACTGGCCTACTCCAACTTCGTTGTGCCCGGCAACGTGGCCCACACAAACATCTTTCTCTCCACTTCAGCCAGCGATGACGTGGAGTACTCGACGTCGACACACACAAACTCCCAGGTGCGCAGGACCCTTGCGACAAGTGACGTCTTCTTCCGGTGGGGGCAGGCGTCGGGGACTGCGACCGTCTCGGTGTACAGCCTTCCCTCCTCCGTGGCGCCCGTGTCGGGCCTGCTTTCGATCCCCACTGGCACCCAGATCGCCTACGACGCCTCGCTGTCCACGGGAAGAATTCAGATCGACCAGAGTTGCTCCGGTTTGGCCAGCTACCGTGCTGACTACATTCTCTACAAGAAGGGCGGTGCCGACCATCGAAACTCGGTCTTCTCCCATTACGACACGGACAACTGGAACCAGCCTGGGTATTTCTGCTACTCAGGTCCGCATTGCAATACCAATCTGCTTTCGCCCTGCCTGACGTCGCACTCGGACTCCTACGTGGAGATTTTCGTGCGATAAGGTGTTTGTGCGCTAGGGCTTGTCGTTCGTCGAGCAGATGTAGCTGCTCCCGCCGTAGCTGCAATGGCCGTCGTTGTAGGTGATGCTCGAGGTGTTGGACACGTCCCGGGTGCCGAGCCAGCAGTTGGCTGAGTAGTCGCCGTTGGGCTCCGAGTAGGTGCTGCTGCGGAGCCACCATTGGCCGCCATCTCCCACTCGCCAGTCTCCGCAGCCGCTTGAGTTCATGACGCAGCCCGTGTAGTTGCCGCCACCACCGGTCTTGTAGACGCCGGGAATGAAGGGGAAATAAGACGTGGAGAACCGGGCGATCATGGAATCCCAGTGGGCCTTGGTTCTCGGGTAGACGATGTCCATGCCCAGGGTCTTGCAGGTGTTGTTGTCCGTGTAGCGGCTGGTCGAGGTGCCACCGGAGACCGGGTAATAAGTGTATCCACCGCCGTCGGTGCTCATGTCACAGGTCACCTGGATGGCGGTGCTTCCGGGTTGGATCCAGTAGTCTCCATCGCCGGTGGAGTAGCCGTCATTGAGGATCTGCAGGCAGCTGGACTCCGGACAGGAGGCATCGGAGCCCGGGAGGGTTGCGCTGGCATTGGTGTCGTCGCAGTCATCGGCCGTGAGCACGCCGTCGCAGTCTGCGTCCGTGGCGACGGTGGTCGAGGTGGCGTCGTTGTCGTTGCAGTCATCGACGGTGAGGACCGTGTCGCAGTCTGCGTCGGTGGCGATGGTGGTCGAGGTGCCGTCGTTGTCGTTGCAGTCATCGGCCGTGAGCACGCCGTCGCAGTCAGCGTCCGTGGCGACGGTGGTCGAGGTGGCGTCGTTGTCGTTGCAGTCATCGACGG
>CAZSZE010000140.1:0-65 GCA_964610645.1 uncultured Enterobacterales bacterium | reverse complement strand
TGAGGACCGTGTCGCAGTCTGCGTCCGTGGCGACGGTGGTCGAGGTGGCGTCGTTGTCGTTGCAG
>CAZSZE010000139.1:0-7853 GCA_964610645.1 uncultured Enterobacterales bacterium | reverse complement strand
GCCAATCCGCCCCAATACCCCCATCAATAAATGGGTCAGAAGGTGATGGTTGTGGAGGTCAGGGTGGGCTGGACTGGCCGGAATTGTCCCGCCCCCAGAACACGATGGTGCCGGCAGAATCCAGGGCGCAGTTGTGAAAGTCGCCTGCGCTCAAGCCGGTGTGGCCGCTGCCTTCGGGCGTGGCCGACACCTGGGTTCGGCTGTCACTCCCCCAACACTCGAAGGCACCTGATGCATCGAGCGCACAGCTGTGGTGGTGACCCGCGCTGACCGCCAGGTAGCTGTCACCGGAAGGCGTGTCGGACACCTCGTTGGAGTTGTCCGTCCCCCAGCATGCGATGGTACCCAATGCGTCCAGGGCAAGGGAGCAGTGTCTTGTTCGCGAGTCTCCTCGAACTGCAAGGCCTGCGCCCTATTATCTATGTCGTTCCAGGCCATGCGTTTGTCGGTGTGGAATCCAGGGCGACCGGCTACAACACGGCGTGGCCGCTGGAGACAACCGCGCTCGGCTCCGGGACGACGTGGGCATCAGCTGTGAGTACGGCCATTGATACTGTTGTTCTTCACCAGGCAGCCGGCACTGTCGATGACTACGTCTATATCGACGAGGCTCGTGCGGCTGGGCTTCTTTCGATGCCCTGATTTTGGTCAGGGAGCGAAGTGGAAGTGGATTGCGTCAGTGCCCCGACCGCATCGGGACGGCGCACCGTGTGCACACGCAGGTGCAGGGCATCACCCTGAGAACCCCTCGCCAACGAGACCAGTCGGCGCAATCCCATGATGGTTGGGTCCCGGCTACGCCTTCAGACCCTGTAAGCCCAACCCACCAAGCCCCCTAACCCACCACAGGCCCAGCCCCTACCCGGCCGAGGGGACAGAATGCGGGCTATCGAACCTATACGCTCGATCTTCGCCTTCGTGCAGGACGCGGACTCTCTCGAGATCGTGGGAGCGACGGCCGTACACCTGGACGACTGAACCGAATCACACAACTGCGAAGCCCCGCCCGGCAGTCGCCCGGCGGGGCTTCGTCGTTCTTCACAGTTCTTTTCACTTGTTGGGTTGCGATCGGGGCCTTTCGGAGATAGTTAGTGACTAAACACTAACCCTGGAGGGCCGAGCATGGTCCGACCTCGCAAAGTCTCGGATGAGCGCATCCTCGAAGTCGCACGCGACTGCTTTCTGGAGCAGGGTCCCGGCGTCGCGACCTCGGTGATCGCGAGCCGACTCGGCATCTCCCAGCCGGCGCTGTTCAAGCGATTCGGCACGAAGAACGAGCTGCTGCTGTCCTCGTTGATGCCGAAGGGGGACGGGCCGCCCTGGTTGTACCTCTTCGAGAGTCCGCCCGACGATCGGCCCGTACGGGAGCAGTTCGTCGAGAAGGCGATTCTGGTCTCCGGTTGGTTCAGTCAGATGATCCCCTGCTTCTCGACGCTGCGGGCGAGCGGTATCGACCTCCGGGAGGTCCTCGGCAAGTTCGACGTCCCGCCTCCAGTACGTGGCCAGCGGGCGATCGCCGGTTGGCTCGCACAGCTCGTCGAGCAGGGCCGCATCCGCAGATGCGACGTCTCGGCCACCGCGCTCGTGTTCATGGGCGCCATGCACTCCCGCGCCTTCCTGCATCACCTCACCGGTGAGCAGTTCGGGGTCGGCGACGACGGGGACTGGGCCGAGTCCCTGATCGGCGTGCTCTGGACCGGGCTCGAGCCGGAGGCGGCGCGATGAAGATCACCCTCTTCACGACCGTTGCTGCTCTGCTCGTCACGCTGCCGGCCCATGCCGCGGATGGCTGGTGGAACGACCTGAACGACCCTGCGCTCGCCGACCTGATCGACGAGGCGATCGAGAAGAACAACGACATCGGAGTCGCGACGCAGCGCGTCTACCAGGCGGATGCGCTCGCCGGGTCCGCGCTCAGCCCGATCTTCCCGACCTTCTCGTTCGACCTCGGCATCAACACGTCGCCGTACAGTCCGATCGAGATCGACTTCTCGGAGATCCCCGGCGTGGAGCCGAAGGAAGAGGAGGAGCTGTCCGACGTGATCCACACCGCTTCTGCCCTCGTGAACATGCGGCTGGACGCCGACATCTTCGGCCGCACGGTGAGCGCCTTCGCCGCCGCGCGGCAGGATGCGCAGGCGAGCCGCGAGGACCGGGTCGAGCTGATCGCGGTCATCGCGACCCGTCTGGCGAGCGCCTGGTACGACCGGTCCCTCGCGGTGGAGCGCATCGCGATCATCGAGCAGCAGCTCGAATCGAACCAGGCCCTGCTCGAGCTCCTGCAGCTCCGCTACGAGAGCTCTGGTGGCTCGGCTCTCGACGTGCTCCAGCAACGTCAACAGCTGGCCGCTACGAAGAGCCTGCTGCCCGGAGCGCGGTCCCTGCTGAGGCTCCGGGAGCACCAGCTCGCGATCCTGATCGGTCGTGACCCGGCCCAGGGCGACCTGGCCCCGTCGTCGAGGCTGCCCGAGATCGGCGCGATGCCCGAAGGCGGCTCGGCGGACGATCTCCTTCAGGACCGCCCCGACCTGCGCGCCTCCGCCGCCCGGGAGAAGGCGGCGAAGGCGCGGAAGACGAACTCGATCCTGCAATTGCTGCCGAGCGTCCAGATCACGGCCAACGGCGGCCGCCGCGCGACCCACCTCGAGGAGTGGCAGGACGACTGGGCCTGGGGCGTCGGCGCTGGCCTCTCGGTCCCGCTGTTCGCGGGCACGGTGCGTCACCAGGGGCAGCGGCAGGCCGAAGCGGGCTACGTCTCGGCGAAGCGTGCGCTCTCGCAGGCCACGCTACAGGCCCGGATGGAGGTCGAGAACGCTCGCACGACCGAGCGTGGGGCCGCCGCGCAGCTCGCGGCCCGCGACGAGCAGCTCACCGCGGCGAAGCTCGCTTACGACGAGTCCCGCGAGCAGTACATCACCGGGCTGACCTCGTACCTGTCGGTCCTGACGTCACTGACTGCTCTTCAGAACGTTCAACTGTCGCGCCTGCAGGCCCACCGGGACCTCGTCGGCGCCAGGATCTCGCTTTACGACGCCCTAGGAGGGGCCTGGACCTCCGGAGGTTCCCGATGAACAAGCTGCTCAAGATCGTCATCCCCATCGCGATCATCGGGGTCGGTGTCGCCCTGGCCGTGGGCCTCGTGGCCACTGCCCCGAAGATCGACCGCAAGCCGCCGACGCCGAAGCTCGATCGGGTCGAGGTGCAGATCGTGTCGCTCTCGGACCGACCCGCGCTCGTCGAGGCGACCGGCACGGTCACCGCGGCCCAGGAAGTCAGTCTCTTGGCCCAGGTCAGCGGCAAGCTGGTCGAGGTGTCGAGCCACCTGATCCCTGGCGGCAGGTTCCAGAAGGGGCAGGTGCTCGCTCGGATCGACCCTCGGGACTTCGAGCTGGCTGTGCGACAGGAGCAGGGCCGGGTTCGTCAGGCCGAGCTCGAGCTCGAGCTCGAGCGGGGACGGGGCGCGGTCGCGGCTCGGGAATGGGAAATCCTCGGCGGGGGTCGCGACCCCGCGACTGCGGGGCTCGCTCTGCGCAAGCCGCATCTCGCCACCGCGGAGCAGAACGTCGAGGCGGCGCACAGCGGCCTCGCCCGCGCGCAGCTGTCGCTCGAGCGAACCGTGCTCCGGGCGCCCTTCAACGCGCTCGTCGTCCGCGAAACGGTCGACGTCGGCCAGGTAGTCAGCCCGGGCGCATCGCTCGCGACCCTGGCGGGCAGCGACCTCTTCTGGGTGAAGGTCTCGGTGCCCGTCGCCGTGCTGACCGACGTCCAGATCCCGGGTATCGGGGGCGCGACGGAGGGCTCGATGGTCCGCGTTACCCAGGATCTCGGTCCCGACGCTGTGTTGGAGCGTGACGGCAGGGTCGTCGGCCTGGCCGGTCAGTTCGACCCGCAGACACGCAACGCCGAGCTGCTCGTCGGCGTCGAGAATCCGGTCGACCCGGCGGACGGTGGGCTTCCGCTGCTTCCGGGAGCGTTCGTGCGGGTCGAGTTCGAGGGCACGACACGGTCGAATGTCGCCGCCGTCGCCCGGACCGCCCTCGTGAACGGCGATTCCCTCTGGGTGGTCGGAGAAGGCGATCGCCTCGAGCGTCGCGACGTCGAGATGGCCTGGCGGGGCGCGGAGGAGGTCTTCCTCTCCGGCGGCGTCCAGGAGGGCGAACGGGTCGTGACCAGCCGACTGGCCCGAGCGGTCGTCGGAGCGCAGGTCAAGGTCCAGGAACGATGACCGTGGACACCACGGACACCACCGGCCCCGTCACCTGGATGGCGCGGAACCCGGTCGCCGCGAACCTCCTCATGGGGATCGTCGTCATCGGCGGCCTGCTCGGCCTCACACGGACCAAGCAGGAGGTGTTCCCGGAGTTCAGCCTCGACGTGATCTCCGTCCAGGTGTCGTACCCGGGCGCGAGCCCCACCGAGGTGGAGCAGGGGATCCTGCTCGCCGTCGAGGAAGCGGTGCGCGGTGTCGACGGCGTGAAACGGGCGACGTCCGCCGCGACCGAGGGCAGCGGTACGGTGGCGATCGAGCTGATTATCGGTGCCGACGCCGACAAGGCGCTCGCCGACGTCAAGACGTCCGTCGACCGGATCCGTTCGTTCCCGGAGGAGTCGGAGGATCCTAACGTCGCCCTCGCGAGTCGGCGCCGATCGGTGATCTCGCTGATCATCGCCGGCAACCAGGAGCTCTCCACGCTGCACGAGATCGCGGAGCAGGCCCGGGACGAGCTACTCGCGACTGGCGAGGTCACCCAGGTCGACATCAAAGGGGTGCCGCCGCTCGAGATCTCGATCGAGGTCGAGCGACAGGACCTGGAGAACTACGGGCTGACGCTCCAGGAGATCGCCCAGCAGATCTGGGCGGCATCGCTCGAGCTTCCGGGCGGCCAGATCGAGACCAGCGGCGGCGAGATCCTCGTCCGGATGGCCGACCGGCGCCGCCAGGGCCACGAGTTCGACGACATCATCGTGCGCGGCACCGCGTCGGGCGCATCGCTGCGCCTCGGGGACATCGCCCGGATCCACGACGGGTATCGGGACACCAAGGAGGCGACGTTCTACGACGGCATCCCGGCGGTTCGGCTCGACGCCTACCGCGTCGGCGCCGAGACGCCGATCGGCGTCGCGACGGCGGTCAAGGACTACGCAGAGGAACTGCGGGCGTCGCTGCCGGTCGAGGTGACGGTCGCCACCTGGAACGACAACTCCGAGGTCTTGCAGGACCGGATCAGCCTGCTCGTCCGCAACGCGGCGATGGGCCTCATGCTCGTCGTGTTCATCCTCGCGGCGTTCCTCGAGCTGAAGCTCGCCTTCTGGGTCGCGATCGGGATCCCGATCTCGTTCCTGGGCACCTTCTTCCTGATGCCGGCGCTCGGACAGTCGATCAACATGATCACGCTGTTCGCCCTGATCATCACGCTCGGCATGGTCGTGGACGACGCGATCATCATCGGCGAGAACTCCTACACGAAGCTCCAGTCGGGCCTCTCGCGGCGCAAGGCGGCGATCGAGGGCGCGCGGGAGATGGCGGTCCCGGTCAGCTTCGCGATCCTGACGACGATTGCCGCATTCGCTCCACTGCTCTTCGTGCCCGGGGTGATGGGCAAGATCTTCAAGCTGATCCCGATCGTCGTGATCACGGTCCTGGTGTTCTCCCTGATCGAGTCCTTCTTCATCCTCCCGGCCCACCTGACCCACATCGCGGACACCGAGCCGAAAGGCATCTTCAAGCTGGTGAACCAGTTCCATGAGCGGGTTTCGGGTTGGCTGGAACGGTTCACGAAGGAGCGCTACGAGCCCCTGCTCCGGCTGGCGCTGGTCCATCGGTACGAGGCGATCGCGATCGCGATCGCGATCTTCATCGGCACGATCGGCCTCGTGGCGAGCGGTCACGTCCCGTTCAGCTTCTTCCCCAGGATCGAGTCGGATGTGGTCACCGGGTTCGCTCAGCTGCCGTACGGGACCCCCGTCGAGCGCACCAAGGAGGTCCAGCGCGCGCTGGAGCAGGCCGCTCGGGAGGCGACCGGGGAGCACGGCGGCGACGAGATCGTGAGGGGGATGTTCTCGGCGATCGGCCTCTCCCCGCCCACCCGGGGACCAGGTGCGGGGGCGCAGAGTCGCGGTGGGCACCTGGTCTACGTGCAGATTGCGCTCGTCGGAGCGGACTTCCGCGACATCGGAGCGAGGGAGGTTGCGAAGCTCTGGGGCGAGCGGATGCCGGATCTCGCCGGCATCGACACCCTGACCTTCTCGGCGGCCGGGGGGCCCGGCGCTGGGGCTGAGGTGGCTCTGCAGCTGAGCCACTCCGATGTGCAGCTGCTCGGCGATGCGTCGCAGGAGCTCGCCGAGGTCCTTCGGTCCTATCCGCAGCTGAAGAACGTCGAGAACACGTTCGCTTCGGGGAAGCCCCAGCTCGACTACCACCTGCTCCCTGCAGCCCGCACGTTGAAGCTCACCGGCAACGACGTCGCCCGGCAGATGCGAGCGTCCTTCTATGGCGCCGAGGCGTTGCGGGAGCAGCGCGGTCGAAACGAGATCAAGGTGATGGTCCGGTTGCCCGAGGAGCAACGTCGATCGGAGCACGATCTCGAGCTCCTTCGCGTCCGCACGCCCGCGGGTGGGTTCGTGCCGCTCGGCAGCGTTGCGAGCTTCGAACGCTCTCGGGCCCCGACGACGGTCACCCGAGAGTCGGGCCGCCGGATCGTCGATGTCCAGGCAGCGCTGCAGACCGGTGTGATCTCCCCCCGGGAAGTACTCGAGGACCTGAAGGAGAACGTCCTGCCAGGCCTCGAGGACAAGTACGCGGGGTTGACGATCGCCACGGTCGGTGCCCAGCGCGCACAGGCGGAGTCGTTCAAGGCGCTCGGGAAGAATTACCTGGTCGCGATGTTCGTGATCTTCGCGCTCCTGGCCGTGCCGCTGAAGAGCTACATCCAGCCGCTCATCGTGATGAGCGCGATCCCGTTCGGCATCGTCGGTGCGGTGATGGGCCACCTGGTCATGGGCTACGAGCTCAGCCTGATGAGCATGTTCGGGATCATCGCCCTCAGCGGTGTCGTGGTGAACGATTCGCTCGTCCTGATCGACGCGACGAACCGGGCCCGTCGTGAAGGCGCCTCGCACGAGGACGCAATCATCTACGGAGGCACCTGCCGGCTCCGGCCGATCGTCCTGACGTCCCTCACCACCTTCTTCGGGCTGGCCCCGATGATCACGGAGACGTCGATGCAGGCGAAGTTCTTGATCCCGATGGCGATCAGCCTCGGCTTCGGCGTGCTCTTCGTGACCTTCGTCGTGCTTCTGCTGGTCCCGAGCTTCTACCTCGTCGTCGAGGACATCCGAGCCCTGGCCGGCGTCGGGGAGTACGCCAAGGGCAAGGCCACCGAACCGGAGATGCTCGACCCCGCGCTGGCCTAACATCTCGCGCGATGGACGCGCGGTGGGGATGGGCGCGCGGTGGGAGCGGGTTGGGATCGTGGGGAGCCTGGGGGCGCTGTACAGCCTCTATTAGGGATAGGAAACATTAGTCCAAGTCCGAGCCTGTTTGAAGGTCATCGTAGAGCGCAAGCGGCGGTTCACGACCCTATGTGCACACACCACCCCCGCAGGCCTCAGTCTCAACGTGTAGTCACATCACGTACATCTCACGCATAGGCCAAACCGTGGTGAACGTGGCCGGAGCCCACGAATCTCGTGGTTGAAGTGGGCGGCAGTAACTACACCTTTGTGTGGCCACAGAGGCTGAAGGGGGAAGCCGGAGCCACCGGGCTGCTGCTGCCCACTGCTACGCTTCCAACTCGGACGGGTCGTCCAGAACCGTGACGAATTCCGCCAAGTCGCCCGACAGGCTTACAGCG
>CAZSZE010000138.1:0-8047 GCA_964610645.1 uncultured Enterobacterales bacterium | reverse complement strand
TCGACGGCTCCAGACGTCCAGTACGACCGCCAGGTACAGGAAGCCGGAGTAGGTGGGAACATAGGTGATGTCGGCGACCCAAAGCTGGTTCGGGGCCTCGGCCTTGAACGCCCGCTTCACCAGGTCTGGTGGCGCTGGGTTGTCGCCTTGGCGAGTCGTGACGACGTAGCGGCGCCGGCTCACGCCCACAATGCCCGCCTCGCGCATCAGCCTGGCCACACGCTTCCTGGCGATGCGAACCCCTCCTGCGCGAAGCTGGGCGTGGATTCTTGGCACTCCGTACGTCCCCCGCGACTCGGAGTGTATCGACCGCACCTGCCTGCGCAGATCCCCGTCTCGCCTGGAACGGCTTGAAGGCGGCCGCTTCTGCCACGCGTAGAAGCCGCTACGCGAAACGCACAGCGCCGCACACATGGCAGCGACGGTATGAAAGGCCTGGTTCGCCTGGATGAACTCGAACCCTACTCGGGAAGCGAGTCGCTCTCCCGGGCGAACCAGGCCGCGGCTTTTCTTAAGATGGTCCTCTCTTCTCGCAGCCTCTTGTTCTCGCGACGTAGAGCACGAAGCTCCTCGCGCTCAACGCTCGTCAGGCCGTCCTCTCGGCGGCCCTCATCGAGGTCCATCTGCTTGGCCCAATTGCGAATCGTCTGGGCGCTGGGCTCGAACTCGCGAGCAAGCGCCTCAGGCGTACGACCCGATCGGACGAACTCGACAAGACGCTGGCGGTACTCCAGCGGGTACGGGGGTTTCGGTCTCGGCATGGGGACATCCTCTTATCGAAAGTCTGAAGGTGTCCACGGAACCGGGTCAACTCCACTCTTGGCCCTTTCTCCAACGTCCCCGAATGCGCCCTGCGCCTGGTGGCCCCTGACCAAACCCAATTACCGACCAGCGTGATATACACCGTCCCCAACTTTGACCCCACCCCTTATACAAACAGCACGCGAGAATGGCGGAATTGGCAGACGCGCTGGCCTTAGGAGCCAGTGGGGTACCCCGTGGGGGTTCGAGTCCCCCTTCTCGCACCCCCACTAGGCAAGCGAACATGAACGTCGAAACCGAACAACTGTCCTCCACCGAGAAGAAGCTCAGCTTCGAGATTCCGTCCGAGACGGTTTCAGACAAGCTGAACAGCGCCTACCGGGACCTCCAGAAGTCCGTGCGACTGCCCGGTTTTCGCCAGGGAAAGACGCCCCGCAAGGTACTTGAGTCCCGCTTTGGACCGCGGGTGAGAGCCGACGTCGCCCACTCGCTGATCAACGACAGCTTCCGCGAGGCCGCGGAGGAGATGGTCTTCTTTGGCGAGCCCAAGGTGGAGGAGGCCGCTGAGGTCACCCCCGGCGAGGCCTTTGCCTTTTCCATCACCATCGAGGTCAAGCCGGAGATCACCCTCTCCAAGGTCACCGGCGTGGAGGTGGAGGTCGAGGCCTCGACCGTGGACGATCAAGCGGTGGAACACGCCGTCGAGCACCGCCTCCAATCCCAGGCCTCCATTGCCGAGGTCGAGGAAGACCGGGCCGTTGTAGAAACAGACATGGCGATGATCGAGGTGGAGATCTCCATCGATGATGCCGTCGTACACACCCACCCAGGCACCGTGGTCAACCTGGCACACGATCACTACTACGACGGCATTGCACCGCTCCTGGTGGGCGTGAAGAAGGACGAGGAGTTCACGGGGGAGGTCGCCTTCTCCGAGGAGTCCCAGATTCCCGAAATCGCCGGCAAGACCGGCCAGGTCAAGGGAAAGGTCACCTCTATCCAGGCGATTTCCACCCCGAAACTCACCGACGAATCGGCCAAGGAGCTGGGCTACGAGGGCGGCGTGGAGGGCATGACGACCACCATCCGTGAAGAGTTGGAGGACCAGGCCCGAAAGAACTCCGAGGGCCAGGCCAAGGCTTCCCTGTTGGAGAAGCTCATCGAGCTGAACCCCTTTGATGCTCCCAAGGGTCTCGTGGCCCACCAGCTGAAAACCCTCGAGCACGAGCTGCGCATGCAGGCGCTCTACTCGGGCCAGGATCCACGGGCCATGCAGTTCGGCGAGGAGCAGATCGCCCAACTCCAGGACCGGGCCACCTTTGCAGCCAAGGCCACACTCCTCTTGGAAGCCATTTCAGAGGCCCAGTCCATCGCCGTGGAGGAGGCCGACATGGAGGCCCGCTACCAGGACATCGCCGATGCCCGCGGGCAGCAGGTGGAGGCCGTCCGGGCCCTGTTCCAGAAGGAAGATGCGGTCCGCGACCTGGAACTGCGCCTCCTGGAGGAGAAAACCCTCGACTGGCTCATGGAAAACAGCACGATCAAGGGCCTGTAGATCGGGCAGTCCCGCGGAACAGGGGAAGCATCCCTCATGGACGAGTGTCCCGCTTCCGTTCCCCTGAATGGACTCTAGCCTCGGCCTCTCTGGCCTCGGGGACTGATTGCCGTTACGCCAGAACCACCCAAACCCCCCATCCACGCGAGATCCATGTCCTTCGATCCCACCAATTTTCTCGTCCCCACCGTTGTCGAGTCCTCCCACCGAGGCGAGCGGGCCTGGGACATCTACTCCCGCCTGCTCAAGGACCGCATCGTGTTCCTGGGGAGCGCGATTGACGACCAGGTCGCCAACGTGATCGTGGCCCAATTCCTCTTCCTGGAGTCCGAGGACCCGGACCGGGACATCTACCTGTACATCAACAGTCCCGGCGGCTCCGTCACGGCCGGCATGGCCATTTACGACACCATGCAGTTCATCAAGCCAGAGGTGGCCACCATCTGCATGGGGCAAGCCGCCTCCATGGGGGCCGTGCTTCTTGCTGCAGGTGCCTCCGGAAAGCGCCGTGCCTTGCCCCACGGGCGGGTCCTGCTGCACCAGCCCCTGGGCGGGTTTCAGGGCCAGGCCTCGGACATCGAGATTCACGCCAGGGAAATCCTGCGCATCAAAGAAGAGCTCAACAATGTACTCGCCCGCCACACGGGCCAGTCCATCGAAAAAATCGCCACCGACACCGATCGGGACTTCATCATGACCGCGGAAGATTCCCTTACCTACGGGGTGATCGACGAGGTACTGGTCAGAGACGGTGCGGACAAGGCAGAATAGAGTCTCTTTGCGTCTAAAGATGATCGACTTCCCGACCGTCTTGGAGAGGGCCTTGAGGAGCGTTGCCAGTGGCAAACAAGAAGGGAACTGACGGACGCGAGCTGTGCTGTTCGTTCTGCGGCAAGTCGCAGAAGGAAGTACGCAAGCTGATTGCGGGACCATCCGTGTACATCTGCGACGAATGTGTCGAGCTGTGCAACGAGATCGTCACCGAGGAATTCGAGCGGGAGGACTACTACGCCTCCCGTGCGCTGGTGCCCAAGCCCAAGGACATCAAGGCCCACCTGGACCAGTACATTATCGGCCAAGAGCGGGCCAAGAAGGTGCTCGCGGTGGCGGTGCACAACCACTACAAGCGCATCGATGCCCGCAGCACCCACGATGACGTGGAGCTGCAGAAGTCGAACATTCTGCTTGTGGGCCCCACCGGCACGGGAAAGACCCTGCTGGCCCAGACCCTGGCCCGCTTTCTGAACGTCCCCTTCTCCATTTGCGATGCAACCTCGCTTACGGAGGCCGGCTACGTCGGCGAAGACGTGGAGAACATCATCCTCTCCCTCTTCCAGGCCGCCGAGTACAACGTCGAGCGGACCATGAAGGGCATCATCTACATCGATGAAATCGACAAGGTGTCGCGCCGCTCCGAGAACCCTTCCATCACAAGGGATGTGTCCGGGGAGGGCGTGCAGCAGGCGCTGCTGAAGATCATTGAGGGCACCATCGCAAACGTGCCCCCCAAGGGGGGTCGAAAGCACCCTCAGCAGGAGTTCCTGCAGGTGGACACCACCAACATCCTCTTCATCTGCGGTGGGGCCTTCGTGGGCCTCGAGCGCATTATCGAACAGAGAGTCAACAAGAGCGCAATCGGCTTTGGCGCGGCGAACACCGACGGAAACCAGGAGCTCGACACAAGTGAGCTTCTGGCCATGACCGAACCAGAGGATCTGCTCCGGTTTGGCATGATTCCTGAGTTCATTGGCCGTGTACCTGTCATCGCCACGCTTGAGAGTCTCGACGCAGAAGCGCTGATCGAAATTCTCATCAAGCCAAAAAACGCCCTCGTCAAGCAGTACCAGAAGCTCTTCGACATGGAGAACGTGCAACTCAAGTTCACCGAGCCCTCCCTTCGCTCGATTGCTGAAGAGGCAATCACCCGCGAAACAGGGGCCCGTGGACTGCGCTCCATTCTCGAGGAAATCATGTTGGACGTGATGTACGATCTCCCGAGCAAGACCAACGTAAAGGAATGCGTCATCTCGGAAGAGGTCGTGGCTCGTCACAAGCCACCTATTCTGGTCTACGAAAACGACAGCGAGGAAGCAGAAGTCGGCGCTTGAGTCCAAGCGGTCACAGCCGTGAAAGGAGTCCCGATGTTCTTCAGCAAGGAACGAAAGAACAACCCCCAGAAAAAGGCCGTGCGGCTTCCGCTTCTGCCCCTGCGGGACCTCGTGGTTTTTCCCACGATGGTCGTGCCGCTGATCGTCGGAAGGGAACGCTCCATTCACGCCCTGGAGCTGGCCTCGGAGAACAAGTCTCCGGTGATTCTGGCAACGCAACTGGATCCCCAGTTGGACGATCCGACGCCAGAGCAGATCCGGTCCTTTGGTTGTGTGGCTTCCATCATCCAGATGCTTCGCCTCCCTGACGGCACGGTCAAGGTGCTGGTCGAGGGCAAGGAAAGGGCCCGCATCCTGGACTTCGATGCTTCCGGAAACTGCATCATCGCGGAAGCCGAAGAGGTGGAGGACGAGGCGTGCACAGCCACAGAGGTGGAGGCCCTCGTTCGCAGCGTGAAGACCGCCTTTGAGCATTTTGTAAAGCTCAACAAGAGCATTCCCCCTGAAATGCTGATGAGCGTCGGTTCCATCGAAGCCCCCTCCCGCCTTTCCGACACCCTTGTGGCCCAGCTCAACCTGAAGCTGGAAGACCGCCAGGCGCTGCTGGAGACGTCGGATCCCTCCGCACGCCTGGAGCGCCTCTACAAGTTCATCCAGAGCGAAATCGAAATCCTGCAGGTTGAAAAGAAGATCAAGACCCGCGTGAAGAAGCAGATGGATCGCTCCCAGAAGGAGTACTACCTGAACGAGCAGATGCAGGCGATTCAGCGGGAGCTGGGGGAAAAGGACGAGTTCAAGAACGAGCTCGCTGATGTGGAAGCCCGCATCCATGCAAAGGACATGAGCGACGAGGCGAAAGCCAAGCTCGAAAAGGAGCTTCGCAAGCTGAAGCTCATGAGCCCCATGTCCGCCGAAGCGGGTGTCATGCGCAACTACATCGACACCGTGCTCTCCCTGCCCTGGTTCGAGTACACCCCCGACCGCATCGACATCGCCCACGCAGCCCGCGTGCTGGACGAGGACCACTTTGGCCTGGAGAAGGTCAAGGAGCGGGTCCTGGAATACCTGGCGGTCAGTTCTGTTGTGGAGCGCATGCGAGGTCCGATTCTGTGTCTTGTCGGCCCCCCCGGCGTGGGGAAAACCTCCCTTGCACAGTCCATCGCTCGTTCCACCAACCGGGAATTCGTCCGCCTCTCCCTGGGAGGGGTCCGGGACGAAGCTGAGATTCGCGGACACCGGCGCACCTATATCGGTGCCCTGCCAGGAAAGATCCTGCAGTCCCTGACCAAGGCAGGCGCTGGAAACCCGGTTTTCCTCCTGGATGAGGTGGACAAGATGTCCACGGATTTCCGAGGGGACCCTGCCTCTGCCCTCTTGGAGGTGTTGGACCCGGAGCAGAACTCCACGTTCAACGATCACTATGTCGGCATGGACTATGACCTTTCCAAGGTCATGTTCGTGTGCACCGCCAACAGCCTTCGCGGCATTCCCGTGCCCCTCCAGGATCGTCTCGAAATTATCCGGATTCCCGGCTACACCGAGCACGAGAAGCTCTCAATCGCCCGGCGCTACCTGGTTCCCAAGCAGCGGGAGCGCAACGGTCTCACGGAAGAGCAGATTCAGTTCACCCGTGAATCCGTCACCACCGTCATTCGGAAGTACACCAAGGAAGCCGGCGTGCGGGGCCTGGAGCGTGAGCTGGCTTCCATCTGCAGAAAGGTCACCAAGCGTGTGGTCCAGGACGGAGAGGACACCCAGGTCAAGGTGACCGGCAAGAACGTCGAGAAACTCTTGGGAGTTCCCAAGCACCGCGCCGGCAAGATCGGAGAACAGGACGAGATCGGGTTTGTAAACGGCCTGGCCTGGACCGACGTGGGCGGCGTCATGGTGCCCATCGAGGCGGCGAGCGTGCATGGCACGGGCAAGACGACCCTCACCGGCCAGCTCGGTTCCGTCTTTCAGGAGAGCTGCCAGGCAGCCATCACCTATATTCGCAGCCGCTGCACGAACCTGGGACTGAAGCCGGACTTCTACCAGGAAATGGACATCCACGTACACGTGCCCGAGTTGTGGGGCGTGGACGGACCGTCCGCCGGCATCACCATTGCCACCGCTGTGGTGTCCGCTGTGACAGGCATTGCTGCCCGGTCCGGCATCGCAATGACCGGCGAGATCACATTGAGAGGCCAGGTCCGACCCATTGGCGGCCTGAAGGAGAAGCTCCTGGCCGCCCACAGGGCTGGCGTGAGTTGCGTGATCATTCCCGAAGACAACGAGCCGGATCTCGCCGACGTACCCGAGGCGATTCGAGAGAAGCTGGAGATCATCACCGTGTCGCACATGGATGAAGTACTCCCCAGGGCCCTTGCAATCGCGGATCCCTCAGAGTTGTTCCGCGAGGTCGGCCAAACGGACACCGTCTAGTCGCAAACCCGCCACTGGCGTGGTTTCACCGGCGAAGTCCCGTGGTTTCGATAGGTTGCATGGCTGCCTCTCGAATCCACCTCGTTGGCATTGTCCATGCGTTCGGTCCCAATCCCCACAAACCCCAGGTTTCATGCGGATCCACGGGAAAAAAGGGGTTGAAATTGCGTTGACACCCCCCGGGGGCATGACTACGTCAGAAGGGACCGAAAAACCCGGATAGATCGGGCAATACAAACCAACCAAACCACAGGAGCATCGCAAAGATGTCCACCACCACCAAGAACGACCTCGTCGACTTCATTTCCACCAACGCTGGCCTGACCAAGACGGATGCAGAAGCTGCCCTGTCCGCCCTGACCAACGGCATCAAGACTGCCCTCACCGATGGCAACAAGGTCACGCTCGTTGGCTTTGGTACCTTCACGGTCAACAGCCGCTCCGCTCGCAAGGGCCGCAACCCCCAGACCGGTGCTGAGATCAACATCCCCGCTTCGAACTCCGTGAAGTTCAAGCCCGGAACGACCCTGAAGAAGTCCGTCAACTAGTTTCCAAACCTGCCGCGGGGGTTGCCGAGAAACCCCCGCGGTCTTCCAACCAACAATCCAACCAAACCAAACCCCAAGGAGCATCGCAAAGATGTCCACAACGACCAAGAACGACCTCATCGACTACATCTCCAACAACGCTGGCCTGACCAAGACTGACGCAGAGGCTGCCCTCTCCGCCATGACCAACGGCATCAGGACCGCCCTCACAGACGGCAACAAGGTCACCCTTGTTGGCTTCGGTAGCTTTACGGTCAACAACCGCACCGCTCGCAAGGGCCGCAACCCCCAGACCGGTGCTGAGATTGACATCCCCGCTTCGAACTCCGTGAAGTTCAAGGCTGGAACCGCCCTGAAGAAGTCCGTCAACTAGACTTCTGGGAACTGTATTAGAACCCGTCCTCCGGGCGCAGCCCTGGGGACGGGTTCTTTCGTTTGACACGTTCACGCAGGCGGATAAGATGCCGCCCGCGAACCGAAAGGACTTTTCGGTTTGTGTCTGGGCGGATAGCTCAGTCGGGAGAGCATCGCGTTTACACCGCGAGGGTCGCAGGTTCGAGCCCTGTTCCGCCCACTCTCTTACCCATTCGTTTCCGTATGGGGTGGTAGTTAAGTTGGTTATAACGCCGGCCTGTCACGCCGGAGGCCGC
>CAZSZE010000137.1:6568-8084 GCA_964610645.1 uncultured Enterobacterales bacterium | reverse complement strand
TGGTACTCCCAACGGGATTTGAACCCGTGTCTTCGGCGTGAGAGGCCGATGTCCTAGACCCCTAGACGATGGGAGCACAACTTGGAAAAGAGATGGTTGGGGCGCCTGGGCTCGAACCAGGAACCTTCGGAATCAGAACCCGACGTCTTACCAATTCGACCACGCCCCAACGCGGCCGAACCCTTCTAGTCTACGGACTCCGGGGTGTCAACACGATCAGAACAGGACCCGGACCGCTCCCACTGCCTCGTGTTCGATGGCTGCATAAGCATCTTCAGGGGCCTCGATTTCATAGGTGAGTCCGGTGGAAAGCTGGCTCGTGCCCAGGGTTGTCCAGTGGATCATGAGGGCAGCCGCCACCTCCACGGTGCGATCCTCCCCTCTTGTGTTGTCCGGATCCCAGGAGCGGATGCGAAGCAGAACCTCCGCGCTCTCCAGGGACTGGCTCAGGGGCCGCTTGTGGGACAGGCTCAAGCCCCAGCCCGCCCCGCGGATGTCGCCGCGCTGGTCCTCGATGTACTCCATGAGTCCCTTGGAGGCTCCCATTCGCCCTTCCGCGGCCACGGACCAGGCCATCTCGCGGCCATAAACATCCCGGGGGCCGGTCAGGGCGGTGGCCATGAACGTCACGGGTTCGACCACATCCAGGTGCACCCGGGCGGACAGGTCTTTGCCGGCCTGGGTTTCCACGGCGGTCGATCCGGTGGTGTTGGACACCTGCACCCAGGCGGTTGCAAGGGACCCCAAGGCGCGGTTCCAGGTCAGGCCCAGGGTTTGGGCCGGCACCACCCCTTTCGCCTCCACCATGGACTGGTAGTGGTTCGAGCCGCCCAGGTAGTAGGCGTCCGGATACCAGGAACGCAGGCCGAACTCCTTGGGTTGAAGACCGAATGTCCAGGAGCCAAGCGACCCCCAGTCCCAGGTGCTGGCCAGGTCCCAGAGTTGGATTTTCCACGACTCCGGGTAGGTCTCCAGGGAGAAACCGTCGCCGGCAAAGGTTCGGTACTCCACCGTCTCCGAGGCCTGGCCGATTTCCAACCGCGCCAGGAAGGACAGGGAGGGGGCGAGAGATCCGGCGAATCCCATGCGTGCACGGCTGACTGAGAAATAGACCTCGGGGCTCAGCTCGCTGACGCGGCTGTCCAGGGCGTCCAGGCGATCCGCAACCAGCTCAGTGCGCAGGTCCGCCGTGGGGCGAATGGTGGGGGCAAACGCAGGGGGGGTAGAGGAAAATGGGGGCAGGGGCGGGGCGCTTTCGGGCGCCTCCGGTGTCTGGGCAGTCGCGGTGGCGCAGAGGAAGGAAATCAAGAGCATGGGGGAGTCTCTCATGCCGGGCTGACACGGAAAACCTTTACAAAGCGCGGGGCACCTCGTAGAAGGTCGCGGCAGCACATGGAATACCGCAACCTCACCCTCGACGACTTCCAGGAAGAAGCGATCGGCCACCTGGACGGGGGGCTGTCCGATAACCTGTCTTATCAGGCAGGGAATGGCGAGTGCCTTTTGGCGGACGTCG
>CAZSZE010000137.1:0-6558 GCA_964610645.1 uncultured Enterobacterales bacterium | reverse complement strand
GGGGGCTGTCCGTACTGGTGAGTGCGCCGACCGGGACGGGCAAGACCCTGATCGCGGACTTCCTGGTGGAGCGGGCGCTGCTTGCGGGCAAGCAGGTGATCTACACGGCGCCGGTCAAGGCGCTCTCCAACCAGAAATACCGGGATTACTGCCGGATTCATGGGGACGAAAAAGTGGGGCTGGTCACCGGGGATCTGGTGATTCGGCGGGATGCGCCCTGTCTCGTGATGACCACGGAGATTCTGCGGAACATCCTGCTCACGGGGGAATCCCTGGGGGACCTGGCCGCGGTGATCCTGGATGAGATCCACTTTCTGGATGATCGGGAGCGGGGGACGGTCTGGGAGGAGGTGCTGATCTACCTGCCGTCGACCATCCAGGTCCTGGGGCTGTCCGCGACCCTGGCGAATCTGGATGAGTTTGCAGAGTGGCTTGGGGCGGTCCGGGAAGCGGAGGTGAAGACCATCAAGCAGCCGGAGCGCTCGGTTCCCCTGCACGTGATGCTCGCCAACCACAAGACCGGGCTGGCGGATCCCAAGGACTTTGAGAATGCCTGGCAGGCCTGGAAGAAGCAGGCCGACAAGGACACGCGGCCTGGGCAGCAGTCCGGCCGCGGCGGCGGAGGACAGGGGGGCAGAGGCGGTGGTGGCGGGGGTCGCCGAGGCGGCGGTGGCGGGGGTCGCCGAGGCGGGGGAGGCCGCCGCGGGGGCGGGCGCGACGGCCAGCGCAGGGATCGGCCCACGCGTCACAACCAGATCTTCGAAATGCTCCGGCGGGACATGACCCCGTACCTGTACTTTGTGTTTTCCCGGCGATCCGCAGAGGCCTGCGCCCGGCAGCTGGGGCAGCGCTTGAACCGCAGTCTTCTCGAAGGAGAGCGCCACAAGCAGATGCGAAACCGGCTGAGAAAAGCGGTGGATGTCATCGGGACCGACGTGATCGACGATGAGCTGTACCAGCTCTACCTGAAGGGTGTGGCCTTCCACCATGCCGGGTTGCACGTGCAGTTGAAGGCCCTGGTGGAGGAGTTGTACGAGGCCAAGCTCATCGATGTGCTCTACACCACCTCCACCTTTGCATTGGGCATCAACATGCCGGCGCGGACCGTGGTCCTGGATGCGCTGCAGAAGTACGACGGCCGGGGCACCCGTCCCCTGACCGTGCGGGAGTTCATGCAAAAGGCCGGCCGCGCAGGACGCCGGGGCATGGACTCGGTGGGATACGTCGTGGTGCGCATGGATTTCGAGCAATTTGGGGAGGCCAAGCCCGGCCTGGCCCGGTACCTCGCCGACGAGCCGGAAAAGGTCAACTCCTCCTTCAACCTGTCCTTCAACTCCATCGTGAACCTGCTGGATCGCCTGGATGATGTGCAGATCCGGGCGGTGGTGGAGCGCTCCTTTCTTGCCTGGAGACTGCAGAGGCAGGCCGAGGGGCTTGGGGAGCGGGCCGACAAGTTGGAGGCCAACCTCAAGGAGAGGGGATGGGAAAAGGGGGCGCGGGGTGCGGCGCCGGGCATGAAGCGCAAGGCCAAGGAGCTCAAGCGGCTTCGCAAGCGGGAGGTGAGCGCTCCGAACAGGGTCTGGATGGACTTCCAGGAGCGCAAGCAGCTGCTGGTGGAGATTGGCTACATCGCCAAGGATGGCACCTTCAACGCGGGCGCCCGGATCCTGAGGCACATCCAGATCGAGGAGATCTTCACCACCGAGCTGGTGCTCTCCGGGTTGGTGGAGGAGATCGAACCCGATCTGCTCTACGGGGTGTTCTGCGCCATGACCAACAACTTTGCCCCGACGGTGCGCCTGAGGGATCGCCTGCACGGGGAGGCACGGACGGCGGCAAAGGCGGTCAATGAAATCCGTCATTCCGACAACGTGAAGCGGGCGGAGCGGCTCTTGGATGTGGAGGTCAACTGGGATCCCAACCTGGTGGAGTTCGGAAGGCGCTGGGCGGCGGGGGATGCCCTCGTGGAGTTGGACCGGCTCTACTCCTCCCCGACGGACATTTCAGGCCAGCTGGTCTCGGGATTTCGCAGGGCCAAGGACCTGGCCAGCCAGATTCGCCAAATCTACAAGGAAGACCCGGTGATCTACGGGCGCCTTGGGGACCTCATGAAGCGGGTGTCCAGGGACGAGGTGGAAGTCGTAGACTAGGCGCGGGCGGTATCCTCCAGGAAGATGGACACAATCCTGCGACCTGAGTGGCTCCTTGCCAAGGGAGCGCTGCACACCGGGTGGGAGGTTCGCGTGGAGGCGGGCCGCATCGCATCCGTGGGGCCGGCCCATGGGCCCGTGGACCTGCCGGATCGGCTCTTGATGGCGGGCTTTGTCAACGCCCACTCCCATGCATTTCAACGGGGCATTCGGGGGCTTGTCCAGTGGTCCGATGGGATCGATGACTTCTGGAGTTGGCGGGAGCGGATGTACGGGCTGGCGAATGTCCTGGATCCGGAGGGCGTGGAGGCGGTGTCCGCTCTGGCGTTTTTGGAGATGGCCCAGGCGGGGGTGACCTGCGTGGGGGAGTTCCACTACCTGCACCATCAACCGGACGGGGTGCCCTATGCCGACCCGGATGAGCTGGCGCTCCGGGTCATTGCGGCTGCGAGGCGGGTGGGGATTCGCATTGCGCTCTTGCGGGTGGCCTATGCCCGTCCGGGGTTTGAACAGGAACCCAACCCGCTTCAGCGTCGGTTCTACGATGCGGATCCGGAAGCGGTGTTGGCGGCGGCGTCACGCCTTGGGGCCCATTCGGATCCCGCCGTGACGGCCGGCATCGCGCCCCACTCTGTGCGAGCGGTCCCTCGGGATTGGTTGGAGGCGCTCTCCAGATGGGAGGGGCCCATTCACGCCCACGTGGATGAGCAGCCTGCGGAGGTGGAACAGTGCGTTGAGGAGCATGGACTGCGGCCCCTGGATCTCCTGGCTGAGGCCGGGTTGGTCCATGAGCGGTTCTGCGCCGTGCATTTCACCTGGCCGACGGAGGGGGAGATCTCCCGGCTGCGCGACGCGGGGGGGCGGGTCTGTGCCTGCCCCACCACGGAGATGGACCTGGGGGACGGGTTCCTGCCCATAGAGAAGCTGGAGGGGATCGAGGTCTGCGTGGGCAGCGACTCCCAGGTGCGCATCGATCCGTTGGCAGAGGTGCGGGCCTTGGAGTGGCATGCCCGTGCTCGATTGGGGCGGCGCAATGTCCTGTCCCCCCCCGGAGAGCGCGATGGACTGGCCCTGCGGCTGCTGGATGCGGGGACCCGGGTCGGTGCCGACGCGTTGGGAGTGGAGGCGGGGCTCGTGACACCGGGCCAATGGGCGGACCTCATGGGGGTGGAGGTCTCCCGGTTCGCCGTGGGCGAGGCGGATCTCCTTTCCTCCCTGGTGTTCTCAGCGGATGCACGCTGTGTCCAGGACGTGTGGGTCGGCGGCCGGCGCATCGTCGCGAATGGACACCATGACGATGCGGTGACCATTCGCGCGAATGCGAGGGCTGTGCTGGAGACTCTGCTCTAAGCGACGAGGTCGACGCGGTGTCCGCGACGAACGCGGGGTGTGTCGGCCTGTGCACTCTCGTTGGAGCCAGCTGCGGGGTCGTTCGTGGAGCCGTTGTCTTCGTTCTCTTCAGCGGCTTCACGCTCTTCCGAGCTGAACTCCGAGAGATCGAAACCCAGGTCCCGAAGGGACTCGGCGAGCTCGGGGCCCACTCCGTGGAGATCTTCCAGGGCGCTGGCAGTGCCTTCTGCGGCCACTACGACTTCGCGTCCGTTGGTGCTGATCTTCAGGGCGAGATCCTCGTCCACATCCACCACCACGTCGGTGGGGTTGGGAACGTGTCCCTCAGGGGTTGCCTGCTCCGAACCGGTGAGGGCCTCGGCAGCCAACTCCACCTCGACGCTCTTTCCCCACTCGTCTGTTTCCAGAACGAGGCCAGGGGAGTTGAGATTTCCACCGTCACTGTTCGCAAGACGCTCCTGGACCGGTTTGGGCTGGGTGGCGCGTTGGGCCTCCACAGGACCGCTCGTGGAGGTCTCCTCCGTTGCGGCCTCCGTCGATGAGTCGCTGTCCGTGTCCGCATCCCGGTCGCGATCGATTCGATCGACCGGTGTGCGTATCGGTGCCACTGGCGCCTGTCGCGCGACCTGCACCTCCGCTTGTGCCGTCAGGTCGGTTTTTACCTCGACTTTGGGCGCGGGTTCGTGGGCTGGCCGCCGAAAGGCATCCGCCCGCGGCGTGTACTGCTCACGCAAGGGCGAGCTTGTGATCACCTCGTCCAGGGCAGGTTGTGGGGGTACGACCGTCGTTTGGGTGCTCGGCGCAGTCGGCGTCGTGCGGGGGGCTTCCTTCGAGGTCGGCACCTGTGCCATGGGGGCGCGGGTGCTGCTCGAGAGGTCCAGCCATGTGGGTCGCGAAGGGGGGGATTCCGTCGTGGGAATGGCTCCGGGGGCCAGGTCCGGCACAAACGAAACAAGGTGTGCATCGTCCAGCACCTCGTCCATCGTCAACGCCAGGTTGGGCAATGAACCGGCCCACGCATCGGGTTGCTGGTCCAGCAGATCCATCAGCGGAGTGGGGGGTTCGCCGCCATAGGCGAGGGCCTGAGGTGGAATGTCCGTGACCAGTGCCACAGGCACCGCCAGGGATTGGCTTGTCGTGTCCAGGGAAAGGGTGGGGTCTCGTCCGACGGATGGAGGTTTGCTCCCAGCGAGCAACCAGTTCGCCAGGCTGGGATCGCCTGGGCTGTCCATCAATTTGTCGAAACCGCCCACCGCTTGCATCCCCGAAGAGGTGCTGCTTCCGGCTGCCACAGGCATCGGAAACAATTGGATGGGTTGCGTTTTCATGTGGGTCTACTCTTTCCGGGGGTTTGCCCGGTGGTTTGTGGGTTTTCATTCGGGAGGCGCCTCTGCAAGCTTCTCCGCGAGGAACGCTGCCCTTCGCGGTTCCACGGCAGCCAGGAGCTTTCCGGCTTTCGTCTTGTTCATTCTGTGGAGCACGCTGACGGCAAGGTTGTCGTCGAGCTCCTCAACCACTTTCGCTGCATCGCCTGAGCGCATGCTCTCCACCATTTTTACGATGGCGCGGATTCGCACCTCTTTGGCTGCATCGGCCTCCTGGAGGAGCAACTCAAGCTTTGCTCGCTCTGCCTGGAGATCTTCCAGGCGGGTTTGCAGGTCCACTTCGACCTGTCGCAAGTCCGATTCCCGAGCGATCAGCGACTGCTCTCGTCGCTCCAGGGTCCGTTCCCGGGCCTTGAGGGCATCGATGATCTCGCGCATTCCTGCGGTCTCTGGGTCTGGCCACTCCGCATCCGGACGCCGGGTCAGGATGTCATTGGAGGGCTTTTCGGCCTCCGCTTCTTCTCCAGCGTCTTCAGTCTGGGCGAGAGCATCCACCAAGCCGGGGTGAACGCCCAACAGGGCGACCACGACAAGACATGCCGCCAATACCAGCGTCCTGGATCGGCGAAGCGCCCCCGGGGGGGGCGCCTGGCTCTGAAGCGGGGTTCTCCGTTTCAAGCGGAATTCCTCCACCAGCCCTGGATGCCGAGCTCGTCCAGCATCGTCGCCTCGTTCTTGCGGGCCTCGCGGGCCGTCTCGTCGGCGCGGTTCTGGATCAGCTTCTCCATGGTCTGGGCCCGGCGAATGGCCAGGTTCAGACGGGACCGGCACGTGTCCACCCGGCCAACCGCGTGGGACAGCTTTCCGCTTTCCGTGCGGCGATGCATTTCCATGCGCAGTCGGAAGGCGTGGTAGCGGGCGACTTCAAGGGGGTCGTTGTCAATGACTCCTTGCCGGATTTCATCCACACGTTGGTGGTTGGCTTCGAGGGCCACTGCGGCCTCGTGTTTGTCGGTCTCTGCATCTGCAAGTTCGATGCGGGCTTGGCGCTTTTCGTGGTTCCGAAGGCGCTCCAGGTGCTTGAGGATATCGGCCATGGGTCTCTCTCGATGGGGGGGGTGTGCCAGGGGTGTGCTTCCCATTCATCGGATGCCCATTTGATGTCTTGACAGGAATCTTCGGTCTTTTTCCCTTTTCTGACATGAATCCAGCAGGGGCGTAGGGTGGCGGATCCCCCGGAGGTGAACTATCCTCCGGCCCGGAGGCATCCTCGATGGGGTTGGACTATCGGGTGCGGTGCTGCCCAGATGGGCTGGTCACCGATCGGCGTCGTCGAATCAAGGTGCTTGATTGCACCATTCGCGATGGTGGAATCTGCAACGATTGGCAGTTCACCGACGGGGTGGTTCAGCGCACCTTTGCTGCGCTCGTGGAGTCCGGCGTGGACTACATGGAAGTGGGCTACAAGACCTCCCAGGGCGTATTCGACCCCCAGAGCGTGGGGCCGTGGCGATTTTGCAGTGAAGAGGACCTGCGTCGGGTGGTGGCGCCGGGGCAGCTCCAGATTGCAACCATGGTGGATGTGGGCCGCATTCAACCGTCGGACATCCCCCCCAAAAGCGAGAGCCTGGTGGATGCCGTGCGCATTGCCTTTTACGCCCACCAGGTGGAGGAGGCGCTGGAACTTCTCGATCACGCTTTGCACCAGGGCTACGAGACCTTCCTGAACCTGA
>CAZSZE010000136.1:5491-8305 GCA_964610645.1 uncultured Enterobacterales bacterium | reverse complement strand
AAGGGTTGGAGTTGAAGATCGTCTAGCCGCCCTGGCCCGGGCGGTGATTCCGACCTCAACGCCGGGGGATACGCCATCCCTCCCCGTTCGGGTCGGATCTGGGTGGGGCGGTCAGGTTGCGCCTGGCTGGCCGAGGCTGACCTGTGCGCTTCGCAGCGCCAGTTGACGATGGGCGGCGGCAAGAGAGGCGGAGCGAGTCTTCTTCTTTCGAAGCCGAAGGGCATAGCTTTCGGTGCACCCCAGGGACCTGGCCAGCTCCGCTGAATTGAGTTGCCCCTCGGTGGCTTTGGCTACCAGCGCCTTGGCTCTGCCCAGGTCCGCCCGCCGGGAGGCAAGGCCACCGATCGCTGCAAGCCCCGCCTCCACAAGATCCAGGTCCTGCAATGCCCAGGAGCCCCGCCCCACAACCCGCTGCTGTGGACCGAGAATGGGAATCCACCCCGCCAAGCCGGACTCCCTCGCCATCTGCGCAATCGTCACCCGTGGCAGTCGCTCCAGCGCTCTTTGCACCATCTCTCCCCCACCCACTCGGAGCCCAAGGAAATCGGACAGGCTGGAAGCGTCTTGAAATCGGTCGGTGTGCAGCCCGTGGTGCTCCCGCTGGCGATGAATGTAGTGAAAGACCCTCTCCATGTGCCGCTGGTCCCGCACAGGTTTGAAGTGGGCGCCGGCAAAGCCCGTGTGCAGGTCCAGGTGGGCCTGCAGCGTGATTTCCACGCGCCGGGCAAACTCGCCAGCGTCCTCCCGGGAGCAGAGCACCAAGGCGTGAAGGTGCGTGTCTGCTGCCGCAAATGCTAGCAAGCACACCGGCTGCCCATGCCAATGGAAGATACTGGCGAGGGTCCGCCGAGCGGTGGGTGAAGGCGCAATGACCGCGTCCTCCTTGAGTCGCATCGTCACGTGCCAGGCCAAGACTTCCATTTCACTTCCCGCAGCGCCAAGTAGAACCTGCCCACGGAATTTCAAACGGAAAGGGCCAAACTGGATCTTTTCTCAGATTCACCCGAATTCAGGTGACGGAACTCCGGAGGCCCGTCCTACACCAACTCCTCCGCATCGGCCCCAATCGGGAAGAACAGCACCCCTTCCTCGTGCAACCGCAATGCGGTCTCCACCACGTTGAACCGCGCCTCCTCGGCACGACTCCGGGGCACAGGCGACATGATCTCCAGCTCCTCCAGCAAGTCCTCCCGCCGGCGCTTCGAGACATTGCGCAGGAAGAGGTCCTGAAGCTCCGGGGGAGTGCCCCGCAACGCGAGCACCAGGTCAGAGGCATCCACCTCCTTGAGCAGCGCCTGGATTGCGCGGTCCTGGAGAACCGCCAGGTCCGAGAACAGCACCATGTTCCGGCGAATGGACTCAGCCAACGCCTTGTCTTGCTTGGCGATGCGGGCCAGGAGCGGTTCCGAGTGGGTCTTTCCCATTCGAGAGAGCATGCGGGCCGTCTGCTCCACGCCGTGCAGGGTGAGACGGGACACCATGGCCGGCCCCAGGAGATGCTCCAGGGCGGCCTGCACATCCCGAACAACCGCATCTGAGACATCCGACACCTGCCCCATTCGCCGGGCCATTTCATACTGCTCCGACTCGTTCATGCAGGCGAGCACTCCGGAGGCCGTCTCCACGCCCATGAGCAGCAAGGCGATGGCCCGCACCTGGGGAAGCTCGTCCTTCAGCAGCGCAGCCAGAGCCATGGGGGGCACCGCAGCCACCCGCTCTTGAAAGTCGGTGGAAAGAGAGCGCTCCAGGTGGCTGGCCACATCCTGTCGCCGGTCGGTCCCCACCAGGTCCGGCAGCACGTGGAGCGCAAAATGCAGACCCGACACCGGCACGTGCACGCAGTCCAGCAAGTCCTTGGCATATTCCAGGAGCACCGCCTCCACGGCGGAAGCCTCCACCTGCTCCAGGTCCACCATGGCCTCGCCAATGGCCCGGATGTCGTCTTCCGAAAGGCCCGCCAGGACCTTCGATGCAGCCGCCTCACTCAAGCTCATCAGCACAACAGCCGAGCGGTGGGCCCCACTCATCTCGCTGTAGCGAAGAGATGCAGTGCGAAGAGATGCAGTGCGACGAGTCGCAACTCTTTCTGCGAGCGCCATGGGCCTCGGCTCCACCGGGGTTCAGCTGCTGCCACAGGTTCAGGATGCCCCCGAACCTCCCTGCTTCAACCCCTTGAAAGTACCACGCCGATCGAGGCGAACCCCGAAAAACCGGCTCTAACTTCCCCAGCAGCGTGATGCGCCCCTGTCCATAGCCCTGCACGGAAATCAGGAAGTCGATCTGCAGATCCGGCACAGCCAACACCGCCTCTTCGTCCAAGTCCAGCTCGACTCCCTCCTGGCCCACCACCCGACGCAGGAAGAAAGTCATGCCCCGGGTCGGCACCCGAAACAGGCGCGACATGACGTTGCAGATCGTGGAAGAGCCAGAACGCCCTCGAGGCCGCGGCGCGCCAGAATGCAGCCACGGTGGCGAGCCTGTTGCAACAGGATTCTGCGGGACACGGTGTATGGCGTGGTCTTCGAGATCCTGGGACCCGAGGCTATTCAACAGCAGCTGATCGATGGCGCCGCGGGGGTTCCAGACCTCGTGGAAGCACGATTTGAAGGAAACCTGCCCGGCACCGGGGCCGTTTCCGCCTCCTTCAACGGCGAGCAGAACACCCACGGAACCGTGTCGGAGACGGTGCAGCTTCCATCCCAGGATGGAACCTCCAACCTGGGCTCCGTGACCGTGAAACTGTCCCGGGCAAAGCTCAATGCAGCCCAGACCGGCCTTAGACAAGTGAGTGTGCTGGTCACGTTGGTTGCAGCG
>CAZSZE010000136.1:0-5391 GCA_964610645.1 uncultured Enterobacterales bacterium | reverse complement strand
TGCAGCCCAGACCGGCCTTAGACAAGTGAGTGTGCTGGTCACGTTGGTTGCAGCGTTTGTGGTCTCCCTCATCGGACGTCGTCGGGTGAACCCCCTGGAATCCGCGGTCCACATGCTCCAACGCATGGGGGCAGGAGACCTGACCGGCCGCCTTTCCACCAGCACCGAAGACGAGGTCGGTCGCATGGGATCGGCCCTGAACCGGGCGCTTGGCCGGGTCAGCGGCACAATCTCCACCATCTGGGACACAGCGGACAATCTCTCCTCGGCCTCCGACCGGCTGGCAAGCGTCAGCCAACAGATGAAGTCCAATGCGGATGCCAACTCCCAGCAGACCACAGAAGTGTCCACCGCGGTCACCCATGTCACCCAAAATGTGCAGAACGTGGCGATCATGGCGGATGAGATGGCCGCCAGCATTCAGGAGATCTCCCGCAATGCTGCGGATGCTGCCCGGGTGGCCTCAGGCGCCGTTGAATCTGCAAGCACCACCAACGAGGTGATCGCCCGGTTGGCCAAGAGCAGCTCGGACATCGACAGCGTGCTGCAGGTGATCAGTACCATTGCCCAGCAGACCAACCTGCTGGCCCTCAACGCCACCATCGAGGCAGCGCGAGCGGGGGAAGCCGGCAAGGGCTTTGCCGTCGTGGCCAAGGAGGTCAAGGAGCTGGCGGAAGAGACCTCGCGAGCCACCGAGGAAATCAACCAGAAGGTGGATGCGATCCAGTCGGATACGCGCACGGCCATGGAAGCCCTGGGAGGCATCGGGACGGTCATTTCCCAGATCCATGAAACCCAGACCGCCATTGCCGGCGCGGTCGAGGAAGCAGACCGCCACCACCTCCGAGATGGGGCGCAACCTTGCGGAAGCCGCGCGGCGCACCAGCGAGATCAGCGACATCGTGAACGAGGCCGCCTCGGCTGCCCAGAGTACCTCCACCGGCGCCAGCTACGCGGAAGATGCTGCAGCCGAGCTCTCCACCATGGCCCAGGAATTGAAGAACCTGCTGGGACAGTTCCGCTACTGACGGGAGCTATTACAGCAGCGCCTCTACGGCGGCGCTTCTACGGCAGAGGCACCCACAGGGCGTTGTCCCCGGCAATCACCACCCCGGGTCCGTCTCTCGTGTGGGCAGGGACGGCGTTGTGTGTTTCGTCAATGGCACCCAGCTCCTGGGCGGTCCAGCCGAGGGCGTCTCGGGTGAGCCACTGCACCGAGCGCGTGCCCACAGCAACCACCCCTTCCCCCACCGGGTGGAGGGAGCGGACCGTGTAGTCGGAGGGAAAGAACCCCAGGGTGCGGCCCCGGTCCCAGTCGGGTCCCTCCAGCATCCAGACCCGGGCCCGGGCCTGCTGCGCGTAGGCAAAGTGCCAGCCGTCGCCCACGAGCAGGTCCAGGTCGCCGTCGTGATCTGGATCCCAGGCAGCCAGGGAGCGCACACCGCGCCAGGTGGGGAGTTTCACCTGGTTCTCCCCTCTGACCAGGCGGAGGTCCCCATCGGAGCGTGGGGCAACCCCGTAGACCCGGCCCACCACCACCCCACCGTTTGAGACCGGCAGCTGCTTTGTGGCCAGCCGGCCGGTAGTGACCGGGGTGAACTCCCCGTTTTCCACCCAGCCCCCCTCCACTTCAAATCGACTTGAGAAGATCGCCGCCCACAAGCGCCCGTCCACCACCCGGAGGTCCGACACCTGGGAGCGCTCCCCCGGTCGACTGAACAGAAGCTGGGCGCCTTTGGACCCTACCCTCCACACCTGTGCCGGTGCCTCCATGTGGTCGCGATCCATGCCGCACCCGAGAAAGGCCTGCTCCTCTTCTTGATCCGCAAGCACCCCCCGGGCCACCGCCTGGACCGCGCAATCCAACGGCGCCGAACCTCCAGGCCAGGTCGCCTGACCCGCGTGAATGCGCACAATCTCATCCACCCCGTCCCCGTTCATGTCCGCAGCAGCGACCGCATCAGCTGGCCCCAACTCCACGATGGGAACCGCGCTTTGTGGCGGCTGGGAATTCGGATCTGGCCCACTTCCGTTGCAGGCGATAGCCACGAGGGCCAACCACATGTCTCCTCCGGTCCAATCCACTGTATCGGGCCGTGGTTTCCTCGGGTATGTTGGCCGGCAATTGGGCAGGCACCATGGACCTCGAACAACACCAGCATGCAGAACACGGACCAGTGCAGTCCGCGCGTGATCTGGACGCCACTCGAGGCCTGGCAGATCGCCGCAGTCTCAACACCGAGCGACAGGTAACCTTCGGCTTCTATGACGAGGGCTCCGGCGTTTATTCCCTGTACCTGGCCCCGGTCGATGCCCGCACGATTACCCGGGCGCTGCTCCCCCACACCCGGGGCCAGCAGCTTCTGGCGAGCACGCCTCTTTCAGGGCCCGCCGGCACAGTTCCCCTGAAGATTGAGGGGTGGAGTGGAGCCGGACACCACCTCCTGGGGCTGCGTGCCCCGGTCGAGGCGCTGGTGATCGACCCCTCCGTGGTGGATGCAGGCTCCATGGAGCGCATGCTGCCCGCCTCCCTGCTGGGCAACCCGGAAGCTTCGTTGCCAAAAGGAGCACTCTTTGCGCTGTGCATGCTGGACAACCGGCATGCGGTGGTTCTCTCCCGGGAGAAGAGCATCCTGGCCACAGCCCTCGAAGCGTTGATCGTGTCGCTGGAAACCGCCTTTGGCATCCACGAGCCTCCCCACATCAGCACCGACGCCATGGACTCCCTGCTGCAGCCCTTGGACCCATGGAGCTGGTGGGAGATTGAGTGTGGAAACCACAAGCGCTTCCACACCCTCGACCTCAACGCCATGGATGGCCTTGGCGAGGACGACACGTCCGACACCGGCATGCGCTGGGTGGCCCCGAAGGGCGGCGGCTGGTGGCGTTTCGGCTGGAACTGGTAACGCTCCCCGCAGGCGGAATTCTTGTTGCGACCGGTTCAACTCGTAGCGTCCACCTCTGATCTGGCCGATGGCCTGGCCGGCCTGGAAGGGCCCCTGGCCCTGGACACGGAGTACCACGCGGAGCGTCGATACCGGCCCTCCCTGATGTGGGTGCAGATCTGTGGGGCCGAGAGCCCGGTGCTGCTGGTGGATGTGAAGGCCATCCCTGACTTGTCGCCCCTGGCCAAGGCGGTTTCCTCCCGAAGCCTCCTGGGCCACGCGCTGGACCAGGACCTCGCCGCATTGTCCACGCGAATTCGCGTCAAACCCGGTCCGGTGCGGGACACTCAGGTGCTGGCGGGATTCTCGGGCCTGGGGTTTCCGCGGCGCCTGGAGGAGCTGCTCTCCGAGGTGCTGGAAGTGCAGACGCCGGACACCTGCACCCTGTCCGACTGGTCCCGGCGGCCGCTGTCCGAGGCACAACAGTCCTACGCGGCAGCGGATGTGTCCCACCTGCATGCCCTGTACGACAAGATCGCGGCGGGATTGCCTGCGGAGCACATGGAGTGGGCCGCCGATGCAGCCGCGGATGCTTCCAAGAAGGCGCTTGCCCCCCCGGACATCGAGGGGGCGTGGACACGGATGCTGGCCACCCCGCACCTGAAGAGTCCCCGCGCCCGGGAGGCGGTGCGGCTGATGGCGGCCTGGCGAGAGGGGAAGGCCCGCGAAATCAACCAGGCTCCGCGCCAGGTCCTCTCCGACGCAATTCTCATCGACCTGGCCCGCCGGCGGCCAAAGAGCGTGGAGGCGATGCTTGAGAACCGCCTGGCCCCGAAGCGGGCCTTGCGAGACCACGGCGACAGGCTGTTGGCTCTGCTGGCGCGGTCCGATGACACGCCCGACGCTTCGCTGCCCCAGTCCCTGTCCTTGGGGATCCACCAGAAGGCGGTGGCGTCGGCGCTTCAAACCTGGGCCCTGGACCTGGAGGCAAGTGAGGGCATCGCCATCCGGTTGTCGCTTCCGGAAAAGGAGCGGGACCGGGTTGTGCGTTCCTGGAGTGGGGGTGCACCCCCAGTGCTTGAACCCGCCTGGCGAGAGCAGGCCTTTGGTGCGGCGGTGCGCGACGTGCTAGCGTCTCGCGCATCGAATCGAGACCACTGTGCAAGAGAATCCACCCCCTCCTGAGCTGACGTCCCTCGGACCCTCCCGGACCCTGGGGTCGGCCCTGGTGGTGGCGCTGGGCAGCGTGGCGCTGCTCACGGTGGCGCTCTGGGTGCTCTTTCCGAGCCAGCTGCCACTGGAGGACCTGGGGAATCTGTTGGCAAACACCCAGCCCCTGGGCCTGCTCGGGGGGCTCCTGGTCATGACCGTCGGCATGGTCTTCGTCGCCTTTCGCTGGCGGGTCCTCATGCCCCAGGCGGAGCACGTGGGGAGCGCATCCCTGACGGGAATTGTCTGCGCCGGCCTGATGCTCAACTACGCCCTCCCCGGCCCTGTGGGGGAGCTGGGTGCGGCCCTCCTGGTGCGCCACCGCCATGGAATCCCCGCCACGACAGCGCTGGCTGCAAGCGTGCATGCCCGGATGATCGGCTTGGGCCTGGCTGGTGTTCTGGCGGCCTGCACCTTTCTCTTTGCCGACCTGCCCATTCCGGAGGAACACCACAGGCTTGTGGCTGTCGTGACGGTCTGCATCGGTCTGGGAGCGGTCACCTTGGGTCTGCTAAGCGCATTCCCCTCCTGGATTCGGGTGGGGTCGGAGCGCACCCTGGGCAGGTTTGGGCCCAGGCTGCCCAAGGCGGCGTGGTGGGCCAAGACCCATGATGTCGTGGTGGCCCTGGCGGATGCCCTGGGGTCCACCGGCCGGGTGGGATGGGTGCGGTACACCAAGGCTGCGTTCTTCGCCCTGGGGGCCCACGCCTCTGTCACCGTGGGCATCTACATCAGCTGTCTCGCCATGGGCATGCACCCCTACCCCCCGGGGATTCTCTTCACCTACTGTGCAGCCACCGCAGCGGTAGTGGCCCTGATCGCCTTTCCCGGATCGCAGCTGGGGTGGGATGCCCTGTTCCTGACCTTTCTGCTGGCCACCACGGAGCTGGAGCCGGTGCAGGGACTGGCCGTCGTCGCCCTGGTGCGCCTGCAACAGGTGGTGCTTCTTGCCGTCGGGGCAGCCTCTCTTGGATGGGAGGGCGGCTTTTCCGCGCCGACAGACACATCGGCCCCTTGAAAGCCCACCGCACGGCGATACAACTCTCCCACCGGAGAAACCCATGCGGATCGCAACTCCCCTCTCTTTCCTGCTGCTGACGGCCTGCGGCCCCAAGACGCCCCCCGTTGCCACAGCGGACGCGCCGGTCGAAACCGAGACTGAGACCGAGGCCGAGGCCGAGGCCGAGGCCGAGGCCGAAGGCGGGGCCGAAGAGGGCGAATCCGAAGAGCCCGAGACCGAGCCCGAGACCGAGACCGAGACCGAGACCGAGACCGAGACCGAGACCGAGACCGAGGC
>CAZSZE010000135.1:0-8449 GCA_964610645.1 uncultured Enterobacterales bacterium | reverse complement strand
GAATGGAACGGGCCTGACCAGCAGTGTTCACAAGAAGATTGATTACTACCAGGGCTCGTGGCAGAGCGAGTCTGACCTGACCCTCTGGCTGGACGGCACTGATTATGGCGGCGACATTGATATCAACGACTGCCCCGCCCGCCCTTCGGGTGCAAGAAGCTGGACCATCATCAAGACAAACGAGATGTCATACAGCCTTTGCGGCAGCAGCCATTCGAATGCTACCGGCACTTTCAGTCCCTCTGTGGGGTCAAGTTTCGAGTATCGGCACAGAACCAATGACACAGACGCCGCCGGAATGACATTGACCTGGATTTCAATGCGGCCTTATGTCGACAATGAACCCTCATCCGTCGTCACCGTGCAGTAGGCAGAGAGGGGTCAGCCCCCGTCTGGGAGCTGACCGGACTGGCTGAAAAGCCAGGTTCTAAGGGAGTGGGCCCACCAGGAATCGAACCTGGAACCTGCGGATTAAGAGTCCGATGCTCTGCCAATTGAGCTATAGGCCCGTCTGGGGTGGATGATGGGAATCGAACCCACGACCCTCGGAATCACAATCCGATGCTCTAACCAACTGAGCTACACCCACCGCAAAAGGGGCGGCTACATACCCAGAGAATGGGTGGAGTGCAAGGGGGGTGGCGGGGTCTTCTAGGGCAGTCCCACCAGGGTGTCCATGCCCATGAGCCACCAGCGCCAGTCCTGGCCGGTCAGGGTCTCCACGGACGGCAGGGCTTCAAACTCCTTCCGAAGCACGGCCTCCACGAAGGACTCGGGGGTGATGGCCTCTACCGGTGCCAGTGCGCATCGCGTGGCGAGGGCCTCCAATCCGGAGCTCGCGGGCATGGGCAGGGTCGGCATGCTCCAGGGGGGGCGGGGGGTGCTTGCTGCAGCGGGCAACCAGCCCACCGGCGGTGGGGCGGGATGCGCCTCCTCTAAGGACTCCCCCAGGATGGGCGCGGTCTTGTCCATGGCGAACAGGATTTCGACGGGATGGGCCCACCAGCTTGTGGGGGCGAAGCGCTCGGGAGACCAGGATGGATGGGCGGCCTGGTCCTGCTGGGGAAGAGAGAAGCGGGGCGGGGTTGTGGTCCACCAGGGGGGCGCCCACTCCCCGGCTGTATGAAGCCCCGAGACGGGATCCCGTGCGCCGCTGCCATCCAAGAGGGGGCCTCCCGCAAACAGCTCCCACGCTCCCAACGTGGTCTGGCGGGTCAGTGGCGCCCGGTCCGGGAATCCCTGGGGGGACCAGGCCATCCCCTGGGGGGGCGTCGAGCCTGACTGCTCCACGCGAAGGCGGCCTGTTTCGTCGTACAGGAGGGTCCAGGGCGATGCCCCCAGAACGGTGGTGCCCGTGAGTGAATCCCCCAGGAAGGCCGAGAATCGTTGGTTCTCTTCCAACCCGAGGATGCGCTGGCCATCATGAACAAGCAGGGTGGACATGCCGCTGGGGTCAGCGATGCGGCTGGGCCAACCCAGGTCATCCCACTCCACATCCCAACCGGGCCGTCCTCCCAAGCGCACTGAGACAAGGCGCCCCAGGGAATCGTGGGAGAGCTGGAGCATCTCGTTTTCGCCCACAAGGCCTTCCATGCGCCCGTTGGCATCCAGCAGGTAGTCCAGGCGATCCGAGCCCACACCCCAGGCTGTCGGGCCGACGGGGGGGGTGGCGGTCAGGGGGCGGCCACTGTCGTTCAGGGACACTTGAGAACCCGCACCCGCGATCTCATGGGGTGCAAAAGTCCAGGTAAGCTCCCCCACCTCCATGCGGGTCAGCTGGCCCAGGGGGTCCCGGTGAAGAACCGAAACGCTGTCCCGCAAGCCTGCCTCGGTCCGGCGAATGACCTGCCCGGCCTTGTTCCACTCCACTGCCCGTTCCAGGGTCAGCTTCCCCTGGGGATCTGCCAGCTGAAGCCGCAAGGCCCGGTCGGTGCGGACAAAGCGGGAGAGGGATCCGTCGGGAAGGCGCAGGTGGGACACGTGGCCGGCCAGGTCACGGTTCACGGAAACCACCGTGCCGTCTGCGGCGGTCCACTTCAGGGATCGGCCGGCAGCATCTCGGGAGATGCGGGTTTCCAGTGGGCCCGCATCCACGCGAGCGGGAAGGCCGCGTTCGTCCCGCTGAATCCGGATCGCCGTGTGTCCGGGTTGTTGAATGCCTACGATCCGTCCCGCACCATCCCGGGCCAGGGTGGTTCTTTTGGAGGGGGCGCCCAATCCAACGACGTTTCCACCGGCATCCCGGGCCACCGGCAGGGGCGCATCCTTCCCCACCTGAATGGAGCGCACCGCACCCGAACCAGAGCGGACCAGGGTGAGGGCCACCGTGGGAGTGGTCGCCCCCAACCAGCGGGAAGCCGCATCCCATTTCCACTGCATGGGGCCGACCTGAACGGCGTTTCCCCGGGCGTCTCGCTGGATGTCGGTGGGGGTGTCGTTCAGGCGGACGCGGGTGATTTCCGAGTTGGCATTCCGGGTGGCCGTGATCTGTGAGCCATCTGGGCGCCCTATTCCCAGGAGGCGCCCCGCTGCGTCGTAGCGCAGGTTCCAGGTTCCCCCCATGGAATCGTTGATTCTTGTGAGTTGGCCCGCCGAATTCCATGCATATCGAATGGAGGCGCCGCTGCGATTCTGGATCAGGACCGGGCGGCCTGTTCGATCCCGTTGAATCAACAGGTTTCCCCCGGTGGGTGTGTCCAGGAGCTCCACCCGCCCCATGGAGTCCCTCTCCACAGTCCACGTTCCACCGTCTCGTTCCAGGAGGGTGGTGGGGCGCCCTGAGCGGTGTCCGGTCAGCGTCAGGGCGTTGCCAGCCGGGTCCTCCACCTGGAGGAGATGGCCGGCATCGTTCCGGTGCAGTCGGGTCGTGGCCCCCGTCGAGTCCTGGATGGAGGTGATGCGCCCCTGGGAGTCGCGATCAATGCGCAAGGGGGCGCTGCCCCTCTCCAGGGTGCGAATGGTCCCTTGCTGGTTTCTTTGGATTCGCGCTTTGCGGCTGTCGGGGTCTGTGATGCCCACCACCTGGCCACCGGTGTTTCGGGCCAGGCGCCACCTCCCCCCCACGGGATCCGTGACGGACACCAGCCCACGGTCTTGCCAGCCAAAGGTCCACTGTGCGCTGCCCGGCGAGGACAGGAGGGAGGGTCTTCCCCCGGAGGTGCGTTGAATTCGGGTTTCCAGCCCCTGGGGATTGGTCCAACCCAACACGCCGCCGGGTCCCTCTCGGACTGTCACCACGTGTCCCAGGGGGTCCTGGACCCGCACTCCGTCGGTTCGCTGGCTGATACGCGTCACAGCGCCTGTTCCCTGCTGCAGGGTGAGGAGCCCGTCGGACCAGCTCAGGGACAGGGATTCAGGGCCGGGACCGTGCACGGCGGACACCCGGCCGTCAGTGTCTCGTTGAAAACCCACCTGGGAGGCGTCCGGCCAGAGAATGACCTTCAGCCGCCTTTCGCCGTCATAAACATAGCGGGAGCGGGGCTGATCCCTGGATTGGACCGCTGCCAATAGATCCCCCCGGTATTCGTAGGAGACCTTCCTCCCATCGGGAAGACGAATCTCCACGACGCGTCCTTGGGCATCCCGGTTCAGGGAAAGAGCGCGACCGTCGCCTGCGCGAATCTCCTGGAGTTGGTCGTTCTCCCAGGTGTGGGTCCTCGTGCCGGCAGGGGTGGCGTGGGAGAGCAGGTGGCCGGCTTCATCGAAGACCAACGCCTCGTCCCCTCGGGTCACCTGCCAACCGGAGACTGTGTGTTCCGCGGCGAAACCGTCCCCCTCGAACCGGCTGCCCACGGGCCAGTCTGGGAGCGTGCCGGGGGTGGGGGTGGCCCACAGGGTCTCATCGAGGGTCTGCAGGGCGACGCCCTTCGGCGAAATCGAAAGTGCCAGGTCGAAGCCAAATCGCCAGGCGGTGTCGTGGTACACCCGGCGCACCTCCAGAATCTGCTCGCCGGCTCCACTGGATCCGTCGACAGCCTCGACGTGAAGCCGCCCATCCTCGGGGTGGACGATCACCTGTTCCCGGCCTTGCTGTACGGCGGGGTGGGCCGCCGGGTGAATCGGTCCTACCCAGAACGGACCCTGTGGGCCCAAGATCGGCGGAGGCAGAGCAAGGGCCGGGTTTGGCAGAGCACCCAGGGCCACCCAGAGGAGGCAGACTCTCAGCCCACGGCCCTCACGGGCGGCCATACAGGTTGAACTGTCCCCACCAGGAGGGGTCAAAGTGCTCCTCCGAGTTGATGCCGGATTGCATGGCTTGTCGCGCCTCTGCCAGGGACCGGCCGGGGGAGCGTTCCCGGTTGCGGGCCTCGTAGAAGTTGTAGAGGTACTTGCCTCGCACGGGGGCTTCTACAAGCCAAGAGGACACCACCAGGTTCAATGCCCCGGCCGAGTGGAAAGCCTGTGCCTGCCGCAACATGACCAGGGGATCTCCATTCGCGGACAGCACGACGACTTGCGCGGACAGGTTCATCGCCCGGATCTCAGCCAACGACACAGATCCACCCGCCAGGAGGAGGTCGCCGGCGTTGCCCACGCCGTAGTCGGAGATGTGGATGTACCGGGCCTTGGATGCCTTCTCCAGGAAGATCTTGCGGGTGGCGCTGTCCCCGCTTTCCGTGATGCGCAGTCCCTGCCCGAATTGCCGCGATGCGTTCACCATTTCCCCCAGGACTTTCAGGCCATCGGCCCGAATGGTGGCGGCTTCCGTGCCCGGTGCCAGGCCGAGGAAGTCAGGGGAAAACAAGACAGGTCGGGATGCAAGCTCCCGGAAGGCATCCGTTGTCGAGAGGTGGGAGCTCAGGGAGCGGATGTCCGCCAGGAATCGCCTTCCATCCTGCTGCTCGGGGAGGGCGTTGAAGGAGAATCCCCACAAGGGGCCATCGGGAATGACCAGGTAGCGCCCAATCCGCGAAAGGTCCTTGTGGAAGACGGAGACCAGCTCCTTGCGCAGCAGATCACCGGAAGTGGGGGCCACGGCGCTTCCACCGTGTGCCTTGCCCTTCAAGAGTTGGCGACGGAACTCCACTGCAGCGGCCGCGATCTGGCCGGGGTTGGACAGTTGGACCACCCGGGTACCGTCTTTCGTGATCACAATGGCATCACCGGCTGCATTGCCGAGGCGGTAGGACAGGATGGCGTGCCCGCCCAACTCCAAGCGCAGGGTGCCGTAGTCCATGGTGCCAAGGGGAAGCGCCCGCGCAAAGGCCGGCGTTTCCTCGGAGGTCTTGTGGGCAGCGTCGAGGGCCGTTGTCAGGTCCGCTGGCGGCGCTTCTCCTCCCAGGAGCCAGGTGTTTGTGGCGGCCCGCAGCTGCTGGTGTGCGTCAGCCAGGGCGATGCGGCCATCGGAATCCAGTGCATCGGAGGGGTCGTCGCCCATGGAAAAACCGGCCTCGAGTGCCCGGCGTTGGTGCCACCAGTCATGAACTGCCAGGGCGGCGAGCCCCGCGTTGGGGTGGTTGCTCTTGGCGAGGGCCTTGAGGTCTGGGTCCAGGCCGGGTCCATCGTGTCCGGTCAGGACAGAAGGAGAGGCCCAGGGCCCGACGCGGTTGGCTGTGGAGGCGTCGATGGCAGAAACGTAGGAGGCAATGGCCTCGTCAATCCCGCCGGCTGCGACTTCCTGTCGGGCCTGGGCCCACAGGAGAATCGGGTGGGTGGCCGCAGGGGGAGCGGATTCCTCGCCTTCGGCACTTGCTGCCTCCGCGACTGGGGCCTCGGCTGCCCCCACGAGGACGCGCCAGGCCAGGAAGGCGTCCTCCTCCGGGAAACGGGCGGCTTCGCCGGCCAGGGTGCGCCGGGCTGCCACTTCCGCCTGGAGATTGACTCCATCCTCGCCAAGCGCGGCAGCCATGGACTCCAATTCCCGGCGCACGGAAGCAGCCGAGGCGGACCCTGCCCGTCGCGCATAGCCTTCTTGTACCAGTCGGGTCTCCAGGCGTGAGGGCTGGTGCCCCGCCTTGTCGGCAAGTTTCACGGCCTTTCCAGCGACGGCGGCAGCATCGCCTCCTTGCATCCAAGTCACCGCAGCAGCGGCGAGTTGTACCTCGACACCATCGGTGCCCCGCAGCTTGGAGGCAGCGAGGATGGCGGCAGGTTGTTCCGTGTCTCCGGTGAGCGCGGTGGTCATGGCCTCCAACAAGGCGCCTCGCTCCCCGCACCGCGCTGCTGCATCGGTGAGGCCTCCAGAATCACGGAGGCGCCAGGCTGCCATGCCCTGGAGCCAGGCAGCTGCGTAGGCGAGGTCGGTATGGCCTGCTTCTGCTGCGGCAACGCTCGAAGCCTTGGCGTGTTCCATGGACTCCTTCATGTGTCCCGCGGCAAAGGCCGACCGGGCGAGAATCATGCCGCTCTTCGGGACCTGGACTGCGTCCTGCGCCTCGACCCGTTCCTGGTGCACGGCGCGAGCCAATTCGAGGGCGGCCTCGGGCTCAAGCGCTTCGAGCCAGGCGTCTACCGAGGCTTCCAAGTGGGCCACCACTGCGGCACCATCCGGGAAGGTCGCAGCCGCTTCGGCGGCGGCTGCATAGTGACCGGCCACGACCGTTTGATCGTCCAGGTGCTCTGCAAGGGCCAGGCTGGACTGGTAGCTGGCCCGGGAGCCGTTGGCCGCCCGATCCACCAGGTCCGTCCAGGTCGAGATGGCCTTGTCCTTCTGCTTTACGCTCACCAGGAGATCCGCGTGGACCAGTCGGGCCTGCCAATGGACGTATTCCATTTTGGCCAGGTGTCGGGCCCGCCTGGAACCGCTGGAGTTGGCTGCCAGCACCAGGGCATCGGTGTGAGACTTGGGGTCAAGGGCGGAGGTATCCACCAAAGGCTCGGTTCCGGAGTGGTTGAGAATTGCCCGCGCCAGCAGCGCTGCAGCGATTTCCGGCTCCGCCTCCTGAATCTTCCGGGCGGACTCGACCGCATCCGCGGGACGGTCGGCAGCCAGGGCCAGTTCGGCCCTCAGGCGGAAGTGGGAGACTGTCTGGTCCCCTATGGCGGTACCGGCATCCAACTGGTCCAGCAGATCCGCAGGGGTTCCGGAGGCAAGCCCTGCCCGAAGGAGCTTCTTCCAGATCTCGATGTTCCCGGCTTCCTCGGCAAGAAGCCCTTGCAACATGGCGATGGCCTCCCCGTGGGAGCCCGCATTCATCAGGCTGTGCGCGACCTCGAGGCTGGGCGCTGCTTCTTCAGGCTCGGCCTCGACGGTCTCGACAACGGTCGGGCCGACCTCCACCTCGACGGGGGCCTCTTCGGTTCCCTTTCCGCAAGCGAGCAGGAGAAGGGAAAATGCGATGGAAAGGGTGGGGACCGTCACGCTCTCTCCCCTGTTGATGTGCTCTTGAAAAAGGGCGGCTCATCGTACCATGCGTCGGGTATATGGGGACGTTGGCCAAGGCCGCGAGGAATGCCGGTGATGTCCGGAGATGAGTTCGACAGGGAGGAAGACGGGCCCACCGTGATCGATGTGGTGGAGTCTGGTGTGCCCATGCTCCCGGCGATCCGGGAGGAGGAAGGGCCGGAACGCAGGGAACTGCTGTCCCGGTACATGGCCGAGGTGCGCAGGTACCCGGTACTGGATCCCGAGGAAGAGCGGGAACTTGCCTTGGAGTATCGGGCGACAGGAGATCCCCACGCGGCGCAGAGGTTGGTGACCGCAAACCTTCGGTTGGTGATCAAGCTGGCCTTTCAGTACCACCGGCAGTGGAGCAATGTGCTGGACCTCATCCAGGAGGGAAATGTGGGTCTGGTGGAGGCCCTGTCCCGGTATGATCCCGCCCGGAAGATTCGATTCTCCAGCTACGCCCAGTATTGGATCCGGGCCATGATCCTCCGCTTTCTCATGGACAATTTCCGAATGGTGAGGCTGGGTACTACACGGCATGGGCGCAAGCTGTTCTTTCAGCTCAAGAAGGAACGGGATCGGCTGTTGGAGCAAGGGCAAATGGCTTCGACGCGCTTGCTTGCGGAGAATCTCCAGGTTCCGGAGTCCGAAGTGGTGTTGATGGACCTTCAGCTCAGGGCGCCGGCGTTGTCTTTGGATTCTCCGGTGGGGGCCGAGTCCGAGGGAAAGGGGGCCTTGTCGGAGTTCGTGTCCGGCGAGGACGACATCGCGGTGGACGACGAGGTGGCATCCCACGAATTGGGAGCCTTGGTGAAACAGCACCTGGACGCGTTTTATGAGGGGCTGGAGGACGAGCGGTCCCGGGTGATCTGGACCGAGCGGCTCGTGTCAGCGGATCCTGCTTCGCTCTCGAACATTGGAGACCGGTACGGCATTTCCAAGCAGCGAGTTCGCCAGTTGGAGGTCCGGATACGCAAGGATCTAAAGGTGTTCTTGGAGGAGAGAATGGGGGATGAGATCGACTTTGATTTCACTCCTCCTGCGGAGAATTAGCCCGGGTTCTTGCAGTATCTCCCCCCGTTGTTGTCGCAAGCCAGGGCGTTGGGGCCGCCAACTGCGACA
>CAZSZE010000134.1:3313-8667 GCA_964610645.1 uncultured Enterobacterales bacterium | reverse complement strand
CGGTGACCCTGCCGAGATCGAGAGGAAGGCTCGGGCTCAAAAGAAGAAAGACAGGTACAGGTGTTTCAATCGTTGTGCGCAGGGAGTCCAGTGGAAGGACATGGCCTGCTGTGAAGGATGTGGGGGAACCTACAAACAAGGAGGTTGCCACTAGGCTCCGAGATGTGGCCCTGGCGCGAGAATCAGCGCCAGGAAAACAGCGCCGCTTCAGGTTCGTCGGCTGAAGCTGCGAGACATCTCGTCGGGATGCGTTGTGGTGCCAGGCTGGCACTCAACCATGTCGAAGAGCACGGTGAGTTGCCACCCGCGCGACCGCCCCGTGGGAGCTGAAGAGGCGTAAGCCGGAGTAGGGGACACTACCCCTCCCTGGCACATTCCTGGCACATAGACCCATCAAAGTGCCCAAGGATGGCAAGCTTGCCAAGAACCAAACTACAGTAGAAACAAGTAGATACAACTACACAAGATGAAACCTTCGACCTCTCCGCCCTTGCCCTCTGCTTCCTACCGAGATCCTTTGCCGAAGACGCTCCTTCAGAAAGTGCGGATGCTGCGGCCACAGATGCCTCTGCAGACGCGGAGGACGTCATCGCGCTCTCACTTCGTCTCTCCCAGAACCTTTCCGTGGCGATCCAGGTGCCTCATGGCTGGAGAGCGCACTCCAAGGTGACGGTGCCAGACAGGGGGGCTCACTTGGTAATGGATTCCATGGATGGGCTACACAAGCTCAGCTTGGACATGATGATTCCGCCAGACCGTGACGCGGCGAGCTTCTCCGACGAGGAGCTGCGAGCGATGGCCCAGATTGTCTCTCCACAGTGGATTACTGGCTCGGTGGAGGGACAGCTAAACCTTGAGAAGGCTGAGAGCGATGCTGCAATCGGATTCTACGGCACGCTGACAGACAAGACGCTGGTGGACAAGCCAGTGCCCCCCGAAAATTGGAAGCACCTCACCAGTGGTGCCTCTCGGCACGAGGGTTTTCTCGTTGGCTTTCAACTCTACAGCAACCAGCAAGATGACCCGGGCCACGCCCAGGCCCTGGCGACCTGGCAGGCTCTCGCAGGTGAGAAGAATTCATCCACCCTGCAGGAAGTCTTGTTTTCGGTGCCCGGTGGCAAGGAAGCGGTGAAAGCGTCCCTCCCGGCCGCGGATGAATTGGTGGTTCTTCACGGTTCCGATCACGTCAGCCAGTTCATGGCCCACACGCTGGCCGGGTTCAATGTTTCCATGGAGTCTTCACCGGTGGATCAGGAGCTTCCCAGCTCCCAGTGGTGTCACGATGCCTACATCGGCAACCTGGTCGCTTCCATGGAGGACAACCGTGATCTAAGCGTGGACCTGGAAGGTGCTCTGGTCGAAGCGCGGGGGCCGATGGTTTGGCACGTCCATGACGTCCTGGGCAAGATCTCTCGGAGAAAGAGCGTTCGAATGCCCCATGTCTTCTATTTCCTCGGCACGCCGGGACACTGTACTTCGGTTCACTTGAGCATCTTGCCTGCAACTGATCAGAACATGGGGCTGATGCACCAGGTGGACCTGAGTGTCTCTGCCGGGACGGTCGCCTCAGGGGACTAGGGTTCGAGGTTCCCGGTCGCTCACTGCACGCAGGGTAGGGGACCGATGTGGAAGGCGAGGTCGTTGAAGCCGCTTCCGAGATCGAAGCTTCCAAGGGTGGTGAGTGCGCCGGTGGCGGGCTCCATTCGATACAAGGTAGGCCCATCACTCAAGAGAAGTGTGCTGTCAGCCGGGTCGAACTCCAAGCCCACTGACGCCATGTTCGAGCGGGCAAAATCCACGCTCGAACCGGCAGCTCCAGTTGCCAGGTCAATCTCGAAGAGCTCACCGGCCACCCCGTCGACGCCATAGAGAGTGCCCGTCAGGCAATCGAGTGACAGCCCGCAGTTGCCCACGCTTCTGCCCAGCGGCCCCACCGTGGTGCCGGCGCCGGTGACCATGTCGAGTCGCACCAGTTCTTCGGTATAGCTGTCGATACCGTAGAGCAGACCATCGGCCCCATAGCTGATACCGCAGAGGTGCTGAAATCCGGTCGTCCCGATGGACTCGAACTCTGCCTCGCAGACATCCAGCAGCATCAGTCGGTCATTCCCGCTATCACTGACCCAGGCCTTGCCCTTGGGCGCGAAGGCGGCGGAGTTGGGGTCTGAGGGACGAACCGATGCGCTCGAGTAGTCTGCGACTTCCTCGACGTGGGCCGTCTGGATATCGATGGAGTAGGTACGCCCTGAATTGACTGTGAGCAGCTGGGAGTCGGTGTAGTGCCGAGAACAATCCCAAGGTGTCTCTTCGGTACCGGTGTCAACATCCGTGTCTGCATCGGCGTCTGCATCGGTGTCTGCATCGGCGTCTGCATCGGCGTCTGCATCCGTATCGGTCTCTTGGCAGTTTGGGGCGCTGGCGCAGTCGGGGTCGTCGCAGTCGAACAAGCCATCGCCATCGTTATCAGCGATGTCTTCGCACTCGCCGGAGTATCGTCCCTCCCATCGGGCGGAGCGAGTGTCTCTCGTGATGTCTTTCCCACTGTCGCTACAACCCGACCCCCCAAGAAACGCGCAGATCACGAGCGCTAATCGCAGACATCGCAGGCCAGTGTCCTGGAGCATGTCTGTTTCTACCATGGGAAGTCAGCAAGAATGGCCCGGTCCGACAGCGGTTCCTGCCTGTCGGGCCAAGCCATCGGGCCCCAGACACAGTTGTACCCACCGACTTGGCGCATTGGCACCCACGGCAGGACAGTACTTGCTCCCGCTGCCGTCTATTTGGGTGGACGAGGGCCGCTCTCGGAGTCGAGAATACAAGGCTCCAAGAGAATGCCCTCGCCGGCGATTGCTTTGCTCAACACGCCCTTTACCGTTGTCGTGGCACCGGGACTGGGCAGTGTCTGCCCATTCATGAGCGTGACCTGGCACCGAACGAAAAGCCACCGGTCCACCCCCAGCCGCAGTTGGCCCACTGTGTCACTGGGCTGCACGCGATCGGTGACCAGAGTCACCCTGTCCTGCCATTCACTGAGCCAGATCTCCCGGTTTTGCGTGCGGGGGGGGGGCCGAGGCGGGCCCTTTGTCTCGGTGGGGTCGGGCCAGAAGAGCGGACGGGAAGGGAGGTTCGGACACCATCCCCCCAGCCATTCGTCCTTGTGTGTTCCTTCCTTTCCGTCGTGCTCCAAGTGCAAAACTTCCTCGTACGTGGCACAGGCATCTGAAGTGTGCAATTCGGTGGCGTTTCCAGACCACCCCGGGGGTGTCTTTCTCAGGGTGTTCGCGTCTCGAGGTGTGGGGCTCTGTGAGGTTGGCTTTACGCCTCCCTCCGAGGGTGCAAGCTGCAACTCTTCCCTCCGTGGCCTGTCATCAGAAGCAGGGGGGGTAGGGGCTTCCTGTGTTGCCGGAGGCGAGGTGGGTTCGCAGGCCGGCGTCAGGGCGGCAAGACAGCACAGTAGAAGCGGTTTCGGATATCGGAAGGGCATAGTGCTTGGGCTCATTAGCCGAAGGGATGGGAAACATCAGCCCAGATTTGAGTCTGTTTGAAGGTCATCCTAAGTACGACTCAGCGGCAGGTCCCGTTTCCTGTGATGTTCACAGCCCCGGTCGTGAGGGTCACCCAGTCCAGTGTCGGCACGCACAGCGACGCATTTCCGGTAATGGAGGTGTACTCTCCCACCTGGGTGAGAGACTGGGTGAACTCGAGTGTGGTCAACGACAGGTTTCCATGGACGTAGAGGTATTGTCCGACCGTTTCGAGACTCGGGAACGAGGCCGATGCAAGCTCGGGGTTCTGGTTCAGGTAGAGGTACTCCCCGACTGTAACAGGCCGGTGCCATCAGTGTCTTGATGCGAGACTACTTTCTGGCTCGCCCCGAGCATGGCTGGGGAGGAGTCGTTCTATGCGTGCCCGAGCAGATCAAACCTGGGTTACCGTAGCCTTGCGCCCGCTATAGGTCTGATTACTGTCTTGACCACGCAGGCCTAGTACAAGCCAGCGACATCCGGAGGTCTCCCCGTGTCCGTGCCCACCGACTCCGACAGCCCGCCCGCCCCCTCGGGCCGTGATTCCGAGATCGTCTCCCCCCGCTTTCCGGGGGTTCGGGTGATCTCCGATGGCAACAACGTGATCAGCGAGGTGGCCTACAAAGCCAACGGCGGCCTCGTCATCTACACCATCACCCCGAGCTCTCCCTTCGGCGAAGAGGCCGCCAAGCGTGCGGCGCGGGGTGTGAAGAACATCTACGGCGTGGTCCCCAAGGTCTTCATGGCCAGCGATGAGGCCGCGGCCGCGTCGTTCGTGCAGGGCATCGCCGCCAAGGGCGTGGGGTCGGCGACCTGTTCATCCTCCCAGGGCATCCTGTTGATGATCCCGGAGATGTACAACTCCGCCGGACAGCTGCTCCCGATCAGTTTCTACATCGGCGCCAGGGACCTCTCCAGGCACAGCCTCACCATCTTCGCCGGCCACTCCGACGTTTACGCCGTTCGGGACACTGGCATCCTGATCCTGTTCTCCCGGGACGCCCAGGAGCTCCAGGACCTGGGGCTCATCGCCGAGCGCTTGAAGTGGGAGGTCAGCCTGCCGATTGCGGTGGTCTACGACGGCTTCCTCACGACCCACAAGCAGACCTGGTTGCAGAACGCCCCGGACGAGCTCTACTGGGCGTATCTGCCTCACGAGAAGATGATCGCTCACAAGGATCGATCCCTGGACCCCGCCCATCCCTCGGTCTGGGGCACCAACGAGAACCCCGATGGATACATGCAGGCGGGCCTGGCCCAGCGGCCACACGCCACAGCCGTCGAAGAGGTATTGCCGAGGCTGATGAAGGAGTTCGCGGAGCTCACGGGCCGGAGCTACGCGCCCTACGAGTACACGGGACACCCGGAGGCCACCGACGTGATCGTGGCCGCTGGTAGTTCGATCAGCACACTACGGGCCACGGTGAAACACCTCTTGGCGGAGGACCCTGGACGTCGGATCGGTGTGCTCAATGCCAGGACCTTCCGTCCGTTCCTGGTGGCGGACTTCGTGTCCACCCTCCCGTCCACAGTCGAGCGCATCGCGGTTCTGGATCGCAGCCTCAACCACACCCTCCAGGACGAGCCCCTCTGCGCCGACGTGAGGGCAGCCGTGATGAAGGCTTTCCAGGGCTTCGTGGGCGTACCGCGGCTCGAACGCCTCCCCGTGGTGTCCGGCGGCATCTACGGCCTTGCTGGCAAGGACTTCCACCCCGGCTCCGTGGTGGAGGTCTTCGAGCATCTCTCTCGCATCGGGAACTCCAGCGAACCCTGGACTGGCTTCTCCGTTGGCGTGGTAGACGACATCAACCACACCTCGCTCCCGCAATG
>CAZSZE010000134.1:0-3303 GCA_964610645.1 uncultured Enterobacterales bacterium | reverse complement strand
CCCGGACATCTTCACCGGCCACGACATCCGCCAGGCCCGCATCGTGGCCTATGGCAGTGACGGCACGGTCAGCATGGTGAAGACCGCCGCCAAGATGTACTCGGATCTCAAGGTTGGAGACGAGGGCGTAAGCGGGCTCTACATCGGGTCCCATGCCGAGTACGACAGCAAGAAGGCAGGTGGTGTCACCGTGTCCCACTTCCGGGTCTCCACGACGGCCTTCGAGGAGTGCTTCGACGTACTTACTCCAGACTACGTGGCTGTCCACCACCCGGCACTCCTGGCCAAGCGGGCCGGCATCCTCGATGGCGTGCGCAGGGGAGGGACCTTCGTCATCAACACCTCCGCCGATCCGGCCACGGTCTACGATGCCCTCCCCCCCGATCTCCAGGCCGCGATCCTCCAGCAGGAGCTGGAGGTCTACTGTATCGATGCCTTCCGCATCGCCCGGGAGGAGGGGCTCGGGAACAAGATCTCGATGATCATGCAGCGCGTGCTCTTTGACCGCTTCGGCCTGATCGAGCCCGAGGAAGCCGATGGGGCCATGGAGGCAGGCATCACCAAGGCCTTTACCAAGAAGGGCCCCGAGGTGATCGAGAGCAACAACCGGGCTTTCCGACGTGCTGTCGAGGCCCTGCAGCGGGTTCCCCTGCCCGATGCGGACTCGCCTCCGTCCCAGCCCGTTGCCGCCGCTTCGGGCCACGAGCACGGGTCAGACCAGGCGCCGGCGGCTGTCGGTGACCTCCAGGTGCCGCTGCCCGAGATCCAGGGCTTCCGGGACGACATCCAGGGTCTCGGAATGGCGGGTCTGGGAAATGATGTGCCCGTGAGCGCCTACTTCACTCATGCGCGGGGTGGGGCCCGGCCGGTCAACACCTGGAAGGGCCTGGAGCGCAGTTTCGCGACCCAGCTCCCTACCTTCGAGCCCTGGGCCTGCAATGAGTGCGGCCACTGTGTTTTCATCTGTCCCACCGGCGGTGCCCTGGAGCAGGCGATCCTCAGTCCAGAGCAGGAGCGCAGTCTCGTCGGGGACCCGCTTGCGATTGTCTTCCGTGGAGCCGGGGGAGCGGCTCTCGATCCCACGGGTGAGGGCGGACTGCTGCGTCCCCAGAACCTCCGTCCCAACGGGTCCTACGGCCTCGCGGTCGATCCCAACCTCTGCACGGGGTGTGGACTCTGTGAGGAGGTCTGCGAGAAGGACGCCATCGTGCTCAAGCAGGTCACGCCTGAATACGTGGCCTGGCTCTCTGAACGGCGCAAGGTCCTCGACAAGGCCCGGGACGCCGGAGGGGCCACCGAGCCCACCCTAGACCTCTCTTCGAGTCGCCATACCCTGTCGGAAATGGAGTCTCTGCCCGACTACCTGGGGGCTTCGGGCGCCTGCGCCGGGTGCTACGAGCCAGCCTATGTCTCGAAGTTCCTCCAACTCTACCCCTACAGTGTCATCTCCAACGCCACGGGGTGCTCCTCGATCTGGGGGGCCCAGGCCTACGAGACACCCTTCGGTACCGATCACCATGGCTATGGCCCGGCCTGGGTCAACCCGCTCTTTGAGAACAACGCCGCAGTCGGCGGTGGCATTGCCCTGGGCATGGACCACGAGCGGGAGCAGATGGACGTGTCGGGCGACTACGTACTCCGTGCCATCACCTCTCAGGCCGAGCTGGCCGCAAATCCCGCCTTCATCCATCTCACGGGGGTCCTTGGGGAGATGCAGACACACGCGGCCAATGAGAACACGACGTTGGCGGATCGGTTCGATCGAGTCGAGCTGGTGGTGCGCGCCCAGGCGGCTATCGACGGCGCTCTGGCCGAGGCATCGGCCGACGATCTGCCGCTACGGACCCACCTGGGGCTGCTCAAGAGCACCGTCACCACCTTTGCGGACAAGAAGACCCTCATCGTCGGTGGCGATGGCTGGGCCTTTGACATCGGGCTCCAGATGATGCTGCACGTCCTCCAGTCCGAGCTGGACGTGGTCGTGATGGTCCTGGTCACCGATGTCTATTCCAACACCGGTGGCCAGATGTCCAAGGCCACCCCCAAGGGCATGGACGCGCCGTTTGCGCCGGGAGGCAAGGAACAGCAGCGCTTCCCCCTGGGCGTCTCGGTGGCCTACGGTCACAACGCCTACGTGGCCCAGGTGAACCTGGCTTATCCAAACCACATGATCGAGGCCTACAAGCGGGCCGCTGCGTACACGGGACCCTCGCTGTTGCTGTGCTACGTGCCGTGTATGACGGCCCAGAAGTTCGATGCCTGCATGGTGGCCGACCAGGCCAGGCGGGCCACGACCACCCGCTATTGGCCCTTGTGGAGCTTCGATCCGGAGACTGAGGTTTGGAGCATCACCGGCAACCCGGAGAGTCGACGAGACGTGGCGAAGTGGGAAGGGGACTTCATCGACGACTTCGCCCGGTACGAGGGACGGTTCCGGTCCCAATTCAACGCCGAAGGCCAGCCATCGGCGCTACTGGTCTCCCAGACGGACGAGAACCAGCGGATCTGGAAGCTCCTGAGGGAAAACGCCGCCGCCAGCGAGTAGGAGTGAGCCCAGGGGCGCTGTCGGTGCCCCTCCCCAGCCAGGGTTGTCGTCAGAGCCGAAACGCCTGCCACACCGGCCTGATCATCGACCACCAGGCTGCCCGAACCCCAGGACTCAAACCTCCGGAGTCCGCCAGCGGCATCGTGGTGGATCCGCCTGGCATCCGTCTCCCGATCTTACGGGATGGTGGCGATCAAGCCCGTACTCACGCCCACGTTGAAGGAATCCTCGGGGCGACTGATGAATGCCTGGTTGATCATCTCGATTGCCTCGGCAATTTCGACGTTGTAGCCCAGGCCCATTCGGGGCCTCTCGTGTCCCCTAAAGCAGCCGAGCCCGCAGGCGCCGGTTCTTGATTCGCCCGTTTTCCAGGTGCTGAAGGGCCATCTCGGCATAGGCGCGATCAATGGCCACAGCGCAGACCCTGGGCATCAGGTCAATGCGGCCGATCTTCTCTACGGGGATCCCCGCATCCTTGACCAGGCCGCCAAGCACATCGCCTTTGCGAATCTTCTCATTGCGGCCCGCCAGGATGAGCAGGGTTCGACAGGCAGGCTTCAGAAACCCGAGGTCACTTGCCTGGGCCGGGAGGGGGCCACGGTCTATGGCTGCACCGAGCAGTGCTTCAATCCGCTCAAGCCGTCCCAGCTCCCTGGGGGCCTCCACGATGCTCAATGCGTGGCCTTCCTCTCCCGCGCGTCCCGTTCGTCCAATTCGGTGAAGGTGACTCTCGGGTTCGGGGGAGAGCTCTGAAATGA
>CAZSZE010000133.1:0-9153 GCA_964610645.1 uncultured Enterobacterales bacterium | reverse complement strand
GTGATGGAGATGTGTACGAGTTTGATGCAGATGGCGACGGCTACGAGGCCGACAACAAGACCCAGCGAGATGGAAGCGTGGGGGATGATTGTCTCGACTCGGACAGCTCGGTCAATCCAGGAGTCTTGAACGAGGACTGCCTGACGCCGGCCAATGACAACTGCCGGGGGGGAACCAACGATGAGGGTGCAGACGCCTGCATCGACTACTACCTGGACCAGGACAGCGACGGGTATGGCAGCGACCCCACGGGGCCCCGGTGCTACTGCGAGGCCAGCGGGTTCTTCAGCGTGTTGCAGGGCGGGGACTGTGATGACACCGATGCGGATGTAAACCCTGATGCGCAGGAGGTCTGCGATGGGGTTGACAATGATTGCGATGGCGCTGCAGACGAGCCGAATGCTGCGGATGCCTCGACCTGGTACGCAGATGGAGACGACGACACCTACGGGGACCCGGCAGACACCACCGTCGCTTGCGATGCTCCTTCCGGGTACGTGAGCAACGACCTCGATTGTCGACCCAACGACTCGGCGGCCCATCCAGCGGCGGATGAGTACTGCGATGGCCACGACGACGACTGCGATGGCGACGTGGATGAGGACGATGCCCTGGATGTCGTCACCTGGTACCGGGACCTGGATGCAGACGGGTATGGCGATGCCAACCAGACCCAGGCGGCCTGCAGCCAGCCCTCCCAGTACACGCTTCTCTCCCTGGATTGCCAGGACACGGACAACACGGTGAATCCCGGTGCTGTCGAGTTGTGCGATGGCCAGGACAATGACTGTGACAACGACCTGCCGGTCGATGAAGTGGACAACGATGCGGACGGGTACGTGGAGTGCAGGGAGGATGTGGGCGGCTGGGATGGCGTGGCCATTTTTGGGGGCGATGATTGTGATGATGCCGACCCCACCGTCTTTCCCGCCGCAACCGAGCTGTGCGATGGCCAGGACAACGACTGCGACAACGCTCTTCCGGCGGTCGAGGTGGACGATGATTCCGACGGCTTCGTGGACTGCGACATCGACGCAGGTGGCTGGGACAACGCCAACGTCCTGTCAGGTTCGGACTGTGATGATGCCGATCCCCTGGTGAATCCAGCCCAGTTGGAGAACTGCCTCACCCTTGCCGATGACAATTGCGACGGCTCGGACAACGACGACGACGCCCTTGGGTGCGCGGATTGGTACACCGACGATGACCTGGATTCCTTCGGCGCCGGCGCTCCCCTCTGCCGTTGCGAAGCTGCAGGCGTCTATACGGCCCTGAACGGCGTGGACTGTGATGATGCCGATGCCACGAGTTTCCCAGGGGGGGTGGAGGTCTGCGACGGGGCGGACAACGACTGCGACCAGGTGGTGGACAACGGGGCCACCGATGCAACGAGCTGGTACGACGACTCGGATGGAGATGGGTTCGGGGACCCGGCGCAGTCCCCCATTTCCGCTTGCCAGGGCATTGGCGGCTTTACCGCCGACAACCAAGACGATTGCAATGACTCGGACAACACGGTCTTTCCGGGGGCCGATGAGTACTGCAACAGCGTGGACGATGACTGCGACACCTTCACCGATGAAGACGATGCCGTGGATGCCGTCCCCTGGTTTCTCGATGCCGACGGGGATGGGTTCGGACGGAGCGAAGGGTCCGGAGCGGCCTGTTCCCCACCTGGCAACACCGTGTCGGTCGGTGGGGACTGTGAGGACGGTGACGCCACGATTTCTCCGAATGCGACGGAAATCTGCGATGCCGCCGACGTCGACGAGGACTGCAATGGCCTGGCGGATGACAACGATTCCGGCGCCACGGGGCAAACCACCTGGTACCTGGACCTGGATGGAGACGGGCAAGGGGTCTCTACGGGCACGGTCACCCGGTGCGATGGGGGCGTGGGGTTTGCGGACAACTCGACCGATTGCGACGATGCAGATGCCACCATTTCCCTGGGGGCACCCGAACTCTGTGATGGGATCGTCAATGACTGCGGGGGTGTCTTGCCAGACGACGAAAGCGACCTGGATGGGGACTCCGAGGCGGCCTGCACCTTTGACAGCGGCGGGTGGGATGGTTCCGCCTTGGTGCTTACCGGTGGGGACTGCGACGATGCGGACCCAGCCCGAAACACCTCGGCCACGGAGATCGCCAACGAGCTGGACGACGACTGCGATGACATGGTGGATGAAGGGTTCCGAACCCATGGGGATCTGGTGATCACCGAGTTCATGCCGGTGCCGTTCGGGACCGAACCGGAACTGGAGTGGATTGAGATCTGGAACACGACGGGAAGCGACATGGCGCTGGATGGCGTGACGGTCACCTCGTCCACCTGTGCGGGGGGCCACTCGTTTGTGGTGGCTGTCGATGGCCTGGTGCTCGGGTCCAACGGCTACGCGGTGCTTTGTTCCGGTGACAGCGTGCTTGGCACGACCTGCGACTATGTGTATGGCACAGACGTCCATGGAGTCTCCCTGCAAGGGGCCACATTTGCCCCGGCTTTCTGCATGGAAGCGACGGCGGGCAACCTGAACATCTCCCTGGACGGGCAGCTGCTCGACGAGGTGGGCTTTTCCTCGGGGCAGCAGGGATGGCCAACCATCGTCCAGGGGGTGAGCCTGTCGGTGGATCCGGCTGCGCTCTCGGCCACCCTCAACGACAATGGGGCGCTCTGGTGCTACCCCGGCGACCAGAGCAACGCCTTTGATCCTGCCAACGGCAACTACGGGACACCGGGCGGTGTTGCGACATTCTGCGCCAATAGCTTCCCCAACGGTCTCTAGCGAAACGCCTGGAATTCAGCCGGAATTCAGCTGGAATCCAGGAAGAGCGTCGTGGCTGCGGCGGGCAGCCGTGCTAACGTTGGCGACCACCGGATCACCATGGCGCTTCCCTCTGACGTTGAACTGGTTGAAACCCTGGGAGAAGGTTCTTTCGGAGTCGTCTATGTGGCGCGCCTGAAAGATGGAGCCATCGAGAGAACGGTGGTGCTCAAGGTGCTCAAGTCGGATTGGGCTGACAACGACGACATCCTCAGCCGCTCCAGGGATGAAGCGGCGCTGTTGTCCCGTCTGAACCACGACAGCATTGTGCGGGTGGAGCAGTTGAGTACCCTCCAGGGCCGTCCCGCTGTGGTCATGGAGTTTGTTCGGGGCCTCACCCTCGATCGCGTCGTCAAGGCCAGCGGTGCCATGCCTGTGGGGGCCGCCCTGCAGGTGCTGGCCCGCGTCGCTGGCGCGCTGGATGCGGCCTACAACAAGATCCCCCCGGGGATGGAGGAACCCTTGCGGGTGATTCACAGGGACATCAAGCCCTCCAACATCATCCTGTCGGTCAATGGCGCCGTGAAGGTGTTGGACTTTGGTACCGCCCGTGGAGAATTTGGCGCCCGGGAGGCGGAGACCATCAACGTCACCCTGGGTTCTCCCCGGTACATGGCGCCGGAACGCTTCGATGGGGTCGACTCAGGGCCCGCCGTGGATGTGTATGCCATGGGGGTGACCTTCTACGAGATTCTTGCGGGGCGCCCCATGGGTCGACTTTCCGTGAATCCGGATCGTCAGAAACAGCAGATCGACCAGAAGATTGACTCCATACGCAAGGCCCATGGAAGCGGAGGAGACCAACTGGAACAGCTCCTTTCCATTGTCTCGGACAGTCTGGACTACGAACCGACCATGCGCCCTTCGGCAAGCAATTTGCGGGCTCGTTGTCTGGACCTGCTCGCCCAGCTTCCCGGCGTGTCCATCACCCTGGACCGCTACTGTGAAACCGTGGTGGAGCCCCTGTACGAGGAGCGGGAGCGACTTCCGCCGATCCCCCTGGACATGCCGGGGATTGCTCCGGATCCTTCGGACTCCCTGGCCTCCGCCAGCATCAAGGCCAGCGGTTCTTCTTCGTCAGTCGTCCGCGCTTCCACCAGCTCCCTGATGCTGGCAGCCGGTGGGGGGAGATGGGTGATGTTGCTTGGGCTGGGGGGGATGTTGACGGCCGCGGGTGGATTGGCGGTTCTGAAGTGGAGCCTGGCCCAGGAGGAAGTGTTGCCGGTTTCGGTGTTGGAACAGGCGCCCGAGCCACCCTCCGCCCTGCCGCCAGGGCCCGACGAGCTGCAGCAAGGGGAGGAGCCGATTGCGGCAGAGGCGCCCCCGACTTTGGCTGCCCCGGAGGAGGCCGTGCCCGTGGCGGATGAAACCCCGGAGGCAGCGACCCCGAAGGCGGTGGAAACCGAGGTCGAGAACGCCATGGTGCCGGTGGCACAGCCAACCAGGAGGGAGGACCCCCGACCCCCAACGCAGGCTCGCCAGCAGCAGAGAGAGGTGGCGCCTCGTCCCCCTCCTCCCGCAGCAAGGGTGCACTTTCGGGTCGTGTCCGCTCCTGCGGGCGCGACCATCTCCATGGGTGGAGAGCGATTTACGACCCCGGCTGATGCAGTGCTCCCCGCAGGAGAGTACAAAGCAAAGGTCACTTTCTTGAGTGGCGCCACCCGGACCTGCCCAGGGCTGGTTCCCAAGGAAGGCGAGGCCATGGCGTTCCGGGAGTTTTCTGATGGGTGCCCCTAGGTTGCTGCTGACCGGGTGCGCCGCCCCAATCAAGCTGACAAGTTGATAGAATGTTCAAACCTCGGCGCAAGCGCGCCGCATCGACGGAGTAGGCATGGGTTTCTTCCAGCGGATTGGCAATCTCTGGAGCGGTTTCTGGTCCAAGTGGCTCAAGGGTGTCGAATCCGGCAACCCCGAGGCGGTCTATGAGTCCGCCATCGAGGGGCGGATCGAGCGCCACGCCGAGCTCAAGAAAGCCGTGTCGGGCATCGTGTACCTGCGCAACAAGACGCAGTCCGAGCTGGAAGAGAGGCAGAAGGAGTTGGGGGAGATCCAGCACCAGATTCCCGTAGCAGTGGAGGAAGGTGAGGATGAAGCCGCCCTTGTTCTGATCCAGAAGAAGGGAGAACTCACGGGGCAGATCGCCGAGTTGCAGGTGGAGCTGGAGCGGGTGGCGGCCCAGGCCGAAGAGTCCAAGCGCTCCCTGCTGTCCTTTCAGGGGGAGATTGAGAAGCTCAAGCGGGAAAAAGACGAGATGCTGGCCAAGAAGGCCAATGCCGAAGCCCGCATTACGATTCAGGAGACCCTGGATGGCCTGTCCACCGAGGCGGACATTCGAGCCCTGGAGAGCGTGCGGGAGAACATCGAGAAGCTCCAGGCCGAGGCGGACATCGGGGCGGAGATCGAGGGAGAGTCCCTGGACGACAAGCTGGCTAGAATTCGGGAGAAGGCAACAGATGCCAACGCCCAGGCAGAACTCGATGAAATGAAGAAGCAGATGGCTGCCCGAAAGGCTGCCCAGGCCGAGGGGCCCAAGAATCTCTGATCTCCCTGCCTTGCCGGGGCGGGGGTCTGAGGAGGAGGACCGCTGGGTCCAGGCACAGGGGTCGTGCGAGCCAGAACTGCTGGAAGCCCTGGTGCGCGCCGCGTTGGAAGCTGGGCGTCCTCGCCTTGCGGGTCGGCTGGTGGGGTTGTTGCCTTCCGACTGGGGAGAGGATGAAGACCTCGCCCGGGCAAGTCGGGCAGCCCGTTTGATCCTCCTGGAACCTGCTGCCCAAGTGGATGAACTTGCCGAGGAACTTCGGCTGCTCTTCGAGATCCGCCGTCGCCAGCGCATGCGCAGGGCCAAGGGCCGAAGCCGAAAGCGGGTGACCCGCAAGGATGTCGGGAAACCCCGCCGGTGGAAGCGATAGGGGCCACTGGCTGTCTTCGGGTGGAAACCTGTTAATCACGCGCCCATGGTTTCCCCTTTGAACAAGGCGGTGGAACGGGTGCAGCAATGGTGGCTTTCCCTGGAACCGCCCCAGCGCATCCATGTCCATGTCCTGACCCTGTTGGTGGTCGGGTACCTGGCCCACTACCTGGTCTTCTCCGCGTACTTCATCGAGGACGCGGGAATTTCCTTTGCCTATGCGCGGAATTTTGTAGAGGGAGAGGGGTTTGCCACCTTTGCTGGCGGTGAGCGGGTGGAAGGCTTTTCCAACCCGCTCTGGACCTGGCTCATCGCCTTTTTCTACGCCCTGAAGATCCCGGTCTGGACCAGCTCGAAGATCCTCGGTGCGATCTTTGGCGCGGTGACCCTGCCGCTGTCGTACCTGTTGGCCCGCGCTTGCAGGCCTGGCCGGGACGATGGGCTTCCACTGCTCGCCCCCTTCTTTCTCGCTTCTTCGACCACCTTTGTGGTCTGGAACGCTTCCGGTTTGGAGAACAGCCTCTTCAGTGTGCTGTTGGCCGCTGGCATGTGGTCGGTCTTGCGGGAGGGGCAGCGGGACGGTGGGCCTCCCTGGTCTGCGGTGTGGTTTCTCCTGCTGGCCCTGACCCGGCCCGAGGGAATCCTCTTCGCTGCCATTGGGGGGTTCTTTCGGGCGGTGGTTGCCATCCGTCGTGGCGTGGTGGTGAAGCCCATCCTGGCCTGGTTGGCGGTGTTCTGGATTCCCTTTGCCTGCTACCAGGCCTGGCGCATCCACTACTTCGGCTGGGAGTGGCCAAACACCTACTACGCCAAGCTGGATGGTGAAAACCGCTTCAAGCCCTGGAAATGGAATGTCCGGGGTTGGATCTACATTCGCAATTACAGCCGCGCGTATTTTCTTGCCTTTGCCCTTCCACTGTATGCCGTGGCCATGGTGGGGCTGAAGGATGCGCGTCGTTGGCTGGTCTTGGGCCTCACCTCCCTGGGTGCGGTGGTGTTGTTTTGGAATGGGAAGCTGTCTCTGCCTGCGGCCCTGAAGGAGGGTGGAACCCCCGATTGGTGGCCCAAATTGCTCACCACCTGGTCTCCCGTCCACCATGGATGGGACAAGATTCGCGTGGGATTCCTGTTGTTGTCAGTGGTGCTCCTGGTGATCGCAGCCGCCCGGGATCGGGGGGGGCTGGCCCGCATCTTCGTGTTTTGCATCGGGCTGGGCTCGATCTTCTTCATCCTGGTGACCGGTGGGGACTGGATGAAGCAGTGGCGTTGGTTCTCCTTGACGGCTGTTCCGAACTTCGTGTTGTTGTCCGTGGGGGTGGCGGGACTTGTGGATGCCCTTGGACTCAAGCAGCGGCACATGGCGGCGGCCTGGGGGCTGGCCGGGCTGTTGGCCCTTCCCAACCTGTGGAACAGCTCTCACTCTGCTCCCACACCGGAGACAACCGTCTCCGATGTGCGCCGGCGTGTGACCTACATGCAGGGGGTGCAGAAGCGATTGCACCTGGACCACGTGACGCTCCTGGACGTGGACATGGGCGCGCACATGTGGTTCTCCGACTGGGACATCGTGGACATCGCCGGGCTGGTAGATGTCCCCATGGCGCGGCACCTGTTCCAGCGGGATTTCATGGCGGAGTATGTCTTCGAGGAGCGCCAACCCGACTTTGCACATGTGCATGGCGGCTGGGCCAACAAGAGCAAGATCCCCCGTCTTCCGGTCTGGAAGTCCGACTACATCGAGATCCGGGGTTATCCCACGGGGCGCAAGAGTTTTCACGTGGGAAACCACATCTGGAAGGGCCATCTTGTTCGCCCTCTGGAGGAGGCGCCGGGCGAGTCGGTGGCGTTCAGCGGGGATGTGGCTTTTGATGGGGTGGTTCTTCCCGCGGCCCAGGTGGCGCAGGGAGGAGAGCTGTTCGTGGAGACCTGGTTGTCCGGGTCTCTTTCGACCCGCGACTTCCGCATGCTGGCATTTCTGGACGATGGGCAGGGCCACTTTCACTCGGCAGCCCTGCCTCCGGGGCTCGACTACTACGAACCGAACAAGTGGAAGCAGGGGGAGGCCATTCGGGGTCGCTGGCACATTCGCCTGCCCAGCGAGCTTCCCCTGGGGACCTATGGCATCGGGTTCGTGCTGATGAATGTGAAGAAGGGAGAGATTCTCCAGCCTCTTCTGCCCATCGCCGAGGACAGCCAGCCCCACATGGCAGCAGGGGAGCTCTTCTTTGAGGGCCGCGTGGAGATCGTCACTGGAGTGGATGCAAACGCAAAGGCTGCATCGGTCCTCGCCGCTGCGAAGGAATCCGCAGCCAAGGGGGCCTGCGAGGAGGCATCACAGTCCTGGTGGGCTGCCCGCCACCATGCGCCGCAAGAGGCCGCGTTCGTGAAGGAGGAGGGGCCGGACATGGACCGGGCGCTGGCCCTGTGTGAGCTGGCCGCTGCAAATGGCGCTGTCGAGGAGGAACGGATTGCACATCTCGTCCAAGCCCGGAGCCATGACCACCGGGCCAAGGAGGTGGTGGCGATCACTGCAACGGCTGCTGCGGAGTTGGACACCCAGGGGGATGCGCTCTTCGATACCGGGGACATCGAGGGGGCCTATGGAGCGTGGCGGGATGCCATGCGCCTGGATCCCCGGCGCTCCGCCACGCGCCGCAAGGCCGAGGAGGCCAGGAATCTGCGCCTGGGCATTGATCCCAAGGTGCGAGACAACCGGAAGAAGAAACCGTCTTCCCGAAAAGCCCGGGAACCGCCGCTACCAGGTGATGAAGGCGTAGGCCCCGAGGCCAAGGCCGACGGTCCCGATGGCGCTGGAAGCGACGACGAGGCCGTTCGTGCGGCTCCGTAGGGTGTCCAGGTCTTTGTAGGGCGTCTTGGGGTTCTGGTAGGTCGAAGCCGTGGACACGGCAGTCGCATAGAGAACTGCAGCCACCACCGAGGCCCCTGCAGCACCTGCAATGTACTTTCGGGTGGTGGTGCTGGCCGGCGCTCGGGTCACGCCCCTGGGCACTCGCGTCGGGGATTCAATTCGAAAACTCGACCGGGGCTCTGGTCTCTGGGGAATGCCCACCTTGGCAGCCGGTGGATCGCTGGCCTTGACTTCCGGGGCCAGGCCTTCGAAGTCTGAGAAGTCGGGCTCGATCCCCCGCTCAGGCACGTACCCACTCCACAGCACGGCCCCCTGGAGATCCACCAGTTGAATCACGGCAGGGCGGTTCAGGGGACGCATCTGGACCCGGCGACCGTCCACCAGGAGCACCGTGCCTCGGGGCACCTCCAGAGCGATTCGGTCGGGCTTCTCCTCCGCAAGCTCTCGTGCTTCCGCGTAGAGCTGCTGGAGGGAGTTCCCTTCTGGAGCAATCGCTGGGGGTAGATTGAAATTCGGCTGGGCCGCCAGGGCAGTTGCGTAGGAGGTACGGGCAG
>CAZSZE010000132.1:0-9179 GCA_964610645.1 uncultured Enterobacterales bacterium | reverse complement strand
GGAGCGAGCCTCTATGGGGACTCCATCGGTACAGGTCGCCCACGGATCAAGGGGAAATGCCCCCCAGGCAGTGAAGTGAACAGTGCTCGGACTGTATTCCATCTTTCCAGGCGGAGCAGCGCGTGACGCTCGCCCAACTCATGCCGTCACTATCGAGCTTGAGTGTTAGCTCCACCGCCTTCATCGATTCTGGGCAACGCACTGTGAGAGAAGGAACGAAGGCCCTCTCGGGATTGTCGAACGCATGGGCAATGTCGGGCGCTCTTGCTGCCATCATTTTGCGAATGGTCGTGTGCATCCAGACCAGGCATAGAGTCGACGCCAGGACCATGAACATCCAACAGCTGGTCCAAAGGCCGGTCCACTCAAGAAGGTAGCCAAAGAGGATTGGACAGGAGAAGCCCCCCAGGCCCCCCAACACTCCCACCATTCCCCCTACGACACCGACCTCATCTGGGAAGTAGTCGGGAATGTGCTTGTAGACAGCGGCTTTGCCGATACCCCAGATAACTCCGAGAAGAATCGACAGGGCAGCGAAGATCCAGACATTTGCCTGAAAGAAGATCCGGGTAATCCCCTTGGCCAAGAGCTGCTTCCTTGAGATCTCGTCTCCCACCTCGACGACGGACTCCTGCCACATGGTCTTGGTGGGCATCACCAACACGGCCTCGCCCCGATGCAAGTGGTCCTCTGGTTGGGGGGTGATCGTGTAGCCCTGATCTCCCACAACAATGGAGGTGGGCGTGAGGGCGGTCACGGTGCCGGCCGAGTGGCTCATCAAGCCGCGGCCGGGCGCCGTAATCTCCATCTGGGGCATCACAAGCAGTGCGCTGATGGCCAGGGAAGAGCCAAGAACCCAGTACATCACGCGCCTCGCGCCCAGGCGGTCGGACAGCAAACCGCCAAGAGCTCGAATCACGCCGGATGGAAAACTGAAGGCTGCTGCCAGGTAGCCGGCGGTCACGAGATCGAGGCCGTACCCGTTGACGAAGTAGGGCATCAACCACTGGGAAAAGGACACAAAGCAGCCGAAGACCAGGAAGTAATATGTGCCAAAGCGCCAGACTCGGGGTTGCTTCAGCGGGCGGAGCATCTGGGCGAGGGTCTTCTCACTCTGTGCTGGCTTCTTGTTCTCCGAAAAGACGGTGAACACAATGGCTGTCGCGATCATCAGCCCCGCGTAGTACACCGGCAGCTGTCGCCAGCCCTCCAGGTGCTCACCTCCCTCCGTCAGCCAGTCCAGCAAGGTGGGGGCGAGCAGTGTCGTCCCGGCGGCTCCCGCGTTGCCTGCGCCAAAGATGCCGAGGGCCGTCCCCTGGTTCTGCTTTGGGTACCAAACAGAGGTGAAAGCGATACCCACCGAGAAGCTCGCGCCCGCCATGCCGAACCCAAAGCTGCACAGCGCGAATTCCCAGAAGGAGTTGGCAAAGGACATCAGGCACAGGGGAATTGCGCAGAAGAGCAGCAGGAGACCAAGGACAGGTTTGCCTCCAAATCTGTCGGTCAGGAACCCCATTGGAAGACGAAACAACGACCCGGTGAGCACAGGAATCCCCATGAGCCAGCCGATCTCAACAGGACTCCAGTCAAACACTTTGTTCGTCGAGAGATAGGTCACAAGCACACCGTTCATCATCCAGACGGCAAAGCAGACTGTGAACGAGCAGGTGTTGAGCGCCAGGGCCTTGTGTGACTTCCAGGTCGCGGTCTCATCCATCATGCTCGTCCCCTTCCGACGTCTAATCCAATTGTCACGAGATCTCGCTTAGCTTGTGGTCTCAAACGTCTCTGCCATCCGCCGGGCAATGGTGCGCTGGAGGCGGGCGGGGTCCACGCCGGCAGCCTTGGCCATCATGCCCAGCTTCAGGGAGATCTCCACCTGGGTGTCGTCTACGGTGACTGTGCCGGAGACTCCCAGGCCATCGATCCGTGCCGTGTCACCCGACCAGGTCAGGGTCACGCCGAACTTGCCCATCATCTCTTCAAAGGGGGCCATGTTGGACCGGGCGGTGGACCGGTCGGTGCCGTGGGGGTGGGTCACTGTGATGCTGCTCATGGCTCCCCCCTATCGCACGTAGAAGGCCACATCAAAGAGCTCGGAGAGGTCGCCGTAGTCGATGTCGTAGTGCAAGCTGTGAAGGTGGAAGGAGGTGATCTCCGCCCCGGCATCGGCCTGGTAGGGACCGGTCCAGAACCAGTTGGTGTCTGTAGAACCACAGGTGTAGCTCGGGCGGTAGGCCAGCTCGCTCGAGGAATACACCGTGTCGTCGTGGATTCCGTTTGAGCACTTCAGGTCGACCTCGGACCCCCCTGCATCCACGAAGAAATAGGTCGCGGACTGCTCCATGCTGTGGCCTTCATAGTCGACGGTATAGAGAATCTCGCCTCCATTTGCCACATCCACGTCCTTGGAAAACGCCATCACGTCGGTGTTGGCGTCCAGGTCTCCCCATTGAAGCGCGTCGCTGTTTGTTGCCCAGTACCCCATGTTGTTGGCCAACTCCGTGAATTCCGCTTCGAATTCCGCGAGGGTGTCCCCGTCGTCCTCCCGGTTCCAGTACGCCATGCGGGTCCAGCCCCCGCCGTCGGTGGTCATGTCGCATTCGGTGCTGCGAAGGGCGGCTCCCACGGGCTGGATGTGTCGGGTTCCATCTACGGCTGCGGGCTGGTCCGCAAGAACGGCCTGGCAGCTGACAGCGGGACAGACAGCCCCGCTCCCCAGGAGACCGTTGTCATCTGTGCCATCGCAGTCGTTGTCCTCGCCGTCGCAGATCTCGTTGGACACGGGATTCGTGGCCGTCTCGGTGTCGTCGCAGTCGTCCGCGTTGTCCACGAACCCGGTGGGTTGATCGCAAGCTACCTGGCTGGACCACGTGCCGCCGTAGCCGTCGCCGTCCAGGTCTGCGTGCCAGGTGGTTGCATCGGAGGCGCCGTTGTCCACGTTGCCGTCGCAATCGTCGTCCACCGCGTTGCAGGTTTCGCTGGCCGAGGGGCTCACGGCGCCGTTTGAATCGTCACAATCATCGTTGGAGGCCACGTACCCGCTCGGCTGGTTGCAGGAGGCGGTGGGTGAGTTGGCGTTGCCGTGGCCATCGCCGTCCCCATCGGCAAACCAGGTCGAGGCATCGCTGGCGCCATTGTCGATGGTGCCGTCACAGTTGTCGTCTGCGGCATTGCACGTTTCGCTGGCACCGGGGTGGACAGCGCTGTCTCCATCGTTGCAGTCATCGTCGCTGGCCACATGGCCGGTGGGTGGGTCGCAGGCCTCTTGGGACACAGATGCGCTGCCGTGGCCGTCTCCATCGGCGTCTGCAAACCAGGTGCTGGTGTCCAGCGCGTTGTCATCGACCTGGCCATTGCAGTCGTTGTCGGCGGAGTTGCAGGTCTCCAGCGCCCCCGGGTGGGTAGCGGGATCGGTGTCGTCGCAGTCATCCCCGTTGGAGGTGTACCCGGCAGGGGCCAGACATGCCTCAGACGACGTGGCTGCATCTCCGTAGCCATCGCTGTCTGCATCCGCGTACCAGGTGAGAAGGACGTCTTCGTCCACGGTTCCATCGCAGTCATTGTCAGCGGAATCGCAGGTCTCCACGCCGCCGGGGAAGCTTGAGGCATCCAGGTCATCGCAGTCGTCGTGGTTGGAGACGTAGCCGTTGGGTGCATCGCAGGTGTTGGAGGTGAACTGGGCTCCGCCGTAGCCGTCTCCGTCGGAGTCGCCGTACCAGGTGGGGGCATCGGCTGCTTCGTCATCCACGCGGCCGTCGCAGTCGTCGTCTATGTCGTTGCAGACCTCGGTCGCGTCCGCATTGACCGCTGCCTCTGCATCGTTGCAGTCCTCGCATGCGGCGAATCCGTCATCATCTCCATCGGCAAACCCAACGGAGCCATCGCAATTCCAATCCGTGGGGTCTGTGCAGTCGTCTTCTGTGGCGCCCGGATGAAAGTCCGCATCGGAGTCGTCACAATCGCCGCCTTGCGCGGCGGCTCCGGCGGGCATCTCGCAAGCGGTTGTGGTGGCATTGTCGTCCCCGTATCCGTCGCCGTCTGCATCGATGAACCAGGAGCTCGCATCGGTGGCATCGTCCTCGTCCACCTCCCCGTCGCAGTCGTTGTCCACGTCGTCGCAGATCTCCTCGCCGTCGGGGGACACGGTGGGGTCGTTATCGTTGCAATCTTCGTCTTCATTGAACCCGTCGCCGTCCGCATCCACGAGGGGGGCCGTGTCGATGGGTTCCTGGGTGTCCACATGGACGACACCGTCTTTGTCGCGACAGGACAGGAGCAGGAACAGGAACGGGACAAAGCGCATGAGAGTCCCCTTTCTGGGGTGGAATGGGTGCGGAGCCGGACACGGACATTACAACACAGGGAGGTCATTGGCTCCCGGAGCGGGTAGGGTCTCACGTCGTTGTTTGGCGGCACGGGCGAGGTTTTGGATGTGGATTCATTGGCTTTTCCTCCTGGGATGCAAGGAGCCGGGCATCTCCTGTGACGAGCTTGGGGAGACGCCGGGAGCGGACCTGTCTGCGTCCGCCCATCCGGACATGGCTTCCATTCTTGCTGCGGAGTGGACCCAGACCTGTGCAGCCAACACGTGGCTCGAGTTTTTCTTCGACGATGCTTGGCACAGCGCCCCGGCACGCGAGCTGGTGCTGGGCCATGCCGAGGAGTTGGCCCTGGGGATTCCCTTCAACATGGCGGTTTCCCTGAGGGTCGCCTGGGACTCCAAAGAAGGAGTCCAGTGGGGGCCTGAGGTTGACGCAAAGACGGGTTCGGCGCCGTACGGTGCGCCCCGGGTGGACTCGGTGGAGGGGGATCCCGAGGCTTGGGATCCGGACACGAAGTGGATCTTCACCGCCCTCAGCAACGGCATGTCCGGAGGGCCGCAGGGGACCTTTTCCCTGATTCTGGATCGACGGGGCCGCCTGGTCTGGGCCCGCAGAACCGAGCTCGACTATGTGACCCTTCATGTTCGGCCCTCGTCAAACGGCGTGGACCTGCTCGTGGACAACAACTCCTTCTGGGCGTTTTCCGGGGAGCGCAATTCCCCCCGGATCGTGCGCATGAAGATCGACACGTCTGTAGTGGAGATCCACGAAACGCCCGGCTTGCACCACCCCTACACGGACCTGCCCGATGGCTCCATCGTGTACGCCAACAAGGGGGAGGACGGCATGGACAAGCTGACCCGGGCCACGCCGGATGGGGCCTACATCAACGTCTGGAGCTGTGCGGCCTACCACCAGCAACTGGGGGAGGAGCGCAATTGCTCGGCAAACACCGTCTGGTGGAACGAAACCGACGACACCTTCCTGGTGTCGTTCTACTCCACGGACAGCGTGGTGGAAATTGACCCTGCCACGGGCAAGGTCAATCGATCGTTTGGTAATCTTGCGGACTCCTGGACGTTTGAACCTCCGGAGAGTGCCTTTTCTTGGCAGCACGGCGTGCACTTCACCGAGACCGGCACGTTTCTGGTGTCGACCCAGAGCGAAGGCGGCCTTGGGGTGCGGGAGTACGCGGTGGATGAGCAACGAGAAGTGCTTTCTGAAGTCTGGAACTTTGGGCTGTTGGATGGCATTCCAGGGCATGTCATGGGGGAGGCCCACCGCCTTGGTAACGGCAACACGCTCCACAACTCGGGAAGCACCCCACGCCTTCGGGAGGCCACCCCTGAGGGAGAGGTGGTCTGGGATGTCATCTGGGCCAGTCAGGGCATCGGGCGGAGTACGCCCCTGTCGGATTTGTATGCATTTGCACCTTGAATTGATGGTCCTCTTGTTCGTGGTGGCCTGCACACCTGAATTGGAGGACACCGCGGAACCGGACACGGACGCTCAGGACACGGCCGTCCAGGACACGGGGCCAGCGGAGCGCATTGGGCTGGAGGCCCGGGCGGGACAGGCCCAGGTGAGCCTGGTGGATCCGGCGAGCTACAGCGGCCAGGAGATCTGGACCTTCACGGCGGATTCGGGGGCGGGGGAGGAGATCTGCAGGATTCAGTATGCGCTGACATCGACCGGTGTCCGATCGGATTGTGATCTGTGTGATTGGGCCTTTGATGTGTCGCTTTCGGAGGCGGAATTCGTTTCGGAGTCGGACCCCGGATGCGAAGCGGTCTTTGGCATCGGTCCGGGCAATGTGGGCGATCTCAACGGTCTCTGGGCCGGGTATGGCTACTCCGCCGAGTACTTTGGTCATGCGGCGGTGTTTCTCCTCGAGGTGGAGGGAGAATGGGTGGCGCTGAGCAACGCCTTGTTTGACGAGGCTTCTGGGGCCTACTCCTACGAGAGGTTGGACGGGTATGTCGCGTACTAGTCCCCTTGTGCGTGCGACTCTTGCGGTTGTTTTGGCGGGTGTGGCTGCGTGTTCCAAGACACCGGAAGTCACGGGCCAGCTTGGCGATGCCCACAACTACTCCTTCTCCGGGGCGCTGGAAGTGCCCTCCGTGGAGACTGTGTCCGGGCAGGACGTGGATCTTTGCTGGGACGCGTTGGCCCAGGACATTCGCTGCCACGACGTGGATCCGGTGGCGGACATCGACAATGTGTCCCTGGTCCGGTTTCCCCACCTGGAGCAAGAGGAAATCGAGGCGGCCATGTCGGCGGGAACACTCCAGCAGGCGGACATCAGCGGCTACGTGGAGTCGCGGGTGGAGGAGGAGACCTGCACGGCTTTGTCGGACATGTCCTTCTTTGGCACGGAGATCGACGTGGCCCAGGAGTACACCCCTGACACGGCCACTTTTCTGCTGCTCCTCACCACGGGAACGGAGCCTGCGGTGGGCACGCGCATGTTGAGCTTCCTGGAGCCCACCGAGGGCTCGGAGAATTCCAGGGTGGATGTGTCGGACGGATGTGGGGTGTTGGACTTTGAAGCCGACCTCCAGTCCCTTGAATCGTTGCCCCTGTGGGTGGATGGGCCCTGGCAAGTCGACTGGAGCGCTGTCACCACCGACGGCCAGGGGTTGGCCAACGACTTCGCCTCGGTGGACGGGATCAGTCTGGCTTTCTACGAGACATTGAACGCCGAGGAGTTGGAGGCTGACTTTCTGGACCTCGAGCTGCTTGCGGACCAGATCTGGGAGGCGGGGTTGGAGTCTGGGACCTCCTTTGACCTGGGGGATCTCCAAAGCGAAGGCGAGGCCTTTGGTGGGTTTCAAGATCAAGGACTGTGGGTCCTTGGCCTGCGGTGCGGAACCTGTATGAATCCCGCACCGCTATTACTGACCCTGGTGGAGCCGGTGGAGGGGGGCGGGTCGTGATGCTGTGGCTCGGGGGCTTGCTTGCGTGCCAGGGCGGGTGGGCGACCCTCTCCGACGTCACTGCAGAGCGCTCGGAGACCATCTCCACGGTGATCACTGTGCGGTGGACGACGGATGTGCCCACCACGGGCCGCGTGGATTTCGGGGTGGGGGACGAGCTGGATCACAGCACCCCCGTGGAAGGCGAACCGGCCCGGGAACACGCCGTGCACCTGTTGGGAGTGCCGTCGGAGAGTGATGTGGCGTTTCAGGTGGTGTTGGTGGACGGAGACGACGAGCAACTGGGGGAAATCGACAGCGCCCGCACCGGTGCATTGCCCGGGGATCTGCCCCGGCTGGATGCTGGGGGGGCCAGCGACAGCGGAGCCTTCATGGCTGTACCCATCCTGGGGGTTGCCACCGTGCCTGTGCTGCTCTCTCCGAAAGGGGAGATCACCTGGTATTGGCCCGATGAGTCGGGTCTGGATGTGTACCGGGTCATGCCGTCGGTGGATGGAGAGAGCGTGCTCTACAACGCCGCCAGTGTGTCGGGGGATCCCTCCGATGCCTCGCAGATTGTGCGCGTGGCCCTGGATGGTTCCTCTTCCAGCACCATTGACGTCCCGTTGTTGGCCCATGACTTCGTGGAACATCCCGATGGCACCCTGGCGGCCATTGTGGTGGAGTACCGGGAGGTGGAGGGAGAGCCTGTTCGGGGGGATCAGATCGTCGAGATTGACGGGGGCGGCAACATCGAGGTCGTCTGGAGCACCTGGGACTGCCTGGACCCCGTAGAAAACCCGGGGGAGTCCACCGGATGGACCTTTGCCAATGCCTTGGACTTCGATGCCGAGGCTCAGGAGTACACATTGGGCATGCGCAACCAAAACAGCATTGTGCGCATTGACCGGAACACGGGGGCTTGCCTCTGGGCACTTGGGGGCACAGGCGGCACCTTGTCCCTTGCGCCCGGCTCCATCGCCTTTCTGCACCAGCACCAGTTCGTGGTGGAGGACGACCGGTTGCTGGTGTTCGACAACGCCGGGCTCGCAGGAACCGAATCCAGGGTGGTGGAGTACGCCATTGACACAGCGGCGAACACGGCGGAGGAGAGCTGGAGCCACAGCCCGGATCCAGCCATATTCAGCTTTGTCTTGGGAGATGTGGACCGGCTGCCGGAGGGAGACATCCTCGCCACGTGGTCTGTGGCGGGTCAGATCGACCGGGTCACGCCGGGAGGGGAGAACCCTTGGCGCCTGAACTCGGAGCTGGGCTACGCCTTTGGCTTCAACACGGTGTTGGAGTCCCTTTATCGGTAGATTTCGGCACGCTGGGGAAGAGTTTCTGCCGGCCATGCGTTGAATCCCCATGCTCTTGTCGATCGTCTTGTTCGGTTCGGCACAGGCAGCGCCCGGACCCTGTCCGAAGACCCTTGCAGAAATCCCCTTGCCTCCTGCGGTGCAGCGCACGGATCCCCGCCTGGTGGGTCCGGCCCTGATCGTGGTGGAAAAGGAAAACCGCCGCATCTACCGGTTCCAGGACGGCGTTCTTGCGCCTGGGGCGTGTTGGCGGGTAGGCCTCGGGTTCGGGCCGGTTGGACACAAGAAACAGCGGGGGGATGGAAAGACGCCCCAGGGTTGGTACCGCACGAGCGACAAGCCCTGGAGTCAGTTCTACGCCGCAATCGCCGTGCACTATCCCAACCTTGGCGACACGGAGGAGGGGGTGGCCCGCGGTCGCGTCAACTCGGGCACGCTTGCCGCCATTCAAACGGCCCTGGAAAAGGACATGAAGCCGCCCCAGCAGACCTTGCTGGGAGGAGAGATCCTGATTCACGGGGGAGGCAGCGCCACGGACTGGACTCTTGGATGCATCGCAATGGAGAACACGGACATCGATGCGCTGCGGGCGGGCTTGCCCCCGAGCATGAAGACCGACG
>CAZSZE010000131.1:0-9293 GCA_964610645.1 uncultured Enterobacterales bacterium | reverse complement strand
CGACACAGGCGGCCCGGACGACACAGGCGGCCCGGACGACACAGGCGGCCCGGACAGCGGATTCGATGACATCGACGTCGGCCCGGGAAGCCTCAAGGGCGGCGGAGGCTGTGGCTGCGGCCAGGCACCTGCTCCTCGGGCGCCGCTCTGGATGCTCTCCCTGCTCGCCGTGCCTCTGGCCCGACGAAGGAGGTCCATGTGGCGCAATTGACCATCCGATATTGCGTTCCCTGAGGGTATCTCCCTCGTGCCACCAGTTTGGCGGCCACCATTCAGGAGACACTGGGCCTCGAAGCGACCCTGGCAAAGGGGGACCGAGGAGAATTCAGCGTCTGGATAGGTGATACATGTATTGCCGACAAGGACCTGAAGCGGTGTGAGGACTTCCCCGACGAAGGAGAACTCCTGAACCGACTGAAAGTGCTGACCTCTTGATCAGCGCTCGCGGTCTTAGCGCTCGCGGTCTTTGCGCTCGCGGTCTTAGCGCCCCCGGTTGCGCCTCTTCCCCTTCTTCCCTGACTTCTTTCCACCCCCTCGGCGTTCCGGGTTCTTTCCCTCCGCCGCAGGCTCTTCTGCCGCTGAAGTCGCCGACGCCGATTTCTCCGCCTCTGCACGCTCCTTCTTCTTCTTGCGCTTCCGTTCCGCCTTGGCTGCCTTCTTTTCCAGGCGGGCTTTTTCTGCAACAGCCTCCAGGCTCAGGTGATCCTCCTGATCTCTCGCCACGTAGTCCGCGTAGGTGCCGGGGAAGTCGTTGATGCCTTCCGTCGTGATCTCGAGAACCCGTGTGGCCACCTTGTCCACGAACCAGCGATCGTGTGACACAAAAAGTATCGTCCCGTCGTAGGCCTTCAAGCCTTCCGCCAGAGCCTCGATCCCCTCCATGTCCAGGTGGTTGGTGGGCTCGTCCAGCACCAAGACCGTGTGCTCCCGAATGCCCAGCCTGGACATCAACAGGCGGGCCGCCTCCCCTCCTGAGAGGTTCTGAACCTTTTTTTCCACGTCATCCCGGGTGAACAGCACCTCGGCGAGCTTGCCGTGAATGGTGCCGATGGGGGCATCTCCCTTGGCATCCCACAGAAACCCCAGCACGGTCTGGTCCGGCTTGCCCAGGGCCGCCTTGTGGTCCTGTGGGAAGTAGCCCGGATCGGCCTCAAACCCCCAGTCAAAGGTGCCTGCATCGGACTCGATTTCCTCCAACAGGATCTTGAGCAGGGTGGATTTCCCGATTCCGTTGGGTCCGATGATGGCAAGGCGGTCGCCACGCTCGACCGTGAAAGACACCTCCTCCAGGACCGAGTTGTCCCCAAAGGCCTTCCAGATGCCACTCACCGCCAGCACATCCCGGCCGCTCGGGCGGCGTCCCTTGAGCTTGAACAAGGGATGGCGCCGGGAACTCTGGGGGAGGGACTCGATCACGATCTTTTCGACCCGCTTGACGCGGCTGTTGGCTTGCCGCGCCTTGGTGGCCTTGGCCTTGAACCGGGTGATGAACGCCTTGTGTACAGCGATCTCCTTCTCCCGCTTGGCGATCTCCGACTCCATCCGTTCCCGGGCAGCGAGTTTCTGCTGACAAAACGACTCGTAGTTCCCCTTGTAGAGCGTGACCCGCTCGTAATCCACGTCAATGATGTGGGTGCAGACCCGGTTCAGGAACCGGTGGTCATGGGACACCACGACAGCACAACCCCGAAACCCCACCAGGAAGCCCTCCAGCCACTGAATCGACAGGATGTCCAGGTGGTTGGTGGGCTCATCCAGGAGCAGGATGTCCGGCTCGGAGGCCAGGGTCTTGCCCAGCAGGGCCCGAAGCTTGTACCCCCCGGAGAGTACCGACAAGGGCTGCTTGTGTTGCTCCGTGGGAATGTTCAGCCCCGCCAGGATCTCCGCAGCCCGCGCCTCCAGGCTGTACCCGTCGTACCGCAGCACAATGTCCTCAAGGCGGGTGTATTTCTCGTCGTCAAACTCCTCATGGGCTCGCTCCAGGAGCGCGTCCTTGTCCTTCATGGCCTGCCAGAGAATGTCGTTGCCCATCATCACGACTTCCAGCACCGGCGTGCTCTCATAGGCAAAGTGGTCCTGTTCCAGCACCCCCATGCGGGCCTTCTTGACTCGGTTGACCCCCCCTTCGCTGGGGGACTCGTCCTCCGACAGGATTCTCAACAGGGTGGACTTTCCAGACCCATTGGCTCCCACGATTCCATAGCGGCCGCCAGCATTCAGCTGCAGGGAGGCCTGCTCGAAGAGGACCTGCGGCCCATAGGTCTTGGCCAGGTCCGTGAGGGTCAGCATGGCCTGTGTCCTACCACTCGTAGAAGCCCTGGCCGCTCTTCTTGCCCAGCTTCCCTTCCGACACCATCTGTCGCATCAAGTCTGGGGGCTCGAAGGCCGGATTGTCCAGGGCCTGGGCCAGGTACTCACCGATGTGCATGCGCACATCCAGCCCCACCATGTCCGAGAGCTTCAAGGGCCCCACCGGGTGGCGGTAGCCCAGGACCATGGCGGTATCGATGTCCGCCGCACTGGCAACGCCCTGCTCCACCATGCGAATGGCTTCCATGCCAAGGCAGACCCCCAGGCGAGAGGTCGCAAAACCCGGAAAGTCCCGGACGTTGATCACTTCCTTGCCGATCCGGGCACCGAAGGCCGTGGCTGCCGCTGTCACCTCGTCCCGGGTTCCGTCATGCACCACCAGCTCCAGGAGCGCCATGATGTGCACCGGGTTGAAGAAGTGCATGCCGATCACCCGTCCGGGGTCGGTCAGGGCGGATGCGATGGCGGCAATGGAGAGGGAGCTGGTGTTGGTCCCGAAGATCGCGGCCTCGGGCGCAAACTCCTGGAGCTTTCCAAAGAGATCCTGCTTCAACTCGAGCTTCTCAGGGACTGCTTCGACCACGAGGTCCACCTCGTCAGCCACTGCAGCCAGGGCGGTGGTGCCCGTGATCCGGGCAAGGCTCGCCTCCGCGAGATCCGCATCCACTTTCCCCCGTTCGACCCCCTTGTTGAGGTTGGCCTGGATCCGGGCAAGGCCCGCCTCCACGAATGCAGGTTCCATGTCGTAAAGCACCACCTCGCAGCCAGCCATGGCGGCCACCTGGGCAATGCCATGACCCATGGTGCCTGCTCCGATCACGCCTACGTCTTGAATCTCCATGGTCTACACCCGCTCGATGATGGTGGCAACGCCCTGGCCCACGCCCACACAGAGTGTGGCCAGACCGTAGCGCCCGTCCGTGCCTTCCAGCACGTTTAGCAACGTCGTGAGAATCCGGGCGCCCGAACACCCCAGGGGATGCCCCAGGGCAATGGCGCCCCCGTGGCGGTTCACCTTGGATTCATCGAGCCCCAACTCCTGGATCACCGCCAGGGACTGGGAGGCAAACGCCTCGTTCAGCTCGATGGAGTCCAACTGGTCCAGCTCCAGTCCGGCAAGCGCCAAGGCTTTTCGGGTGGCCGGCACCGGGCCAATGCCCATGATCTCCGGATCCACGCCTGCCGCTGCCCGGGCCAGGATCCGAGCGCGGGGCTTCAGGCCCAGCTCTTTCGCCCTGTCCGCGGTGGTGACCAGGATGGCGCAGGCACCATCGTTGAGGGTGGAGGAATTGCCGGCCGTCACGCTGCCACCCGCTCGAAAGGCAGCCCGCAGGCGGGCAAGCTTCTCCAGGGAGGAGCCCGCGCGGGGTCCCTGGTCCCTGGACACAACCACCGGCTCCCCCTTTCGCTGGGGAATGGACACCGGGACGATCTCGTTGTCGAACCAGCCGTTCTCCTGGGCCGCCAGGGCCTTCTGGTGCGAGGCCAGCGCGAAGGCATCCTGGTCCTCCCGGGAGATGCCGTATTTCTCCACCAGGTTCTCGGCAGTGCAGCCCATGGCCTCCAGGGGAAACAGCGCTTCCATCTTCGGGTTCGGGTACCGCCAGCCGAGGCTGGTGTCATAGGCGGTGATGTTTCCGGCCTTGGGGGCCGTGGGGCCCCGCGCCACCGAGTAGGGTGCACGGGACATGGACTCCACGCCACCGGCGATGTACACGCTGCCATCGCCCACAGCCGCAGCCCGGGAGGCCTGGTTCACCGCCTCCAGGCCGGAGGCGCAAAGACGGTTCAACGTGACCCCGGGCACCGACTGGGGCATTCCCGCAAGAAGCAGCGCCATGCGAGCGACATTGCGGTTGTCTTCCCCGGCCTGGTTCGCACAGCCAAAGAAGACGTCATCCACCTCGGCCGGGTCCAGGCCCGTGCGCTCCAGGAGCGCTGCAATGGCATGAGCCCCCAGGTCGTCTGCCCGAACTGCGGACAATGCACCCTGAAAGCTGCCGATGGGAGTTCGAACCGCGTCGATAAGGACGGTTTCGTGCATGGGGCCTCCTCAAGGGAGGCGGATTAACACCCCCCGCGCAGGTGCGGAGGCGTCACGTCCTTCAGGCCAAAGCGCTGGAGCGGCCGGGTCAGCCGCCCTGCCGCGGTCCGTGCCATGAGTTCAGCGTCCAGGAAACCGTTCCAGAACCGGGACCAGCCAGCAAAACCTGGCGCCTCGTAGAACAAGGTTTCCAGCCCCTCCGGTGTGTCCGGGAACAGGTCGATGCCTACGGGCAGCACGCCGTCTTCCTTGGCGATCGCCTCAAAATGGGTGTTCTCCTCCACCCGACACCAGTTCATCATCATGCGCGCCCGGCCGGGCATGCTTCCCTGGATCGCGAAATACGCGCCCAGCAAAGCCAGCTGCTCCTTGTGGCTGGTGGACGGAGGGGTCAAAAAGAAGCTCCAGCTGGCCTTGAGGCCCCGGGTCTTGCGCACGCTGTCCACGCTGCGTCGGATGTCCGCAAAGGACATCTCTTTTCGCATCCGCGTGAGGCTTGGGTTCAGAAGCCCATCCGCCGAGAACGCCACCCGCACACAGCCAGCCTCCTTCATGAGCCCAAGAAAGTCCGGCTCCACCCGCCGAAACCCCAGCCAGGCCGTCCACTCCACCGGCACCTTCCGGCGAAGCAGCTCCTCGCAGATTTCCGCCGCATGGTTGCGGTTCAGGTTGAAGCGGCTGTCCGTGAAGGTGAAGTGCTTCACCCCATAGGTTTCCACCAGAGAAACAACCTCATCCACCACCACATCTGGGGGCTTCCGCCGAAGCTTCACGCCGTTGAGCAGCGGGTAGTTGCAATAGGAACACTTGCGAGGGCAGCCCCGTGTGGACTCCACCCCAATGTCGAGCACCAACCCCCGGGCCTTCTCCTCCTGCCGGTACGCAGACCAGTCGATGAAGTCCCTCCGGGGAAATGGCAGCGTCTCGAACTCCGGAAGCTCCGGCTCGCCACTGAACTGCACGTTCCCCTCTTCATTCCGCCAGAAAACCCCCGGTACGGAAGCGGGATCCCCCAGGTTTTCGAGCAGCCGGGGCAAGGTGACCTCCGCCTCGGACTTCACCCCGAAGTCAAAGGAATAGCGCTCCATGAACGCAGCAGCCGATTGGGTGAATCCGGGACCACCCAGCACCACAGGTACCCCGGGGGCCACCCGGCGAATCGTCTCCAGGGTGGGGTGCAACTGGGTGTGGAAGATGTAGGGCGCCTTCCGCGTGGTGGAGTCGATGTTTCGCTGGGAAACGCCAATGAACTCCGGCGCGTGCTCCAGGAGGGCGGTCTCCAGGCGCGCCCATGGGTCCCCGCCGATGTTGAGATCCACAATCCACACATCGTGCCCAGCCGCGTGGAGCGCTGTGGCCACGCAGGAGAGACCGATGGGAAACACCAGGGGATCCGCCACCCCTTTGCGTCCCAGGTAGGACTGGACGAGGAGAACACGCATGGGCGGAGTCTATCTGAAGCCGGTCGCAGCCTGCTTGATGAGACTCAGTCTCCCAGCAGCATCTGCATGTCACCCTGCACCGCGCCGAAGTGGTATCCCCAGTAGTTGTTGAAGTACGGGACATTGGTTCCGGCGCTGACGCGCACCTGGTCGTTGTTGCCCGGCTGGAAGCGCAGTCCAAAGCTCAAGACGTTGAAGGCAAAGGGAGCAAAGCCCCGGGGAGATTCCTCCAGGCCCCCCTTCATGTTCGTGGAGGTCTCCATGATGGCGCCCACGCGATCGTTCAGGCGCACAAACACGTTCAATCCGCCGGTGTAGATCATGCGTGATCCGCGGTCTTCGCTGGGAACCTCCCACTCACTTCCCATCTGCACCTGGATGTCCATGCCCTCCGCCACGTCCACCTGCTTTCCAAAACCGATGACCGGTCGCAAGGAAACATAGGTGCTGGTGCCCTGGCCCGCACTGAGCAAGTCGTTGGCGAGAATGTCCACGACACCAGTCAGAATCATGCCTGTCCGCGCCGACTTGATGGCGGCGTAGCGCCCCCCGGCCACCAGCGCGAGGCCCTGGAAGCGCCCTTGAAGGCCGGCGTGGCCCGACAGGGATCGGATGAATTGGTGCTCGTAGTCGGCGCCAAAGGCAATGTGGTTTGGATACCCCATCTCGAACCCAACCCGCAGGCGGGTCCGGGGGTCGATGGACTCCAGGTGAAGCGGCACGGCAAAGTCCAACTCACGCCGGCCCGCATCCATACGGGGGCCGGTCCTCTCGTTGATGCGCTCTCCGTAGGCCTCGGTCTCCAGCTGCTCCATGCGGTCCGTGATGTGCTGCTTGAAGAGGGACTTGGGGTAGGCCTCCAGGTACCTCTCCCAGGTGATGAGCTCCTCTTCAAACCCCATCTCCCGCACCTTGTTTGTGGTGGCCCGGTAGATCTTTGCGTTGTCCACCCCCTCCCCACCGATCACATCGGCATCAATGTCCGACTCCTCGTCCAGGAAATCCAGCCCATCCACTGGCTCCTCTTCTTCCCCATCCTCCAGGTCCTCGGGATCGACCTCCATGTCGATTTCTTCGTCCCCCGTGCTCTCGCGCTCCACAGCCTCTTCTTCTTCCTCGTCGTCATCAAAGTCGTCATCAAAGTCATCCTGCCAGTCATCGCCCTCCTCCTGGGCCTGGGCCACGGGCACTGAAACAGGGGCCATGACAACCCCGAGCATCAAGAAGAAGGACAGCAGTCGCATGGCATCTCCCAAGTTTCGACAGTGCGGGATAATAGCCCCCTCTCCCTCTCTCGCAAGGAAGGCCATGACCCCGCGGGAGCCCTCACAAGCCATGCAGGACGCCGCGGAGCAGGTCCGGGATCACCTGGTCCAGCTTCGGGGCGGAGCGCCGTTTCTCTCCCCGGTGGACGCAAAGCTCCTGTTGGAGTGGCTGGAATCGGGCATTGGCGTGGCCGTTATCGTGCGGGCATTGGAGACCGTGGCCGCCCGCAGACAAGCCAGGCGCACCCGAAGCCCCTTCTCTCTCTCCTCCGCGAAGGGGGCCGTCAAGAAAGCGGTGAAACAGAGAAAGACGCCCCAAGCAACAGAGGGCCTTGCTCCCCTGGCGCGGGCGTTGAGGGGCTCGGCGAACCCCCACGAGCAGGCCGTGGCCCAATCCCTGGGCTCCCTGGACGGGGAGGGAGAGGCCCTGGTGGAGGCAGCGTTGGAGTTGGCCCGGCGGTTTTTTGAGGCTCGCCTGGATGAAATGGATGCCGAAACCATGAGACGCACCGCAGAGGCCGAGTTGGAAGACCTCAAAGAAGTGCTTTCCAAGAAACAATGGGAGCGTGCTGTGGGCGAGGTCTGCCGCCAACAAATCCGCGATGCGCACCCCCTTCTGTCCGCTGCCTCGATCTGGGATACGGTGTTCCGATGAGCGCCGAGACACTCCACCGCGCCGACCCCCGATGCGACCAATGTCGCGGCGCAGGCGTGTTGATTCTCACGGAGGGTGCCCTGGCCCAGGGGCGGCTCTGTGGCTGTGTCCCGGATTGCGAGCGTTGTGGAGGGAAAGGACGGCTGCACCTGCAGGAAGAGGGCATCTCCCGGGTGGCCCGTTGCCGTTGTCGCATGCTTCCGGACCGGATCGGGATCTTCAACCAGGCCGACATTCCAGCCCGCCATGCCACCGCCACCTTTGAGGCCTTCGACAAGGACATCGATGGCGCCATGCCCGGATTCGTCGCCACCTGGCGCTGGGTCAAGTCCTGGCCAGATGCAGGAGCACTCCCCTCCAGGGGCCTCTTGTTGCACGGGGGCGTGGGGCGCGGAAAGACCCACCTGCTGGTGGCAGCGCTGCGGCACCTGGTGTTCCAGCATGGCGTCCGGGTGAAATTCGTGGAGTTCACCCACCTGTTGGCGGCCCTTCGCCAGGGCTTCGAGGAGGGACGCGGACAATCCAGCACGTTGCAGGCCCTGGGGGACATTGACTTGCTTGCCATCGACGAGCTGGGAAAGGGGAGGAGCACCGACTGGGAGCTCACGGTGATCGACCAGTTGGTGTCCCGTCGCTACAACGGCCTGAAGCCCCTGTTGGCCACCACCAATTTTGCCCCTGCCCCTGGAACGGGGGTCCGCACCTCGAACCTGGCCAGCGAATCCTCCGGACAAAGCCTCATGGACCGGGTGGGGGAGCGTGTGTACAGCCGCATTCGCGAAATGTGCGAACTCCACGAGGCAGGAGGGGGAGATTACCGGGCCAGGGGCGGCTAAGCCCCTGCCGTGGTACCCTTCGACGGACTTTTCAGCCTGATGCTTCGTCTTCAACTGATGCAATATTCCTGGATCCTCATCGCCGGATTGACCGGTTGCGCGTGGATTTCCGACTTGGACCATGCAGCACGCCTCGATCAGGATGGGGACAACTCTGCGTGGCCTGACGACTGTGACGACTCGGATCCGGATGTGCAGGAGAGGGTGTGGTACCCGGACGTGGATCAAGACGGCTTTGGCACCGGGGAGGGCATCAAGAGCTGTGAAGAGCAGGTGGGCATGGCCTCCGGGGGCGGGGATTGCAACGACAACGATCCGAACATCTACCCGGGTGCAGCGGAACAATGCAACGAGGTGGATGACGACTGTGACGAGGAAGTGGATGAGTCCCCAGCGCCCCAGCAGTGGTACGTGGACAATGACGGCGATGGCTACGGGGTCGAGGATGAGTTCACCTGGATCGACACCTGTGAAGACGTGGTCCTGCACTCCCGAACGACGGGGGATTGCGACGACTGGAATTCGGATGTCCACCCGGGCGCCGAAGAGTTCTGTGACGACGAGGACACGGACTGCGACGGGGAGACCCGGGATGACGAGTCCACCAACGCCCCGGAGTGGCACGCGGATGCGGATGGAGATGAATACGGAAATGCAAACGCCAGCACGTCCGCCTGCGACGCACCCGATGGACTGATTGGCCGACAGTTGGCATTGTTCTGGCATCAGCTCTGGTGCTCT
>CAZSZE010000130.1:0-9471 GCA_964610645.1 uncultured Enterobacterales bacterium | reverse complement strand
CGAGGAGATCGACCGCCTGCTGGATTTCCGGTCCATGACCGAGCCCACTGCGTAGGCTGCGGCGGGCCTCTTCAAGCTAATCGCTGTCGCCAGAAAGCAACGACGAGATCTCGTCCAAGGTGTCGCCATAGCCGGATCGCGGAGAAGAGTTCTTGATCACAGCCAGGTTCTCGTCGAGCAAAGTGACATGGGGAAATGCTCCGCCGTTTATCTGGGTGATCCACCCATCGTCATACGAGACCCCATCATCCCCACCAAACGCGGTGTCGTCCCCGTCCTGGTTCGTGGTCAAAACGGGAATATTGGAGTGTCCATAGTCGCTGTCCCAACCCGTCACGCCGTTCGCGCCCGTGGGATTCAAGGTCGTGAAGCTCTCGTACATGACGGTCACCCAGTAAAGGTCACCGTTTTGGACCGCGGTGGGAATAGAGTCCCAGTTGTCCAGGAAAGTCGAGTTCTCGCCCTGGCTCATCCACTCCGCGTACTCAGTCGTGGTCCAACGCCCTCCCAACCACATGGACATGCCAACACAGGGCCCACAGTCCAGGGCCGAGGTATCCACTGCAACCATCCTGCCATGTCCAGCGAAATCGTAGAGGTCCACCTCGTCCCCATGTTGGTCAAAGCCAATGAAGCGCCCAATCGTCTCGCCAATCCGAATCCGCTCGCCGAGAGGCTCTCCATCAATGCTGTCCTTGTCGGCATTGTAGGGCCACCCGCCCTCGTAGATGACGTCGTCTTCATCGGTGGGATCAGAGCCGGCCAGGCTCTCCTCGTAGTCACTGTATCCATCCCCATCGGTGTCGTACTGGGTCCCATCCGTGCCCAGGTCACGCTCCTCCAGGTCTGAGAGTCCATCGCCGTCGGTGTCCACCAGGGCCGGATCTGTGCCAAGCTCTTCCTCTTCCTTGTCCGTCAACCCATCCCCATCCGTGTCCACACTGCCCCCCAGCGCACCACACCCAACAAGAAGGACAGGCAGAACCGCTGCCCCCAAAAAGAAAGTGAGGCGTCTTGCGTACATGGAATCTCCCGGTATGTGTGGGGTCGTGGTTTCCATACCACGGGCTTTTCAACGCTGCATCGCCAACGTGTCAAGGATTTCCACTCCCTTGAATCCTCCTGGACATCCGAGGAAAGTACAAGAATCACTATGAAATCCGCTCTCCTGCTCCTTTTGCCTCTTGTTCTCGCTGCAGATGCCAACAAGCCCCATCCCCACCAAGGGGTAATTCCAGCCTTCAAAGGGCCTCCCCCGGTGACGGAGCTGACAAACCACGAGATCGGGGAGTACCACGCAGGGCGCGGCGTGCTGAAGCAGATGACCGTCGGCACGGGGGGCCAGGGGGTCGCGGTCTTCCAGGTCAACGCACCGGCCAAGGATGTCTGGAGCGTGATCCTGGACCACTCCAAGTACCCGGCCTGGATCGACGACCTGAAGAAGACCGAAATCTACAAGCAGGAAGGCAACCTGGTCTTCACCCACTTTCTCACGAGCGTCATGGGGGTGACGGTCGAGTGGTACATCCGCCACGTGGTGAACACAGGCGATGGTTGGGTGACCTGGACCCTGGACTATGACCGCCTCTCGGACCTGGACGACTCGGTGGGGTTCTGGCGGGTGACCCCTGCCAGGAAGAACCCCAACATCTGCCGTGTCGAGTACTCGGTCAACCTCCAACTGCAGGGCTGGGTGCCCGGCTTCCTGAAGAAGATCCTCGTGGATCAAGGCCTTCAGGATGCCACCACCTGGGTCAAGGTGCAGTCGGAAGCACGGTTCAACAAGAAGTAGGACAACCTTGCGGCGACGAAGCTTTCTGGGACTTGTGGCGGCGACCGCTGCCTCTGGCTGGAAGACAGCCCGGGCGGGCACCCGTCACCACGTGGTGGTTGTGGGGGGCGGCCCAGCGGGTCTCTCCGCTGCGCTGGTCCTGGCAAGCCGCGGCGTTCGGGTCACCCTGCTGGAGAAGTCCGACGGTCTTGGAGGAAAGGCACGGGGCACAGGAGACTCCCAGCGACACGATGGCCCCGCCGCCTCGGCCCACGGATGCTGGCCGGGCCACCTGCACCTGGGCCTGCTCCTGGACCAGCATGACCTGTCCCACGTCCTCCAGGATGCCCCCTCCCTTCCGTTCAACCTGCGTTGGCCCGGAAACGACGTCCATGGTGCAGACCTGCCCGGCCGCCTGCGCCTGGCGCGAAAGTTCGCGGAGCGGGGGCACCGCCTGGGGCACCCGATTCCCGCCTTGGCAGCCCAGGAGGGACTGCGGTTTCTGCGGGACCTCAAACCCACATCCGCCTACGAGAAGCTGGACGCACTTTCGGTGGCAGACTGGCAGATTCGCGGCGCCCCCCTCACCTTCTTTGGGGCCTTCTTCCGGGAAATGTCCCAGGCCCTGTGGTCGATGGAGCCCGGCCAACTGGATGCAGCCACCTTTGCCCTGGGGGAGCAGTTCTACGGGACCGAAGGGACGGTGAAGTGGCTGGCTGGCAACCTGGAGGGCAGCATCTGGGCCCCGCTGGGGCGTCGCCTGGAGCACCTGGGAGGCACCGTGCGCACGCGGGAGCCCGTGGAGAGTCTCCTCTACCGCAAGGGCCGGGTGTGCGGAGTCCGCGTTGGAACAGAGCTGCCCGGCGCCACCATGACCGAGCATCCGGGCGACTGGGTGGAAGTGGAGCGCCTCGGCCATCCCTCCCTGTTCGTGGGGGAGGTGGGCCCCGGACAATGGGTGGGGGTTTCCGGGCGATGCACCCACTGCGGCGACGACCTGGTCCGGTCCGACCAGGACCTTTCCTGCCCCGCCGACGGTGCCCGTTTCGACCTGCAAGGCCAACCTCTCTCGGGTCCGGCACGGTTTCCCCTCCAGCAGGTCCCCGTTGAACGGGGCGATGACGGACTCTACGTGGACGGGGAGGACCTGCGGTCCGAGATTGCAGCGGATGCCGTGGTGCTGGCGGTGCCGGTACCCGCCGCCCAGGCGCTGGCAAGCCACCTGGTGCCATCCCTGGAGGCCGGAAGGAACTGCAAGGCCACCATCGCAAGATTCCACCTGGACACGGACGTGGATGCCGAGGCCCAGACCACTGCCACATTCATCGGTCTGCAACACGGAACCCGGGGCTTCCTCCTGCACCGCATGGAGGAGACCGCCCGCCAGCAAGCCCAGGTCTCCGGCGGGGCGGTGATCGAAATGCATGCCCTGGGCGCCCTGGCCCGAGGCCGAAGCCACGACGACGTGCTGGACCTCCTGGAAGAGGATCTTCGCCGCGCCTGGCCCGAGCTCTGGGAGGCCACAGTCCTGGAGCGCCACCTGGCATTCAGCCACGACGTCACCTGGTTTGCCCCGGGGTGGGGAAGCACGGCCACACCTGTGCATCCCGGCGTGGCTGGCTTGCGGCTGTGTGGAGACCACGTGCGCATTGATCACGGCGCCCAGGGAATCGAGCGGGCCATCTTGAGCGGACGCCTCGCCGCCAATGACCTCCTGGAGTCCTTCGGGCTTCCCACAGCGCCCATCCTCCATCAGAGATAGGAGGCGGCGATGAACGACCTCCTGCTTCGTGCTCTGAAGTCAGAACCGGTGGAACGCCCGCCGGTGTGGTTCATGCGCCAGGCGGGCCGCTACCTGCCGGAGTACCACGCCGTTCGCAAGACCACGGACTTTCTGGGCCTCTGCCGCACCCCAGAGCTGGCGGCGGAGGTCACCCTGCAGCCCCTTCGGCGGTTTCCCCTGGATGCCTCCATCGTCTTCAACGACATCCTGGTGCCCCCAGCCGCCATGGGCATGGAACTGGTCTTTGAGACCGGTTCTGGGCCGCGCTTTCCCAGCCCCCTCCGATCCACCTCCGACATCCAGGCCCTGCGAACCCCCTCTGTGGAGCGGGACATGCCCCACGTGTTGGAGACAATCCGCCAGCTGGTGGCGCAGATCGATGTGCCCCTCTTCGGCTTTGCTGGCGCTCCCTTCACCCTGGCCGCCTACATGATCGAGGGGGGCAGCTCCCGGCACTTCACCCACCTCAAGTCCATGATGCTGCACTCGCCCGAGGTCCTGGAGGGCCTGCTCGGGCACCTGGCCGACATCGTGGGGGAGTACCTGGGAGCGCAAGCGGAGGCGGGGTGCTCGGCCGTACAGCTCTTCGACACCTGGGCCGGGGTGCTCTCGGTCGAGGACTGGAAGCGGTTCGCGTTGCCGTACGCCCAACGGGTCCTTGCAGCGGTCAAGGGCGTGCCCTGCCTGTACTACACGCAGAATGCCTCTCCCTTCCTTCCCTGGCTCAAGGAGACCGGCGCCGATGCGCTGGCCCTGGACTGGCGGGTGGATCTGGAGTCCGCTCGCCGGTCGCTCGGTGACATCCCGATCATGGGCAACCTGGACCCTGTCGCGCTGTATGGGCCCCCCGCGGAGATCCAACGCCGCTGTCGCGCGATCATCGAAAACGCCGGCCCCACAGGCCATGTCTTCAACCTGGGACACGGCATTCTCCCCACCACTCCGATAGAAGGGGTGGAAGCCATGGTGCAAGCGGTACACGAATGGAGCTGGTCACACCAGACGAATTGAGGACCTGGGATCGTTCCGGTCCCCGGTACACGAGCTTTCCGACGGTGCCCCTGTGGAAGGAGCTGCCCGGCGATGCCGTGGACGTGGCGCTTGGCCGCGTGCGTGCCCCCGCCCAGCTCTATGTGCACATCCCCTTCTGCGCCGAGCAATGCACCTTCTGCGGCTGCAACATGGTGGTCGCCGGTCGCCGGGAGATCGGGGCCCGGTACCTTGCGGACCTGGCCACCCAGGTCGAAAGCCTCCCCCTTCCAGCCGACACCATCGAGGTGCAGCGCATCCACCTGGGAGGCGGCACCCCCACCTGGTTCACGCCCGAGGAGATGGGGGAGCTGCACGCAATTCTCCTGCGGCGCTTCCAACCCATCGCCGGTGCTGAGTTGTCCGTCGAGGCGGATCCACAGATCACCACCCCCGCCCACCTGGAGGCCTTGAACGAGCTGGGCTTCAACCGCCTGTCCCTGGGGGTCCAGTCCTTTGACCCGGTCGTGCTGAAGGCCGTGAACCGCCCCCAGTGGAAGCGCCGCATCGCCGAGCTCCTGGCCCATGCCCGATCCCTGGGCTGGTGGGGGCTCAACCTCGACCTGATCTACGGCCTTCCCCACCAGACCGCAGAGCGCTTCTCCCGGACCCTGGATGCAGCCATCGAACTGAAACCAGACCGGTTCGCAGTCTTCGGCTACGCCCACGTGCCCTGGCTCAAGTCCCACATGAACAAGATCAATGCCGACGATCTCCCCTCCACCGCACAGCGGGCCGAGCTGTACCTGATGGCTCAGCAAAGGCTTGGCGAAGCCGGCTACACCCCCCTGGGCCTGGACCATTTCGCCCTGCACGACGACCAGCTGGCAGTGGCTGCGCGGGACCGCAGACTCCACAGGAACTTCATGGGCTACACGACCCTTTCCCAGGTGGACATGATCGGCTTGGGCATGTCCGCCATCTCCGAGGTGGCGGGTACTTACTGGCAGGATGAGGCAAAGCTCGCCCGCTGGCGCAGCCGGGTGACCGAGGGGGTCTCCCTGGTAGAACGGGGATGGGTGCTGTCCCCGGAGGACCACCTGCGACGGGACGTCATCAATCGCCTCATGTGCAACCTGGAGATCCCCATTCCCGAGCTGGAGCGGACCCACAACATCGAGTTCATCCCCCACTTCAAGTCCGCCCTCGAGGCACTCCGGCCCTTGCAGGAAGCAGGATTCGTCACGGTGGACGATGCGGCGATTCGGGTCACCGAGCGCGGCCGCGTGCTGGTCCGGAACGCCGCCATGGTCTTTGACCCCTACCTCGCACGAGACGAAACAAGCGGTCCTCGCTATTCCCGGACCGTATGACCCACGCCCCACGCCCCATGCCCCGTCCCTTCGATGTAGACCCGAGCGTCATGGAGCGCATCCGCCCCATGCAGAACCGGGATTGCAGCCCCGTGGCCGAGCTTCACGCACGCGCCATGGGCGACTCCCTCTGGGCCCGCCTCGGCACCCGGTTCCTGACCGAGCTCTACCGGGGCCTGGTGGATTCGCCGTACTTTCTCGGCTTCGTCTACGAAGAACGAGACGAGGAGGGCATTCCCGCCGTGCGGGGATTCATCGCCGGATCGACCGACACCTCCCGAATGATGCGGGAGGTCTTCTATCGACGGTGGATGCTCCTTGGGCTCGCGGCCGTCCCCGGATTGATTCGCGCTCCAGGTCTGGCCCGTCACCTGGCCACAACCGGTGGGTACAGTGTCTTCTCGGGCAGTGCCGCCTCCGACGGCGAGGACGATGTCCGTGCCGAGTCCCTCTTCTGCAGCTTTGCACCTGAACTCCGGGGAAAGCGGATTTCAGGCCACATCAACAAGGTGCTGTTCGATGACCTGCTGGCCCGGGGACACAAGGCCGTGAAGGTGACCACCGAGTCCGACAACGAAGGGGCAAACCGCCAGCTCACCTCCTGGGGATTTGAGCGCCAGGGGACCTTTCGCTTCTACGGAAAGGACATGCTGCGCTACGTCCTGGACCTGGAGGCCAGCGAACGAGTCGAGGCCCACAGCCGCCATCCAGCAGTCTGATCCGGATCAGTCCTCTTCGTCCTGGCGCTTCTTCAACGTGTCCAGGAACGCGGTCTGGGTGATGGCCCGGTGCTGCGCTGCCAGGAAGTGGCCAATGGCATTCTCCGCGGTGGCCGCGAAGGACTCGTTCAGCAGCCGTCGGGTCAGCTCGATGGCCACGGAGTGTTGGGGTCCCAGGGCCTCCAGCGCCCAGGCAAGGCCGGCATCCAGGTCCTCCTCGATCCGATCGATGATTCCCAACTCCAGGGCACGCGCAGCCCCCACCTTCTCCGCGGTGACCATCATGCGCTTGGCGTGGCCCAGGCCCACGTACTTGGCGAGCCGAAACGTCGCCATGCCCGGCAAGAAGCCCAGGTGCACCTCGGGCAGCTGAAAGCTGGCATTGCTCGTAGCGATTCGCAGGTCGCACACCAGGGCCAATTGGAACCCTCCCCCCACGGCTGCCCCATCCACCAGGGCCACGGTGCCCTTGGGAAGTCGTTCCAGACGGGTGCAGATCTTCTCCCACTTGTTGAAACCGTGGATGTCCAGGGGCTGATCCGGCTGGAACTCCGAGAAGTCCACCCCTTCACTGAACACCCCCCCGCTTCCCCGCAGGACCACCACCTTCACCGTGGACTTGTCTTCCAGGTGATCGCAGACCGACGTTAGCTCCTTGATCATGCGGACATTGATGCGGTTCCCAGGGGCCCGGTGGAGGGTCAGGGTGGCCACATCGCCGCGCTCTTCAAACACCAGGGTTTCGTAGGTCATCGTGTCCCCCAACGGATCAAGGCTGTCTCGATGGTCGACCCCGGCCCCATCGTCATCACCACTCCATAGTCGCCGCGTCGCACAACACCCTCCTCCACCAGGCGCTGGTAGCTGAAGAGCACCGACGCACTGGAGATGTTCCCATAGTCCCGCAGCACGCTCACCGTGTGGCGCACATCGTGTTCCGTGATGCCGATGTTGTACTTGATGGCATCGATGACTTTTTTTCCGCCGGAATGGACCAGCCAATGGCGGATGTCCCGGCGCTTGAGGCCGAATTCCCCCAGGAGCCTGCGCACCGGGCGCTCCGCATGGGCCCCCACCACGTAGGGAATGTCCCGATCCAGGAAGAAGCTCCACTTCCCTTCCCGGTTGTCCCAATCAAACCGCATGGCACCGATGGCTGGCGGAATGATGTGGGAATTGAAGCCCAGGATCTCCGGGGCAAGGCGCCCCGAATCCGCCGGATCGGCGCGCAACAACACCGCAGCGGATCCATCCCCGAAGAGAGAGTTGACGATGGCGGTGCGCAGGGTCTCATCGAAGACGTAGGCCGCCGAGTTCACCTCGGTGCAAAGCATGAGCGCCCGCTTGCCAGGATTTGCAAGGCACCAGGCGGTGACCGGGTTCAAGCCGTTCAAGGCAGCGTTGCACCCCATGCCCACCACATCCACCCGCGAGCAGTCTTCCCGGAAGCCCAGCTCCTTGATGAGAATGGCGGTGACCCCGGGGCACAGGAACCCGCTGGAGGTGATGCACATGAGGTAGTCGATGTCCGACGGCGCCAACCCCTCGGGATCCAGGCACCGGGCGATGGCCCTGGCCCCGACCTCCACCACGCCGGCCCGGTGCTTTTGAATGAGCTCCCCCTGGGTTTCCTTACGCGGTCCGTCCGGCCCCGAGGGAGGAAGAACCAGGTGTCGGGTGCGAATGTGGGAGGACTGGAAGAGCGAGCGGATCCGGGGGTCCTTGACCTGAAACAGATCGGGCATGGCCGCCTGCTCATACACCTGCGGGGGATTTGCACATCCCACCGAGAGAATCCGAGGCCGCACCTCGCTCATTCATCCTCCTGCGAGCCCGAGTATAGCCGCGGCAGGCCATGGCAGTGGTATCCTGTCCCCTCCCCGCCCAAGACCCAGGAAGAAACTTGGCTGTCGGCCACGAGAACCCGGAAACCACTGGGGCCCCGGAGGCGCCAGCGCCGGAAGCGCTCCCGGACGAGCTCCCCGATGATGCCGAGGATCTGACCCCCAAGGGCATTGCGCACCTGCTTTCGCCCGGCACGCGCCACGATCTGACTGACCAGGGGAACGCCGCCAGTCGATCCCTGATGTCGCTCTCCCGGGCAGCCCGCGCGTTCTTGCTGTACGACCCGTCCAACGAGGCGATCCGGGTGTTCCTCGAGGCCATCCAGACCAGCTTCATGAACTACCTGGACACCTACGGGCCCCTGATCCTGTCGGTGCGGCCCTATGAGATCGCCGTGTCAGGCGAGGTGGTCTACAAGGAGGAAGAACGCGAGCGTTCCCTGGCCTTCAAGCTCTTCCGGGATGGGGTGCGGCGCTTGACCGTGTTCGAGGATGTGGAGTGGAGTGAGCTCCTGCGCCTGCTGGAGATCCTCTCCATTCGGTACAGCGGCATCCGCCTCAACGAGGACGACATCGTCACCTTGCTCTGGAAGGCGAATTTCCAGCACATCGAGGTGGAGGCGGTGGAAGGTTTCGTGCCCGAGGAGGAGGACTTCGACGAGCAGGAGTTCTACGAGTCGGACATTGCCAGCCCCCCCCCCCACCGGTGGCGGCGTGGTGTTGGACAAGGAGAAAAAGGCAGGGGATGGACAAGGTGTGGAGGGCGCCCCGGTTCCGACAGGCGATGACGAGAACCTGACGACCATGGACCCGGCCTTGATGGCCCAGCAGCAGGCCGACATGCAGGCCGACATGCAGGCCGTGGCAGATGAACACGCCCCGGTCATCGACACCGGGGCCACGCTGCCAGGAGAGATGCAGCAGGCCGTGGGCCGCTCCGTTTCCGACGAGGTGGCAGATGCGCTTCCCGACGGGGAGTTTGGAATCTCCGTGGGGCAGTCCATCATTCCCC
>CAZSZE010000129.1:3030-9700 GCA_964610645.1 uncultured Enterobacterales bacterium | reverse complement strand
TCTTCACCCTGCTGGTCTTTGCAGGATTGTTGTCCTATCTACGAGAGCGGGACGAACTGGTGGCCTGGCCGATGGCCTCATCGCTTCTCCTGGCCCTCGCCACACTCACCCGACCGGATGGAGGCATCTTCACATGTGTGGTGGGGATCTTCTTCTTGCAGGAAGTGCTGCGCGGGAGACGAGGACTCCGAGCGCTGGTGGCTTGGGCGCTGCCCTGGTTTGCGGTCGTGGGGTCACACTTTGCCTGGCGCCACGCCACCTATGGGGAGTGGCTGCCCAACACCTTCCATGCCAAGGTCGGTGGCGCCGCTTGGGGCCAGGGATTCTACTACTTCGGGGGAAGCTTCCTGACCCACTGGTACTACCTGGCGGCCCCACTTGCGCTCATCGGACTGCTCCAGCGACGCGCCCCGAATCGGCTGTTTGCAGCAAGTACGGCGCTCTATGGGTTCTACCTGCTCTACATTGGTGGCGACCATATCGCCTACCGCTTCACAGTCCCGTTGCTCCCCATGTTGGCGTGGATGGTGGCTGAAGGGCTTGAGTGGGCGATGGCAGCAGCGGCTTCTCGCTGGAGCTGGTCGATAGAGCGGCAGGGCAGGACGCTCATCCTGGTTGCGATGACCTTGGTGGCCGTCAGCCTGTGTGCGACACATTCGCGGTTCACCAAGGCCAGCGTGCACAAGGTGAAATCGGTGAAGGGTCTGGAGATCTACGCTGAGACTCGTGAGCGGGATGCAGCGGTCTTGAATGATCTTGTAGACAGAGGGCTTCTGCCCTCCAACCTGCGGCTCGCCGCTGGAGGTATCGGCGCCCTTGGCTACGGGACCGGGCTCTACCTCTTCGACTACCGAGGCCTCACCAGCCCCCAGGTGGCGGCGCAGGACTCACGTGGCTCCTGGGTGGGCCACCAGCGAATGGCCACTGCCGCCCAGGTGGCTCAGACCGACATGATCGATTCTTTAAGCCAGCTCTACTGGACCCAGGGTTTCAAGCAACAGATGAAGAACGCAAAGAAGAAGACCCGGGTGCGCTGGAGGGACAAAGACCACCGTCTCCGAAGCGCTTGTCTCCTCGTGGACGGAGGAGCACTGGTGTTCACCACCCCCCACATTGGTGGTGCCTTCGATGCGGTATTCGGCAAGCTGGAGCCTTGTCCCAGCTGACCAGGCGGGATCACTGCTCGATGTAGCCCAGGGCCCGCAGTCGCTCGATGGTTTCCTCGTCAGGTTGTTCGCCGCCACCATCACGCCCTGGCAGAGCTGACACCGTTGTTCCGTCCGCCAGGGTCAGCACATCCTCGGGGCTGCGGCGCAGTGGGGGGCGGGTGGGAGTGTCCCTGTCAAAGGCCTCCAGGATCGCCCCGGCTGCATCAGCTTCCTCTCTGTGATCAGCCAGGACATTGTTCAGGAGGGGACGCTCTGACTCATGAGGCTCCAGCAGGTAGAACTCCTCGTCTGGCAGAAAGGCAAGCAGCTCTTTCTCCCTGGGCTTGAGGCGGGTGCCCTCGAAGATCCCTTTTCGCCATGCGGTGCTGTCCAGGTTGCGCACATAGCGGCTTCCAGGAGTGCGCAGAGAGCGCTTGAGGTTGGAGCGCCAGTCTGTCTCGGAGATCACGTGGTTCCGGGGCTGGTGAGGCTCGTTGCGAATGGCTGGCACCAAAGACAGACCGGGAAGATCAGCAAGCTGAGAGCCGAGCAGATCAAAGACCGTGGGAACCAGGTCCACACCAGCCCCAAGCTCCTGGACCACTGCTCCAGCGGGCAGCAGGGGGTGCTTCAGGATGAGCGGCACATGCAGCACGCTGTCATAGAGGGTGGCACCGTGTCGGTCAGAGAGGGGTGTGTCCGGATGGCTGTTCAGGCCTTCCCCGTGATCGCTCACCAGAATCACCAGGGTATTGTGCAGCAGGCCTCGCTCCTCCAGCCCATCCATGAGCCGGCCAACCTGCTCGTCTGTGTAGCGAAGCTCGCCGTCGTAGAGGGGAGTTGCAGAGCCGGCCGCCTGCGCTGCCTTTTTGTGTTGCGGAGGTGGGGCGTAGGGGAAATGGGGGTCGATGTAGACCACCTGTAGATAGAACGGCTGCGAGGCCAGTGCTTTGCGGTTTCGGTCGAGCAGGGCGAGCGCTCGGTTGGTGGTGAAGTCGGCGGTGTCCAGTTCTGTCTCGTTGGGCTTGTATTTCTTGCCCTCCGAGTTCATCCAGCGCCAGACCACCCCAGAGTCGCCGTACTCGGCAAAACCCTGGGCGAAGCCAAACCAGTCGTTGAGGTTTGGGTTGGCGGTCAGCCCCAGGCTCAAGTAGCCGGCTGCCGTGAAGCGCTCGGCCAGAGGTGTGAGTTCTTCGACCAGGATGTCGAACTGTTCCTCGTGGATGCCGGTCGTGCGGGGGTGGAGGCCGGTCAGAAGTCCCGCCATGGAAGGGCGGGTCCAGGAGCTGTTCACATAAAAGGAGGAGAAGCGCACCCCGGCTGTGGCGAGGGCGTCGATGTTCGGGCTCAGCTTGTGCGGGTTGCCCCATGCACCCAGTCTGTCGGCCCGCAGTGTGTCCACCATGACGAGGAGCACATCGGTCTTGCCAAGCTCCAGGGATGGTCGTGGACTCTCCTGTCGAATTGGCTCCCCGCTCGGTGGGAGCAGGGGGTCCGATCCACCCGTGCAGGCGACCAGGGCTGCAAGCAGTAGCGGCATGTCGCTGGGCTCCCGAGCAGAGATCGCTCCTATCCCGGCGCCTCGGACATGGCCGAAGACGTCGGAGTGACCGCCGTCAGGGAGACGTGATGCTCAAGTTGAGCCCATAGGTTCCCTGTTCCCCTGAAAAACCCCCGACCGCAAGGACATAGGCCCCCGCTGTGAGCAAGCCGTCGGGGCACTGAATTTCAGCAGACTCCCACCCATACCCGGCATTGCATTGCCCACAGGCCTCGTCCATGTCGTCGTTGTTGAGCTGGAGGGTCCCATCCCAACTGAAGAGGGCCATTGCTGTGTCGAAATCGGTGTTTTCGTCGCACAAAGTCGCGGCGATACTGAAATCGAAAGAGGTCGTGAATCGATAGAAGTGCATGGCACCCCCAAGCCGGGCCCGGTCGCCGTTGCAGGAAGAACAGGCTGCGACACCAGGGCCCGCTGTGCCAGCACAGAACTCTCCCGTCATGCCCACCACGTCGGCGGTTGAACCGTCCCAATGCAGATCGGTCGGTTCGCCAATGACGACATCCGCCTGTAGTTCTGCTGCTGCGAGGGCTTCCGAGCAGATCCTGGCGGTCTCGCCACCCGTATCCCCCGTGTGACGGCCCGTTTCCCACGTGTCTCGACCCCACGTGTCTCTGCAGGGGCCGGTGTCAATATCGGACCGGGGGTCGGTCTGGAACGTCCCTGGCCTGCGAAACACAAGCCGGTATCCGTCTCTATCAACTTCATGTTCTCCGGTATCCCAGTATCCGCCTCCGGTATCCCAGTCTCCGCCCGACCCATCCTGGGTCTCCCCCTCTTCCCCCTCGCATTCGAGCACCTCATTGGAAGAGGTGAGCATGCAGTCCAAGATGCCACCGTCCTGCGCGGTAATCTGGTAGCTCCCTGCCAACTCCCCGGGCCGGACCCACACCCGCGTCGATTCGGACTCCGAATAGAACATCGTTTGCTGTATTTCCATGCCTCCATAGGCATAGAAAATCTCCATTTCCTCGCTGTAGTATTCGGAGAATTGGCCCAGGAAGTCGTCAAAAATGGTCAGCGTGGCGCCTTCCACTTCCGTATACGTGATGGCCATTCCGTACGACTCGCAGCTGCGGCCATAGGTGTACGAAAGGGGCATCTCCACCCCGTCTCGCTCTGCCAGGACCCAGTCCCCCAGAATGGGATCAGGGGCCGCCGAACCCGCGCACCCTACGAGTCCCTTCATTCCAAGACAAAGTGGCCCCAACACCGGAATGGGAAATGTGCGGCGACTCACTTGGTGTCGCTCCGCTCAAAGGCCCAGTAGCTACCATCGATGCGATCGATGCAGTCGACCACACCGTGGTTTGGATGAAGCACACAGTCCAGGTTCATCTCGGCCGGTCCGAAGTCCCAATCCGCGTTGCCATCGGAATCCTCGCAGGCCTCCGTTGCAGAATCAAAGCGAATCTCGAACCGGCGCTGGCCGAGGGACTTGGACATGCCATTGTAGGAATAGGTGCAGGAGTCGCTGTAGGATTCGTTGCCGTACCCCTCGAACTCCCCGCTGTAGACCGAGGAGTAGGAGTAGCTGTAGATGCCAATCAACTCCGCGACCCCGGTAGCGTCGATGGCCAGTGTCCCGGACATGCTGTAGCTATAGCTGGCGGCGAATCCATCGTAGCGCCCCCCCGTGATGCTCCCCTGGGAGTAGTTGTAGATGGGCAAATCCATGCCGTCCAAGACCGTCACGTCCCAGTTGCCCGTAATGTCGTCACTGGCGACGTCTTCACCGCACCCGGTGAGACTGACGCTGAGTACGGCCAGACTGGGTATCAATCGCTTGTGGTTCACCATGCGTTGGAGGACTGTAGCATCCGGACCCAGACCCGAACGGTTCCTGGCGGCATTACCAGTCATCGTGAGTGTCACCGGTGTCTCGCCAATCTCCGGTGTCTCGCCAATCGCCAGTGTCTGGCCAATCGCCAGTGTCTTCCTTCTCCCCCCCGCAAGTCAGGCGCAAGTTGGCATCAAAACAAGCGGACTGGTCTCCCGCCTGTTTCAAGCTCTCCCCCTCTTCCTGACAGGCCTCCAGGTCATCGCCTTCACACCACCGCTCGCACGTCTCAGCATACGTCGCGCAGTGATCATCCGAGTCGTTGCAGGCCACCCATAGGACGGCACACAGCGCGGCGATGGCAAAACCCCATCTCATGGTTGCTACGATCCTGGAGTTCGCCAAGCCTGCCACGCAGGAGCCCACGGGTCAATGGTCGTGCGACTTGCTGCTGTAGACTCCCCGGCCGCCCTGCGTATCATCACCTGCAACTGACGCTCGCGCAGACGCTACTTGTGGATCACGGGGAAGGGCACCCGCATGCGCAGCAACACCGGTTCATCTTCCAGTTCGAGGTGTGACAACTCCTCCGGATAGAGTGCGCCGAGCAGCCGCAGGGCGGTCCAGCGCACGAGGTCTTCCGGGTGCTCGTTCAAGACCGCCAGGTAGAAGCGAGCCGGCGGTTGCGTGGGCAGACGAGCTGTGGCCTCCAGCACGGCCAACTCCAGGTCGAGATGCGGGATGTCGCTGGTGGGTCGCCGCCCGACTCCCATGCAGAACGCGGCAGGAATCTTCTGCTCGAACCCCTCCTGCAGGTCGTCGGGCCAGAAGTCAGGCGGGTTCCACAGGGTGGCTCGGTGATGCACGACCCTTCCTGGCTGGCGAGGGGCAGCCAGGCGCCCCTCCAGACGATCGACCAGGGAAGCGAGGTCGGTTCGCTGCATGGGATCGATCCGCCTGAGAAGCTCATAGGCTGCCGCCATGTGCACGTGGGGCCGGGCTTCGGGAGGCAACAGCTGCAAGAGGCTGCTGTCGATACGCTTGGACAGGCGCAGGCTCTGGGTGGTCCAAATGGCCCAGAAGAAGTCGCCATACAGATCGGCGAATTCAGGGTCGACTGCGTCGCGCAGAGCGTCGATTGCCTTGAGTGACTCCTGCAGATGCTTGGGCTCGGCCGTGTCGGCCGCAGGAATATCGGGCATCAGCGTGCTGATGGTGTGCCGCAGGCAGCCGTGGACAAAGCTGCCAGTCGAAGCGCAGAGCCGAAGGACGGGTTCCGCGGCCTTCCAGCGTTTCCCCTCGGCGAGGGCTTCGGCGACCCGAAAGAGGCACTCGTGGCGGAGCTTCTCTTCCTGCACGAAGCCCTCCAAGCAGGCCTGCCCTGGTGGGATTGGGCGGGTGGAATTCAATTGGCGGATGGCCACCTCGGTCACACAGGGCCAGCCGGGCTGGCAGTCCTCAGGCAGTGCGCTTGGTGCTGTGGGGTCCGTTGGTGTTTCGAGCCGGGAGGAGGGAGAAGGGGGGTGCCTGGTTTCCGGGCCGGGTGCGGGCCGCGTGCTGCGTTCGGGATCCCGCAAAGTGATTTTGCTGTGCAACAGGTGGGGACGCTCTCGCAGGCGACTACAGACACCCCAGCCGGGACCATCGGGGGCCATCAACCCACCACAGATCAACTCGATGTCCTGGGGCCTTGCAGTGACCAGGTGGCGTAGCAAGGACTCCTTCTCCACAGTCTGGAGTCCGGTGAGTACTGCCAGGGTGTCAGTGGGGTGGGTATCGAATGCGAGGAGTACGCTCTGAGAACGACAGGCAGCACTCTGACAGGCCCCGAGGTCCACCGTAGAGGAAGGAGAGCACGCAGCGAACGCGAGCCACAAGTGCGGAAGGAGGCGAAAGCTCACGGGAGAAGGGGAAACCTGGTTGGGAGGTTCCAAGGGGTGCTGAAGTCTCTATTCCGTGACTCCAGAGTGTGTGGATCGACTGCGACTGGAGGCCCGGCGTCTCATCACCCGGATCGAATGGGATTGACGCCCGGTCGTACAGGGGCCGACACAAGGAAAAGGACCCGCTATGGGTGATTCGCTTCAGCGCAGTGCCAACTACGAGCGGTTGCGGGCTCTGCAATCCCAAGGGCTGCTCGACACGAGCGCGGTCTCCCGTGGCGTGCAACTCGCCTCCGCA
>CAZSZE010000129.1:0-2930 GCA_964610645.1 uncultured Enterobacterales bacterium | reverse complement strand
GCCTCCGCAGGCTACGGGTCAGCCGTGGGTCTTTCGCGGGTGGCCGGCAAGGCCGCGCTGGTGGCTGCAACCGTGCTCGTGGGGCCGCTTTGGGCGGTCTTCGGGCAGGCCTATCAAACCGGCGCCGACCCGTGGAACCTCTTTGCGCTCTGGGCGGCGCTCACTGTGCCGTGGGTCGTCGGCGCCCGGTTCGCCCTTCTCTGGCTGATCTGGATCGCCATCGCGGACACCGCCCTGGTGCTCTTCTGGGATCAAACGGTGCCCAGATCCATGGAATTTGGGCCGTGGCTCGCCCTGTGGGTGATCCACGGCGGCGCCTGGTTTGCATCAGCATGGGGGCGTGACCGGCAGATCCAATGGCTCGACGTGCCATGGGCCCGGCGCCTGACCGCCAACGCTGCGCTTGTCTGCCTGGTGGTTCCAAGCGCCGGACTGATCCTCGAGAGGCCGACCGACTCGCGAATCGCCGCACTTCTGCTCTTCCTCGGCACCTGCGGATGGCTCATCCGCCACCACCAGGCGTCGAACAGAGACCTGCCCATTCTGACGGCCGCGTCGGCCGCCGCCGCCTTGCTCACGACAAGCGCGTTGTTCCAGTGGATCGAGAGCGCAGACTCCATCGTGATCTTCCTTGTTCTCACGCTCGCAATCGGCGGCCAGGTGGCTGGGCTCGCGCGGTGGTTGCGCTCATTGCACCGAGCCGGGCAGCAGTCCCCCACCCCCCAGGAGGCCGCATGAGCCCGCCAGGTGACAAGGCCGTTGTTCTCGGAGGTCTCGCGCTCATCGCCGCCGTCGCCATCGGTGCGGTGATGCACAAGGAAGCGATCATGGCGGACGGGGACCTCGTCCTGCTTCCCCTTGCGCCAGTCGATCCACGCTCGCTGATCCAGGGCGACTACATGCGACTGGACTACGCAATGAACCGAGAAATACCGGACAAGGGCAACTGGCCCGACGACGGCCACGTGGTGGTGAGCCTCGACGAACAGGACGTCGCCACATTTGTGCAGATTGACCACGGCCAACCGCTCGCCGAGTCCGAACTCCGGCTCCGCTATCGGCTTCGGGGGGGACGATTCAAGGTCGGCCCCAACGCCTTCTACTTCCAGGAAGAACACGCCCCCCACTACGAGGACGCCCGCTACGGAGCCGTGCGTGTCTCCGAGGGCGGAGATGTCGTGCTCGTGGGCCTGCGAAACGACGACTTCACGCCGAGTGGTCCGCCTGAACACCCTCCACCTTGATGATGACGTACTCCAAAGCCACCTCGTCACTCTCATTGTGGAGACTCAACGTGGCACCGAGGGGGAGATAGACCGCGTTTCCCCGGACCAGTGAGTGGGCCTGCCCCCCCACAACAGCACGTCCGATGCCGCCGACACAGAGCACCACCTCCGGGTACTCCGTCTGGCGATGGCTCCCGACGAATCCGCTGGGATCAAGCTGGCACCAGAGGGCCACCTTGAATGGCTCCGTGGAGCCCGAGGGGAGGCAACTCCAGATTCGAACCGCGCCCTCTCCCCCGAACAGGTTTTCTCGGATCTCCGCGCGGCTTGCATCGAGGGCCATCTCCACCTCCCTGGACACGTAGCCTCCCACGGAGATGTCGGAGTCATTTCCTGCGTCGCCGTCGCAGAACAATGCTCCCGGCAAGAAGGCTCAAGAGCGCCAGGGGATGCCTCCTTCTCAGGCGCTGGTGCCCCACCTGGGCCCATGCCCGGCATCTCCGCCATGCCCGAGAAACCGAACTGCTCTTCCATGATTTTCAGCTGGCGCTCGATAAGTTCGAGCGTCGACGACCTCCTCGCCATCTGAATCCCTGAACCCCATCGCGCCATCAGCACCAGCAAGGTCGTGGCTGCGGAAGACCCTTGGTATCGAGTGCTGCCAGAAAAAGAGGGCGTGGGTTCTCAGAGGGCCACCATGCGCTACCCTCACATGGTGATGTTCCTCCGTCTCGCCCCACTTCTGATCGCCGCCTGCGAGTCCGTGCCGAACGACTCGGACGACACCTGTCCTGTCGCGCCAACCTTGGTTGAAACAGACCTCTCCAAGGGCTTCTGCATCGCCAAAGACCTCACCTGGGTCGGCGACAGGCAAGCAGCGACCGACCGCATGGCCGCCCTGGGTGCTCGGGCCGTGCGATCCGACATCCGCTGGAGGGTGGTCCAACCCACCGAGAACACCTGGGACTGGTCGGTGCCCGACGACGCCATCGCCGCCGCCGAGTCCAGTGGGCTCGAGTACATCGCGATGGTGGGCTACGGCGTGGCCTGGGCCAGCAGCCAGACCGAAGACGACAGCCACTACCCACCCGACGACCCCGCCGACTTCGCCACATTCGCCGGTGCCGCTGCCGCTCGCTACGCCGGCCGCATCGAGCGCTACGAGATCTGGAATGAGCCCAACGCCGGTTACCGCTTCTGGAAGCCCGACATCGCTGGAGACCCTGTGGCCTACGGTGCCCTCTTCCTGGCCGCGGAAGAAGCCATCCATGCTGTCGACCCCGAGGCACAAGTCCTCGTCGGGGGCACCTTCTTTCACGAACAGATCATTCCCGGCACCCTCTCCTTCATCTCCGAGATGTTGGCCGCCCATCCAGAGATCCCAAGCCGCGCAGATGGCGTGGCTGTCCATCCCTACACGCTCTACCCCCCACGGGTGCCTCCAGAAGAGGACGGTGACGGTGAAGTGCCCATCTGGGAGATGTACAGCCAACTGCGCGAGCTGACAGGCGACCTCCCAATCGTGGTGACCGAGATGGGTTGGCCCTCCTGGAGCCCGCTAAGCGAGGAAGACCAGGCGGCCTGGCTCACCCGGGGAGTGCTGTTGTCGCAGGCTGCGGGTATCACCGACCTCTGCTGGTACACCCTGTACGACGACGAAGAACCAGCAAACCAGGAGGACAGCTTTGGGCTGACCCGGTGGGA
>CAZSZE010000128.1:0-9809 GCA_964610645.1 uncultured Enterobacterales bacterium | reverse complement strand
GCCTGGTAGCGCACCTGCATCGGGATCTCGCTTTGTCAGCCCTCAGGATCCTAGTCGCAAGGCGCACGCATTTTCAGATCGAGCTCAACTGTGACCTGTTCACCAGAGAACTCGGCGGCCAACGTGTCCGCGCCCCCCCAATTACAGCCCAGGTAGCCGGTGTGCCTAGGACCGTCGCGGAAGCCATTTACATAGATGCTGTTCGTGGGGAATTTCTGCAGGTACCACAATAGGCAAACGCCGTCGGTGGCTCCACCGTCATCCCCACAGCTCAACAAGCGGTCTGGGTCACAGCAATCATCTGATCCGTGGTGTAACCAATAGGAGGCCTCAAACCCCACCCGCTCGCCATCTGCGTCCAGGCCGTAGACGAGCAACTCGGGGAGCTCATCCGGACAGTCATCGACACCACCGCAATCCGGGGTATCCGGGGTATCTGGGATTTTGTTGGTCTCTCCACCGCAGCCACCGAGCACTGAGACAATCGAGGAGAGCAGAACGGTTGTCAGCATTTTGGGGTCTCCTGTGTCCAGATAGGAATGTACCACCACGGAGAAAGACTTCGCGACGCTTTGGTTGAAAGAGAAGTTCTGCTGAAGATGCCTGTTTGGGTCCCGTGTACCGCTCCGGCATGCTGGTTTTTGGTCAGGGAGGAGTGGACTGCCCGTAGTCATCCCAGCCCCAGCACTCCACGCCGCCGCTGCTTGTGACCCCGCAGTTGTGAAAGGCGCCTGCGCTCACGCTCTCGAAGGTACCGGAAAGCGGACTGGACTGGCCGTCGTCGTCCGAACCCCAACACTCAACGCTGCCACTGCTGTTGACGCCGCAGGTGTGGTGGTAGCCTGCGCTCACGGTCTTGAAACTGCCGGAAGGCGAGGTGGTTTGGCCGTAGAAGTCCTCGCCCCAGCACTCCACGCTGCCGCTGCTCGTAACCCCACAGGTGTGGTGCTTGCCGGCGCTCACGCTCTCGAAGGTGCCGGATGGAGAGGTGCCCTGCCCGTATTGGCTCGACCCCCAGCATTCCACGCTGCCATCACTCTTGACTCCGCAGGCGTGGTCGTAGCCCGCGCTCACACTCTCGAAGGTGCCGGAAGGCGGGGTGGCTTGGCCACCCTGATGGACTCCCCAGCACGTCACGTTGTCGCTGCTGGTGACCCCGCAGGTCTGGGTATAGCCCGGACTCACACTCACGAAAGTGCCAGATGGGGGGGTGGACTGCCCGTAGATATTCCACCCCCAGCAGTCCACGCTGCCGCTGCTGGTGACCCCGCAGGTGTGGTAGTAGCCCGCACTCACACTCTCGAAGGTGCCGGAAGGCGAGGTGGTTTGGCCGTAGAAGTCTTCGCCCCAGCACTCCACGCTGCCATCACTGTTGACGCCACAACTGTGTCGATCGCCCGCGCTCACGCTACTCCACCCGCATCCCTCGTCTACGCCATCTCCGTCTCGGTCCCAAGGGTAGATGTCTGGGTCGCTGTCGTCACAGTCAACGTCCGTGGTGTAACCGTCACCATCGACATCAGTAGATCGAGCCCACGAACACCCACTCCCAAGCACCGCAACCACCACCAAACCCAACCGCAAACCTCTCATACCCACACACCCTCTGAGTGCTGGTTCTACCACAAGAAGTCCCACCATCTTGTAAGGACCCTCGCCAGCGGTGTTGGCGAGGATTTCTGTTTCAGGAGCCGTCGCCCAGGCCACGCTCGCTCTGAAGGATCTGCATATAGGGCGTAAAGTCGAAGAACCCGTCCGGGTGGGCCTTGTTGAAGCCACGGTCATGCATGTCCCGGCCCGCGTGGATCTCCCGAACCTCGCGCCCGAGGTCGCCGCCGTCTGTCGTCCAGGGCTGACCCGTCGCAGCGCTCGTCCAGTTCACGGAGTTCCAGTCCCAGTCCCGTGCAGACTCGTGCACCATGAGGATGCTGGTGTGATCGGCGTTGGCCAGACCTTCTTGCCTGTTGAGGTGCAGATGCAGTCGGGCCTCGTTGATGGTGGCATTCTCCGGTATGTCGCTGGCGTCGACACGCAGCAGCCCATTGCGGTGTGGACCCTGCTTGATCAGCATCCCATGCTTGGTGCCTTCGTCGTGAGCGTGCCCGCTCTGGATCCAGATGGCGTGGGCGTTGTCCATGCCCCCCAGGTCGTGCTGGTACTCGGCGGTGAACAGCGTACCGGCTAGCTCGTACTCCACCACCAGCCGAGGCTTGTTGGCCTGCTCCCCTTGCCAGTCGAACCAGATGCCACAACTGGAACAGCTCTGAAAGGTCTGACGAACGATGATGTTGAACACCAGCTCATCCTCATCCACCTCATCGATTCCGGTCTCATCTACCCCTTCGATTCCGTCGCAGTTCTGGCCTACACAGTGCTCGTATGTATGGCCAATTCGCGGATAAACCCCATCTTCGTCGGCCACTGCCGGTGTGGAGGTGTCATTCCCTGTCTCATGCGAGTCTTCCGGGGCCACGCATCCCCATTGAAGCGCCAGCCATATGGGTCCCACAAACATGCATCACTCCTGGTGCACAGCCCACGGTACCTCTCCGCCCAGCCCCTGGACCTCAGGCTATGGTCACAAGTTGCTAGCGCTTCGTTTTGGCATCGAACCGTACCCACCTGATCCAGCCCCGCTGTGTCCCCGCTGTGTCCAAACAACACCCGACATTTTCCAGATCGGGGTGATTCCAGGCACCTGGCGACAAATGGCGGCGGGCGATGGGAATCGAACCCACCAGGCGCGGCCTCTCGACCCGCCTCGACCGGTTTTGAAGACCGGGGCCTCCACCAGGACAGCAACGCCCGCCGCAGGGACCCAATCTATCCGATGGCGCCTCGGATGGCCCCTCAACCCCAAGGGGCCTGGATCCGATCCCCCTTGTAAGGGCGCAAGTCCGCGCCCGCCGCAACGCGCCGGATCTGTTAAGATCTCGTTGCAGTTGCGGTTGCAGCCACGGTCAAATCATGCAAAACCGCCATGCCCTCGCGAGAAACCTGCCCATGCGCCAGAACATCCAGGCGAATGTCGCCCTCAAGACGTTCAGAGGCCTCCATTTCGGTACCGCCCGCTGGATCCAGGGGGACCGCATCGCCTTTGCCACCGATGCGGAGTTCAACCCGGGTGATCGCGCGGAATTGAGGATGGAGCTGTCCGGCATGTACTCGGCTGTGCTGGCCGAGGTGTTGGTCCTCCGCACCTATGAGATCGATGAACAGGGGGAGTTCGGGTGTGTCGCGCAGATCATGGACATGCCCGATTCGGACTCGGATCGCCTGAACAACTGGCTGGCGAATCTCACTGAGGGCGGCGCCGGCGCTCAGCCCTCCGCCTGGCTCGAGTCCATTCTGCGGCACCAGCGCAGCAAACCCGCCGCCAGCGAGGAGGAAACCCGATCGGCCCTGAACCGAATCGACCAGCGCCTTGGACGCTCCCGAGGTCGTTCCTTCACCGCCACCGGCGGCCAACGGGTTGGAGGCCGGCAGTCCATTCGCGATGCCCTGAAGGCAAGCTTCCTGGAGAACGACGCAGACACCCCGCACGAGTCACCTTTCGTGGCCCCCGCGGCGGCATCCCCTTCACTGCAGGAAGTTCCCGCTCCCGCCCCGACGGTGTCCGCAGACACCAATGGTGCATTGGAGGGAGAACAAGACGGCCTGACCTGGCGCTACACCGATGAGAAGTTCACGCTCCAGTGGGCCGAACGGGCCGCCCTGGCAAAGTCCTGGAAGGACGGCTTGAAGACCGGATCCATCGAGATTCCGATGACCGGTTCTCACCTGGAGATCCAGCAGCCCATGGCCTTTCGTCTCACGCTGCCCGACGGCCAGGTCCTGGCCCTGCGTGGGCGAGTTGCATCCGTGGGAGCAGAAGGCCTGACCTGCTCGTTGAACGTGCCCTGGGGTGCCCGGGTCAAGCTTCAATCGGCCAGCAAGACCTGATCAGGGCAGCACGCCGTACCGGATCATGCGCCGCACATCGGGCTGGGGTCCGATGGGGAACGGATCATCCGACGGCTGCGGCGTGCCGGTACTGACCATCAGCGCCCGCAGCTCCTCCGGGGAAAGCGCCTCCCCCCGGACCTCGATGGCCACGGAGTTCACCACAGCCGCTGCAGCAGCCACCTGGGGCGATGCGCCGGAAGTACCTCCAAATGTGGACGTGTACCCCTGCCTGGGATCCCCCGACGGATGATCTGAGGTCGAGGGAAGCCAGAGGTTGGCGTAGGTACCGCCGTAGTCCGCGTTCATAGTGGAGACGATCGAATCAAACCATCCCTGCACATTCACCCGCTCCCCGTAGCTTGAGCCCCCGGGAAACCAGCTCCTCGCCTCGTAGCCGGTGTTCGGGCTCGCCCCTCCCCCCACGAGAATCGCCCCCGAGTCGCGTCGCTCTGGATCAAACTTGTTTGCCCACACCGAATCATCCAGGTCATGGGCACCGTTTCCCGTCGGCTCCACCACCACAATCCCCCGGGCCGTGGCCAGCACGATGGCGTCGAACACGGCCGCATCGATTTCCACGGGTGCATAGTTGCCATGCGCATAGGCCTGCTGCTCAATCAGGATCACGTCCCCTGCATCCAACAAAGCCGCTGCTCCATCAATAGCGGCTGCCACCGTGTAGTCGGCCTGGCCTGAAAAGGGGGAGACCATCAGCGCCTCGGACCCGGGCGCCCCCCCCCGCACTCCGTAGCCGTTGTCCCCTCCCACCAGGATGCCCAGAACCCCCGTGCCGTGAAAGGCAAAGTCATGGCTGTCCCACCCCCAGGCCATCACCGGATCTACCTGGTCCAAGTCCTCGTGGTCGGGGGTCCAGGAGTACTCGATGTCCGCAATGGTCACATTCGAGCCATCGCCGCCTGGCCACAAATCCCCCTCGAGGAACCCAAACCCAACAGGTGCCCAGTCCAGCCAGTCTTGTTCCCCCGTAAAATCCGGTGTGGCAGGCGCAAGGTCCACAGGTGGAGGCTGAGGTGCAAAGGCCAGGTAGGCAAGCTCGACCCAGTCCTGGTCATTGAATTGGTCGGCCACGGCGGGTCCCGCCCCCGGCGACGTGTCCACCAGAAAGTAGCGATCGAGGCTGGCCCCTTTCGGGGTGTACCGGGCCTTGTCCGCGCGCAGCTTTCCCGGCGGGCGCTGGAACAGAGGCCGAATGTCGGTGCCATCCAACACCGGTGTCCCCTGCGCCCCCTCCACCACCTTCACCACCACCCGGTCATGGGCCCGGCCAGGTGACCACTCGGTCACAGGCGGCTTGGCCAAAGGCCCGCGGCCGGGCGCCGCCAGGGCTGCGCCAAAAAAGAGAAGAAACCAATTCACCAGGAGAGCTTACCCCTTGTCCAACCAGGGCTGGGCATACCGCAGGTGCATGCGGGTCGGTCCCTCCACCGACTCCTTCGCCGGATACTCTGGATCCCCTGGCAACACCACCACGAGGGTGCCGTCCGGATCCATGTGCAGCTTGGGTTCAATGGGAGGGGTCTTGCGGGTGCGCCCGGCTTCCAGGGCCTCCTCTGCCAGGGAAAACGGCACGAGCTCCTGGAGAGTGCGGGCGGTCGGAGGCGCCAGGAGGATTTCCCCCCTCTCAAAGCTGTCCAGGGCATCTTGGGGGGTCCACCAGGCGGACTCGACGGTCTCCTGTTGATCGTGGGCCCCCTGGGTCTTCCGGTCCACGACTGCGACGAAGAACCGCGTATCAAACCGTCGGGCCTCGTGCGGGGGCGTGATCCACCAGGACCAATACACGAGGCGCCCGGCGCGCAGGGTCCAGCCCAACCGCTCCGCTGCACTGGCCAGACTCTCCCGGTGCTCCTGCATCGCCACCCTGGCCTCTTCACAGGGCTGGCCATCCGCCAACAAAATACCCGCCTCCTCGTAGGTCTCCCGAATGGCTGCTGCCTGGTAGGCCGCTGCACCGGGAACCTCCATTCGCTGGCAGTCCGCCTCTCCCCCCACCATGGCCACCGCTGCATCCGCCGGGTCAACCCGCCCCCCGGGGAACACGTGTGCATCCGGCATGAACGCCATCTTTGCGGAACGCTTGACGAGAAAGACCTCCAGGCCCGCCTTGCCATCTCTCAGCACCGCGACGGTGGCCGCAGGGATGGCGGGGTCTTCCATGGAGTCCCCCTAACCTCTGCCCCCGGGGTTTACTCTCGATGTCACTCTTGACCTGTCCATGCTTTTCCCTGCATGCTAACGAGTAAGTGCCCCCCATCGCTCCCCGGGTCCCGCCATGCTCCTTCCCGCCCTCCTCGCCCTGCTCCCCACTCTCTCCGCCCAGACCTGGCCCACCGACTGGGTGGACATGACAAGCGGCGGAACGTCGCTGATTGATGTGCACCAGGATGTACCCAACACCCACGTGGACATCGTGGGCGATGCCCAAGGTGCCGCGGGGCTCTGGTATGCAGACGCCGACTGGGTCTATCTGGCCATGCGGGTGGACGATGACCCGTTGCAGTCCTTCCCTTCCTCAGTGTTGGACAAGGGCAGTTGGGCTTTTGCACTGGATCTTGACTCCGACCTGTCGAACCTGGAGGAAGCAGTCGAATTGGTAGGTCCGACCCCCAATCTCGCGGTGCTCCACAACGCAGGTGGTTGGCCAGGAACCACCCAGGCATTTGACCTTGAAACAACCATTCCCATGGATCCAACAGACTGGTCCTGGGAGATAGTCCCTGCAACCACCTCCATCAACTCGTCCACGGACTACCTGGTTCGCCTGGCCTTGAAGCGCTCGTTCCTCCTGGACCGCTTCTCCATCGTTGACACAACAGAGTTCCGGTTCGCGCTCCTCACAGACCACGAGTACATTTCCGACGAGTTGGACGAAGATCTCGCCTCCCCCACCGCCGATCTCGCAGATGCCTGGACCGATGCAACCACCATCGATGGAGACGAAGACGGCCTGACCACCCCCGAGGAGATCGGGTGGGGAACGGATCCCAACGATGCAGACTCCGATGACGATGGGGTTTCCGACTTTGACGAGGTGTACCTCCACAACACGGACCCGCTGGACTGCGACTCCGACGACGACGGGCTCCCGGACGGGCTGGAGCTTGGGGTCGAAGCGCCCCTGGACGACACGGACACCAGCGCCGGTTGTTTTTCCGCGGACGATGACAGCTCCACCGAAACCGAGCCCAGCTCTGCTGACACCGACGGTGGAGGGCTCATCGATGGTGACGAGGATCGGGACGCGAACGGGCACGTGGGCGACTGGGAGACCGACCCGAACGACCCCTCGGACGATGTCGACAGCGATGGGGACGGCATCGCCGATGCCATTGAGGATCAGTGCGACCTGGGGGGACCAGACACGGACCGGGACAACGATGGAATCCCCGATGCAACCGAGGGACTGGTCGACACGGACGGGGACGAAATCCCCGACTTCTGTGACCCGGACTCGGATGGGGACGGGATCCCCGACTCAGAAGAGGGGACGGAGGACCTCGATGAAGACGGCGTGCCGAACTACCAGGACGAGGACTCAGACGGCGACGGAGTCCCCGACGAGAACGAACCCGGGGACGACGACTGCGACGGCATTCCGGACTTCCTGGACACCGATGACGACGATGCCTGCGACGACCCACCCCTGGGCGAGGACGAGGACGGCTACGGACTGTTCACCGGCGGGAAATTCACCGGCGGTGCGTGCAGCCAGACCCCGGCATCCCCTTCCCTCTGGCCGGTAGGTCTTGTTCTCCTCGCCGGGCTCCGCCGCCGACGCCGTTCCTGGGCAGCGCTCTCGTTGCTCCTGCCCGGTCTGGCTTCGGCCGGCACCGCTGCCGAGCCCCTCGATGCCCAGCGGTTCGAGGCTGCACCTGGGGCCGAGCACTTCTGGACCCTGTCTCCATTCCAAGCGGACCAACCCGGCGCCGCCTTTCACTTCAACTATGCGGACGACCCCCTGGTCTACCGCCACGAGGACGGCACCGAGACCGATGTGCTGGGCTCCGTCGGCACCGCCAACCTGCTGGGGTGGACGCTGTTGGGCCCCGTGCGTCTCGGCGCCGACCTGCCCCTGCACATCGTGTCTTCAGGCTACGGCGTAGAGGGCTTCCGTCTCATCGGTGACACCCGTCTCTTGGCGGACGTGGTGGTTCTGGAACGCGACAATCTCCACCTGGTGGCAGGGGCCGACCTGTCCCTGCCCTCCGGTGCTGAGGACAACTGGTTGGGGGAACAAGGTGCAGGCGGTGGCGCCCACCTTCAGCTGGCCTGGAACGATGGCCCCCTCCACCTGGCCGCACGTGCGGGCGCCCGCACCGGTTCCGGTGTGCAGCTGGGTGACCTTGTGTGGGGACCCCAGATTCCCTGGGCTGCGGGGGCGGCGTGGGATGCAACGGATGCCCTGTCCGTGTCGGGAGAGCTCACCGGGGATGCAATCCTCGGGTCCAAGGCCACCGGCCGCGCCCCCACCGAAATCCTTGGAGGCGTGCACCTGGACCTGGACGACACGGTGCTGCTCCATGCGGGCCTTGGGAAGGGCCTCACCCAAGGCGTCGGCGCCCCGGACTGGCGCGGAGTTGTCTCCCTGGGCTGGCATCCAAACCGCACGAGCCGGGGCGCAGCTGTCCTGGCGGTGGTGCCCACGGGACCGGTTCCCGTGCGCCTGGTGGTGAAAAACGAAGACGGACTCCCTGTCGCCGCCCGAATTCGCATCCTCGGAACCGAGGAGCGGGTCCTGGAGGGCAACCCGGATGGCCACACCACCTTTGAGCTGGCCCGCGGCGCCCACGAGCTGGTGATCTGGGCCGAGGGATACCGGGTCGCTGAACGGGCCCTGGATCTCGACGATGCCGACAAGGCCGTGGTCGAGGTCGTCCTGCAGGAAGGCCGGGTGAAGATCGTGGGAGACCAGGTGCGGATCTTCGACAAGATCTACTTTGAGCTGGACTCCTCGGAGATTCGGCGAGACTCCTTCCCGCTCTTGGATGAGGTCGCCCTGTTGCTCATGAACCACACCGAACTGGAGCTGGTGGCCGTCGAGGGGCACACGGACGACCAGGGGGACGACGAATACAATCTGGAGCTGTCCCTTCTCCGGGCACAGGCCGTGCGCCACTACCTCGAGCAGGTGGGGGTCGAGGCCCTCCGATTGGAAGCCTACGGCTACGGTGAGTCGGAGCCGCTGGTGGTCGGAACCAGCGAGGAGAGCCGTGCTGCCAATCGACGGGTGGAATTCCACATTCGGCGGCGAACACCCGCGCCTTGACGGGGGGCGGGCCCGGTGGGATTCTATGGCGTGGCAGGCAACGACGAAATCATCGGTGATGGTCTCCTGGATCTGGACGATCTTTCCGAAACCACCATGAAGCTGACGCTTCCGCGGGAAAGCCGCGTGAAGCGTATGACCGTGCCCACGATTCGGGTGGTGGCCGGGCCCGACATGCTCCGGTTCGCATCCATTGCCCCCGGGGAGGAGCTCTTGGTGGGCCGAGATGAAAACTGCGGCCTGACTCTCATCGACGCTTCGGTCTCTCGCTACCATGCCCGGCTGAACAGCGACAGCAATGGCCAGATCATGGTCCAGGATCTGGGATCCACGAATGGCACCAGCGTGAACACCCGCGCCACCCAGCGCGGCCTGCTGCGCCCCGGAGACCACTTGGAGTTGGGGGCGGTGTCTTTGCGCCTGGACATGCTGGGGCTCGACGAGCTTGCCCACCTGGCCCGCATTCAGGAGCGCCTGACGTCCGCCAACCGGGATCCCCTCACCGGCCTGATGACCCGCCACTTCATGGACACAGAGCTCTCCACCCTGATGGAACGCTGCGTGCGGGCCGCCGTAC
>CAZSZE010000127.1:0-10004 GCA_964610645.1 uncultured Enterobacterales bacterium | reverse complement strand
CTGCGTCCGCGTCTGCGTCTGCGTCTGCGTCTGCGTCTGCGTCTGCGTCTGCGTCCGTGTCAGGAGGTGGGCCGCTGTCGAAGCGCAGGTCCTTCTGCGGCTCGCAACCAAGCGCCAGAAGTAGGAATATCACCGGTCCAAATCCGCTTGAAACGCTGCCATTCCAGGAGAATAGCTCGGAACCTCCGGGGGGGGTATGGTGAGGGTCACGCATAGGAGGTCTTGTGCGGCTTTGGTGGATCGGGTGCGTCGTGTGGACTGGCTGCACCGAGTACGACATGAACCCAAAGACTGAGACCGTCAAACCGGGGGAACCGAAGGACACCGCCATCCTGACCGGCGAGCTTGCGGTGGACCCGACGCGGGTGGAGGCCACCGGCTGTACGGACATCGGAGCCACAGTAGCGCTTTCCAATGTGGGCGCGGGGCCTCTGTCCATTCACGGGATCGCGGTGGAAGGAGGAGTGGACTGGACCGTCTCCCCGCCGGACTTGCCCCTGGTGCTGGCTCCGGGGGAGTCCCACGACCTTGCGCTCGTGGGTCAGCTGGGGTCCGGGATGCTGGTCGTTCTTTCAGATGACCCGGTCCAGCCCCGGTTGACGGTGCCCCTGTCCACCAGGGAGGACGGCCCCCCCACTGTGGAAATCGTGGCACCAGCCCACGACAGCATCATCGACATCGGCACGGAGCTGGAACTGGTGGGGCGGGTGGGGGATGACTCGGATTCCCCTGGAAACCTGGCCGTGGAGTGGGTGTCGAGCCTGGACGGGACGGTGGGTTCCCCTGTGGCAGATGCAGCCGGTGAAGTGCACACGTCCTGGGCGGCCTCGGACCGCGCTGGGGGGCCCCACCAACTCACCTTTTCCGCCACGGACACCTGCGGCAATACCGCCAGCACGGACATCACGATCTGCCAACAGGCCGGCTACACCACCGACGAGTACGACATCTCCCAGTGGCATTTCGAGGGGTCGTCTGTGTGGGACTCCACCAACAACTGGTTGCAGTTGACCCACGTGGACAACAACCTCGTGGGCTCCGCCTTCCAGACCGCCAATCCGGTCGTGGGCGATGCGGTGAGTATCCGCTTCCAGTTCTTTATTGGGAACGGCACGGGGGCCGACGGCATCTCGTTGACGGCCCTCGATACAAACCGCATGAGTGGGTACCTGGGCGGGGCCGGCTGTGGCCTCGGGTATGGGGGGGATGCCAGCTGTACCGGAGGGCCCGCCCTGCCCGGATGGTCGATTGAGATCGACACCTACTTCAATGGCAGCGTGGACCCCACCGAACATGATCACCTGACCTTTGTCTTTGATGGCGATGTGGATGACCCCGCCGCCTGGGCAGCACTTCCGGAGATGGAGGACACCGGGTGGCACACCATGGAGGTCACCGTGGCGGCTCCCCGGGTGACCGTGTCCGTGGATTCGGTGGTCTACATCGACCAGGATCTCTCTGGGACCTTTGCCTTTCCGGCGTACATCGGCTTCACGGCCGGCACGGGCGGCCAGACCAACGAGCACCTCATTGATGCCCTGGAGGTGGAGGGCTTCGTCTGCGAGTAGGGGCTACTGGTTCAGGTCCTGGAACAGGAACGCCCCGGAGTTGCCGGCGATGAACACGTCGTTGAAGCCGTTGCCGTCGATGTCGTGGGAGGTTGAAATCCGGCGGCCGAGCCCCTGGAGGGAGCCACTGCTGCCGATGACGCTGCCGAGTTCCGAGGTGGCCACGGTGCCGGTCAGAGTGCCCGAGACGATGTAGGCCGCTCCCGGGGTAGAAAGGGTCTGATAGGTCCTCCACGCACCTATCAGCAGGTCGTCGACCCCATCCCCCGTGATGTCCGAGCCTCCTTCCAGGGACCAACCAGCCTTTCCGGAAGGCACTGAGCCCTCGATGGCCAGGGAGGCATCGTCGACGTTGATGGGCACTGGGGTGACCCCGTTGTTGGCGGCGGTGAGGTCGCCGTTATGGATTACCCAGGTCTTGCCATAGTTGTAGGTCAGCCACTGGCCGGTGGGCCTCCAGGAGGTGTCGGACACGGCCACGTCGTCGTAACCGTCGTCGTCGAAATCCCCGACGCCGGCGCAGGTGCTGAGTGCTGAATCTGAATCTGAGATGTCCCGGTAGATCACGGCCTGGGCGGTGTCCTCGATCGTCATGGAAGCACTGGCCGTGCTCCAGCCGGTTTGCAGGTAGACGGCGCCGTTATCGGTCTGCCCGTTGATGTCCGCCCCGGGGGCGCCGATCAACAGGTCCTCCAGGCCGTCGCCGTTGACATCCCCGACCACATCCAGGTCGGTTCCGAGGGCGTCGCCAGCCACTCCAGTGTAGCGCATGGTCTCGTCGGTTCCGAGCTGGAAGGTGGCGTCATAGTTGGCCCAGAGCGGACCGGTCAGCACGTAGACCGAACCGGCATCGGTGCCCCCTGCATCGTCGCCCGGTGCGGTGAGCACGAGGTCGTCGAAATTGTCCAGGGAGAGGTCCGCGGTGGTGCCGATCTGCGCCCCGGCCCGGCCCGCAGCCGACGCATCGCCCCAGATCATGACGTTGGCAGCGGTAATGGGTTGGCTGTACCCGGAAATGGGTCCGCTGAAAACATAGGCGCTGCCGCGGTCCGAGTCGTAGCCCGGGGCGCCGACCACGAGATCGTTGAAGCCGTCGCCGTCGAGGTCTGTATCGCCCCCCAGGGCAGCACCGAATTCCATGTCGGGTGAGTCGCCATAGAGCTCGTTTGAAAAGGCGTCGACGTCCCAATCGCTCATGGGACAGGGAATCACGAACACCCCACCGGGGTAGGTGACGGCGGACCAGGGGTCGTCGGTGAAGGGCAGCCCCACCACCGCTGCAGCACAGCCGGGGACGGACCCGTCCAACTCCAGGACGGTGGCGACCTCCGGGGTGAGCATGACGTGGTTGCTGCCTCCGGATAGCGTCACGTTTGCGTCGTAGTCCACCGAGCACCCGTTCACCGTGCCATCACAGTCCTCGTCCACGTCGTTGCCGCAGACCTCGGTGGCCCAGCTGTTGATGGCCGGGTCCGTGTCGTCACAGTCGGTGCCCGCGCAGGTGCCGTAGAGGCTGCCGTCTTCGCCGTCCCCGTCGCCGTCGCAGAGGGAGACGGTGATGGAAGCGGTGGTGGTGGGCCCGTCATCAAAGAAGTCGGTGGGGGTCAGGTTGCAGGTGATGGTGCCCTCGGCCACGAGGGTTGCATCGAGGGTGTCGCCGGGCCGGTTGGTCATCTCATTGGATGTGAATGTCCCGCCTCCATTGATCTCCCACGTGTATTGGTAGTCCAGGCTGTGGTTGTCCTCGTCGGTGGACTCGGAATTGACCTGGCAGTGCAGGTTTTGAGCGTAGGCGACGGGGAGGGTGGGTTGGATTTCAATCTGGGCGGCGGTGGGGGGGGTGTTGGCCACGAAAATTGGAGATGAGCTGGCGGTGTTGCCCGGCTCGAACGGATCCGTCACTTCCACCGTGGCTTGAATCATGTCCTGGTGGTCGAAATAGAGGCTTCCATCCAGGGTGTCCACGTTTTGCGCGAGGGCGTGGGACTGGGTGGATCCCGTGTTGAGATCCGTGACATAGAACACCACGACGTGGTCGACCGCGTGCCCATCGGCGTCGGTGATGTCGTAGGTCACGGTGAGCGTGTCGTTTGTCTGGGGGCTGGCAGGGGAGAAGCCCACGTTGCTCACCACCGGAGGGCTGTTGCTTACGGTCACATTCAGCACCTCGACTGCGCCGGTGATCGTGCCGTCTGAGGGGGTCACCGTGACTTCAACCGTGTTGCCAAAGGAGAAGTTCGCCGAGGACAGGGAAGCTGAGTTGGTCGCCAATGGAGCGTTGTTCACACTCCAGGCATAGGTGAAAGTGAGCGAGTCCTCGTCGGCGTCTTCTGCATCGACGGTAGCTGCAACCGTTTCGCCCTCGATCGGTGCCGTTGTAGACAAAGTGACGTCGTTGATCACCGGCGCCGTGTTGCCCACGTCCACGGTCAGCGATGTCTGCTCGCCCTGGTCAGTGCCATCATCCGGGGTCGCCGTGACCACCCAGCGGTCTCCCTTTGCGGTCTGGCTGGCGGGAAGCGTGAAGCCAAACGCCTGGACTCCATCCTGGTCGCGCCGCCAGGTGAGATCCCATGTGACGTCGTCCCCGTCCGCGTCCTCCTCCGTGTGGACAAAGACGATGTCGTCCTCTGTGGTCGGGGCCTCGGGGGCAAGTCGCGCCTCCAGGGTGACCGGTGGCGTATTCAAGATGGTGATGGAGGCCTCGCCCAGGGACCAGGCGCTGATGTCATCGGGAATCAGGGCCACCTGCCACAGCTCGTCCCGGGCGGTGTGTTCCGCGGACAGGGTGGATTCTTCCAGGTCGGGCATTCTCTGGCCGTCCTTGAACCAGTGGAAGGTCCAGGCCGTGCCGCCGCCGCTGCCCCCCTCGAAGAAGACCGCCAGGTCATCCGTCGTCCGGGGCTCGGTGGGATCCAGGTACGCCGTGGGCGTCTGGGAGGAGGTGCAGCCGACAGCCAGGACCAACCAGAAACAAGAGCGCATCGCGAATCCCCCCGGGAGAGGGGAGGATAACGCGATGCGCCCGGGGTTCTCCTACTGGGTCGAGGTGAATTCGATCGTGCGGACCTGGTGGGCCTTCGCCACGCCGCCTTCCCCGAAGCCTGTATCCACGGTTCCGTTGCGGGAACGCCACAAGGAAAGGGTGACCTCACAGTGACCCTCCTCGTCGGCTTCTACATCCGCCCAGGCGCTTTCCAGCGTGTCTACCTCGAGGGTCTGCACGCCCTCGTCTCCGTCGATGTCGCCTCTGGCGAAGTCGATGCAGTCGCCTTCCGCTTCCCAGCGCATGGCATCACTGGACCCGCTGTCACTCCATTCCACCAGGATGGCCTCCGAGCTCCGGGAGAAGGTCGATCCCTCCACCGGCGCGGTGAGCTCCAATGGGGAAGGCAATGTGAGAACGGAGTTCGGGGCGCCGGCATCGACAGTGCGCACAAAGGACACCTGAAACTCGGTGTCCGCAGCATCGAACTGGAAGTCGGTGGTGTACTCCCGGTACTCCCCCAACGGGACCTCCACCAGGGTGCGCGTGTCTCCATCCGCGGTGGCAGTCAGCTCGTCGTCCCCGGACAGGGACAGGTAGGCATTGGAGTGTTTTCCGCCCACCCGGAGCACTGCCTGCACCACCGAAAGGCCGGTCCCGTTGGCGGTCACATCCAGGTCGGCGTAGACACCGGACGTCAGCACATCCTGGGAATCCACGGCCTCGCAGCCAAAAAAGAACGGAAAGGCCGCCAAAAGCAGCAGTTGTCGTTGCATGGTCTCTTCCTTGTCTTGCCCCGATTGGGCAGCCCTGCCCGGACCGCGCCCTATCTTCACCCGGGGGCAGCAGGGTCTGCCCATCTATTTCTGCTTGGATCCACATTCAATGACGGGCATCGCCGGGGGAGTGGCCCTGGGATAGCACTCCTCCATGGAAACCATCTTGTTCTGGGGGGTCGGGCTTGCCCTGGTTGGGTGTGGTTTCGCCTGCCTTGTGGCGGTTGTGCTTGGGCTCCCTGGCGCGTGGGTTCTCCTGGGCGCTGCAGTGGCGGTGGAGCTATTGGATGGCCTGTGGGAGGCGGCCGCTGATCCGGTCACCTTTGGCATACCGGTGCTGGTCGGGTGTGGGGCTGCAGCCGGAGCGGGGGAGGGCCTCGAGTTTCTGGCGGGGGTGCTGGGCGCAAAACAAGCGGGAAGCTCGCGCAGGGGGATGGTGGGGGCTTTCCTCGGTGGATTTGGCGGTTTGTTCCTGGGGGCGTTCATTCCCATTCCGATCGTGGGGAGCCTCATCGGCGGACTTGTGGGATGCTTCTCCGGTGCCTTGCTGGGGGAGTTGAGCCACGCCAAGGCCACCGTGCGGGGGTCGATCAAGCCCGCGATCGGGGCGCTCGTGGGCAAGGTGCTGGGGACCCTGGCCAAGGTGCCGATTGTGCTGGGCATGTGGGGGGTGCTGCTCTTTCGGTTCTTCGGGGGGTAGCCACCCCGTCCCGGTCCATTCCGCTGACACGGCGGATACCGGCAACCAGGCGGACTACGGCGTGCCCGACACGAGCGACTGAGTTGACCAGCGGACGGCGCTGCTCACCGCACGTAGATCTGGACCGTCATCTGGGTGTGGTTGGCGCTGGATGAGATGGATCCCGGCAGGGTGCAATTCTCCCAGCGGCAATCGCTGCTGATGTCAGTGTTGCTGCCGTACCGATCCGTGTCGCAGTTCGAGGTGTAGTCGCCGTTGTTGGCCTTGTCGAAGGTCAGGCCCAGATAGGCGTGCCCTCCGCTTTCCGGTTCGGGATTGGCGTTGGAGCTCGAGGAACACAGGTCCGTCAACTCCACCGGGTTCTGCAGGATCGCGCCGGTCCAGTCCAAGTCCAGGTCGGGGTTGAGGTCCCCCTTGAAGTCCCAGACGGTGGTGCCGTTGTGGGTGGCGTGGGTGCGCTGCTCCACCACGCCGATGGAGGTCTTGTTGGGCACATTGCACCAGCTGCTGTCCCCGGCGGAGGTACAGGGAGTCAGGGTGGAGGCGTAAAAACGCATGGCGTTGGTGGGGGTTCCGACCTCGTAGTAGGCATGCTTCCACACCAGGGTCCAGCCGCCTCCGTCGGTGGTCATGTCGCAGAAGTTGAAGAGCGGGGCATCCCCGGAATCCGGGCCCCCGGGGTCCAGGGTGTAGACGCCGTCTGTTGTGCCGGCCCCCGAGGCGAGAATGGCGGCGCAGGAGGGCCCGAGCCCGCAGATCCCGTTCGAGTCGGCGTAGGCCTGGGCATCGGAATCGTTGCAGTCTCCCTGGGTCGCTGACAGGCCGCTTTGGGGGTCACAGTAGTCAACCCCGGGGTCTGAATCATCGCCCTGGCCGTCTCCATCTGCGTCCGTGTACCAGGTGGTCGTGCCGCTGGCGTTCGGGTCTGAGTCATCGGCAGCGCCGGAGCAGTCCTCGTCGGTGTCGCTGGCATCGCAGACCTCGGCTGCCCCTGGGTTCACCGCTGCAGCGTTGTCGTCGCAATCGGTGGCATCGGCAACCCGGCTCGTGGGCTGTGTGCAGCTCGAGGCGCTGTCCCCGGGATCGCCGTATCCGTCCCCATCTCCATCCAGGTACCAGGTCGTTGCATCCACGGCGCTGACCTCGTCCGTGGCGCCGTCACAGTTGTCGTCGAGGCCGTTGCAGGTCTCCGACGCGGCCGGGTTGATCGAGGTCTGGAGGTCGTCGCAGTCGGTGTTGTCCGCCACGGTGCCGCTGGGGGCGCTGCAGGCCACGGAGGTGGAGGCCGCATCGCCATAGCCGTCTGCATCCGCATCGGCGTACCAGCTGCTGCCGTTGACCGGGTTGTCATCCGCGGTGCCGTTGCAGTCGTTGTCGGCTCCGTCGCAGACCTCTACACCGCCGGGGCGGGCGGAGGGATCGGAGTCGTCGCAGTCGTCACCGTTCCAGGAGTAGCCCGGTGGGAGAGAGCATCCCTGGCCGGTGGTGGTGGCGTCGCCGTAACCATCCCCGTCGGAGTCCGCGTAGAAGCTCAACTCGACGCCTTCGTCCACCTGCGAGTCGCAGTCGTTGTCGGCGGCGTCACAGACCTCGGAGGCACCTGGGTGGGTGGCGGGATCCAGGTCGTTGCAATCGTCGGAGGTGGCCACGTAGCCCGCAGGGGCCTCGCAGGATTCCAGCAGAAACTGGCCGCCGCCGTATCCATCGCCATCCGCATCGCCATACCAGGTGGCTGCATCGGTGGCGTCCTCGTCGATGCTGCCGTCGCAGTTGTCGTCCACCCCGTTGCAGGTCTCGGGGGCTTCCTCATTCACCGCGGCCTCGGCATCGTCACAGTCCTCACAGGCGGGATGGCCATCGGCATCCTCGTCGGCGTAGCCCACAGATCCATCGCAGTTGTAGTCGGCGGGGTCGGTGCAGTCGTTCTCCGTGGCTCCCGGGTGAAAGCCCGGGTCTGCATCGTCGCAGTCGCCGCCGGTGGCGCTGTACCCCACGGGCAGCTCGCAGCCCTCCACAGCAGGCTGCGTGTCGTCGCCGAATCCGTCTCCATCTGAATCCACCCAGAAATCGGTGGTGGTGTCCTCGTCCACCTCTCCGTCGCAGTCGTTGTCGACGTCATCGCAGACCTCTTCAGCCCCCGGATAGGCCGAGGCGTCGGCATCGTCGCAGTCGCTGTCGGCGTCATGGCCATCTCCATCGGCATCAACAACGGGGTCCCCCGTCTCGCCGGTTTCGTCGGTCTCCCCGGTCTCACTGGATGAATCCACCTCGCCGGTGTCCAGGATGACGTCCTTGCCGCGGCATGCCGTGGCCAGGAAAACAAGAACCAACAGAAAGCGCATGGGGCTTCTCCTTGGAATTCAAGGGGGACGCTACCATGTAGTTTCGCTGGTGGGCTGCCCGACGCCGGGTGGCGTTGACACCGGGGAAAACTAGGCCGGGTCTTCCCAGGGAACGACCTCGATCTCGAACCGCCCGAAGTCATAGGGCTTGCCTTCGGCGTCTTCCTTTTGCACGAGGCGCTCCATCTTGCCTTGATCCTTCAGGATGGAGGCCCGGTGGTAGCAGAAGGGGTTGTTTCCTCGCTTGCCCAGGGTGCAGTGGGCGGTGAAGCTACAGCCTGCCTGGCAGACATCCGCGTAGTAGCAGGTCTTGCAGAAGCCCCAGAGCTCGTCGGTGGTGCGTTCCCGCACGAAACGCAGGGCATCGGCGTGCTCCCACATCTCGGCCAGGGAGGTGTCGAGCACGTTTCCACCTGCGTAGGGGGCGGTGGGAAGGGAAGGGCAGGCCTTCAGCGTGCCGTCCGACTCGATGCCCATTGTGTACCGACCCGCGCTGCATCCCTGCCAGTAGCTGGCGGTTCCGCCCGGGTGGCTCCGGAGGATCTCCTCGTGGGGGCCGAAGTACCCGATGTTGTTGGAGGCCAGGATGTCGAAGGTCTTCCGGGGGGGCAATCCTGCGGCCTTGGCCTTTTCGGCTGCCTCCATCTGGAGCTCGGCCAGGGCGTCCATGACCTGAAGCATGTCCGGGGGCCGAAGGATCCAATCGGGGCGATCCGCAGCCCGGCCCATGGGCACGGTCATCTGTACGCGCCAGATCCGGATGCCCGTCGCCTGGAGCAGCTCCGCAGTCTCCCGCAGGTGATCCTTGTTGAGGCGGCTCACCTGGGTGTTGGAGGTGGTGGCCATGCCCGCTGCCCGGGCGTTCTCCAGGGCGCGGAGTCCTGATTGGAAGCTGCCGGGGCTTGCGCGAAGCTCATCATGAATCGCCTCGGGACCCTCCAGGCTGACCCCGATGGCCTTCATGCCGGCGGCTGCAAGATCCCGACACAGGGAAGGGGAGAGACCCCGTCCGCCAGTTTGCATGGTCACCCGGATTCCCCGCTCGGCGAGGAAGGCGACGTGTGTGCAGATGTCGTCCCGCAGGTAGGCCTCCCCCCCGATGAGGGTGACCTCTCTGCACTTCAGGTCCACCAGCTGCTGCGCGACGGCCAGGAGATCCTCGGTGGTGAGCTCCTTCGGTCTCGCCTCCTCGGGACCTGCCCGGGACCCGCAGTGGGCGCAGGCATGGTTGCACATCATGGTGGTTTCCCACACCGCGTAGACGGGGATGTTCTTTCCCACATCCGCTTGGCGAACGGTTCGGACGGTGGTGGCCATAGGTCCAGTCCAACAAGGGACTATGGCGTGGCTTCATAGTCCAGCATGTCGGTGAAGTGCACGGGTTGTTTCTTGTAGCCCATGACCTCGGACAGGCTGGTGAACTGGTTCACCCCGGTGCTCATTTCGATGTCGTCGCCCGTGAACTGGGCGGGGTGCTGGTAGCCGGTGGCATGGGAGAGGGTCAACAGCTCTTTGCGAAAGCTCTGGATGTATCGGGCCAGGCGCTCCGCCTTGTCACTTGGATCCAGGCCGGCTTGCAGCCACTTGTTCTGGGTGGCCACGCCCGCAGGGCAATGCCCGGTGTGGCACTTC
>CAZSZE010000126.1:0-10011 GCA_964610645.1 uncultured Enterobacterales bacterium | reverse complement strand
ACCGGGTCCAGGCCCTGGACGTAGGTAGCGTTGGGCGCAAGCGGTGCCCCATTGACCCAGACCTGGAAGGTGGTGGTGGGGTTGTTCGGGTCTCCCAGGGAAGCCGCATCACCCGGGACCAAGCCGGCCGTGCGAACCGATCCCAGGAGGTGCCAGCCTCCCTGCGGCCCCTGGATCACGTAGATGTCGTCCCCATCGGACACGTCCTCCCATTCCCACTCCCCGGTGCCCAGCATGGCTTGCGGAGCCGCTGGTCCCGTGTCTTCTTCGGGGGCCGTGCCGATGCAAGCCAGAAAGGTCAGTAGCAGAGACACGCGCAGTCTTCGTCCTGGCGGGCGCAGCTCTCCCCGGTGCGGGCCTCAATAAGCTGCGTCCAGTCGCCGCTGTCCAGGGGATAGCGCCAGGTGTCATCCAGATGGTCGCTGCACTCAGCATGCATGCCGCCGAAGACCCACAGGTTGTCGTGCATTTCCACGAACATGCCCCTGTGACGCCGTTCGGGGGCGCTGAGGTCCTGGTCCACGTAGTCCGCCGGCACATCCGAGGAGTTCCCCTCGCATCCGAGACCGTTGCCTGTAAATGTGTCAGCCGACCGGACCGTGGACCAGGTCCCCGCATCCGGGTCCATCGCCCACAGGTCGTTCCCATCGCCGATGTCCGTGTGGCCCCCAAAGAGCAGGTACCGATCCCGCTGGGCGTCGTACAGCATGTGTCCGTGCATGCGCGTTTCCGGTCCGTCGCCGTCGTTGAGCTCCGCCCACTCCCCCGACGCAACATCCAGGGCATAGGTCTCGTTGTAGGCCATGCTCCAGTAGTCCCCGACCTGGCCGCCAAAAAGCACCAACTGCTTGCGCTTGGAATCCCAGGTCTCCCCCAGGAAGGTCCGCTTTGATGGCTTGTCCCCGGACTGGTCCACCTCGGTCCAGTCGCCCCCCTTCCACTTCCAGAACTCCCGGTTCACATCGATGACCATGGGGCTGGCGTTGGTCATGCCCCCGAAAAGGTAGAGGGTCTCGGAGTCGTCATCCCAGGCCAAGGAGGCGTAGGTCCGGGCGGACGGCCCTCCGCCGGTCTGCAGGAGATCCCAGGTGCGAGAGGAGAAGTCAAAGGCCCACAACTCATCAAAGAGGTCGTAGTCTCCTTCCGCGCCATCCTCCCGGTAGCGTCCCCCGAAAATCAGGGCCCGCCGGTTCGTCTCGTCATAGGCCGCCCCGTACCGCGCCCGGGCGCTGGGGCCGTCGATTTCCAGCTGGGTCCATCCATGACCGGGCTCGAAGATCCAGGTCTCATCCAGGTAGGAGGCCTTGGGGCGCTGATCCACCACCGGTCCTTCGTTGCCCCCAAAGATCACCACCGTGTTCGAGGCCTCATCCGCCACACCGTAGATCTCGCTGCGGCGAGAGGGGCGCTCAGTGCTCTCGATCGTGTCGAGATCCGGCGTCGTGTCGGCGGTGTCCTTCCCTTCAGGACACCCGGACAGAACAAGGAAAAGCAGGGCATGGGTCATGGAATCCTCCGCGCCGCGCACCTATAGCCCGACCGCGCCAAGGTTCGCAGGGATCTACCGTATTTCCAGCACCCGGTGGCCGCGGGTATCCAAGAGCAACCGCACCCGCTCCGGATCCTCCAGGAGCTGCAGCAGGGGGGCCGGGTAGGAAATGCCCCAGTCCTTTCGCGCCACCAGCACATGGGTGATCCCCAAGCCGTGCAGGCCTTCTGCAGCTTCCTCCACTCCCGAGAACCGACCCGCCCAGTCTGCCACCTGGGAGGCATGGAAGAAGCTGTCCGCCACGTAATCCCGCTCACAGAAGAAGCAGTGGTTTGTGTTGAGGAGAAGCAGACGTGCATCCGCAGGCAGCTCGCTCTGGATGAACCGGTACACCGGAGGAATCCGGGCTTCCGCCTCTCCCGGGGACACCAGCCGCTGGGCCACCTGGGGAGCCAACTGGATTCGATCCCGTGCGGTCCACCCGGTGCTCGCCAGAAGCAGCGCAGTCACTGCGACTCCCACGAATCGTCGAATACCGGTCTCTCCTTCCAGGCCAAGAACAGCCCGCCCAGCAGCAACCCCCAAGAGCGGCAGCACAGGAACCAGGAGCCGCATCTGTTGAGAGGACAAGGACCAGAAAACGAAAAACCCCGCCGCCACGCCGAGGCACAGCCGAGAGAGGGAGTCCCCCCTGCTCCGCCAGGCCGCCAGGGGAACCAGCCCGAGCCAGGAGGGGGAGATGGATCCATCGAATCGTTCGTAGCCGGGCCCCCCATCGAGAATGACCCGCACCGGAAGCAGGACGTAGTCCAGGGCCTCCCTCCCCATGCCCATCGACGACATCCAGGTGCCCAACTGCGAGGACAACTCCCCGCTCCACCATGCTCCGCCAAAGGTCGAGTACAGCAGCGGGTAGACCGGGTTTCCCGCGTGAACCTCGCTCTTCACCAGCCAGGGAAACCACAGCAGACACACCGGGATCCCGATGCAGGACAGCACCCGCACCGGGTTCTTTCGCACAAGCGGCACCAGCCAGAGAAACGCCAGTGCCGGGCCGATGATCCCGGTCACCTTCACGCTGGCCACCAGGCCACCGCTGACCCCCGCCAGGAGCAACCCTTCGGGCCGGTCCGGGTGGGCCCGCGCATGGGAGACCGCCAACACACACACCAGCAGGAAGAAGGACTGGGCCAGCTCCACATAGGCGATGGGAAGCTCATCCAGGACCACGTCGTTGGAGAGAAACAGGCCCGCGGCAAGCAGGGCGACTGTCCACGGCCGACGGTGGGAGCGCCCCCCGACGCCGATCCAGATGCCGTACACGACCGCCACTCCAAAGAAGAAGTGGAGCAGCTTGGCGGACACAAACCCCCGCACCATCAGGGCCATGGAAAAGAGCAGCTCCGTGGCGAGGGGCCAGTTGGAGTAGACGTTGAATGGAATCTCCCGAAAGCCGCCGTGGTCCAACCAGAGCCGCGGAACGCCCAGGTGGTACGTGTCCGCATCCCAGGAAACCGAGGGGTAGAGGGCGAGCAGGAGCAAGGGCACCACCACAACGGCCAACACCGCTCCCCCGGCCCACTCGGCCGGCAGCGGCGCCGGGCACCTGCACCCGGCACCCACTGTTCCCTCCCTGCGCCGCGCTGCCCAGGCAAGACCGCCTCCGCTTGCGGCCCCCGCCACGAGGAGCGGACCCAGCGACAGGATCCCCAGGCAGGCCAGGAGAAACAGCAGCAGCACCCAGTGGGCCGCTCCCAGGCAGATGGGGCCCAACCATCCAAGACGATCTCGCAGCCCCCCCCATCCGAGGGCCCGCTCCAGTCCCCATCCCCAGGCAACCATGGCGGCCACCACCACCACCGCGCCCAATACGTCCAAAATCGGTGCCATCAATCGGTCCCCAGCGACACGTCAGGAGGCAGCACCGCCCAGGCGTCATTCTCGGCCTGGGGACCGTAGACATAGCCATACAGCTGGCGAGAGGTGCCGCGGGCCCAGTCCAGGTTCTCCTGCGTGGCATTCAAGAACAGCACCCGGCCCTCTGGCCGGTTGGGGATCGAGAACCCCAGCAAGCCCGGGATTTCAAGCCAGTCGTGGCCAGTCGTGACCGGGTGTCGAGGGCGAAAAGTGTCCTGCCGAACATCCACCAGGAACACCGCTTCCGGCCCCTCCCACTGCTGCGAGAATTCCCAGAACCGTCCATCCACACCCCAGTAGTCCTTCAGCTCCGGTGCCAGCTGGGCCCCGCGCACACCACAGGCAAACAACAGGGCGGCCAGGACCCACCCCTGCCTGGGCAGGGACACAAGTCCCGCAACCGCCGCCAGAATCATGGCCGGTGCTGCCAGGTGGTAGAAGCGCGCCCCGTAGGCCGTGCCCTCGTACCAGTAGAGCCCATAGGCCAGCACCACAACCGCACCAAAGGCCAGTCCGGCAGCAACGATTCGCCGGGCCCCCCGAAACAGCCCCACCCCCACCAGAAGCAACAAGGCGGAGTGCCCCAACAGGAGTCTCCCCCAGGCCTCGAGATTTCGAGCCGTCTGCTCCAACGCCTCGCGCCAGGTGTACCCCCCCGACAAGAACCGCGGCTCACAGCCCCGATCCGGCCCCAGGCCCAGGCTGTTGCAGGTGGCGGGCAGCCCCTTTTCCTCGGCCAGGCCCTGAAAGAAAGCGGTGGCGGGAAATTGGGTCCAGGAACCCGTGAGCGCCCCGTTCAACGCGCCCTGCAGAAGAAGCATCGCGACCAGGGGAATCCCCCCCACCAGAATCCACCTGGGAGAGGCCAACACCACGCGGGCGCAGCCAGCTGCGAGCCCCAGCCCCAGGAGCACCCCGCACAAGGGCCGGGCCAGGAAGGCCAGACCGACCACCGCCCCTAAGGCCAGCGCCGTCGAGGTTCGGGGTGCTGCCCGAAACCGCAGGCACTGTTCCGCGCCCACCACACCCAGCAGCGCCACCCAGGTATGCGACATCCAGGAGGCTCCCAACAGCAGCATCTGGGGAGACAACGCCAGCAGCGCTGCTGCGGGCAGCACGGCCTTCTCCCCGAGGAGCGATCCCGCCAGCCGACTTCCCCGCCACGCCACCAACCCGTGCAGAAGCGGGTTGGCGAGCCACCCGAGACCCAGGGCAGAAAAGGGCGCCAACACCCCGGGCCAACCCATGGGGAAGACCCCGTGCAGATTGCCTGCATGGACGCGGGTAAAGGGAAGGACCAGGTCCACGCCGGGGTCGGCCACCCAAAGCCTGCCTCGAGCCAGGAGCTCCGCCTGAAACGCGTAGGTCGCCTCGTCCTGGACATGGGGATGGCCGCCCAACACAGAGACGGAAAGCCACGCCGCCACCAGCACACCCAGCACACAGAACAGCAGCGGCAGGTCGACTCTCTTCACGTCTCGACCTTACTCCAGGACCACCAACTCCTGGTCGTAGGCCATGCGCTCCCCGTTGCCCGAAACCTCCACCATGCGCACGGTGATCTCGTCGTCCCAGGTGGCGTCCACCACAAACAACTCAAACCCTGCATCGACGGTTTCCTCGTAGTCGATGTGCAGGTGCCCGGCGTACTGGGCGTGGACATGGTCGGCGACAGGCCCGATGAGGACCTCCACCTTCTCCAGTTGCTCCACATTCAACATGCCGAACATGAGGGGGATGTGTCCGGCCATCACAATGCTCTCCAGGGGGCGCGAGGCCGCATCGGACAGCTGCGCCTCCAAGAATGGCCAGGTCCCGCCGTCGAAATCATTGAGGGAGCCCAACTCCCCCAGGTTGCCCCCCACCCCGCGCACGATGTGGTCCGCGCCGACAAACCGCACGCCCTTGTGCTCGAACGCGAGGTTCTGCAGCCAGGCGGGCTCCCCCAGGGGGTGGTCCACGGGAACCGGCGCCTTGTACCAATCGTCAAACCAGGTGGCCAGGAGGTCGAACTGGGGCTGGTACACGGTGTTGTACCGCTCATCATCCCCGGTGTGGATCTCGTTGTCCCCGACCAGAGGCACATAGGGCACCTCCAGCCCATCCAGCAGCTCCTTGGAACGCTCCAGCCCCGGCCCCCAGCCCACATCCCCCACCACCAGGACCAGCTCGCAGTCCCGCTCCTGGGCGGTCTCATTGATCCAGGTCACCGCGGTCTGGAGGCGCGTCTCGTGCTCGGGCACGCCTGCGATATGGGGGTCGGCCAAGATGGCAAACGAGAACAAAGGCTCCATCAGGGGTTCCGCATCCCCGGTGTCGATCGGGCCATCCTTCGTCCCCGCACACCCGTTCAGGAGCAGCAAAGGAACCAGCAAGGCCATCTCTCCTCCCGTTCGAATTGAAGAACATTGAACCACAGGGGTCCAATTTCTTTGTCGCCGGGTGTAAGAAACAAGAGCCCCCTTTCATTGCGGCGGGGGCACGGAGGTCGAGCATGTTGTGGTTTCTTCTCTTGTCTTGTCTTGTGAATACACGCCCCTTGCTCTTGGCAGTCAGGTGGCCGCTGGCGAACTGACCCAGCTTCGGGACACCGCCATGTTCCACCGAGACACGGTGGCCCGGGGCGAGGCCATCGCTGCTCTGGCTGGGCACCCCAGCCCCGTCGCAGACCGCGCGCTTGCAGACATCCAGTCCCTTGGTAGCGCCCCGGAGTTGGTGCGCACTTGGGCGGCTGCCGGCCGGATCCAGCGAGCCACGTCCTTGGAGGACCTGGCGGTGTTGGCCCCCCAGATGACGAGCTTTCCTGCCGTTGCGCGCCCCATGCGGCTCAAGGTGGCCCAACTGCCCGGCGGCAGCGCATCCGACCTGCTGACTCTGGCGACCCAGGTGCCCGCACTCCAGTCGGCCCTCTCGCCGCTGATTACCGCCCGCAACCCCGCCGAGATCGCCCACGCCATGCTGACCCACGAGAACACCGAGGCCCGCCGCCTTGCCGCGGGGCTGATCGGCGGCATGGCCCAGGGCACGCCGGGTCTCCCTTCGCAGGTGGCAGCCGTGTATGCCTTTGTCCCCAGCGCCCGCGCCGTGCCCTGGAGAGGCGGTGCCCTGTATGTACCCGGCCTTGCCTGGAACCGGGACGAAGCCCGCACAATCATGGGCAGCCTCATCGAGTGGCACCTTTTCTGTGACCTGGGCCGCCAGGTCCAGGAACAACAGCAGATCTACAACAACCTGCGCAGCGTGGGCTTGTGGCGGCAGGCGGGCATTCGGAATTTCCCGAACAACGACACCGTCTCGCTGCTCCAACAATGGGGACAGGTGGTGGCTGGAAACACTGCTCTTCCACGGCGAGTACACCCGGGCGCTGCTGGACGGCCAAACGCTCTCGCCAGAGCGCCGACAATTCCTTGAGGTGGAGCTGTCCCGGGACGTCGTGCGGGTGGAAATGCGTCTCGTGGACGATGCAGGAAATGTGCGCGGTGAACTCTCGCACAGGATGGTCCCCCTGTCGCAGAAACAGCACCTCACCTTTGCGGAGACGGGCACCCTGGGTGCCTTTCTTACGGCCGGCCGTGTCAAGCGGGTCGGGTTGGGCCACCTCTGGAGCCGGTGGTGACTGGAGGGACTTCACTTCGCCGCGGGTCCGTGGTTTGAAGTGACGACAAGTGGGACCTGGACCGAGCTGGGAAGGGTCTGGGTCAGTGATGGACAACAAAGCGAGGGGGCAACCCTCACCTACCGCGTGACGCTCGTAGAATCCGAGCGGAGCGCCCGGGCCCTGGTGGGCAAAACAAGGAGATTCTGATGCGATCACAATGGGTACTCCCGCAATGGGCAATCATTCTTGGCCTTCTGGCAACAGGAGCAACCGTCCACGCCGATCCATGCGGCATGGTCCCTCCGATTCACGTGGACCACTCCGACCCAGGCATCGAGCGGATCGGGGCCCAGCGCACCTACGTGATGTTCAAGGACGGCATGGAGACCCTGGTGCTCCGGCCCGGCTTCAAGGGATCCGTCGACGAATTCGGCATGCTGATTCCCTTCCCAACTCCGCCGGCGATACGAAAAATCGACGATGACACCTTCGCCCACATCGAGGCTGCGGTGGATCCCCCCACGCTCCAGGTGCACATCTACGAGGCGCAGCAGCCCATGATGGACGGGTTGTACTCGCGCATGAAATCGGCCTCCAGCTCCGCTGACAAGGCCGCCGAGGAACCCCTGGCGTTCAACGCGGTCCGGGTCCTGCGGGAAGAAGCGGTGGGCATGTACCAGGTCGCTGTCCTGCAAGCCGGCGGTGCAGGTGCCCTGAAGCGCTGGATGGGGGAAAACGGCTATCGCTATCCAGTCGGCATGGATGAGATCGCCAACGAGTACGTGGCCATCAAGTGGTGCTTTGTGGCCATCAAGGCCAAGGTGGGACAGGCCAAGGGTGTCGAGGCAACCCCCGGGATGCGGCAGACCCATCCGAACCTGCCCGACGGCGCCACCTTTGACGGGCACGTCCAGGGCATGGGGTTCCGGTTCCGCACCCAAAAGGCCGTGATCCCAATGCGCCTGTCCGTGTTCAACGGTGAGAAGCCGCGCAACGTGGTCTACCTGCTGGCGGAAGGACCACAGGCCATCTTGGGCTCCCCCACCACAGTGGTGGTGCGGCAGGTGGCCGGTGACATGCTGTACAGGAATCTCACCGAGCCAATTCCCGTCGAATACACAGGTGCCTCGCCCCGAAACCTGGAAAGTTCGGCACACACCCAGATCGAGCAAGCCCGCCAGCCGGGTGCCTACAGCGGAATCGCCCGAGACCTGTTTGCTGCGGACCTGCACGCAGCCCGAACCGGCGAGTTGGCCCTGGACTTTGAGAAGGAGGAGAAGAAGCTGCTCAACATCTCCGAATCCCTGGGCCTGCGCGGCGAGAACATCGATGCGCTCCACCGGGAGGTTGTGGAAGAGCAATTGGAGAGGATCGTGGCCGTGGCCCTGGAAGACGTGAAAGACATGACCCTGACCGTCATCGACGGCGTGCTGCCCCACGAACTGGTGCGGGACAAGAACCTGGTGTTCCGGACCTACCGGATGCCGGACACGGAAAACGTCGCAAGAAATGATGCGGTTCGCCCGGCGCCCGACCGCCTGACCTTCTGGTACTGACCGGGCAGCGTGGACGGGGAGTCCCGAATTTGCTACTTGGCGCCGATGATTCTCCCGATCTTGCTCGCCTGCTCCCCACAAGGCTACTCCACGGAATTTCCGGAGGGTCCTCCGGGGATGCAAGCTGATCTCCGGACTCCAGACACACCCCACATGGCGCCGGTTCCAGCCACCCGGATCTGCCCCGACGGCGACGTCACCGAGGGCATTGACGTGTCCTACTGGCAGGAAACCATCAATTGGAGCCAGGTGGCTGCGGACGGCGTGAAGTTCGCCTTCATCCGCGTGTCCTATGGCCTGGAGTTCTATGACTCCCAGTTTGAGAACAACTGGGCTGGGGCAAAGGCCAACGGAATCTACCGAGGTGCCTACCAGTACTTCCTGGCCGGCCAAGACGCGGGCGACCAGGCCCAGATGCTGCTCGATGCAATCGGCACACCCGAGGACGGCGACCTGCCACCTGTCCTCGACGTCGAAAGCTATGGCAACGACGGCGTCTCCGCGGCGACGGTGGATGCCGGCGTGCGAGAGTGGGTCGAGATTGTGGAAGACGCCCTCGGCCGCAAGCCACTGATCTACACGAGCTGGGGGGTCTGGAGTGGCATGACCGGCTCCACGGCCTTTGGGGACGTGCCCCTTTGGGTCGCCAACTGGGGAGTGTCCTGTCCTTCCGTCCCGGACGGCTGGACCGCCTGGGACTTCTGGCAGACCACGGACTCGGGAAGCGTCAGCGGCATCGGTGGGAACGTGGACCTGGACAAGTTCAACGGGGGCCTGGCCGACCTGGCGGCCTATGCCACCTGGGAGGACAATCCCCAAGACACCGGAACCCTGGACACCGGAACCCTGGACACGGGTTTTCAGGACACGGGCACCGGTGAGCCCAAGCCAGGCCTTGGATGTGCTTGTGGCAGCACCTCGGGACCCGCATCCGGACTGGGCGCAATGCTCGCAGGTCTCGGCATGCTCGCTCTTCGGAGACGGAGGAACGACTGAGGCCAGGTTCCTTTGGCGGCCAACTCGGCGGTGAGTTGCACTATGATGGCGGGATGATGCACCTCATCCTGGCCCATGTCCTCCTAAGCTCACAGACCGCCTGCCTGGAAGAGAAATCTCCCATAGAAATCCTCCCCCCCCAGTCCTTGGTCTTTGTCCTGGACAACAGCGGATCCATGACAAACGAGGCAGAGGCGCTGTCCTTGAACCTGAACACTCTCTGGGATGGAATAATCATTCCCGCTGTGGGTGAAATCGGGTCCGACGAGTCGACCTATGCCGACGTTGCCGTCGGCGTGACCACCACCTCCATTTCCGGTTCACAGGCGGGTGCCGCCGGTGCCTTGATTCAACCTGCCTTGAACGCACAGCAAGGTGGAGAGGCACACCTCCAGGTCCAGCGCGATTTTTTATGCAGTGCGACCTGCTGGGACCCCAGCGACCCCACGAACCCC
>CAZSZE010000125.1:0-10041 GCA_964610645.1 uncultured Enterobacterales bacterium | reverse complement strand
TCGAAAATCGAAAATCGAAAATCGAAAAACGTCACCCATGTCCCGGGTTGCACAAACACCCAACACCCACCCCCGCACCTTCCCCTACTGCGGCGCCCCCTCAATAATCCACGTCTCGATCTTGCTCTTGTCCGACGCCGACAACGTCCCCCCCTGCGGCATCTGTCCCCCACTCCCGCCCACCGAGCTCTGGGTCCCCTCCAGCTTGTGCCACAGGTAGCTGTCCGCGATCAGACAAGGCTCCACCCGATCCTTGCTTGACTGGCTCGAGGCCACATTCACCAGCGCCGCGAAGCCGCTCGTAAGGCTCAGACCCGCATTGGACGGGTGGCACCCCGTGCAGTTCGCATTCCAGATGGGCTGGATGTCCGTGTCGTGGGTGTAGGTGTAGCTGGCATCCTCGTCCGTGGAACCATCGCAGTCGTTGTCCTGGCAGTCCGCGGCATCCGAGGCCTCCCCAGGGCTGATCTGGGCGTTGGAGTCATTGCAGTCGCCCCCGGTGGAAATGCGCCCGGTCACCTGGGAGCAAGACGTCACCGCCGTGCCGCCGCCGTACCCGTCTCCATCGCTGTCGTTGTACCAGGAGGTGGCATCCGTGGAGTTGTCCGGGTCGGTCACGCCATCGCAGTCGTTGTCCACGCCGTCACAGACCTCGTCCTCCCCGGGATTGACCGAGGAACTGGTGTCGTCGCAGTCCGTGTTGTCCGCGAGGCGTCCGGAGATCTGGGTGCAGGCGTTCTGGGAGTCGTTCGGGTCGCCATACCCGTCGCTGTCGTCATCGGCGTACCACTGCTTGGTGTCGGCCGCATCCGCCTCGTCCGCCGTGCCGTCGCAGTCGTCGTCGACTCCCACCGTGCTGCAGAACTCACTGGAAGACGGCGAGATGGCAGTGTCCGAGTCGTTGCAATCTGAATTGTCCAACATCCAGGCGGAGGTCGGTGCTTCGCAAGACTGCATGCCTGCATGGTTTCCGTCCCCAAATCCGTCTCCGTCGAGGTCCGGGTACCAGGTCTGCTGGTCCACCGCCGACTCATCCACCGTGCCGTCACAGTCGTTGTCCGTATCGTCGCAGTACTCGTCTGCACCTGGATAGACCAGCACCTCCGTGTCGTCACAGTCACCGCTCGACGTGACCGTGCTGGAGGGCTGGGTGCAAGTAGTCACCGCCGTGGAGGTGACCCCGTAGCCGTCTCCATCGGTGTCCGTGTAGTAGGTCACCGCATCAGCGGATCCGCTGCCATCAATCGCGCCGTCACAGTCATCGTCCACGTTGTTGCAGACCTCTGTGGCAGCCGGGTTCACGGCGGCAGCAGCGTCGTTGCAGTCCCCGGTGGTCAGCACGTAGCCGCTGGGCTGTACGCAAGCAGACGTCGCCGTGGTGTTGGCCCCGTATCCATCTCCATCGGAATCCGGGTACCAGTCGTCGTAGACCACGTTGTCATCGACCGTGCCGTTGCAGTTGTCGTCGATGGAGTTGCAACGCTCCGTGGCCCCGGGGTTGATGGTGCTGCTGGTGTCGTTGCAGTCCGTGTTGTTGCCCACCCGACCGGTCGGCGCATTGCAGGCCACCACCGCGGTCGATGTCGTGCTGCCGTAGCCATCGGAGTCGCCATCGGTGTACCAATTGCCGGCATCGGTGGCGTCGTCCTCGTCCACCGTGCCGTCGCAGTCGTTGTCCGCCGAGTCACAGACCTCGGTGCCCACCGGGGAGATGGTGGCATCCGTGTCGTCACAGTCGGAGCTGTCCGAGACGTACCCGGAGGGCTGGCTGCAGGCGGCGGCCGTGGAAGACGAATCGCCATAGCCATCGCCATCTGAGTCGGCGTAGAAGGTGGTGGCATCGGTGGCGCTGCTGCCATCGACTGTCCCATCGCAGTCGTTGTCCACGCTGTCGCAGACCTCCGTGGCAGCCGGGCTGATGGCTGCATTGGAGTCGTTGCAATCCTGGGCATTGGCGACGGATCCGGAGGGCTGGCTGCAGCTGTTCACGCCCGTGGCCGAGTCGCTGCCGTAGCCGTCGCTGTCCGAATCCGTGTACCAGGTGGTGATGTCCGTGGAGTCCGCACCGTCGGCGACTCCGTTGCAGTCATCGTCCACGCTGTTGCACACCTCCGTGGCGCCCGGATTCACGGCTGCGGAGCCATCATTGCAATCCGAGGCATTGGACACGTAGCCGGAGGGTTGGTCGCAAGCGTTTGTGGCCGTGGAACCTGAGGCTCCGTAGCCGTCGCCATCGCTGTCCAGGTACCAGGCGGTGGCATCGGAGCTGGCGGAGCCGTCGACGGTGCCATCGCAGTCGTTGTCCACGTCGTCGCAGACCTCCGTGGCGTTGGGGTGGATGGTCGCGTCGGTGTCGTCGCAGTCCGTCACTGTGTAGGAGCGCCCTGAAACCGACGTGCAGGAGCTGATGGGCGTGGTGTTGGGGTTGCCGAAGCCGTCCCCATCGCTGTCGACGTACCAATCCAACAGGCCCGTGCCATCGTCCACCAGCCCGTTGCAGTCGTTGTCAACGGAGTCGCAGATCTCCGTGGCGTCTGGATTGGTGAGGAAGGCGCTGTCGTTGCAGTCCGTGGAGTTGGACACGTACCCGCTGGGCTGGCTGCAGGAGTTGGCGGAAGAAGACGCGTTCCCGTACCCGTCGCCATCGCTGTCCGCGTACCAGGTGCCTGCATCGCTGGCGGTGTCCTCGTCGACGGTGCCATCACAGTTGTCGTCCACGGAGTTGCAGGTCTCGGTGGCATCCGGGTTCACCGCGGCTGCGCTGTCGTCGCAGTCCGTTCCGACGGAGACGTAGCCCGAGGGGGCATCGCAGGAGGTGGTGGAGGTGCTGGAATCGCCGAATCCATCCCCATCGCTGTCCGGGTACCAGTCCATGGTGTCGGCAGCATCGTCTTCATCGACGGTGCCATCGCAGTCGTTGTCCACGCTGTCGCACAGCTCGGTCGTAGACGGAGACACATTGCTGTTGCTGTCATCGCAATCCGAGTCGTCCGACACGTACCCGGTGGGGCCATCGCAAGCCTCGGTGCCGGCATCCGAGGAGTCGCCAAACCCGTCCCCGTCGTTGTCCGGGTGCCAGGTCTGGGTGTCCGTGGCGTCGTCGTCCACCACATCGTTGCAGTCGTTGTCCACATCGTCGCAGGTCTCGGTGGCCCCCGGGTAGGTCAGCACCTCGGTGTCGTCGCAGTCCCCTCCCTGGCTCGTGGTTCCGCTGGGCTGGCTGCACGCATCCTGCGCTCCGAAGGAGCTGCCGTAGCCGTCCCCATCCGTGTCGATGTACCAGGTCACAGCATCCGCCGAACCGCTGCCGTCCACGCTGCCGTCGCAGTCGTCGTCAATGCCGTTGCAGACCTCGGTGGCCCCCGGATTGACGGCGCTGCTTGTGTCGTCGCAGTCGCCTGTGGCCAGCACCGAGCCGCTGGGCTGGGCACAGGCCGAGGTGGATCCGGTGGTGGCGCCGTAGCCATCGCCATCGGTGTCCGGGTACCAGTTGTCGAAGACGACGTTGTCATCCACCGTGCCGTTGCAGTCGTCGTCGACGGAGTTGCAGCGCTCGGAGGCCCCGGGGTTCACGGTGCTTTCGGAGTCGTTGCAGTCCGTGTTGTCCGACACCTGGCCCGACGGTGCATCGCAGGCCACGGTCGCTGCCGAGGTGGTGCTGCCATAGCCATCGGAGTCGGCATCGACGTACCAGGAACTGGCATCGGTGGCATCGTTCTCATCCACCGTGCCATCGCAGTCGTTGTCCGCCGAGTCACAGACCTCGGTTCCCACAGGGGAAATGTCCGCATCCGTGTCATCGCAGTCGGAGCTGTCCGACACGTAGCCTACGGGTTGGTCGCAATCGGCTGCGGTCTCCGAGGAATCCCCGTAGGTGTCGCCGTCCGAATCCGCGTACCAGGTCGTGGCATCGGTGGCGCTGCTGCCATCCACCGAGCCGTCGCAGTCGTTGTCCACCGAGTCGCACACCTCGGTGGCATCGGGGCTGATGCCCGCATTGGAGTCGTTGCAGTCCGCTGCATTGGCGACGCTGCCCGACACCTGGGAGCAGCTGTCCGTCCCCGTGGCCGAGTCGCTCCCGTAGCCGTCCCCGTCTGCATCCGTGTACCAGGTGGAGATGTCCGTGGCATCGGCGCCATCGGATGACCCGTCGCAGTCATCGTCGACGCCGTTGCAGACCTCGGTTGCGCCTGGATTCACCGCGGCGGTGGTGTCATCACAGTCCGTGTCGACGTCCACGTATCCAGAGGGGGCATCGCAGGTCTCGGTGGCAGTGGAACCGGCAGCCCCGTATCCATCCCCATCGCTGTCCAGGTACCAGGTGCCGACATCGGAGGCGGAAGAACCATCGACGGTGCCATCGCAGTCGTTGTCCACGTCGTCGCAGACCTCGCTTGCATTCGGGTGGATCGAGTCGTCGTTGTCGTTGCAGTCGGTGTCTGTGTAGGAGTAGCCAGCCACCGCCGAGCAAGAGCTGACGGAGGTGCTGTTGGGATCGCCGAAACCGTCGTTGTCGTTGTCCACGTACCAGTCGACCGCGCTGGTGCCATCGTCGATGCTGCCGTTGCAGTCGTTGTCGATGGAGTCACAGATCTCCGTGGCCCCCGGGTTGGTTCCGAAAGCCGAGTCATCGCAGTCCGTGGAATCCGACACGTAGCCGGAGGGCTTGTCGCAGCTTGCGGTGCTCAATCCGGAGTTCCCGTATCCGTCGCCATCGTTGTCCAGGTACCAGGTGTCCGCATCGCTGGCGGTGTCTTCGTCGACGGCGCCATCGCAGTTGTCGTCCACGGAGTTGCAGGTCTCGGTGGCATCCGGGTTCACCGAAGCATCTCCATCATCACAGTCCGAGGAGGTCGCAACGTACCCGGAGGGAACATCGCAGGTGGTCTGGGAGGTGTCGGCATCGCCAAAACCGTCACTGTCGCCGTCCGCGTACCAGGTGTTGGTGTTGGCTGCATCGTCCTCATCCACCGTGCCGTCGCAGTCGTTGTCCTTGTTGTCGCAGATCTCCGTGGTGGACGGCGAGGCACCGGCATCGCTGTCGTCGCAGTCGGTGTTGTCGGCCACGTACCCGGTGGGGGCATCGCAGGCCTCGGTGCCGGCGTCCGTGTTGCTTCCAAACGCATCGGAGTCCGTGTCCGGGTACCAGGTCGCCACGTCCGTGGCGCCGTCATCGGTCAGGCCGTTGCAGTCGTTGTCCGCCCCATCGCAGTATTCGGTGGCCCCCGGGTAGGTTGTGGCTTCATCGTCGTCGCAGTCGTCCCCCTGGGTGGTAGTGCCGGTGGGCTGGGCGCAGGCGGTCTCGGTGTTGTAGGAGCTGCCGTATCCATCGTCATCGGCATCCACGTAGTAGACGGTGGCATCGACCGACGCTGCGCCATCCACGGTCCCATCGCAGTCGTTGTCCACAAAGTCGCAGACCTCGGAGGAGTCGGGGTTGATGCTGGTGGAGCCGTCGTCGCAGTCGCCGGAGGTCAGCACGTACCCGCTGGGCTGGGCGCAGGCCGACTGGGAGTCGGAGTCGAGGCCGTACCCGTCGCCGTCTGCATCCCGGTACCAGGTGTCCGTCGTGACGTTGTCGTCCTCGGTGCCGTTGCAGTCGTTGTCGATGGAGTCGCAGCGTTCCGTGGCCCCCGGGTAGGTGTCCGAAGCCGTGTCGTCGCAGTCGCCGGACGTCGCCACGTAGCCGGAGGGCTCGTCACAGGCGGTCTGGGTGGCTGCGGTGGTGTCCCCGTATCCGTCCCCATCGCTGTCCACGTACCAGGTGCTGGCATCGGTGGCGTCGTTCTCATCGACGGTGCCATCGCAGTCATTGTCCGCGGAATCGCAGACCTCGGTGCCCACCGGCGAGATGGTGGCATCCGTGTCGTCGCAGTCCGAGTCGTCTGTCACGTACCCCGTCGGCTGACTGCAAGCGGCCAAGGCGGCATTCGGGTCGCCATAGGTGTCGCTGTCGCCATCTGCGTAGAAGGTCGTGGCATCCGTGGAGGTGCTTCCATCCACGAGGTCATCGCAGTCGTTGTCCACGAGATCGCAGACCTCCGACGCATCCGGGCTGATGCTGGCATCCGAGTCATTGCAGTCATCGGCGTTGGACACGGTGCCTGTGGGCTGGCTGCAGCTCTCCGTGGCGGTGGCGCCTGAATCTCCGTAGCCATCGCCATCTGAGTCCGTGTACCAGGCGACCAGGTCCGTTGAATCCGAGCCGTCCACGGCGCCGTCGCAGTCGTTGTCCACGCTGTCGCAGATTTCGTCGGCAGCCGGGCTGATGTCTGCATCCGTGTCGTCGCAGTCGTCGTTGTTGTCCGCCGTGGCCGAGGGCTGGGAGCAGGACACCGTCGCTGTGGCGGTGGAGGCTCCGTACCCGTCTTGGTCCGAGTCCGTGTACCAGCTGGTGGCATCGCTGGCGCCGGAGCCATCCACGGTGCCATCACAGTCATTGTCGACCTGGTCGCAGAGCTCCGTGGCGTTGGGGTTCACACCCGCATCGTTGTCGTCGCAATCCGTGGCGATGTAGGCCATGCCCGAGATCGGGGCGCAGGAGCTCACCGGGGTGCTGCTGGCATCTCCAAAGCCATCGCCATCGCTGTCGGTGTACCAGTCCACCGCGCTGGTGTCGTTGTCCACGACGCCGTTGCAGTCGTTGTCCACGCCGTCGCAGGTCTCCGTGGCCCCTGGGTTGGAGCTGAAGTCCGAGTCGTCGCAGTCAGAATCGTCCGCCACGTAGCCGGAGACCTGGCTGCAGCTGGCGGCCGCTGTGGCGGAGTCGCCATACCCGTCGTTGTCTGTGTCCGCGTACCAGGTGGTGGCATCGCTGGCGGTGTCCTCGTCGGTGACGCCGTCGCAGTTGTCGTCCACGCCGTTGCAGGTCTCGGTGGCGGAGGTGCTCACGCTGGCATCGCTGTCATCGCAGTCATCGGCGTTGTCCGCGGAGCCTGACGGCTGGTTGCAGGCCACCGTGCCCGTAGCGGAGTCGGAGCCCTCCCCGTCCCCGTCCGCATCTGTAAACCAGGTGGAGGCATCCGAGGCATCGGAGTCGTTGTCCACGCTGTCGCATTCTTCCGTGGCGTCCGGGTTCACCGCGCTGTTGGTGTCGTTGCAGTCCGTGTTGTCGTCCACGAGGCTGCCGGTGGCATCGCAGGCCTGGGTTCCGGTGCCGCTCGCGTCTCCGTATCCGTCCCCGTCGTTGTCCGTGTAGAAGGTGGAGAGGTCGGTGGCATCGGAGCCATCGGCGGTCCCGTTGCAGTCGTTGTCCACGCCGTCGCAGACCTCGGTGGCCCCCGGGTTCACCTGGGCGTCCGAGTCGTCGCAGTCCGAGTTGTCGGCGAGGGATCCACTGGGCTGGGAGCAGGCGATGGTCTCGTTGTTGGGGTCGCCGTACCCGTCGGAGTCCGTGTCGGCATACCAGCCGGTGGCATCGGTGGAGTCTGCCCCGTCCACGTTGCCATCACAGTCGTTGTCCACGCCGTCGCAGGTCTCCACGTTGCCGGGATAGGCCGTGGCATCCGTGTCGTCGCAGTCCCCGGAGTCCAGCACATACCCGCTGGGCTCGGAGCAGCTGGACTGGGAGTCCGTGGCCACCCCTACCCCATCGCCATCGGCGTCCAGGTACCAGGTCACGACAGTGACATTGTCGTCCACGGTCCCGTTGCAGTCGTTGTCGACGCCATCACAAAGCTCGCTGGCCCCCGGGTAGACCGTGGCGTCGTTGTCATCGCAGTCCCCCCCGGTTTCGGCGGAGGTGGCGTTCGGCGCATCACAGGCCACGGTGGTCGTGGAGGTGGAGTCCCCGTAGTCGTCCTCGTCTGCATCGACGTACCAGGTAAGGGCGTCGCTGGCGTCGTCCTCGTCCACGGTCCCATCGCAGTCATTGTCCGCGTTGTCACAGACCTCCACTGCATCGGGGTTGATGGTGGCATCCGTGTCGTCGCAGTCCCCGGAGACCAGCGCCCGGTCCGTCGGGGTGGAGCAGAGGTCCTGGGCATCGGTCCCGTCCCCGTAGTTGTCACTGTCGCTGTCCGCGTACCAGGTGTTCACATCGGCGGCATCGCTGCCATCCACCGTGCCGTCGCAGTCATCGTCCACGTTGTTGCACACCTCGGTGCCAATGGGACTGACCGATGAGTCCGTGTCATCGCAGTCCGAGTCGTCCGCGACGTAGCCGCTGGGCTGGGAACAACTGGCCGTGCCCGTCCCGGACTCGTCGCCGTATCCATCGCCATCCGTGTCCGCGTACCAGGTGAGGGCATCCACGGAGTCCGCCCCATCCACTACGCCATTGCAGTCATTGTCCGCGTTGTCACAGACCTCGCTGCCATCGGGGTTGACAGAGGAGTCCGTGTCGTCGCAATCAGAGTCGTCTGCCACCCAACCGGAGGGCTGGAAGCAGGCATCGCTGGCGGTGCCGCTGGCATCCCCGTAGCCATCTCCGTCCGAGTCCTCGTACCAGGACGTCACATCCGTGGCGTCGTTTCCATCGGTCGAGCCATCACAGTCATTGTCCAGGGCGTCGCAGACCTCTTCGGCCCCCGGGTGGATGGTGGCATCGGCATCGTTGCAGTCCGAGTCGTCCTGCACCATGCCCGACGGGGGTGCACAGGCACTCGTGGCTGCCACGTAGCTGTTGCCGTAGCCGTCGCCGTCGCCATCCGGGAACCAGTCCACCGCCGAGGTGCCATCGTCGATGACGCTGTTGCAGTTGTTGTCGATGCCGTCGCAGATCTCCGTGGCACCCGGGTAGGTGTTGGCATCGTTGTCGTCGCATTCGGAGTCGTCGGCCACGTGCCCGCTGGGCAGCGTGCAAGCCACCTCGGTCAGGCTCGCATCGCCATACCCGTCTGCGTCGGCGTCGGCGTAGTACATCGTGCCGTCGGAGGGGCTGCCCTCGTCGATGTCGCCATCGCAGTTGTCGTCCGCCCCATTGCAGCTTTCCGTGGCACCCGGAGACACGGTGGCATCGGTGTCATCACAGTCCCCTCCCACGGCGATGTAGCCCGAGGGTTGGTCGCAAGCGGCAGTGCTGGAGTTGCCGTCTCCGTACGAGTCGCCATCTACATCCGGGTACCAGGTAGAAGCATCGGAGGCATCGTCCTCGTCCACGTCTCCGTCGCAGTCGTTGTCCACCGTGTCGCAGGCCTCCACCGCATCGGCGTTGATGCCGGCGTCGGTGTCGTCGCAGTCGCTGTCATCTGCCACTGCATCCGTGGGTTGGGAGCAGGAGGCCACGGCGGCGTCCGCATCGCCAAACCCGTCGCCGTCCGCGTCCGAGTAGTAGGTGGTGGCATCGGTGGCGCCGTCCTCGTCCACATCCCCATCACAGTTGTTGTCGACCCCATCGCACAGCTCGTCTGCATCCGGGGAGATGGCGGCATCGGTCTCATCACAGTCCCCGCCCTCGTAGACGTAGCCACTGGGCTGCAGGCAGGAGCTGACCGTCACGTTGCTGTTGCCCCACCCGTCTCCATCTGAATCCTGGTACCAGTCCACGGGGGTGGTGTTGTCATCGGCGGTGCCGTTGCAGTCGTTGTCGATGCCGTCGCAGATCTCCGGCGCACCCGGGTAGGTGGCGGAATCGCTGTCGTCACAGTCGTCGTCCGTGGCGGCGTACCCGCTGGGCTCATCACAGGCCTGGCTGGTGCTGGTGGTGGTCCCGTAGCCATCGCCATCGTCATCGATGTACCAGGTGGTCATTCCCGTGGCTGAATCCTCGTCCACGTCGCCATCACAATCGTTGTCCACGCCATCGCAGACCTCGGTGGCATCCGGACTGATGCCGGAATCCGTGTCGTCGCAGTCGGTGCTGTTGGCCTCGTAGTTCCCCGGCTGGTTGCAGCTGTCCTGGGTGGCGTTTGCATCGCCAAAGCCGTCCCCATCGACATCCGCGTACCAGGTCACGATGGTCACATTGTCGTCGACGGACCCGTTGCAGTCGTTGTCGATGTTGTCGCACAACTCCGAGGCTGACGGGTAGGTGTTTGAGTCCGTGTCGTCGCAATCTCCGCCGGTGGTGACAGTCCCGGAGGTGGCGCTGCAGGCCGTGGT
>CAZSZE010000124.1:0-10278 GCA_964610645.1 uncultured Enterobacterales bacterium | reverse complement strand
TACGCGGATGCGGACGGCGATGGCTATGGGGATGCCGGCAGCAGCACCGATGCCTGCTCCCTCCCCCCCGGGTACTCCAGCAACGGGGATGACTGCGATGACAGCGACCCCTCGATTCACCCCGGGTCCTATGAAATCTGCGATGGGGCAGACAACAACTGCGATGGGACGGTGGACGAGGACAGCGCCATCAACGCCAGCACCTGGTACACCGACAGCGATGGCGACGGCTATGGCGACTCCTCCAGTGCAGTCGCTTCCTGCAGCCAGCCCGGGGGCACCTCGGCGCTTGGCGGCGACTGTGACGACTTCAATTCCGCCACCTCCCCGGCGGCCATCGAGTACTGCGACTCCATCGACAACGACTGCGATGGGAACATCGACGAGGACGATGCGATCGATGCTGCCACCTGGTACGCCGACTCAGACGGGGACGGCTACGGTGCAGCCAATGCCAGCACCACCAGCTGCATCATGCCCACAGCCTATGTGAGCAACGAAACGGACTGCGACGACACGGACGGAAATGCCCATCCAAACGCCAACGAGGTCTGCGACAGCGTGGACAACGACTGCAACGGCCTGGTCGATGACGATGACGCTGGCGTGGACGGTTCCACCCAGACCGTCTGGTACGTCGACGACGACGGCGACGGCTACGGCGTCCCGGGATCCTCAGAACAGCTCTGTTCCCAACCCACTGGCACCGCGGACAACGACTCGGACTGTGACGACACCGATGCCTTCATCAACCCGGACACGCCCTGGTACGCAGACAGCGATGCCGATGGGTTCGGAGATGCAAACGCCAGCACCACCAGCTGCACCCAGCCCAGCGGCTATGTCAGCGACAGCACGGACTGCGATGACACGGACGCCCTGGCCAATCCCGACACCGAGTGGTTCCTGGACTCCGACGGAGACAGCTACGGCGACCCGGACAGCTCCATCCAGTCCTGCACCCAGCCCGGTGGGTACGTGGGAAACCCCACCGACTGCGACGATTCGGATCCCAACTCCGGTTTCTGCATCCTCGAGGAGGTGAACTTCACCACCTGCGGGGCCACAGGACCGAGCGGTCCTTCCCAGGGCGACTGCAACACGGCCTACGGGGGCACCACGCTCGATGGCGACGTGAGCGTGGGCGGGGGCATCCAGCGCTGGACCGTGGTCACCACCGGTAACTACATCATCACGGCGGTTGGCGCTGAAGGCGGGACCAACACCGACCACGGCTACATCGGCGGCTATGGCGCCTCCATGGAAGGCACGTTTTCCTTGACGGCGGGACAGGTGCTGGAAATTGTCGTCGGCCAGTCCGGGATCGATGGCGGCAACGATGCTGGAGGCGGTGGCGGCTCCTTTGTTGTCGTACAAGGTGCAGGCTCTCCCCTCCTCGCAGCTGGAGGCGGCGGCGGCGGCGCGGAAAACGATGACAACGCAGGGGCCATGGCCACCTACAAGAACGGGGTCACCGGGTCCTGCGGCCAGGATGCACCCAGACACGGCGGTGGGACCAACCCCGGTGGGTGCAATGGAAACGGAGGCTCAAATGATCCCAACCAGTATGGCCAGGGAGCCGGTGCCGGCTTCTTGGGCGATGGCGACAACGGCAGCGGTGGCTACTGCAACGGACGGGCCTTTGTGAATGGTGCCGAGGGCTGCACGAAAGGTGGCTTTGGGGGCGGAGCCAACGGCAGTGGCGACGGCGGCGGCGGTGCCGGGGGCTACTCCGGGGGCGCCGGCGGATCAGGCGGGGGCAGCCCCGACGGACCGGGGGGTGGCGGCGGCTCGTTCAACGCCGGCTCCAACCAGGTCAACAGTGATGGAGCCAACAACGGGGCCGGGTACGTGACCATTTCGGGGGCCTAAGGCGGATCCCCGCTCACAGACTGCACAGTTGCACTGGATCCCGACCAGGTGATCACCGCCCATTGTTGGACGGTGTCTTCGCCTCTGATGGTGCGGTTCTCTGAAAAGGCATTCACACCGTTTACAAGCACTTCCAGCGTGGAATTGTTGTCGTCCTCGAAGCTGGAACCCGGGTAGTCGTGCACTGCCACCGTGTAAGTGCCGTTCGCCGGTGCCGGAATGCCGATGACCTCCGGGCCGGTGCCGGTCACGTCATCCAGCAACAGCGCCGGGTCGTCGTCCGGGTTCCCCGAGACCCCCCAGTCTGGCTGGGAGCCAAGGGTGCAATTGCGCCAGTGGCAGTCGGTGTCATTGGTGGAATCCGAGCCGTCTTCAAACGTCCCGCCCGAGCCCCGTGATAGATCCACAGGAATCCCCTCTCCGAGGCGCCCATGTCCCCTGTCTCCTTTGATGACACCGCAGTGGCATTTGCCGGCAAGGATGACCCCGAGCTGCAGAAGTCCGCCTGGCTCTTTCGCATCATGAGCAACAGCACCATCGTGGACATCGGTGCCCACATCACCCAGCTGGCCCTGCAGATCGGCCTCCCGGTGCAGTCGCTCCTGAAGATGACCGTTTACGAGCACTTCTGCGGCGGCGAGGACCTGGCCGAAACCGAACCTCTGGTGACCGCCCTGTCCGGGCATGGGGTCAGCACCATCCTGGACTACGGAGTCGAGGCCAAGGAGACCCAGGAGGAGTTTGATCGGAATCTGGAGGAGCAGCTGCGGGCCATTGCCTATGCCCATGAGAACGCCTCGGTGCCCTATGTCAGCTGCAAGGTCACCGGGTACGCACCGTATTCGCTCCTGGAGAAGCTCAACGACGGGCAGTCCCTCGACACAGAGGAGAAGGCCGCCCTGGACCGTCTCGAGCAGAGGCTTGAGGAGATTTGTTCTGCCGCGGCAGCCTCGGATGTGGCCGTGTATGTAGACGCCGAGGAAAGCTGGATTCAGGAGGCCATCGACTCCCTCGTGGAGGGCCTGATGGAGCGCTGGAACCGGGAAAAACCGTCGGTGTTCACCACGGTGCAGTTGTATCGACACGATCGGATGGCGTTCCTGCGGACCTCCCATCTGCGGGCCCGCGCCCAGGGCTACTTGCTGGGCGTCAAGCTGGTGCGCGGTGCCTACATGGAAAAGGAGCGGGATCGCGCCGAGGCACTGGAGGTCCCCTCCCCCATCCACGAGACAAAGGAGGTCGTGGATCGAGACTTCAATGCAGCCCTGGTCTACTGCGTCCAGCACGTGGAGGAGATCGCATTCTGTGCAGCCACCCACAACGAGGAGAGCTGCCGGGTGTTGGTGGAGACAGCCCATGCCCAGGGCGTGGACCTGCACCATCCCCACATCCACTTCGCCCAACTGCACGGCATGAGCGACCACATCACATTCAACCTGGCCCGGGCTGGCTTTAATGCATCAAAATATGTGCCCTACGGCCCGGTCCGGGAGGTGGTGCCCTACCTGATTCGACGGGCCCAGGAGAACCGCTCCATTTCGGGGCAGGTCGGACGGGAGCTGCGGCTGATCCTGGCCGAGATCTCCCGTAGAAAGGAAGCTGCAGCATCGGAAGAAGGAGATTCAAATGATTGAAGCCCATGAAGTCGAGGCGGCCCAGGCAAGCTGGGGCCAGGGAGTTGTGGAAGTCGGAGCCTGTGGAACCTGGGAGGAGGCCCACGCAAAGGCCACAGCCCTGGTGTCGTCCCACTACCAGGTCGAGGACGGGAACCTCCTCTTCTGTCCCACCAAGGCCTCCGAGCAGGAGTTCCGGCGCACTCTTCAGGGAGCGGTCTCCTATTTTGTGGGCAACAACCCCCACTTCGATGAGGACAGGGGATTCGCCTTGGAGCCCTGGACTTCTGTGCGGTTTTCAAATGCCGGGATCGTGTGCCAGGGAGAGACCGGCATCGCCATGGGCAACTACTTCTTCGGCCGAGCGGACGGCTCGGAGCTGAAAGCCGATTTCTCCTTTGTCTATCTTCGAGGCGCGGACGGAAGCCTCAAGATCCAGCTTCACCACTCGGCACTTCCCTACCACCGCTGACTTCGCTGCGACGCCGTCTCACGCCCACCAACAGACAGAGAGCAAGCACTCCGCTCGTGCCTGTCGGTGACCCGGTCACAGAAGCACACTTCTCGAGATCTCCCCAGGAATCCGGGAGGGAGCCAGGTACGGCTGCATCCCCTGTCGCCAGGTAGTCCAGGATGACCTCTCGCTCTGCATTGGCCTCCTGGGTGCAGCTGGCCCTCGGATCCTGGTTTCGACCCTCCTGGACCAACTCCGCCAGGTTCTCACCCAGATCATAGAGGGTGCCATCGAGCAGACGTTCCTCCACGATCGGCCCCAGATCCTCCCAGAGAGAGCGGCATACCTCATCCTCCAGGCACACCGAAGCCAGGATTCCACCGGGCTCCTCCCATCTCGATGCATCAATGGTGACTTGCTGATCATCCTCCTTGGTATCAGCGAAGATTCCTCCCAGCAGGAAGGAAGCATCCACGTCCCAGGGTGTCAGCACCAAAGGCTCGCCCGGCTCGAAATAGACCCGGTAATTGTTGGGTCCAGCGGCATAGCCATCCTGGTTGCCGATGAACTGCTCCACCCGCAAGAGGGTCATGAGCTCCTCCCAGTGGACCCGGGCCCGAAAGGCGTCCCCCAGCTTTCCTCGCTCCTCTGCCCGGGTGGATCCCTCTGAGATCTCAGTGATGTCTGAGAACCCGACATCCACACCTTCCTCCAGGTCGAAGAGATGGTCTCGGTCTCGGCCAAAGTCCACCATCTTCGGGAAGAACCCGGCAAAGACGTATTTTCCATCGTAGAAATTTCCGGTCCCGTCCTCGAAGTTTCGCTTGAGCCATCGATCATCCTGGGTCTCCAACACCAGCATGAGTCCGTAGTCCAGGCCGTTCACAAAGAGCTGGGCGAATCCGGTTCGAGAAGTAGGCACTTCCAGCAGGCCATAGGCTGCATAGGCAAGCGCCTCTCGCATTCCGGTGCAGTCCTCTGCAAAGTTGTTCAGAGAGAGGGACTCCAGGCCATGGAAGCGTTCTCCGCTGAACTCGTTGAAGTCAATCTCCAGCTTGGGCTTGTTGTCGATGCGCTGAAAGGACCCCAGACCCCCTCGCAGGCGCACCCCAACTTCTCCCACCTCCTCGCCATCAATCACTGCAGCCGCCCGTGCCTTGTTTCTCGGATAGGAAAACCTCCGGTCTGACCGCAGAACCTCCATGGAGGACTCACCGATCTCCAGGTCGATTCGATAGATGCGGTCAGACGAAAAGAACCAGCTGTCGTCATCGTGCGCCACTGGCTCGCTGAAGACCTCGGGACCCGGCTCTCCTCCCCCTGGTTCTGCGACACAGCCCAGAAGAAACAAGAATCCCAGCCCTGGCCACCTCATGGCCGCACCTGGACGCGTCGGCCCCAGACCCAGCTGCGCTCCAACCCGAGGCGGTGGTACCAGGTAAGCGCCAGCTGGTTGGGGTCGCTTCCCATGCTGAAGCCCGTGGCCGCCCGAATGTAGAACCCCACCGTGGTCACATCCCACCAGAGACGGGGTCGTTCCCAGCCCAGCCGCACCGCCGCTGCTGCCGTGCCTCCGGGTCTCTTGCGTAGCTGCTCTTCCACCACAAAGCGATCCAGCCCCAGCTCCAGGTAGACGCCAGTGGAAACCGCCATGTCCCGCCGACGCCAGGAGGGCCGAAGCCACGTGGCATAGGCCGTGACCGGCAGCCTCGGGCGCGTCGTTCCCGCGGCCAGAAAGTAGGTCTGCAGCCAGTCAACCTGCACATCCAGGCGCTGTGGCTGGTGAGGCACGGGAAGGGCCATCGGAAACGGGCCGCGAAGTTCCAAGGCGAACCAGTCCAATCGCGTGGTCCAATCGCCAGCCATCTCCCGATAAGGCATCTGTCGCGCCCCCAACGTACACTCGATTCCCACCCCCCAGGGGGAAGCACTCCGGGGAAACGGCAATTCCGCGACAGGCTCGGCAGCCAGGGCCTGAAGGCCAAGTAGGAACAGGCAGATCACCTGGGTAGGATACCGGGTAAGGACTCAAATGGTAGCGTTCCAAGGAGGGAGGCTACGGCGTAGACCAGATGGTGATGGCTGCCGAGGGACGCCTCTCCAACCTCGATCCCGCCACAGTGGTCCTGGGAATCATGACCACTGACCTGGATCGTGCCGTGCTCTCGGTCCGCACCGCACCCAAGCCCCGTGGACACTGCTCTCAGAGTGACCGTGCTCAGACTGAACTCTGCCTGGGTCCGCCGAACCACTCGGGAAGGGAAGGATCCGGTGGCCTCACCGTGGCTTCATCCGAGGGGATGTAGCCCACGGGATTCTGGCTGCAATGGGCGCAGCATTCCATGGGAGTACCCTCGATAAAGCCACGCCGCATCGCCGTGAGCACCTCCCCATTCCAGATCTCTGCAAAGGAGGACTGCAGGAGGTTTCCAGCCACTGGCCTTCCCGGCATCGGGCACGGGTTCACGTCTCCGCCAATGGTCACAAAGGTGCCGCTGCGGAGGAAGCGACAGGGCACTGTGCCGCCAGCCGCCTTTTCCCACCGAGCGATCTGGACACGGTTTCGGGCAGCCACGAACCCCCGCTTCAACTGGTTTCCGTTGAGTTGTTTCGCCGCCTGGGCCCAGCCCTTCAGGCGGGACCGAATTCCAGGCTGCAACCGCGTGCCATCCATTCTCGGAGGCAGCGCCAGGGAGAATTCCAGGGCATCCGCACGCTTCCGCGCGCTGTCGACGGCCCTGTCCGCAAGGTCCGGGTCGTGCCGCAAGGACTCCCCATCCAACGCATCGCTCAAGACCGTCATGTGGGCGACTTCCAGGCCATCCAACCCGAGGTCGTGGGCGAGATCCACCATGTCCACCAGCTCGTCCACGTTTCGGCGCATGAGCACCATGCACATCACGAGCCGTGGCCGCTCTTCCGGCGCCAGCTCGGCTCGGACCCGCACCACCCTCCGAATGTTGTTCATCACCCCTTGAAAATCCGCGCCGACCCGAATGGCCTCGTAGGTCTCTGGGTGGGCACCATCGACAGAGAACTTGATCAACGATGCCTGCTTCAGGACCCGCCGCACCAATAGCGAGTCGGTGATCAAGGTGGCGTTTGTGTTGAGCTGGAGCGCGGAACTCGTGCGCTCGGCCAGGTCCACGAAGGTCGTAAGCTTGGGGGTCATGAAGGGCTCCCCCGCGATGGTCAGCGAGAGATCCCGGGCTCCCGGGAGAATCTCCTCCTCCACCTTGGCAAGGAGGACATCGTCCATGACCCCCCGGCCCTGGGTGGCCCCGGAGATGTGCGAACCACACATCACGCAGCCCAGGTTGCAGCCCAGGGTGCTCTCCAGGTTGACCCAGGTGGGCGGTGGAATAGTTGGCAGGGGAGCCAGTGATTGGGGTGCGGGCTGGCGGGTGGCCATGGACAAGGGGATAGCCCGAACAATGGCTTCAGGTCTACCCTGGGGCATCGCTGTTTCACCGCCTGTGTGGATTTCAGGTTAGAATCGCCAGATGTCCCGTGTCCCGATGGCCACCCACGGTGCACAAGGACTGGCTCAAGTGAAGACGGAACCTGCCGACACCCCCGTTTTCGACCTGCCCATTGCACGAATCTGGATGGATTCCACGCGCGTGGTGCACATGGTGTTCAAACCCGAGAGTGCCCACGGAATTGACGAGGCCCGCCAGGTGATTCAGGCCCTGGACCAGTTTGCGGATGGAACACCTTGCCCGGTACTGGCGGACATCACCGCCGTCACATCAGGCGCCGACAGGGCTGCACGACAGTACTACGTTTCATTGGATGGCGGCCACGCACGCATGGGCCTGGCCATGGCCATGGTGACGGCCTCTCCCTTTCATAGAATGCTTGGAAACTTCTTCTCTCGAATGAACAAGCCGCCCTACCCCTTTCGAATGTTCAGCAACACGGAATCCGCCCTTTCCTGGCTGGCTGAAAGGAACAAATGAACCACCTGTTTCCCCTGGATCTTGGCTCCATCCAGGAGCGTCTTCGTGCCGTGGCGGCCAAGACCTCTCCCGTGGAGAAGGCAAGACTCCTGCAGCTGGCGGATGCCCTGGAATTCCATGTGGAGGAACGACTCCGCTGGGACGAGCGCATTCTGCAGCTGACGGACTCCATCATCGCCATGGCCAACCTGAATTTCACAGCAGCGCCGTCGATTGAAGGCCAGGGACACCTGGATGCGATTGCAGCGGGGCTGGCCATGCTTGGAGAGGAGCTCGAGGCCTCTGCCTTGGCACGAAACGCAGCCGAGGCGGCCAACGAGGCCAAGAAAGACTTCATGGCCAACATGAGCCACGAGCTGCGGACACCCCTCACCACCATCATCGGCAGCCTCGATCTACAGATTCGCTCCGGCATCCAAGGCACGCACCTGCAGCACGCCCTGCGGGCGCGCCAGGCAGCCTACACCCTCCACCGCCTGGTGACGGACATTCTGGACTTCGCGCGGCTCGATGCGGGTACGCTCACCATTCAAGAAGAGACATTTGACCTGAACTCCCTGGTTCTTCAGATTGAACACACGCACTCTGCCGCGGCGATTGGAAAGGGGCTCTCACTGGTCGTTGAAGCCGACCTGCCCTTCCCCCTTGTGCAGGGAGACGTCACGCGGATTCGGCAGATCCTGAACAACCTCGTGGACAACGCCATCAAGTACACCGCGGAGGGAGAAGTGCGCCTCAGGGCGTCTGGTGAAGCTGGCGAAAACACCCTTCAAGCCCTCTTCCTGGTGGAGGACACGGGCGCCGGCGTTCCGCCAGACCAACTGACGGTCATCTTCGACCGGTTTCACCAGGCGGAGACGCCTCTGAAAGGGCATCCGAGCGGTGCGGGCCTGGGGCTCAGCATCTCTCGCGCCCTGGCCGAACGGATGCACGGCACCCTGCAGGTGACCAGCGATGAAGGCAAGGGATCCGTGTTCCAATTGACCCTGCCACTACGGGCTGCCCCGGAATCAGCGGCGGGCTAGCCCACCCGGCGGGGCCCCGGTCCTCTCTCCCATCCGCACCCGGTTCAATGCCTGAACGAGCTGGTCGGTTGTGAAGGGCTTTGCGAGATACTGCCAGCCCGGTTCAAAGCGGGCCTCTCCCCCTCGCAAGTTGCCGCTGATGACAAGCACATGGAGCCTTGCATCTCGAGCACACAGGATGCCAGCCAACTCGAGGCCGTCCATTCCGGGAAGCATGTGGTCCGTGACCAGCGTATCGAAGAGCCCCTCTTCAAACGCAGCCAAAGCCGTCTCAGCATCTGGACAAGCCACGACATCCATCCCCCGGGCACGCAACTTGACCCCGATGGACTCCAGGATGAGGGGGTTGTCATCCACAGCCAATATCCGTGGGATTCCGGGGACCGCCTCCTGGATCTCCGCCGGGGCAATCCCAGACACGGGCAGGAGAACCTCAAACCGGGCCCCCCGTCCCTCCACCTTTTCGAGAAGTGCCAAGGTGCCACCGTGTTCATGGACCACCCGGTCGGCCACACTCAAACCGATGCCGGTTCCCTTGCCGATGTCCTTGGTTGTGAAAAAAGGCTCGAAGATCTGGCCTCGGAGAGTGTCGTCGATTCCAGGCCCCTCATCCTCCACGACAATTCGAACGGAAGCTTCCTGGGAAAGGCACTTCACCTCGACATGGATCGCGCCCCCGTCTTCTGCCATCGCATCTGCCGCGTTGATCAGCGGGGACCCTCCGCCGAAAGACGAAACTCCAGGAGTCGACCGCTCTCACCCTCCGCCACATACGCTTCTACTCCGACCCGTTCTTCGGGATCTACCAGATCACCCAACAAGTGGCCCTCGCCCTCGCCCAGAAGCGAGACAAGCGCTGGATTTGCTTCCAACACCCGGCCGTCCGGCGAGACCAGGACAATCCCATCCCGGGCAGAGGCCACAACTTGTGCATACCGGTCGGAGAAGTCCATGCGGCCCCGGATGAGCACAACACTCATACCCAGAACAAACACCGCCAGGGTCGGGACAATGACCAGGTTGAAGTTCACCGCGCCTCTCTGCGCGAGAATTTCCCCGATCGCACCCAAAACCCCCACCGCCGCCAACCCAAGCGCCGCCGACGCCTGCCATTGTCCCTCCCGGGAGGCACGAACCAGGTACCAGACTGAAGCAACCATCACGACAGCAACCAGCACATGGTTGGCCCTGCCCACTGGAACGATCATTGCCGGGTCGGGCCAGGCCAGCTCAAGGGCCGCCAGCAGTACCCCCACAGCCACGATCGTCCTCACCTCCCGGCTTTCTGTCTTGCCCGCGAACTGGGCAGGCACAACCACCGCGAACGCAGTTCCCAGACAGGCACCTGCAAA
>CAZSZE010000123.1:0-10505 GCA_964610645.1 uncultured Enterobacterales bacterium | reverse complement strand
CCACGCTTCATAACAAGGACAGGGGGTAAAGGATTAGATGCAAGACTCCTGCGATCATGACTTTGCGTGGCAGATTCCTCAGTTCGTCCTGGCCTTGAATCTCTCCGGGCGCGGGCACGGCTTTCGCCGCATGGGTGTTGCTCCGGCCCGGCGGAGAAGTTGCATCCGCCCCGGCAAGGATGGCCCGCCCCGGTCCAGTCCCGAGCAGGTCCATGAATTCGGAGAGCGTCCACCACAGGATGGTCACCGTCGCCGCATCGAAGACCGAGCCGTAGGTGGGTAGGGCCAGAACCGCCCCAGCCGCCAATCGGGATCGTGACAGGACGATCACCGCCGCAACGATCAGGGGCTGTTGAATCATGCCCTCCGGCAGGAGCTGAATCAGAAACACGGCCAGCGGTGTCAGGGCGGTGAGCGCCCGGTGCTTGTCCGTCTTCACGAAGAAACCGCAGGCTAGGGCCAGAAAGGTTGCATCAAATCCTGTCATGATCGCTTCATGGTTAGGGTCAGAAGGATGCCGCAGGCGATCAACATCACGCCGTTCGGGTGCACCGGCAAAAGGCCGACAAGAAGGAAACTCAGGCATCCCAGAAGGGCGGCCAGCAGGCAGTCCCGCCAGTGGTTGACCAGTGCGCCGCCAGCCATCAACAATAGCATCGGCATGGCGGGAAACAGCAGGGACACGATCCAGGAAAAGCCAAACCACCGCAGCAGGTTTCCTCGCGCGATGAGGCTCCCGATCACCAGCGCGACCGCCCAAACCATCACGACATCCACTCCCCCCAGAAGGTCGTGCCGACCGGGCAGCGATTCCATTCCGATCCCGACATAGACGGGTAGGAACGCCGCCATCACGATGCGCGGCGTGATAGGCCAGAGCGGAACCGCCACGCTCTCAGAATCTGCCGTTACGTTCATCATTTTTGATATGGTGTTCCCATTGTTGAAGTCGCTCGCTGACGGCATTGATCACCAACTGGCTTGAAATCGTCGCGCCGCTGATGGCATCGACCACTAGTGGAGAGCGGGCCGCCTTACCCGAGAAGGATTGCAGAAAGTCACGGTCGTCATGCAAGGCCCGCCGATCGATGCCTTCACTCGAGACCGTGACGAAAACGTTCTCGATTTTCTCGCCGGTGATGACAACCGCCCCGTGAAGCGGCCCCTGCACTCCTTTCGTTTCGAAGAACAGGACGGCCTGGTTGTTGGACCGAAAGGCGGGGGGACCCTTCAGCGGAACGATCTGCAACGACGGGCCGATCCATTGGCGGGCCTGCACGCGGTGCCCGTTTTGCCGCTCCAACGCCAGACCAAGCACGACAGCAGCCGCAAGGAGCAGAACGGATATTCGGTCGATTTTCACTTTCATGGGTGATGACTGATTCGATAACTGGTTTTCGCAGCCCGAAGCCGCGGGACAAGACTGATTCCCGCCGGACAGACATACTGGCAGATTCCGCATTCGATGCAGCGAAGCACGGCTTCGGAGGCCGGTTCCTGGATCAGCTCCGTTACCGGCAATCCCACCGGGCAGCCGTCGATGCAACGTGCGCAACGAATGCAGGCGCTCTCGACAGCCCGCCTCGCTTCCTTCTTGCTCAGGGCCAGAATGCCGCCCATGCCCGCCTTCACGACACTGTCGGCCTCGGCCACATGCCCCATCATGGGCCCGCCGACGATCAGGCGTTCCGTTCGTCCCGCATCATGATCGCACATCTCCAGGATGTGCGCGACGGTCGTCCCGAGGGGAGCCAGGAAATTGCCCGTTTGCCCCATCGCATCACCCGCCACAGTCAGGACACGCTCTGTCAGCGGCCGGTTGTCGCACACCGCCTGATGCAGGGCCCGGGCAGTTTGGACATTGATCACCATCACTCCGACGTCCAAGGGAGAATGGCCCGGCGGCACGTTTCGCCCGAGCGTGGCTTCGATCAGGAATCGTTCGTAGCCCGCAAGGTAGTCCTCCTCCTCACTGATGATGTGGCCCTTGGTGGCACCGGTTGCCCGCATCGCCAGGCGCATGCCGCATTCCACTTCCTCGCGGTGCTCCGCCAGCACGCGGTGGTCGCAGCACAAGTAGGGTTCGCCTTCACAGGCATTGACAATCACGTGTTCGATCGGCTTGCCGCTTCCCAGTTTCAGATAGGTAGGGAACATGCCGCCACCCATGCCCAGCAGTCCGGATTCGAGTGCACGATTGAGAATCTCGTCGGCCTCCCACTGCCCGGGATCACAGGGCTTTCCGGTTTGTAAAGGGGTGGGCCAATCGCCCTCCACGATGATGGTCCGGCCGTCCTCAACCCGGACCGTTCCGGTGAGGGGAGAGTGCAGCCGCCTTTGACGCGACGCGTCCTCCGGGGAGCGCGCCAGCAAATCACCCGCCTCGACAGGGTCACCGGACCGGAACGAAACCACCATGCCCTCGCAGGAAAGCCTCACCATCGGCGGTGCTTTGATCCGACGAATGGTCGATTCGGCTTCGGTCTTTCGCGGCTGGATGATCATGGCTTCCATTCGTCCATGGTATGGCAGGTCGAACATTGGATTTGAAAGTTGCTGCTGTGGCACTCCATGCAGGATCCCCGGTGCTGATTCGCAATGCGCATGTGCTCGTTGCGCTGTCTCTCCCCTCCCGCCGGAGTGCACAGCAACATGTTGTGCCAGGACGGCTGTTCATTGTCATGGCAGTCCGCGCACTGTTTCTGCGCATGGCAAGTCATGCAGCTCTCACGGTGGGTTCGCGCCACACAACCGTGCGACTCCTCGAGAAACGCCACGGTGTGATTGTTGGGAACCGATCCCTCGTGACAAGACGCACAATCATTAGAACGCACGCCGGTGTCATGGTAGGTGGGGGCGTCGCGCTCCTCCTCCCCAAGATTGGCGAGCACCATGACCACGAGAGTCGAAGGGATGATGATGAGAATCGGAGCGAATTTATTCATGATTGCCTTCAGCTGCGTTATTTCTTGCGTGCGCCCAGGTCGATCCAGCGGATAAACATGAGCAGTTCTTCGTGTGTCAGTTGCCCGGACGAAGGGTGTGGCACATCGCCCGTCAATGGACGTGTGGCCGCCAGTTCACGCCCGAGGAGTTTCTCCGTCAGGTAGCTTCTGATGGCCAGTTTCCCACGCTGGTCGACGTGCTGCATAAGCGCGCGGTAGCCGTCCGTGCCCGTGAGATCGAACTCGGCCGCAGGGGTTGCGCCAGCATGGCAGTCCACGCATTTCGCCTGCACGATGGGAAGAATGTCTTGTTCATAGCTGATCACCTTGACCATCGCTTCGTTCGATTTCCCGAAGTTGGCAGGGTTTCGTTTTTGATGCCCGTGCAGGTCCCAGATCGCTTGTGTCCGTGAGGCCGAGCTAATGGCATCCGGCCGGCGCAAGGTGTCTTCGCTCTTGCCCGTGAGTCCGCCGTGGCACCCGCTGCAGGTCTGCGCGTAGAGCGGACGTGGGATCGACAAGCCGTGTTTCTCGCCCGGATGGCAATACAGCCAGCGGTTCGGCGAGCGCAAGGCCATCCCCAATCCGTTTAGCGACTGGATGTCGAAACTCATGCCGGAAGGCACCTGCATCGCAAAGGATCCGTCGGCCTCCAACGGGGCCTCACCGATCATGACCCGACGCGGTTCCCCGCGGTCGTCCTCCCGCTGCGGCTCGGTGGCAATGATGCGCACGGACCGAAGCTGTGCCAGATCCGGCGTGACGTCATTGCAACTCGGGCAGACCGGTGATGCCAGGTGCCGGACCCCCGTAGGAGTGGACTGCTCGAAAAACGTGTCCAGCAAGATCATGTCGTAGATCTGGACAAGGGCGGGCGTTTCCTTTCGGTATCCGGTGAAGGTCCGGATCCGCTCGGGCTTACCAAACAGATCGGCCTCCAACTTCAGCTTCTTCTTCACCGGCTCCTTCAGCCGCGCCGCCACCGGTCGCGGCCACAGTTCCGCATCGTGACCTGCCACCACCAGCTCCCGTTTCTGCGAACCTGCCTTGAATCCATCGGGAGATTGAAAGGCGGGATCGGGTCGTAATCGGACGATGTTAAAGTCGGGTGCGGCGGCGGGGTCATGCAGGTCCAGCGGGCCCTGCGCATAGGAAACGAGGATACTTCCGTCCGGCATCGGGTATGGATCGCGATACACTCCTCCGGGCGACCAACCGCGGCAGGTCACGTCTTCATCCAGACCGATCCAACCTGGCACAAACTTGAACATCGCGGGTGCTGGATCTCCACCGGCATAGGGATGATCTAGGTCGTCCAGCGGATTGTTGTCTTCGATGGTCGGCCCGAACTGATGGTCCGACAGCATCGGCATGCCGCCCCAATACGAATCGGCATCGCGGCCGATCCGGATCTCCAGACCGTTTGGCATTTCCCGGCTGTCGGCATGGATCGGAACTGCGGACCGGTTCCCTCCGTGGGTGTGAAAATTTGAGCCGTCGACATGGGTTCGAAAGACCGCCCCGTTGAAGAACGGCCTGCCGGATTGCCACCCGCTGCGCAGGCTCGTGAACATGATCTCTCCCGATGACCGCATCGTCGGACGCCGGACCTGACTGGCTGAATAAGTCATGCGCTTCAGGCTTTCATCGAAGGTCGTCTTCTCCGCCCCAAGCGGGGCGCGACGCATGCAGTAAGCATCAAACTTGGGAGTGAAACGCGGCTCCGTCCGAATCGTATAGTGCGTGCTTGAGTCGCACGGTTCAGGAAATGGCTCATCAACGAACAACTCACCGGATTCGTGCCGCGTGATCGTGCGCGTTTCGCCGTGATTGGTCCCCCGGACAACCTGCAGCGTCCCTCCATTGAAACGTCCGGCAACCTCTGTCAGGTCGGTATCGACGATGGACTGGGTCGTCCCTCTTTCGGCTTCACCCAGAAGATGTCCGGGACTCGACTCGCACCATTCACCGGCAAGGTTGGAAACCGCCACCAGGCAGACTCGTTTCAGATCGTCCCCTTTGACATCATCCGGATCGGGCACGTAGAGCGGATCCAGAAAATGCGCCCGCGGGTCTTGCGAGAAGGTCAACTGACGGGCCTGGCCACTGTCCAGTTCGACCTCCCATATGTTGAATGGTTCCTCTTCCGAGCGTCGCATTGCAAAGGCAACATGGCGGGCGTCATAACTAACCGCCGGCATGCGGACATCAGCGGGACCAGCCGGGTGCAGTGAGGCAGTCAGGTTGGTCTCCCGGTCATCCTTCAACATGAACAGGTCCCCGCCCGGAATAAACCCCGTATCCTCGAAAAACCGTTCCGGGCTGTCTTTCGGGCGGCGCACAAAGACGAGTCCCTTCAACTCCCCGAGTTCCGCAGCACTACGCTGCTTTGCCTCCGCCGCCTCAAGTTCCAGCCACTCCAACAGAACGCGATAATCGGGATCATCCTTCTTGAAGAACTGGTTTCCACCCTTGTGAACGATTCCCCCCTCTTCCACCGGAATATTTTTCAGCAACTGCTTCGACCTCCGGACGTCTCCGGACAGATGCACCATCCTTGTCACCGTGCCTAGCATGGCCTTCCGGTTGTTCTTGTGGATGCGCGGAGTGAAACGCCCGTCATGGGCGGGGATTCCCGGGTCCAGTTTCAGATCGTTGAACGCCAGTGGTCCGTGGCAGCCGAAACAGGTTTTCCGAACCAGGATCGGCGTCACTTTTTCGGCGAAGAACAACTCCGCTTCACCGCTCAAGGTCAGCTTTTCCACCTGACCGGCCTCAATCTCCTCCTCGATCCAGAGGAAAAGCGCCCGGTAGTCAGGGTCCTCGGGTGATGAGAAAATCTCTGGATGGCTTGATGCGGAGAAACCGGCGGCCAGAGGAGCCCGCAGGAACGGGCTGGCCACCGGATCGGAGACAAAGTCGATGAAGGCTGTGGACGCTGCCGCTTCGTCTTGTCGGGCCGTGACGAGGTCGTAGGTTTGGCGAAGCCGGCGTTGTGACTTGATCCGTCCGCCCGCGTCCACCGGCCATCGCAACAGGTCCTGGGAGTCGATCGGGTCGCTCCTCTCCCCGAAGTCCTCCTGCAGCACACCGTGGCAACTGCTGCACCGCCGCTCCAGCACCGGGACAATGTCGATGCAGAATCGTTCGTATCTCGAGCCTCCGGCGAGTTCCGCAGGCGGTTGGTTCGGTGGCGCATCCCCGCGAGGGTGGGCAAGCAGCTTGATCATGACCACCGCCAACCCGATCGAGAGGACAAGCCCCATCTTCAGGAGATTGATCCTGCGGTGCCCCGCTTGCTTTGTTTCCCGTTTCATCACCATTCCAAATTCAGACGATCTCCCTGCAAGCGGAGGCCCTTTGACAAGGAGACCTCTCCATTGATATCTACCAGAATCGCCTCCACCTCCGGGTGCGATTCGACGAAGACCAGCCCCTGCGGGACGGACATGACAAAGAGTGCGGTGGCCAGAGCGTCGGCGTCCGCGGCGGACTTTGCAATCACCGTCACGCTGGTGAGATCCCTTGCCGGTCGGCCGCTGCGTAGATCCAGAATGTGGGAGTAGCGCTGGCCATCGATGACGGTGAAACGTTCATAATCACCGGAGGTCGCGATCGCACAATCATCGCTCTCCAAACGGGCGAGAAACTCCTCTCCGCGCGGGTGGCGCACCGCCAGACTCCAGGCCCGGTCGCCGCGGCTACCCTTGACGAGCAGATCGCCACCCGCGTCGATGATATAGTCCGACAGTCCCTTCGATTGCAGATAGGCCGCCACCCGGTCCGCTGCGAACCCCTTGCCGATCGCGCCGAATCCCAGTTTCATGCCAGCCTTCCTCAGGTGCACCGTGCCCTTGTGGAGATCAATGCGTTCGTAGCCCGTCAGGGCACGGCAGGCGTCGATCTCGTCCTGCGAAGGCAGGATTTCGCGTTCACGGGCCTGCTCCCAAAGTTCGAACAAGGGTCCGCCGCTGACATCAAAAGCACCGCCGGTTTCCCGCGCCCAATGCAGTGAAAGGCCCAACAATTGCTGCAGCTCTGGCCCAACCGGGACCGCTTCTTTTCCGGCCATCGAGTTCACCCGCGAGGTCTCGCTCTCGGGCTGCCAACTGCTGATGAGTTTCTCCAGGCTGGCCAATTCGTCGAACACGTCCCCCAGAGCCTGTGCCGCCACCTCGGCCCTCTCCTTCGGTGCCCAGATCGTCACTTTGAACTCGGTGCCCATCAGAGAGCGTCGTGACTTGAACACGAGTCCTTCCCGGTCCTTTGCCATGGCGTCAGGGCGGACCTCCCGATCATCCCGCTCGACGGCCGCGGCCACGATCAGAACCAGGGTCAGGGCAAGCGTGCCGAGCACTACTCGATGGATTTTATGAAGCGGTTCAAACATTCGATGTCCCATACGGATAGATGTGAGGTCACGCCGTGCGTATCGGGCACGCCGTCGAGTTCATTCAGGCCCTTCTCGAAGCGGGCCGGGCGGTTTGCGTCCAGACGCGCAAAGGGAAAGCGCCGCAGGGCGACGTGGTCCGGGCTGCAGAGGATTTCACGCAGGCTGACAGCGTGTCCATGGTGCAGGAAGCGTGGCGGTCGTGCCCACAGGCCCCGCAGCGAGGGTGCCACAAAGAAGCCTTCCTCTGCTTCGTAGCGTCCCTTGTCCTGTTTGTCCCATTCGCGGATGTAGCCGTTCATGGCGTCGATCCGGTCGGCACTGATCAGGGTGTGAATGTTGTCGCGAGGCGCCGCCGTCACCAGGGGAGGAAAAGACTTGTTCTGATTGTGGACGTGGACCTTGTCGGTAAACGCCGGCGCGGGATGACAACTCGCGCATGCCACCATGGGATGATTGAAGAGCTCCCGCCCATGAACCACCATGGGATCGTTCTGGTCCAAGGGGTTGGGCAGAAGACGTGCCTCGCCGGCCTGGTAGGCGCCGATGAATTTCTGAAAATCACGAAAGGGATACTCCCGGCCCAGATATTGCTTCGCCGTCCGCCGGAAGTGGATCTCCCTGCGCTTGATCAAGTCGGCCAGACTGACGTCGAGATCCATCCATCGCTGGCCGGTGGCCACCACGATGGAATCCGCGGAATCGGTGGATCGTTTTGCTTCCTCCTCGTTGGCAGTGATGCCATCGAAATTGCCTGCGGGGGTCGCGCCTTGGAAATCCACGAGGGGATTGTGCTCCATCATCATGGTCAGGGCCTCGTCCATCGAGAGGATCCCTTCGACAAAGAAGGGCACTTTGTGGAAGAGGGCCCGGATGTCGGGAACCTCACGGCTCCCTCCGGTCCGCTCTTCGCCGTTGCGGCTCTGGCCCATGACCTGGCTCACACTCCAGCGCTTGCCGTCCGACGTGTCACGGAAGTGGCAGTGCACGCAGCTCTGGTCCCGATCCACCGAAAAGACACTGGTTTGCACAAAGAACTCACCACGCTCGAAATCATTGGCTGGAAACGGATCCGGCAGCCGGCTCAACGACAAGCGTTCGCTCTTGCCGGTATCCAGGTCGATGAAACTGACGGACTCGTCGAGCATGTTGGCGACCACCAGAGTGCCATCCGCAAGCGCGATCCCGGATGGCTTAAAGCCGGTGTCGAACAGGCGGCCCGGACGGAGTCTCCCGGCAGGCTCGGCTGCCACATCGACGATCCATTCCTGCACTTGGAAGGTTCCGGACATTGTCACAAAGAGACGATTGCCGTCACGGGCGATCTGTTCGGGAAAGGCCCCCGCCACCTTCATCAAGTCCGCAGGGACATCGCCCTTCTTGTCGCCAGGGAGCGACTCGAAACTGTCCGATGTGTAGCGCGTGAAATCATCCGTGGCCCGGTAAGCCGCGACATTGTCGACGGACGTCCGCAAGAGGACGATGTCATTGGTGATATCACGGAATTTCTCCTGCAAGGTGCCGTCCACATCATCAAAGGGACCCAAAGGCTGTTGTTGGGCCAGCGGTAGAGGTCGGCCTGTGTCAGGATCGCGGAACAAGCTGAACTCCGTCTCAGGTTCATCGCGGGAAAGGCTCTCCCGGCCGGCGTGATGGGCTTTCGGATGCCCCGAGCCGACGCCGAGGGTCGCCAGCACCAGGCGCCCGTCCATCCAGAGCAAATCGTTCACCGGTGAGCGGGTGAAGATGCGCCGCGTCTCCCGTTTCGTTTCCAGATCGACCACCGACAGATTGAGGGATCCGGTGTTGGCCACATAGAGGGTCTTGCCGTCGGGCGACAAGGCCATGTCGCGGGGCTTGTCGCCAACCGCGATGCCGGGGCCCTCGCTTCCCTTCGCAATCCATTCCTTCAGGCGATCATAATCCGGATCGCTTCCGGGATCCTTGAAGACCACTCCGCCCGGATGATGCCTGCCGTCCACGCCCTCCGCCCAGCCGCCATGCCTGAGCGAGGTCACCGAACGCAGCAGCGGGCTGCCCTCCGGATCTCCCGGAAAACTATGGGCGATCGCGCTGCGCAGCGACCGCTCCCGGTCCGGACCGGCGTAAAAGCCTCCGGAATCGTGCAAGTGACACCCCGAAGTCCCGCAGCCCGCCCGCAGCACCGTCATCAGGCCGGGCCGATAGTCGCCCGTCTCCTCTTCGGTGACCTGTCGGAGTTCCGATGAATCGCACCGCCCACAGCTCTTCGTCGCGGATCCCCGCCACAGACAACGGTCACAAATGCTCCAATGCGTTTCGCTGCCATCCCGCTGCCCGAAAAAGACTTCCCGGTCGAAGCCGAGGTCCTGCACGCTGCCACGCAATGGACCGTCGTCGATGACGAGATCAACGACGAGCACCTGGTTCTTCCAGAAGTTCGAGACGAAGGCCTGTTTGCCGTCAGGCGAGATCACCAGATCCTCGCAGTAGAATGGCACCGGGATTTCGGAGACCACCTCGTCACTCCCGACATCGATGACGGACAGGAAATTCGAGAATCGGTTGCCGACCACGATCCACTTTCCCGATGGATGCAGGGCCATCCCGGATGGACAGCTGCCCACGGTGACTTCCCCAAGCCTGGACTTCCGGAGGACATCGAGCACCACCACGGTCGAACCGGGCTGGCTCTCGGTTCCGGAAAGGCTGACGTAGGCCTTCTTATTGTTCGGCGAGACAGCAACCCGGTAGGGACGGGACCTTGCCAATTGGGCTTTGGCCTCTGGGTCGGGATTGGGAACGGGTGCCAGGGAGCGTTTGCGCCATGCCTCGACCTTGGTGGAATCTTCCGTCATGGGATTCGCCGGCGCAGGAGGCGTGGAATGGCCGATTGTATTCCTGAACACAGGAATGAGCAGCCCTGCCGTCAGCATCAAAACGGCTGGTAACAGGAACAGCGGTTCCGGTTTGCTCCGAATGCTCATTCATGGGCATCCTAAATGGCCCGCCTCCCCCTGTCTGTCGCCACAACCGCCATTCTCCAAAACAAAATTTCCCATTTTTTATAAATCCAATTATTGGTAATGCATTTAGAAAGCAGTTAGCAAAAAAACCCTCAAAAAAATAACTTTAAACATCTTCTGAATTTTCATCAATTATTTTTGTTTCTTTTAATTCAAACTGAATAA
>CAZSZE010000122.1:0-10516 GCA_964610645.1 uncultured Enterobacterales bacterium | reverse complement strand
CGACGCGGACTCCGATGGATACACCAGCAACCAGTTTGCAGGGTTGGACTGCGACGACACCGATGCCAACTCGACCACCGTCGCCACCGATGGAGACTGCGACGGTGTCGTGACCGCCAGCGACTGCGATGACTCGGATTCCGGCTCCACCACCATCGCCACCGACGGGGACTGCGACGGTGTCCTGACTGCAGACGACTGCGATGACTCGGATTCCGGGTCCACCACCGTCGCCACAGATGCAGACTGTGATGGAACTCTGACCGCAGACGACTGTGATGACTCAGATGCCAACTCCTACACCCGGGCTATCGATGGGGACTGTGACGGCGTCCTGACTGCAGATGACTGTAACGACAGCGATGCAACCGTCTCTGAGAGCGGCAGCGCTCAGACGTGCCCAGCCACCAGCTGCCTGGCATTACTCAATGCCGATTCCACCAAGCCCACGGGGGCCTACTGGATCTCTCCAAGCGGCTCCACGGGCGTCCAACTCTACTGTGACATGACAGAGCAGGATGGAGGCTGGACACTGGTCTACCGGAACATCGAATCCGGCGGTCTCTCACTCGGCAACGCAGCGGAACAGCAGACGGCGAACCTGGCCTCTGTTTCCGGAGGCGCCGGCAAGCTCGCCGACTCGGACATCAACGCGCTTCGCTCCCAAGCTGGCACTTCGTTGATCGGCTACCGCATCACCTCCAACAACATCTCCAACCGCTATTACGCCCCCTCCAACTGTACCTATTCCCACACCAGCAACGGCTCCTCGAATGCGTGTCGGCAATACACTGCGACCTACAGCAGCACCAACACGTCCTACATCCAGTGTGACAACTGGGGTGGTGATTCCGGTGGGTTGGACGCTTGGTATCAGTGCAGCGGCGGCGGTTATACCAACGTGTTCACAACCCACCGCGGAAACAGCCAGTCCTGCGGCATCACGAACAACCCAAGCGGAAACAGCAATGGCGGCCCCTGGCCGGGCTATGGCAACGACGTGTTGATGTGGGTGCGCTGACCGGCACGGGGAACACGCCCTAGCGGCAGTACTGGTACTCGGTCCGTCGGTCCTTGGAACAGGACGTCCAGTCCAGGTCGCAGTCATAAATCCAGCTGCCCGAGTTGCCGCAGGCAGGAACGCCGCCGTTCCAACCGGTATACGTCGAGCAGCTGGGCCACCCCCCGCAACCACCGGTCCAGTAGTAACCCTGGACCGACGATCCGTTGCAGTCGTAGTCCCAACTGCCATCCCCGCGGTGAGCGAGCCAGTAGTAGGTCTGATTCGGGTTGGCGTCGGCGTTGTAGTCGTAGCAGTCGCCCGCCTGGCCCGCGCGGTAGAAGTTCGTGGGGGCGCAATAGCAGGCGGTCACCCCTGATCCGAAGCCATCCCCATCGTAGTCATAGTGGTAGGTAGTGCAGCCGCTGGCGTTCTCTTCATCCACCTGGAGGTCACAATCGTTGTCGATGGAGTCGCAGATCTCCGTGGCTCCGTTGTAGGCAGCGGATGAGAAATCGTTGCAGTCCTGGTAGTTGGACACGTAGCTACCTGGCTGGGCGCACTGGACCAGGATGGTGGCCGAAGTCCCCTGCCCGTCTCCATCCTGGTCCAGGTACCAGATGGTGTTGGGATTCAGGGATGCGTCTCCATCGTTGCAGTCCCCATTGTTGGCAACAAAGCCCCCCGGCTGGCTGCAAGCCGACAGGGAGTTTGTGGGGGTGCCATACCCGTCCCCATCCGCATCCCGGTACCAGGTGCTACCGACTCCGTCATCCACCACCCCGTCGCAGTCGTCGTCCACGTTGTTGCAGGTCTCGGTGGCTCCGGGATGCACGGCGTTGTTTCCGTCGTTGCAATCGGAAGCATTCAACAGGTACCCGGGGCTCTGCCAGCAGGAGAGCTGGGTGTTGTTGGGGTTCCCAAACCCGTCTCCATCCACATCCGCATACCAGGTAGAAGCATCCGCAGCGGTGGACTCGTCCGCCACGCCATCGCAGTTGTTGTCGAAGCCGTCGCACATCTCCACCGCGGCCGGGTGGATGGCCCCGTTCGTGTCGTCACAGTCCGAGGCGTTGGCGAGGTACCCGGTGGGGGCGGAGCAGGCGACCTGCGTATCCAGGAGGTAGCCGTAGCCATCTCCATCATTGTCGCCGTACCAGGTGGCGGCATCGGCAGCGGTGTTTTCATCCACCACGCCGTCGCAGTTGTCATCGATGCTGTTGCAATACTCCGTGGCCGAAGGGCTCACGCTGGCGTCGTAGTCATCGCAGTCGTCGTCGACGCTGGAGTACCCCCCCGGCTGGGCGCAGGCGAGCTGCGGTCGCTGGGCATCTCCGTGGCCATCCCCGTCCAGGTCCCGCCACCAGGTCCCTTGCACCCCATCGTCCACGGACCCATCGCAGTCATCGTCCAGTCCGTTGCACACCTCGGTGCCCGACGGACTCACGCTGGCCCGGGAATCGTCGCAATCCGTGTTGTCCGACACGTAGCCAAAGGGGGCGACACAAGCGTTGTGGGAGGCAGAGGGGTTTCCGTAGCCATCCTGGTCCAGATCCACGTACCAGGTGCCTGCGTCTGCTGAGTCGTCTTCATCCACCTGCCCATCACAGTCGTTGTCGATGGAATCGCACAGCTCGTTGGCCAATGGGTAGACCGTGGCGTTTGTGTCATCGCAGTCGCCCCCCACCAGGGGACCGCAGGCAGGCTCGATGCTCCCAAAGCAGGGCAGGTCTTCACAGGCACAGTCGCCATCGTCGTCGTAGGCGTCGGTCCCCTCGTCGGTCTCCCCATCGCAGTCGTCATCCACGCCGTTCTGGTGCTCCGTGGCCCCGTCGTGGACGGAGGGGTCCGTGTCGTCGCAGTCCCCTTCCTCCTCGCTCTGGCCGTCGCCATCGTTGTCCACCTCGTCGGCGCCCTTGACCTCGAAGTACACGGTGGCATCTCCCATCTCGCCATCCGTGTCCTCCACCTGGAAAGTCACAAAGTGCTCTCCCGGCGAGAGAATGCCATCGCAGGAAGTCACCCCGGTGGCATCCGGCGCCACCGCACAGATGGGACCGTCCACATCCGTGGACACCCGCAGGGTCATGAGCTCCGGCGAGTCCTGCGCATCAGACACCATGGCCACGAACCCATAGGCAACGTCCTCCACCCCGTACTCCCCGGGCACCGGGTGCACGATCTCCACCGATGGCGCATCGGGAACATCCTCAATGGTCAGGGACACGTAGTCCGAGCCGCTGGCGGCATCCTTGTCCACCACCTGGACCGTGATGACGTGGTTTCCCGGGGTGAGGTTCGCCGTGTGAAACACCACCGAGCCGCCGGCATCGGGAAACATGTCCTCCGAGATCTTGCCGTCCAGGTCCGAGGACCAGTCCACCAGCAGGATCTCCGACGGCGTGGTGTCATCCTGGGCAAAGGCCTCCAGGGTCAGCACCTCGTCTTCAAAAAAGGCGCTTCCCGGCGAGGGGGACGTGATGCTGATGCTGGGGGCGGTGTTGTAGACCTTCACCCCGCTGTCCTGGGTGCAGGCAGAGCCAAGCATCGCCACAAAAAGTGCCGTAAACGACTTGATATGCTGGTTTCTACCCACGTTCCGCCCGGTGAATGTGTCTATGCGTCCGCGGCAGAATGTAGCACCTGAATCCTTGCCTCGCCCGGCGGATGGGACTCGAATCAATTGCAGGTGAGGTTCAGGCCCCAGGAAGCCAGGGTCCCACTGTCGATGTAGAACCGGTCGTACACGGTGAGAGTCCAGGTGCCGTTCCCGGTTTGGCCATTGAAAGTGGACGGCGAGAAGGTCGTGATGATGTTGTTGGTGGTGCCGCCGGATCCATTCCAGAGATTGACGGAGGACCCGGACGGGCTGCGAAGGTCGATGATCAGGTCCCCCTGGTAGGTGTGGTAGAGGGTGAGCGGCATCGACAGGCCCACGATCGTGTTGCACCCGGAAACGGACAGGGTGCTGACGGTGGTGTTGTAGTCGTAGATGGGGGCGTTGGGGGAGGTCGACACGTTGACGTAGGTGGTGCAGCCTTCATCGGTGGCCCCGTCGCAGTCATTGTCGATGGCGTCCCCGCACACCTCTGCAGCTCCCTGCCAGGCCGCAGCCGAGGAGTCATTGCAGTCCAGGGCGTTGGCCACATACGCAAAAGGCTGACTGCACTGGGTGGTCTGGATGGCAGCGTTGCCCTGCCCATCCCCATCCGCATCCATGAACCAGGTGGTGCCGATCCCCTCGTCCACCTGGCCGTCGCAGTCATCATCGACACCGTTGCAGGCCTCGGTGGCCCCCGGGTAGATGGCGCTGTTGGAGTCGTCGCAGTCCGCAGCGTTTAGAAGCGTGCCCGGAGACTGCCAACAGGCTGTCACCACGTTGTTTGGATCTCCGAACCCGTCCGAATCCAGATCGGTGTACCAGGTCGAGGCATCGACAGCGCTGGCCTCGTCCACGGTGCCATCACAGTTGTTGTCCACCCCATCGCAGTACTCCAGCGCTCCCGGATAGATCGCTGCGTTTGCATCGTTGCAGTCTGAGTTGTCGGCACCAAACCCGGAAGGCGCCGTACAGGCAACCTGCGGGTTCAACGGGTTTCCGTAGCCGTCGCCATCGCCATCGGCGTACCAGGTGGAGGCGTCCGCCGCGGTGGCTTCATCCACCGTCCCGTCGCAGTTGTCATCGATGCTGTTGCAATACTCGGTGGCGGAGGGGCTGATCGTGGCATCCGTGTCGTCGCAGTCATCGTCCAGGGCCGAGAATCCAGTGAGGACGCTACAGGCAAGCTGGGGGCGAAGAGCGTCGCCGTGCCCGTCCCCATCCTGGTCCCGCCAGAACGTGGTCCGGACGCCATCATCGACCGTGCCGTCGCAGTCATCGTCCAAGCTGTTGCAGACCTCGGTGCCGGACGGATTCACACTGGACCGGGAGTCGTCGCAGTCGGTGTTGTCCGCCACGTAGCCAAAGGGAGCGCTGCAGGCGCTGTGGCTCATGGATGGGTCGCCGTATCCATCGGAATCAAGATCCACGTGCCAGGTGGCTGCATCGGCGGCATCGTCCTCGTCCACCTCCCCATCGCAGTCGTTGTCGACGGAATCACACAGCTCCGGAGAGGTGGGCGACACGGTGGCATCGGTGTCATCGCAGTCGCCACCGGACAGCTGGCTACAACCTGACACGACGCTTCCCAGGCAGGGCAGCCCCTCGCAGTGACAGTCCCCATCGTCGTCATAGGACAGAGTCCCCTCGTCGATCTCCCCGTCGCAGTCGTCATCGATGCCGTTCTGGAACTCCTCGGCGCCGTCGTAGACCGAGGGGTCCGTGTCATCGCAGTCCCCCTCGTCCTCGCTCTGGCCATCTCCGTCGTGGTCGATGGAGAAACCGTCCCGGACTTCAAAGGCCACCGTTTCCGCTGCGGTGTAGCCGTCGGTGTCCTCGACCGTGAAGGTCACAAAGTGATCGCCCGTGGTGAGCTGCCCCTCGCAGGTCGCCACCCCCGTGGCATCGGCCATCGACTGGCACACCGGTCCCTCCACATCGGATTCAACCGCGACCGACAGCGTGTCCGCTGCGTCCTGTTCGTCTGAGACCATGGAGACAAAGACGTAGGTCTCGCCCTCCACGCCGTACTCTCCCTGCACCGGGTGCACGACCGCGATCTCAGGGGCATCCGGCACGTCGAACACCACAAGTGAGATGTAGTCCGAGCCACTTGCGGCAGCGGCGTCCAGCACGTTCACCGTGATCACGTGGTCGCCGGGTGCAAGTACGCCGGTGTGAAAGACCACCGCCCCCTCTCCATCGGGGCTCATCGAATCCGAGATCAAACCGTCCAGATCCGAGGACCAGTCCACCACCAAGGCATCGGAAGGAGTGGTGTCGTCCTGGGCAAAAGCCTCGAAAGAGACCACCTGGCCCTCGTCCACCTCGGTGCCATCCAGAGGGGCCGTGATCGAGATTGCAGGGGCGGTGTTGTAGACCTTGACCCCGGAATCCTGGGTGCACGACGAAAACACCGTCATGCCGATGGCCCCGCACGCAAGGGGAAGTCCCCGCCCAAGTAGCTGGTATTGCATGGTGATCAGCGCCGCCCGGTCAAGTGGATTGGCCCGTTGCTGAATGTAGCACGCAGGATTGGGCTCCTCCCCTGAAAACCCCGAATCGGCCAAGAAGCCATTGAGCCGTTACAAGGGGGGGTCTTCGAGGGGCCCGTGTCCGAGTTGCAGGTCACACCGCAGCAAGCAGCAGCCGCCGAAAAGGTGGCCGGGTTTGTTCAACGCCACGGCCTGGAAACACCCGCCGTGCTGTGGCTGGAGTCCTTGCAGCCCATGTCGTTTCTGGGCAGCCAGTTCATGCACATCCTGTCCCCCACGGTGAACGTGTTCCTTGCGGAGAGCCACTGGGATGCCATGGCCACCCTGCTGGAGGACCGCCGCGGCATGGAGTACCTGCTCACCCGCATCGAGCGCCCCGAGGGAGCCGCCAATGGGTGAACAGCGCGAGATTCGGTCTGTGCTGGCCACGGACTGCGGCAGCACCACCACCAAGGCGATCCTGATTGAAAAGGTGGGCGATGAATACCGCCAGACCTGGCGCGGAGAGGCCCCCACCACCGTGGAAGCCCCGTTTGAGGACGTGACCCGGGGCGTGCTCAACGCCGCCACGGAGATCCAGGAGTTGTCCGGCCGCAAGCTGGTGGGAGACGCCGGCCAGATCCAGACCCCGGACGTCGGTGGACAGGGAGTGGACCTCTACATCTCCACCTCTTCTGCGGGGGGAGGACTGCAGCTGGTGGTGGGTGGCGTGGTCCGGGCCATGAGCGCCGAGTCCGCCACCCGTGCTGCCCTGGGGGCTGGTTCCATCGTGATGGACACCTTTGCCACCAACGACGGCCGCAAGCCCTTCGAGCAGATCGAGCGCATTCGCCAGCTCCGCCCGGACATGATTCTCCTGGCCGGCGGAACCGATGGCGGCACCCAGAAGCACGTGGTCTCCCTGGCCGAGCGCATTCGCGCTGCCCGGCCCCGGACCCGCCTGGGGGGCGGCTTCAACCTGCCGGTGATCTTTGCAGGCAACCAGGAGGTCAACGGCCTCATCACCGAGCTGTTGGACGACGTGTGCGACCTGCAGATCGTGGACAACGTGCGGCCGATTCTCGAGACCGAGAACCTGGGACCGGCCCGGGACAAGATCCACGACCTGTTCATGGAGCACGTCATGGCCCAGGCCCCTGGGTACGACAAGCTGATGACCTGGACCGATGCCCCGATCATGCCCACCCCGGGCGCGGTGGGGCTGATCATGCAGACCATCGCCCGACAGCGGGACATCAACATCCTGGGCGTGGACATCGGGGGGGCCACAACCGACGTGTTCTCGGTGTTTGGCGGCATCTTCAACCGCACCGTCAGCGCGAACCTGGGCATGAGCTACTCGGTGTCGAACGTGCTGGCCGAGGCCGGACTGCCGGCGATCCTGCGGTGGGTGCCCTTCGACATCAACGAAAAGCAGCTGCGCAACCGGATCGGCAACAAGATGATCCGACCGACCACCATTCCCCAGACCCTGGAGGCCCTCAAAATCGAGCAGGCCATCGCCCGGGAGGCCCTGCGCCTGGCGTTCATCCAGCACAAGGAGTTCGCGGTGGCCCTCAAGGGCGTACAGCAGGAGCGGACCATTGCCGATGCCTTTCGCCAAAGCGGCTCCGGGGACACCCTGGTGCAGATGATGGATCTGGACCTGCTGGTGGGTTCCGGGGGGGTGCTCTCCCATGCGCCTCGCCGGGTGCAGTCCATGCGCATGATGATCGATGCCTTTGCCCCCGAAGGCGTGACCGAGCTTGCAGTGGACTCGATCTTCATGATGCCGCACTTGGGCGTGCTCTCGACCATCAACGAGGAAGCCGCCACCCAGGTCTTTGAAAAGGACTGCATCATCTTCCTGGGCACCTGCATTGCCCCCAAGGGCGAGTGCAAGGACAACAAGCCGCAGCTTCGGGTGCAGATGAAGCTGCCGGACGGCACCGTGGTCGACGAGACCTTTGGGGCCGCATCGCTGAAGATGTGGCCTGCCTCCCGGGACGACGAGGTCCAGGTGACCTTGACCCCGCTTCAGAAGACCCTGGATGTGGGCGCCGGCCCGGGCAAGCCTTTGTCCAAGAGCATTCGAGGTGGCGTCGTGGGCATTGTTGTGGACACCCGCGGGCGTCCCGACCTTCAGATTCCCTCCCAGCCAAACGAGCGCGTGCCCCTGTTGGAACAGTGGGTGGACGCCATGGATGAATACCCCCGGGGGGAGGCCTAGATGGCAGCCATCTTCACCCCCGGCCTGAAGGTCAGCGAGCACGCCATCGTGCAGAAGGACCGTCGCCTGCCCCTGGAGGGCGAGGTGCTTGTGTCTGTGGGAGACACGGTCACCGCAGATCAGGTGGTGGCCCGAACAGAGCTTCCCGGCAAGGTCTTTCCAGTCAACATCGCCAACAAGCTGGGGGTAGACCCCGGGCGCTTGAAGGAGTTCCTCTCCAAGGGCGAAGGCGACACGGTCGAGGAGGGCGAGATCATCGCCACCACGCCCGGGCTGCTCGGCTTCTTCAAGTCCGAGGCCAAGGCCGTGGTCTCCGGCACCATTGAAAGCATTTCCAATGTGACCGGCCAGGTGATCTTCCAGGCCCACCCGGTGCCCGTAGAGATAGATGCTTACATCAACGGCAAGGTCGTGGAGTGCATCCCCAACGAGGGCTGCGTGATCCAGGCCGCTGCCACCTTTGTCCAGGGAATCTTTGGACTCGGGGGCGAGACCAAGGGCGAGATCGTCCTTGCGGTGGACACGCCGGATGCGGTCCTGACTGCCGACAGCATCACCGAGGACATGGCGGGCAAGATCATCATCGGTGGTGCCTTCCTGGATCGGGACGGCCTGAAGAAGGCCATCGAGGTCGGCGCCAGCGCCATTGTCACCGGCGGATTCGACTACGACGAGATCAAGGAAGTCTTGGGCTACGAGGTGGGGGTCGCCATCACCGGCGGCGAAAACCTGGGCTGCACACTGATTGTGACCGAGGGGTTCGGGAAGATCCAGATGGCCCCCGCCACCTTTGCGCTGCTGCGCGCAAAGGTGGGCAAGAAAGCCAGCGTGAACGGAGCCACCCAGATCCGCGCCGGGGTCATGCGGCCGGAAGTGGTGGTGACCTACGACGATGAGCAGGTTTCCGCCGAACGCCTTGCCAACCCGGAGCCCATCGGAATCTCCGTAGGCTCCCTGGTGCGCGGCATCCGTGACCCGTATTTCGGCATGCTGGGCACCGTCTCTGGCCTGCCCGTGGAGCCAGTGGCCCTGCAGTCGGAGTCCAAGGCCCGGGTAATGGCCGTGACCTTCGATGACGGCACAGAGGTGACCCTGCCCCGGGCCAACGTGGAGGCCATCGAACGATGAGCATGCTCCACAACTTCCTGCCCCTGCTTTCCGAGGTCGCCCTGGCCCAGGAAGAAGCTGAAGCCGTGTTGGACACCCGCTGGCTGAACACAGAGCCCGCGTACCTCGTGCTGCTGGGCATCATCGTCTTGACTGGAGCCCTGATGATGGTCTTCACCCGCCGCGCCCAGCGCGGGGAGGAGATGTACATCCGGCGCATGCCCGGCATCGACGCAATCGAAGAAGGCATCGGCCGGGCCACGGAAATGGGCAAGCCAGTCCTGTACGTGCCAGGCATCGACGAGCTGCAGGACATCCAGACCATTGCCTCGATGCTGATCCTGGGGCAGGTCGCGAAGACCATCGCCGAGTACCAGGCGGACCTGATTGTGACCACGGCAGTCCCCATCGTGCGCGAGGTGGCCGATGAAGTGGTCCGCGCCGGGTTCTACCAGGCGGGCTACCCGGACGCGTTCCGGCCACAGGACATCCGGTTCATCTCCTCGGACCAGTTCGCGTTCTGTGCCGGCACCAACGGCATCATCCACCGCCAGCAGCCAGCCACCAATATCTACCTGGGCCGATTCTTTGCTGAGTCGCTGATCCTCGCCGAGACCGGCTACGTCAACAAGTCCATCCAGATTGCCGGCACCGCCGAGGCGACCCAGCTGCCCTTCTTTGTGGCGGCCTGTGACTACACACTCATCGGCGAGGAGTTGTTCGCGGTGTCCGCCTATCTCTCCCGGGATCCGCGCCTGGTCAGCTCCCTCAAGGCCTCTGACTACCTCAAAGTGGCCCTGGTGGGCCTGCTCCTCGTGGGCACCGCTGCCGCCAGCATGGGCAACACCCTCCTCATCGAACTCTTCACCATCGCCAAGTAGATGAAACGTACCCTCCCCCTTCTCGTGACGTTTGTGGTCGGCATGATCATGATCGGGGAATTCTTCATTCCCCACCACGCCTACAGGGAAATGACCAAGGAGCTCCTCGAATGGGGGGCGATCCTGGCGGCCGGGGCCTTTCTGCTGGGCATGTTCAACCTGATCCAGGTGAACTGGCCAGTCATTCGTGAACGCAAAGCGGACGGGGGCTACAAGATCGCGATG
>CAZSZE010000121.1:0-10551 GCA_964610645.1 uncultured Enterobacterales bacterium | reverse complement strand
AGGTGAGGTGGGGTGGGCCTGGGGATGCCGGGTCTGGAAGGGTAAGGAAGTCGTGCGGGGGGCGTTGGCGAGGGTGCTGCGGAAGTCGTTGGCGGAGAGGTCGTGGCTGACTCCACTGTTGCGGCCTTGTCGGCTATGTTTCGAACCGGAGGTCCTGGCGATGGTGGTGTGGTTGGGCGGTGTTCTGCTGGCTTGTAAAGGTGGGTTCGGGACCGCTGATCCCACCGATCTGTCCGGGGAGATTGATCCGACCACCGCTCATCCGAGCTGCTTGGAGGACGGCGGGCTGGTTATGGATACGCCGTCTACCGATGGCTTTCGCCGCTACAAGCGAGAGGGCTTTGATCGCTACGCACAGGTCGTGGCCCCCAACGGCGGGGTGATTCCCGTCTTCGCTCAGGAGCAGGTGTCCGATGCCAAGCTGCTTCGGGCTCGATCCCTGCTGAAGTTCTTTCTCACCGACGTGCCGGGGAGTACCTGGGGGTCCGACAAGAGTGCTGTTGCCAATGCCATGGCCGAGAACGAGGCCGTGTTGATGATGCCGAATGGGGCCCATGAAGAGGGCAACGAGCCGAACCTGCCGGCCCAGCCCCTCTACGATGCCGAGACGCCCCTGGAAGGCTCGGACTGGTTCATGGACAACGATTTCGACCACCGGGATGCGGGTTTCGAGGAGATCTTCCACCTGGTCCACGACGCGGGCATCGGCACGTACATGCCTGGCGCCCTGCCGGAGTACCAGGTGGATCTGGATGCAGAGGCGCGGGAAGCCATTGCCGATGGCCGCTGGGGACGGGAGGTGGAACCCGGGGTGGCGGAGTGGATCGCCGAGCTGGAGCGCGAGGACAGCCTGGCCCAGGAGTACATCGCCAGTGTCATCGACAGCTACTACGGCCTGTGGGGCCCGTGGGATGCGGACGACGGCGGGATGTGGGGCGTGTACATCGCCAAGACCCGGGAAGAGATGGCCACCCTGGACTCCGCCGGACTGGCGCTCTTGGAGCAGTTTCTCCCCCCGTACATTCCCACGGAGATCCGGCTGGATTCTGCCCTGGACCAGGACTTCACGTTGACCTTTTCTGAATCATCGCCCTACACCCACAAGTCCCGCTACTTCTTGAACGTGACCCTGACTGGAACCCACGGGATCGCCCTGACCGGGAACGATCAGGACAACTTCTTGAGAGGCAACGTTGGTGACAATGCCCTGGACGGTGGAGACGGGGAGGACACGGCCATCTACTGCCAGAACCGGGCAGCCTACACCCTGACACAAGACGGCGAGTCGACCCTCGTGGAAGGGGAGGAGGGAAGGGATACCCTCTCCCACATTGAATGGCTGCACTTCGCCGATGGCCGGGTACCGGTAGAATGATGCAATGCCTTCGGCCTGCAGTCCCCGCGTGTTTGCCACTGTCCTGATCCTGCTGGGAGCGCTTGAAGCGACGGCCCAGGCCACGGGGCTCGCCAATCTGGGCGTTCACGGGACACCGGTGAGCAGCCCCGCACAACCGGATCTCCTGGCGGCACACCAGAACCCGGCTCTCTTGCCTGGCGTCGGAACCGGCATGGTGGTGGAGGGCGGTGCAGCCTGGTTTTCCGTGGCAATGGACACCAGTCGGCACGGAGGAATTGACCCAAACACAGGCGAGGCCTACCGAACCGCTGAATCGTCCGTGGTTTCCCTGAAGCTACCCCGTTTCCGTGGACAGGTAAGTTTATCGTCGTCGTCGAGGGCAGCGAGGCGCTCGTAGTGTCTCTGGGCCACCGGGGCAGGTCGGCTGGAGGTGCCCGAGCTCATTGGGGGCGTGGAGGTTCCCCTGAAGGCGACCGCGGACATGAGCCTTCCGCAGGTTCTTCGGGCTGCCGTTCTGGGCCGGCCCTTTGCGCCGGTGACCGCTGTCCTGCTGGTCGAGCAGCTTCTCCTCAACGGTGCCACCCAGGCGTCCAGGTACAGGGTCGGCTTGGTTTCGTCGCCCCGGGAATTCCTGCATGCGCTTGGCTGTCTGCAGCGGCTGCGACGGGGGAGAGAAGAGTGCCGAGGTACACGGCAAACGCGGTGAAGATGGGCGATGTTTTCATGGCCCGGAAACCAACCCTGCAGTGGATTTCGCGGGGCGATCCTATTCGGCAGGGGCTGCCGGTGGACTCTGCAACAGCTCTTGAAGGGCGTGAATGGCATCATTTGGCGCATCTGCCAGGCGGTTTCCGGCGTCCTCCGCCGTGGAAAGCCAGGTGATGGCCTCCTCCAGACAGTGGAACACCTTGTTTGGCACCCCCTTGGATGCCACTGCCATGACGGACAGAAAGGAGTAGGTCACCACCTTGGTGACTCCCTCCCCCTGCACCAACTGGGCGCTGGCTCGAACGTGTTCACGGAACTCCGTGAAGAGCTTTGAGGCGGCTTCGAGGACCTTTTTCTCAGGGGGGCGGGTGAGGGAGAAGGACTTGATCACCGTGAGGACGCAGATCCCATCCGGGTGTTTGTCCACCATGATCTTGTGCTGATCCCGCACCTGCTTGACGTCGTCCAGGGTGCCCTGGCCGGTCCAGACATTCACAAAGAGGTTGTCCCACGAGGCAACCAGTCCGTTGGAATGTCGGGCAAGAATTTCAAGCATGGGAGACCGCCAGCGTGCTGCAGTGAACCTCCTCTTAATGGAAGGTGTCGAATCATGCGTCGGTTCGACAGGCTGTGTCTAAGAATTCGACAGGCTGCGCACGGGATTTCAATGGGTTGAGGCTGGCACGGAACCTGCGTGAAGGGGGGCAGGAGGTGTGCGATGTCCCATGCGGTGAGAGCTGGTGCGGTGGTGGGTGTGGAGGGGGTGCCGGTCGAGGTGGAGGTGGACCTCGTGCGCCGGCTGCCCAAGATCACGGTCGTGGGGCTGCCCGCCGGGTGCGTGCGGGAGAGCACGGAGCGCGTGCGTTCTGCGATTCTGGCCTCCGGCTTCGACTTTCCGAAGTTTCGAATCACCATCAACCTGGCCCCGGCGGACCTGAAAAAAGACGGGACCGCCTTTGACCTGCCCATCGCTGTGGGCATCCTGGCGGCTGCCGGAGACGTGCCTCAGGACGCTGTGGACCGGTGCATGTTTGCGGGGGAGCTCTCCCTGGATGGTCGCTTGCGTTCGATCCGGGGGGCGCTTCCGTTGGCCATGATGGCCAGCGACTCGGACTGTGCGTCCATGGTGCTGCCCCTCGCTTGTGCTGGACAGGGGGCGCTGGTTCCTGGGTTGGAGGTCTGGGCGGCAAAGACCTTGAAGGAGGTTGCGGACTGGCTCAATGGGAAAGGCACCTTGCAGGAGGCCCGAGCGAATCCACCTCGCCTGGACCACAGCACCGTGGACATGGCCGACGTGAAGGGACAGCCCCTGGCCCGGCGGGCTTTGGAAATCAGCGCTGCAGGGGGGCACAACCTCTTGATGGTGGGCCCACCCGGGGTGGGGAAGACGATGCTGGCTGCCCGCCTTGCGACGATTCTTCCAGCCATGGGGTTTCTCGAGGCCCTGGAGGTCACGCGAATCCACTCGGTGGCGGGACTTGTGCCCGATGGCGTCGGTCTCCTGGAGCGGCGGCCCTTTCGGGCACCTCACCACTCCATCACGCCGGCGGGCCTGGTGGGCAGCGCGAGGTTGCGTCCGGGGGAGATCAGTCTTGCGCACTGCGGCGTTCTCTTCCTGGACGAGGTTCCGGAGTTTCAGCGGGGCGTGTTGGAGCTTCTACGGGCCCCCCTGGAGTCCCGGGAGATCTGGGTCACGCGGGCGGCTGGCAGTGTGCGGTTTCCCGCGGGGTGTGCCCTGGTGGCGGCCGCCAATCCCTGCCCATGCGGCTTTCTCGGGCACCCCACCCGGGCGTGTCGGTGCCTGCCATCCGAGGTGGCCCGCTACCAGGGCAAGCTCTCCGGCCCGCTGATGGATCGCATCGACCTCCATGTACCCGTGGAGCCACTGGAGTCGGAGGTGCTCTTTCAGACGGATCTCGCGGAAGACTCCAAGACGGTTCGAGGACGGGTCGAGTCAGCCCGGAGATTTCAACTTGCCCGCTACGAAGGTGAGTCCTTTCGGTGCAATGCGGAGCTCGGGGGCCCGGCGATTCGCCAGGCTGCCCAGCTGAGTCCACGGGCAAGATCGATGCTCTGGACCGCGGTGGATTCACTGGCCCTGTCCGGGCGGGCCCATGACCGGTTGCTCAAGGTTGCCCGCACCATTGCGGACCTGGAGGCCTGCCCCCGGGTGGAATTCCAGCACCTGGCAGAGGCCATCGGCCTGCGGGTCACCCAGAACACACAGGCATTGCAATGTTCGGCTTAGCCCTTCCTTGTGCTTTGGCCATCGTGGACCAGGTCTCGGACACCGGTGCGCTGCTGGAGTTGGAGAGCGGCGTCTTCCTGGATGTGGATCGGCAGACCTTGCCTCTCCGCATTCAAGAAGGCGACACGGTTCTCTTCCGGGTGCCCCTCGGGCGCTCCCCCCCTCATCGATTCAGCCGGTTTGGCTGGATTGCCCAACGTTCAACCAGGGGGCAATGTGGCCCCCGCAATCCCGGAGTTCATTATGAATTCGAAATGCCGCCATCCTGATGCAGAGAAGGCCCTTGCTGCCGCTGTTGTGTCGATCCGCAAACAATATGGTCCGGGCGCAGTCATGCGCCTTGATGGGGACGAACCCCTTTCGACCGTGGAGGCCATTCCCACCGGTTCTCTGGGTCTGGACCTTGCCCTGGGAATCAGTGGCGTACCCAAGGGACGCATGGTCGAGGTCTTTGGGCCGGAGTCGTCTGGAAAGACCACCCTGGCACTGCACATGATCGCGAGTGTGCACGCAGCCGGCGGAACCGCTGCCTTTATCGATGCAGAGCATGCTCTGGACGTCGGCTACGCAGCGGCGCTGGGGGTGCGGTTGGAGAATCTTCTGATCTCCCAACCGGACTCTGGGGAGCAAGCGCTTGAACTCACCGAGTGCCTGATTGCCACCGGTGCGCTCGACCTCGTGGTCATCGACTCGGTGGCTGCTCTGACCCCCCGTGCCGAGTTGGAGGGGGAAATCGGCGACCACCAGATGGGGCTGCAGGCCCGCATGATGTCCAAGGCCATGCGAAAGCTGACGGCCCTTGTGGCTCGCACCGGTTGCACGGTGCTCTTCATCAACCAGCTGCGCCAGAAGATTGGTGTGACATTTGGACCGAAGGAGGTCACCACCGGGGGCAACGCCCTGAAGTACTACACGTCGGTGCGGCTGGACATCCGGCGGATCGGTCAGGTCAAGCAAGGCGAGCGGCTCCTGGGCAACCGCACACGTGTGCGGGTGGTGAAGAACAAGGTCTCGCCCCCCTTTCGCACGGCTGAATTCGACATCGTGTTTGGCAAGGGAATCTCCCGGGAAGGAGAACTCTTGGACCTGGGGGAGAGCGCGGGTGTGCTGTCCCGAATGGGCTCCTGGTATTCCTACGGCGAGCACCGGTTGGGGCAGGGAAGGGAAAAGGCCCGGGAACACCTTCTTGCCGAGCCGAAACGAGCCCTGGAGATTGAATCCAAGATTCGAGAGGCGCTTGCCGGAGTCCAACAGCTCGCCGCATGAGCCCATTGCCTGGGCCCCATGGCGGGATGAACACTCACCTCTTGAGGAGAGTCGTCGCAGCACTCCTGCCGTGGGGCCCTTAGGGCATGCCCGAAGACTGTTCGAACTGGTCCCATCCCCAGCATTGAATGCTGTTGGACTCGTCTGCGGCACAGGTGTGGACGCCGCCAGCGCTGACCGACTCGCCATACCGGAGGGGGCGGTCTGAGATCTGGTTGAATTCGTCCCATCCCCAGCAGCGGATTTCTCCGTTGCCATCCAGGCCACAGTTGTGGCTTGCTCCAGCATCGACGCTGGCGAAGGCATCCTCGGGGGTCTGGGAGATCTGGCCGTCTCCATCGCCGCCTCAGCAGGCGAGGGTTCCAATGTCGCCCAGGGCACAGCTGTGAAACCACCCACCGGTCAGTTCCGTGAACTTCCCTTCCGGTGCACCTGAGACCTGGCCGAAATCGTCCGACCCCCAGCAGGAGATTTCATTGTCAATGTTCAACATGCAGGTGTGTTGGCCGCCCCCGCTCAGCAGAATCGTCTCTGCGGCAGCGGTGTCCGAACCCGTGTCGTCCGACCCCTTGTCGCTGGAGGGACAGCCCAGGAGGGACATCGGGAGGAAGAGCATCAAGCTGGTGGTCATGGAAACCTCGTTTGGATCCAGGGAAGCGGACTACTTGCCGTTCTTGTTCCGGGCCTCCCGGCCGCGGGACTCGTCATCTACAATTTCGCCACTTCGGGCCACAATGCGACCTCTGACGACCACGAGGTCTGGCTTGAGGCCCAGCTCCCTTCCCTCAAAGGGGGACCAGCCGACCCGGGTCAGGAGGTTCGACTTGTGGAAGGGAGCCACGTGCCCCTCCCGGAAGAGCACAAGATCGGCATCCATGCCCTCGGCGATGGCCCCCTTCTTTTTGAGGCCGAAGATTCGAGCGGGTGTTTCGGACGTCAGCTCCACCATTCGCTCCAGGTTCAGTTTGCCGAAATGGACCGCAGAAAGGAGCAGGGGCAGGCTGGTCTCCACGCCGGGTATGCCGGAGGGGGCTTCCCAGTAAGGCGCGTCCTTTTCCTCGAGGGTGTGCGGCGCATGGTCGGAGCCGATGGTGTCAATCCAGCCCCGGTGCAGTGCAGTCCACAGGGCCCGCCGATCCAGCTCCGGGCGAATGGGGGGGTTGCACTTCGCCAGGTTTCCCAGGTGGCCAATGGTGTCGGTGGAGAGAAACAAGTGGTGGGGGCAGGCTTCCACGGTAATGGGCAGCCGTTTCTTGATGGGGCTCAAGAGGTGCAACTCCGTCGCCGTGGACAAGTGGCAGATGTGCACCGACCGGTTGTGCTTTTCCACCAGCCCGATCAGGGTCTCCACCGCAGCGCCCGCAGCTTCCGGAGGACGAACCTCGTGGTGGAGGGGGCTGGGGTTGTCAGCATTTGCCTCCCGGTGCTCGGTGAGGATGGACTCGTCTTCCGCGTGGCAGCCAATCAGGCCCCGGGTCTTCTTGAAGATCGTCTCCATGTACGCAGGTGGCACCAGGAGCGGACCCGTGGAGGACCCCATGAAGATCTTGATCCCCACGGCACCGTCGTCCACCATGCGATTCAGGTCGTCGACATTGTCCCCCGTGGCACCGGCCCAGATGCCGAAATTTGCGCGAGACTCTGCCTTCGCGCGGGCCCGCTTGTCTCGGAACGCCGCAAGGTCCGTGGTGGGAGGGCTTGTGTTTGGCATCTCGCAGACGGTGGTCACGCCTCCGGAAATTGCAGCGCGGCTTCCGGATTCCCAGGATTCCTTGTCTGGAAATCCCGGATCACGGAAATGCACGTGGGTGTCGATGGCGCCGGGCATGACAAACCTGCCGATGGCGCTGATGGTCTCTTTTGCCCTTCCTGCGGCACGGGAGCCCACGTAGACGATCTTGCCTCCTTCGACAGCAATGTCGGCCACGCGCCTGCCGGAGCTGGAGACAATGGTCGCGTCTTGGAGGATCAGGTCGTACATGTTGGAAAGCGCCCTTCTGTTAATCCGCGTGAACGCCCGCTACCAGTCTCCTTGCCGGGGATCTTCGCCGGATCCAAGGGAGGCAAGTTACGGGTGGGCCTTGCCATGGGAGGCAGGGCGGTTGGAACGCGGTGAGGTCGCTGGCATCGGGGCGGTGTTCTCCGGGGAGGAGGGGGCACCCATTGTGCTTGTGAGCGGGCCTCCAGCGGGTGCTGTTCTCTTCCGCGAAGTGCAGGAGCGCCTGCTTCCGCGGCGGTCGGTCGCGGTGGAGCTCCTCGAGTCCGCCGGGCCTGAAGCTCAATCGCCCCAGGAGCGGTTGGCCCGGGTGGTGGATTCGTTGTCGCCAGAGATGGTGGTCGGACATGGCCTGGCCGTTCCAACGGTCTGTTGCCTGGATGGATCCCACCTGGCGGTTCTCTCAAATGGTCCGACGACGTCGCTCGACTCCTTGACGACCTTGGTTCGAGCCCTGCCCGGTCCCGCGCTTTCGTCCGCTCTGTTTCACCCCCGAGTTCTTCGCCCGTGGCTGGCCTCCTCCCTTGGATTGCGGAGAGCGGTCAAGAATCCCTATGTGATGGATCGGGAGGTGGTGGATGAGCTCACCGCCTCCATGTTGCAATCCAGGTCCACCAGAAAGGCCGCGGCGCGGTGGCTGAAGGATCTGGAACTCCCGGTGCGTTTTCCCACCCATGTGCATGCCGTCTGGGGGGATGACGATGTCCTGCATCCGGTGGATGAGATCCTTGCATCACTGGGACCGGAAAAAGTACACCGCATCGCCGGTGGGCGGTGGTTTCACCCGCAAGAACGACCTTGGGCCCTTGCAGATGCATGCCTGGAGATTCTCCGTAGACACGGCAACTGAACGGGTTGGCGCTCATTCAAAGCCAGACAATGACACGAATGTCGCCCTGTTTCTGGGCAACCACGACTTTCCTGTCGTGGTTTTGAGGGTTTGGGGGCTGGCGGCTGGGAGTATGAAACGGAACTATTTAGTAGTTTCAGGTAGTTGTCCGCAGATTTTGGCCCTGGCACGCTCGTTGCGAACAACCATCATTGGAGACGTTTGGGATTCCGGCGGGCACCCCCCCTGGACCCCTCACCGCAAGAAACGCCCGGCATCTGCCGGGCGTTTTCGTTTGGGTGGTCGCCTCGTTCTGCAGGACCCCAGATCCTCCCAGGTCCACGGCCCCATTGAACCCGGTTAAGCCGGCCTTTCGGTGGGGAATTGCGAGGGATTCTGTGAGTTGGCGAGCGTCTTCTGGTGAGCAGGGTGGGGGCCATGGTGCCCGAAACCAAAACGAACGAATTGTGTGCATCCTGAATCCTGCCGCGCAGTCCGGCCGGGCCGGTGGGCGGGTGGAGGAGCTCAGGGCAGCACTGGATCGGGCTTTCGCCCAGTGGTCCATTGTGCAGACAGAAGCACCGGGCCACGCTACGGAGCTGGCGAGGGAGGCCCTGGACGGTGGGGCTGACATCGTGGCGGCCGTGGGGGGAGATGGGACCTGCCACGAGGTGGTGAATGGGTTTTTTGATGGCAAGGAACCCCGGTGTCGCCGGGGCGTGTTCGCCCTCGTGCCGTGGGGCACGGGTTCGGACCTTGCCCGGACCATTCGGGCGCCTTCTGATCTGGACGATGCTCTCTGGGTGGCTGCCACGGGAATGACGCTGCCCTCCGATGTGGCCTACCTGGAGTACACGGATCACGACGGCTCCGCTGCCTCCCGGGTCTTCATCAATGTGGCTGGCTTTGGAATGAATGGAGATGTGGCCCAACGTGCCAACCAGGGCAGCAAGCGATTTGGAGGCCGGACGACCTTTCTGGTGGCCACAGTGAAGTCCTTGCTTGCCTACGGAATCTCTGATGTGCGGCTCTCCTGGTCTGGCCCGGACGGAGAGGGCGCCCACGAGGGCCAGGTTCTGAGCGCCTTTCTGGCAAACGGTGCCTACTGTGGAGGTGGCATGTGGGTTGGGAAGGGAGGCACGATGCACGATGGGTGTCTCGACATCACCCTCCTGCCTCCAACCAGCGTTGCCAGAAGCCTTGCAGACACCTGGAGGCTCTACGATGGGTCGGCCTGGCAGACCCGCGGCGCGAAACGGTTTCGGGCCAATGTGCTGAAGGTCGATCCCGTGGGGGAGGGTGAGGTCCTCCTGGAGGTAGATGGAGAGCAGCCTGGCCGGTTGCCCATTCGGATGGAACTCCTGGAAGGAGCCATGCAGATCCGCGGGGGGTGGTTGGCCTCACCGCTCCTGGACAAGTCAGATCCGACCGGCTGGCGCCCCTGAGCCAAGGCAGGAGAAACAATAGTAATATAATAATTATTACTGTTATAATCTTTGGACCTGGCAGGCCCGATGTGGGTTCCCCGCGCCAGCGCTGCGTTTGGGCTCTTGGCTCGCCTGTTAACAAAATGTGCTATCGACAGGGAATAATGCCTGTGGTACTTTCCACGTGACGTTCTTGAAGAGCGTTGGGTTGGCGTGCAACGGCGCCAATACAGAAAAAGCCAACTTATCATAATTTTCATTATAGGATGGTACCATGAACAAGGCCGATCTTACCGAGCATCTCTCAGAGAAGGCGAACATTCCCAAGGTGCGCGCTGCTGACTACATCAACATTCTCACCGACTCGATCCAGAACGCCTTGATCGGTGGCGAAAAGGTGACCATCTCTGACTTTGGAACCTTCACGGTTTCCCATCGTCGTGCATTCCAAGGCCACAACCCGAAGAACCGCGAGGTGATTCAGGTGCCCGAACGCCGCATCCCCGTGTTCCGTGCGGGCAAGGGCCTCAAGGAAGCGCTGAACGACGACTAGGCGCTGATCCTTGAAGGGGTCGTCTACTCCAGGGCGGGGGGAGTAGACGGCCTCTTCTTTGTTTTGGTTCCCATCTGGAGACGGCTCCCTTCGCTGGCTTGGCCGCGACGCTGCGCGGGACGGTCCCGCGAGGCCTTGAAGTGGCGTTGCCACTCCGGCGGCCTCGC
>CAZSZE010000120.1:0-10740 GCA_964610645.1 uncultured Enterobacterales bacterium | reverse complement strand
GCGATGTCGCTAACGGTCTCTTCTGTATGCCCGGTGCCGCTTGTGTTCCGGTTGGCGATGAGACTCTCTGTGCGACCTACTGTTGCGATGATGATCCCTGTGGGGCGGGGAAGGTCTGTGTGGTGGAAGGGCTCTACAACTCGATCGCGTCAGATCTTGGCGTCTGCCTGTAGTTTCTCAATGAACGAGACCGCCTCCATCGAGCCGCTGTTCACCGCCGAGCAGATCCGCGACCGCATCGCGGAGTTGGCCCAGGAGATTGTGAATCTGTGTCCAGCTGCCATGGGGCCGGAGGGCTTGCTCATGGTGGGGCCCCTGAAAGGCGCGGTGGTCTTTCAATGCGACCTGGCCCGGGCGTTGAGCCGCTTGGGCGTGCGGGTGGATTTGAGCTTCATGAAGCTGTCCAGCTACGGCGCTGGGACCGAGTCCTCGGGCACGGTGGTCCTGGACCAGGATGTGGACATGGACGTGGCCGGCCGACACGTGCTTCTCGTGGACGACATCATCGACACGGGACGGACCATCGCCTTTGCGCAGGGCTACCTGGAAGAAAGGAGCCCCCAGAGCCTCACCACGGTGCTGCTCCTGGACAAGCCGGCCCGGCGGGTGGTGGATGTGCCCTACGATCTGGCCGGTTTTGTGATTGACGACCTGTTTGTACTTGGCTTTGGCACGGACCTGGATCAGCAGTACCGGGAGCTGCCGTTCATTGGAGTTCGGAAGACAGCGGACTGAACCCCCCGGCCTAAGGTGCGCTGGAAAACTGGTGTTCCAAGAGGCGGCGGTACAAGCCGTTCTGCTCCACCAGCGCCTGGTGGGTGCCTTGCTGGACGATCTGCCCCCCCTGGAGCACGCAGACGCGATCCGCATCTCGGACCGTGGAGAGCCGGTGGGCAATGACCAGGGTGGTTCGCCCTTCCATCAAGCGCTCCAGTGCCTCCTGCACCAATTGCTCGGACTCTGCATCGAGTGCTGAAGTTGCCTCGTCCAGTACGAGAATCCGAGGGTCCTTGAGCAGCGCTCTTGCAATGGCCACTCGCTGCTTCTGGCCCCCAGACAATCGCACACCCCGCTCCCCGACCAGGGTCTCGTATCCCTCGGGAAAGGCCTGCACGAAGTCGTGGGCGTTCGATGCGCGGGCTGCGAGAAGCACGTCCTCCAGACTGGCACCGGGTCGTCCGTAGCAGATGTTGTTGCGGATCGAGGTGGCAAACAGGATCGGCTCCTGGGAGACCACGCCGACCTGCTCTCGGACCCACTCCACATCCAGGTTCTCATACGGGTGGCCATCGAGCTCGATGTGCCCGCGCTGGGGGTCATACAGCCGGGACAAGAGGGCAGCGACCGTGGACTTGCCGCTTCCGGAGTGCCCGACGAGTGCCACCACCTCCCCAGGGCGAAGTTCCAGCTCCAGGCCTTGCAGAACCGGTAGGTCGGGGCGGCTTGGATAGGCGAAGTGCAGGTCCTTGAAATAGATGTGGCCCTCAAGGCCCGGCGGTTTCAGGTGGCCTCCCACGACGGTGGATTTGCGGTCCATGAGCTCGAAGACGCGCTCGGACGCACCGAGTGCCTTCATGAAGTCCTCGTAGAGGCTGGAAAGCGCTGCCAGGGAGAATGCAACCGTCAGGGTGTAGAGCAGAAAGCTGGTCAACTCCCCGATGGAAAGGGTGCCTTCCACCAGCATGTTCCCCCCAAACCAGAGCACGCCCGCAATCGCGGCGTATCCTCCGAATCCGACCAGGCCGCGCAGCCATGCAATGAATTTGGCGCGGTGCCGGGCGAGCTCGAACGATGCCTCCACCGCGTCGCTGTAGCGCGCGACTTCCATTGATTCCCGGGCGAATGAGCGCACGGTGCGAACCCCGGCAAAGGTCTCCTCTGCGACTTCTGTACTGGTGGCCAGTGCATCCTGAAAGTCCCGGGAGATGGCGCGCATTCGGCGCCCGAAGAACCCGCCTGAGATCGCCACCAGTGGCACGGTGGCGAGGGTCAAAAGTGTCAGGCGCCAGTTGGTGTAGAAAAGGAACCCGATCGCCCCAAGACCCATGAGGGCAAAGCGCAGCAGCATCGAGACATTTACGGTCACGGTGTTCTGCAGCACGGTGGTGTCCGACGACAGCCGACTGGTCAGCTCGCCGGTGCGTCGCTCGTCGAAGAAGCTGATTTCCTGGGAGATAATGGACCGATAGAGTTGGATTCGAAGGTCGGCGACAATGCGTTCGCCGGCCACGGTGAACAGCCAGGCGCGCAGGGCACCGAACATGGCTCCGGCCCCGAAGATCGCGACCAGGAAGAGGGTGCTTCTTGTGACCAGGTCGCGTCCTTCGCCGCCCTGGATGCCATCGAGCAGGTGCTGGATCACCAAGGGATAGAGCAGTGTCATGCCCGAGCCCAAGACCAGGGCCACGGTTCCCAGAATCAGGGCGCCGGCTTGGGGCCGGGCGAGGGCGATGATCCGGCGCAACTCGGTCGGGCCTCTTTCGGAACTCACGTCTCTCTCCCCGATCTGGGTGCCGAGCCAAGGTAGCAGCCTGGACCCATGGGGGGCATTGAATGGAGGAAAGTCAGTGGGGTGGGATAGGAGAGGGTGCGCCAACCCCACCCTTGGTGACAACAGGAACATGCAGGGCACTGTCCAACTCGATGCGTTTCTTGCCGACCCGGTGGGCCGCTACCTCGTCGGGCACCCCTGGGTGTACTGGTGTGCCCGGCCGGACCTGTTTGGAATCGTGATGTGGGGCCGATCGGATGCGGACAGTGCCCGGGCGCTGTGCCGGGCGCTGGTGGTGGAGTTCAAGGCGGGCATTCCGCCGCACCTATCCCTGGTGGATGTCAGCCGGCTGGAGAGCGTGGATGGCGAGGCGTTCGCGGTGCTGAACGCCTACGTGCAGACCCACCACGCCCCGCTGCAAAACCAGGTCATGCGGTTGGCGCTGGTGCGGCCAGCGGGCCTGGCCGGGGCCATTGCCGCCGGCTTCTACGAGGTGCTGGATTCACCCTACCCGGTGGGGGTATTCGAGGAAGCTGCGGCGGCGCTGGAGTGGTTGCAGGATGCGCCCGGGACGGCTCTTCTGGAGGAGATCGCCGCGATCCATGCCGAGCAAGCAGAGGTTGCCCCGGTGGTGGGGCAGGTGCGGGCGCTCCTGGCGGAACAGATCGGGCCGGCATCGGCCCGGGTCCAGGTGGAGACCACTGCCCGCGCTCTGGGTCTCTCCACCCGCACGCTGCAGCGCCGCCTGCGGGAAGCAGCCACCACGTTTCAGGGAGAGGTCCTTTCCGCTCGCGTTCGCATGGCCCAGCGCCGCATGTTGGAGTCCGATGCCTCCCTCACGGCCATCGCCCTCGACACGGGATTTACCTCCCCGCAGCACATGGCCACTGTCTTCCGGCGCCTGGTCGGGCAGACACCCAGCGCCTGGCGCAGCGAACGGACCTGACTCGGCGCCCTGGCGCGAAGCTGCACCCGGTTGGCGTTTCCGTGGACGCCGGGGGGAGGGGAGGCGGTTAGAAACACGCCAGGCGGCGGGAAGTAGGCACAACCGCCCGCACCCGACAACGGAGACCCCGATGGCCACGACCTTTTCTCCCCTTGCCGGGGCTTCTCCCTTTCGCCGCATAGCAGCCTCCATGTGGAGCCGGCCGTCGGACCCCACGATCTATGGGTTTCTGGATGTGGACGTGACCACCACCCTGGAGCACATCCAGGCGCTGCGCCGAGAAACCGGCAAGCACATCACCATGACCCACGTGGTGGCCCGGGCGGTGGCGGCAGCGTTTGAAGAGCATCCGGAGCTCAACGCGAAAGTCCGCTTCTGGGGACGTCTCGAGCAACGGTCCACCGTGGATCTCACCATCTCCGTGTCGACCCAGGACGGGAAGGACCTCTCCGCAGCCCGGATCGATGATGCAGGGACGATGTCGTTGCTGGAGATAGTGGAGGAGGTGGGATCAAACGTGGCCCAGACCCGGGCCGGTGAGGACGAAACCTATGAGCGCAGCCGGAACACCCTGGCGACTCTGCCCTGGTGGATGGTCCGGCCGGTGCTTTGGTTGACCGACATCGTGAGCAACGAGTTTCAACTCCACTTCCCCACTTTGGGGATGCCCCGGGATCCCTTTGGCACCGCGATCATCACCAATGTGGGCATGTTTGGCATCGACACGGCCTTTGCGCCCTTCGTGCCCCTGGGGCGATGCCCCATGTTGCTGCTGATCACGGCGGTCCAGCAGCGGCCGTGGGTGGTGGGAACGGGGGAGGATGCCAGGCTGGAGGTGCGCCCGGTGCTGCGGCTCTGTGCCAGTTTTGACCACCGGATTGTCGACGGCGCCCAGGCCGGCCGCCTGGCCACCACCATGCGGCGCCTGGTGGAATACCCGGCCGGCGATCTGGGATAGGAGGAAGCATGGCTGCGTTTGATCTCTTCATTGCCCTGGATGGCCACGGACTCAACGGGTTCGAGGGATTTGCTGGCATCGCGAAGCTGCGGTGCGATCCCGACCAGGACACCTACAACGTGTCGGTGCGGTTCTACGAGGGACTGGCCGGCGGCCACGCCATCCAGTTGAATCCCCAGGGCACTTTGGGGTTCCTGGGCAACCTGTCCCAGACCCTGTTGTTCTTCGATCCCAACACCCTGGAGGAGGTGGAGCGGTTGTCCACCCTGCGTTTCTGCGCACCGGAGGTCTTCTACAGCAGCCAGACCCACGTAGTATGGATGGGGGAGAGGTCCTTTGTGACGGTGCTGGGGCCGGACTTCTACCTCTTCGACATGGACGACCTGCACAACCCGGAGCGCCTCGGGGCCCACGGCGTCACCCTTCCGCATGCCGTCAAGCGCTCCGCGTCCGGGCGCTACCTCTTCTACGGGGCGATGGATCACGACGAAAAGGGCTACGCCAACCAGATGGGGATTTTCGACTTGGAGGCGCGAACCCACCGGGTGGTGAAGCTTCCGACGACCGCGTGGCACTTGGGCGTTCATCCCACCCGGGACGTGTTCTACGCCCCCAGCCAGCGGTGCTCGCCCCAGGGGGACATGGAATTCGTGGAATACACGATGGCCCACCTGAAGAACTACCTGTACGAAATCTGCGGGGAGACCGCCACGGTGCTGCGCCACGCCTCGATCCCGAAGGATTTGCCCGGCTTTCTCACGTCCGATGTCGTGGTGACGGAGACCGAGGTGCTCTACAACAGTTGTGCCAGCAACGTGGTGTCCCGGGTCGACCTGGAGTCTCTGTCCAAGGTGCAGTACCTGGACGAGAGGGTCGGTTTCTGGAGGAGCCTCCTGTACTGGAGGACCGGCCTGTCGAACCTCCTGGAGGCCATGAGCCGGGTCAACCTGCCGGATGCATGTCACACCCTGCTCAAGTCCCTGCGGATCACCCGGTGGAGCCTGGTGGATGGAAGCTATGGCCTGCAGCGATCTCCCGATGGCCGCTTTCTGCTGTCGGCCCACCGCGGACGAAACCAGGTGCTGGTCTACCGCTACCCGGAGCTGACCCTGGTGCGCCGGGTCAAGTTCCCCCCCATTCGGCGCTTCTTTCCGAAACACCTGGGGTGGTGGGACGACACGCGGCTGGGCTTTCACCACACCGGCCTGCGTTCCGCGGATCCCGAGGGTTGACCTCGGTTGTCACTTGTTGTCACAAGTGGCAGGACCATGCCTTGATCCGGGAAAAGGAAGGCACTATCAGGCCCGAGCTTATGCAGCGGTCCGTGGCGGCCTCTCAAGGGTCCCCCAGCAAAGCGCTCTTGCAATCTGCGGTCAACCCTAAGGGAGGACGCCATGATTGCGCGCCACTTGACACTTGTACTGACTCTTTCCACCTTGCCTCTCGGCTGCGCCGAGATGGCGGTCCAGACCCACGAGGGCACCGGACTTCTCGCGGACGCCAAGTCCATTGACGAGGGCACGCCCGAGGCGATCGGCCTGTTGAGCTTTCTCAACGATGCCGGCACCACGATGGCTGTGCTCGATGACGACGTGCCCCTCGACCGCCGCGCAGCGGGCAACCTCATTTCCCACCGCAACGGGGGCGATGACACCTACGGCACCTCCGATGATGACCTGTTCGGCTCCGTGGCCGAGGTCGATGCGGTGCGCTGGGTCGGACCCAAGAGCCTCGATCGCCTGCTGAGCTACGCAGACAGCTTGGGGTATGTCCCCTCGGGGGAGGAGACCCTGGGCACCTGGGACCGGGTGAGCTTTTCGGTCAACGAGGCCGAATGGACGCTTTTCGTGGTCAACGACGAGGAAGCCGAAACCCTGGATGTCACGGTGGCGCTTGATTCCCGGGCAGTGGACTCCATCATGGCGGCCCGTCCAATCGCCAGCGTCGAGGACCTCGCGGGCCTCTACTACGTGGGCACGAGCGCCCTGGAGAAGATCCTGGATTTCGCGGTCGACCGCTACTACGAGGAGCCGGAAGAGGAGGAGTTGAACTGCTTCCCTGTCCTGACGGCAACGGCAGACGCCGACGCCGAGGACTACACGCGGCTGTTGGAGCTGACCACGTTCGTGGACAACCCCTATGCGGAGGTCACCACGTTTGACTTCAGCGGCTGTGACAACTGGAACGACAGCGAGGAGGCCACGGCCCTGGTGAACCAGGCCCTGTGGGAGGCGACCTACCGCTGGACGTGGGGCGAGTCGGGCTACTTCCGCGAGGTGGCCGTGCCCGCCGTTGGCGGCAATGAGTTCACGAGCCAACTGAACCGGACCCTTGTGGTCATCGACGAGCACACCGCAGACGGAGACTGGGATCCCACCCAGGATCTGGAGGCCGCGGGGCTCTACGCCCAGCGCCAGGCTCTTGTGGATGCCTTGAAGGCCGACGTCCTGGCGGCGCCCGGTGAGTTTCGGGAAGTGTGGATGTACGCGGACCTCATCGAGTGCTCCGAGGAGGCCGCTGCGCTGATCCACGAGGATGGCTCCGTGACCATCGTGCACCAGCTGCAGAACTGCTGAATGGGCGTGGGCCAGGGTGGTCGAAGTACGTCCTGCCTTGCGTGTGGCGTGACCGCTGTTTGATTCGCCTATAGAGAGGAGGGCGAATCACAGGCCGAGTGTCTGAAAAGGAACCCCCATGAATCGATGGCTTTTCCCTGCCCTTGTTGCCCTGGTGCTCGTCCTGTCGGGCTGTATGCGAAAGTCGGGACAATACGACAATGGTTCGCAGCCCCAGCAGGACTACTACCAGCAGAATGCCATGGAATCCCAGAGCTACGTCGGTGGCTACCAGGACGGTTTTGGGGACGTCGACGCTTTCGAGGAGGCACCGGCGAGCGTGAGCAGAAGCATGGGCGTGGGCGGGGGGAGCGCAGGCAAGAGGAGAAAGGCTGCCAAGGGCGAGGTGGTCCAGGCCCAGACCCAGAAGCCCCAGTCAGTACACTACAACGGCTACGCAAGCCTGCGGGTCTCGAGGGCTGACGAGGTGGCCGATGCCCTGGACGCCCTGGCCCAGGAGGTCGGCGGTCATGTGGAAGAACTCAACCCCAACCGGGTGACCATTCGCGTTCCGGTGGACACCTTTCGCGACGTCTTCGCCCGGGTGCTCGCGATGGGAGATGTGCTCGACAAGTCGATCTCCGCCACTGATATCAGCGAGTCCCTGACCAGTGTGGAGCTGCGGCTGAACACTGCCCAGGCCACCCGCGACCGGCTGGTCAAGCTCCTCGCCAAGGCCGAAGACGAGAACGAGAAGCTCGAGTTGATCCGCCAGATCCAACGGCTCACGGAAGAGATCGACCGCTTGAGCGGCCAGAGCCAGACCCTGCATACCCTGGCCTCCATGTCCCGAATCACCGTCGAGCTGGTCCCGCGGGAGGCGCTGTCGAATCGCAACACGGGCGCCGACATCGCCGAGCTCGCCTGGATCCACAACCTCAGTCCCTTCCATGGAAGCGTGGGAGCCAGCGGAAAGCGCCTCGAACTCGAGACCCCCGAGGGCTTTGTGGAGCTGAATCCCAAGAACCAATTCGTGGTTGAGAGCGCTGATGGTGCCCGTCTCTGGACCGGCCAGATCGAGAACCAACCCCGTGGCGATACCGACTTCTGGATCTCGGCCATCCAGGAGCGGCTGGCCGATGAGTTCGGCAGCGCTGAGATCATCGAGAAGGGCGGCTTCAAGATGCTCCGCCTGGTGGACCGGGAAGAGGACCCCTACACGTACATCATCTGTGTTCGGGCCGCAGGAAGGACCCTGGACCTGGTGGAGATCTACTACCCCTCTGCCTCCCATGAGGAACGACATGGAGAAGCCATCGGGGCTGCAATCGGTGGGGGAATGAGCTGATGCGAATCCTCTCGAGATGCACGATGTTCTTCCTTCTTCTCAGCCCGGGCGCTGCCCTGGCCGAGGCCCCCCCCGAAAGCGACGCCGCCGAGGCCAAGGAGACCCCTGCGGTCGAGGGCACGGCGGAGCGCTGGGCCTCCCTGGTGGTCCAGGTCTATGACCGAGAGGCCGCTTCGAGCGACCTTATCGCCCAGGCCGAGGCAAGTGGTGGCTGGTTCTCCAGCCTGACCGAGGACCAGGTCAGCTTCCGCATTCCCGGTGCTGAGTTGGATGCCTTCCTGGAATTCGCGCGTGCCCAGGGAACCGTGGTCGGCCGGGACTACCGCAGCCAGGATCGCAGCGCCGAACTTGCGGATCTTCGCATCCGCCTCCAGGGCCGCGAGGAGATCCTGGCTCGCTACATGGAGGTCCTGGACGAGGCGCGCTCGGGGGCCGTGGTGCGGGTGGAGCAGCAAATCACCAACGCCATCGCCGAGATCGAGCAGATCAAGGGTCGAATCCTCTTCCTCGATAACCGGGTGCAGTATGCCCAGGTCGAGGTCAATTTCCAGTTTCGCGATCGCTCGGCCCCCGTTCGCACAGGACACTCCTCCTTCCTTTGGTTGAACCAACTCAACCTCGCCGACCTGGTCGCCGACTTTCAACTCTCGGGCAAGGGAAGAGCGCCCGCCAAGGGTCTCAGCGCACCGGTTCCGGATGGCTTCGGGGCCTACCATGAGCGCAGGCGCATCCGCGCCACCAGCCCCGATGGCGTCGTGTACCGGGTCCGGGTCCAAAAGAACAAGCCCGAGGCAGACCTGGCCTTTTGGGAGGAGGCCCTGCGGACCCGTATGCTGGACGCGGGCTATCACCTGGTCGAGGAGCGGCGGATCACGTCTGGAGACAGCGAGGGCGCTCTGCTTGAGTTGGGGGCTGCCGATGGAGAGCGGGACCAGTCCTACCTCGTGGCGTTCTTCGTGGAGGGGAGCAAACTCGTGATCATCGAGGCCGCCGGCGAGGTCGAGCGCTTTGCTCCTCGCCGAGAGGCGATCACGGCAGCGATTGAGGCGACGTTCTGAGGGGCTGACCTTGGGCGCAGACCCCGTGCAAACCCGCAACCAGTCCGCATCTTGCGACTGTGGCCCGGGTCGAGTCCGGCAAGGCTGCCCATGTCTCTGACAGGCGGCTGTTGGTGACCTCGATCAAGTCGATGTCTGTGTCTTTGAAACGTTTCTCGTCCTGGTTGATCTCCACCCCGAAGAAGTTCCTGCCTTCTCGCAGCGCTGCGACAAGAAAGCTGCCGGCACCCGATGTGTTGTCCAGCACCACCTGTCCTGGCTTGGTGAAGGTGCGCACGAAGTACTGTCCGAGGGCCACCGGCTTCTGGGTTGCGTGCCAGACCTTGCCCTCGCTCTCGGCGGTCTTGAAGTAGACGACGTCGGTGGGGTATCGGCCCCCCTCGGACTTGACCTTCACGGCCTGGAAGTCCCCGTAGCTTCCCGTCAACTGGTCCTTCCGGATGCCCTTGTCGTAGCCATCGCCGGGTTGCATCTGGGGCGTGTAATCGGGCTGCGTTGGATAGAAGACGCAGACATCCTCATGGCGTCGAAGGGGCTGCTTCTTGGCATTGAGGAAGTTTGTGGACTTGGACTTTATCCAGACCAACTTGTACTTGAACCAGTCCTCATTGCTCAAGATGAGCCTCGCCGTGAAAGGGCCCTGGCTGGTCAAGACGATCGCGCCCTTGGGGGCAAGGATGCGGCGATATTCTTCCCACAGTGGCTCCAGGGGAATGACGCTGTCCCACTTGTTCTGGGTGGTCCCGTAGGGCAGGTCACAAAGCACCAGGTGAATGCTGTTTGCCGGGACCTGTTTCATGACCTCCAGGCAGTCGCCCTCCAGGACTTGATTGCACGCCCATTGGGGATGAAAGGCGTCGCCCTCGGCCTCGCCGGGCACAAGACCCGGCTCCTGCAGGAGTTCAGCAGGCACAGCGCCAGGAGTCGCAGGGGATGGGGCTTCCCCTGTGCGTGGGCCCGGCGTGAGCGGTGGGGACAATGGGTCGGGCATGGTTCTTGGGTGGGGAGTGGTTTGGAACCGGGATCATAAGTCGACGGTACGCCAGAAAGTGTCCGGGCGTGTGTGCATCTCCTGCCTTCCTCATTCCACGCAAATACCGCCACCATCTGGGCCGGCGTGCGGGCAGTGCGTCGCTGCATCCATCATGGCGGCGTTCAGGTGGTAGCCGCGACAAGCAAACGAGTTGCCACTCGTGTCACCCTCGGTGCCCCGAGGCATGGCTGCCACTTCGACTTCACAGTCGGAGTAGGGTGCGCCCAGGGTCGTCTGCACGCACAAGGCGTCATACGCGGAGCAGAACAGGGCGATGGCGCCCGCATCGGCGTCTGCATCGGCGTCTGCATCGGCATCTGCATCGGCGTCTGCATCGGCGTCTGCATCGGC
>CAZSZE010000119.1:0-10753 GCA_964610645.1 uncultured Enterobacterales bacterium | reverse complement strand
TCCACATCGTCATCGCACTCGTAGTCCCAGTCGATGGGCACATCGTTGTCCACCCAGATGGCCACGTACTCCCCCACACCCCAGAGAGTGGCTGGCACCGGCACAAAGCTCTCTGAATCGGCAACGTCGTCACGAACGAGGAATTCCTCAAAGGCCGAGCCGATGTCGGAACTCTCCAGGGGAGGCGGCATGGGGACATCCCGCCGGGCGATTTCGTGCGCGGGAATGCGGTGCTGGCCAGGCGACTGGTTCGCAGAAGACGGAGGTGGACCTGAAGGAGCTCCACCACCGCCATCTCCCCCGCCGCCACCGCCACCGCCGCCACCGCCACCGCCACCGCCACCACCGGCGGAATCTCCACCCCCACCGCCGCCGGAATCGCCGCCATCTTCGGTGCTGGGAGGACCATCCTTGTAGTTCAGTCGGAACCCCACCTCGTCAGAACTGGCATTGACCACGACATAGTAGAACTGGTGGTTCAGGTTGGAATCACCGGATTCATCCCCCAGGTATCCCTCTTCTTCGCCCTGCTCCTGGACCAGGTAGTCCCCAACCTCATCAAAGTGGTACTCGACTTCCGCAGCGCCGGTGTCACAGGGGCCGCTCTCCGGGCAACCCGTTTCGGGGCCATAGGAGTCACAGGGCGTGTCCAGGCAGGGCACATCGGTCTCAACGGGGCCCGTATCGTCTGGATCATCGGAATCGTCGGCGGTTCTACCGGAAGGGCCCCCACCCCAACCTTTGTCATTATCAAAGATGCAGCCCATGAAGCTGGCCACAAACAGCACTGAACACGGCAAAATTCGCATGAAGCGGGACATCCAGTTCTCTCCGTCGCCTCGAATCGTCGCAACTCCCCTGCCCCGGGTGCGACGCATCCGGGCTCCCAGTAGAGTTGCACAGCATTGGGGCAGGGTCAACGCCCACCTTGACAAGCATGCATTCTCCCACCACATGGGTGGGGGGGCTTCCCCTCCCGGAGTCGAAAGATGCACATTGTTCCTCTGTTGTTCGTCAGCCTCTTGCCCGCCTGCAACAAAGACAAGGAAGACACGGCTGTGGCCTGGGCCCCGGATCTCCATTGCCCCGGGGATCCCTCCGGGGTGTGCGATGACGCGGATGGGGTGCTTCGGGCCGGTGCGGGCAAGACCGACATCACCCCCTCCTGCTATGAATCCTGGGAGGACGCCAACGGCGATGGGGAGTTCAAGGCCAGCGATGGCGACGTGTTCCTGGACTGCGGCTGTGACCGCATCTGCCCAGAGGACGACGGCTGGTCTGCAGCGGACACCGGCGAGGGAGACGGGGAGTTCCAGGCGGTCTGGATGGCGGGATTCCAGAACGGCCGTCCAGCAGCCAGCAGCCACGATCCCCTGTGGGCCCGCGCTGCCGTGATCGAGCAGGGGGCCACCCGCATCGGGATTGTGGCTGTGGACCTGGTGGGGTGGTTTTTCGACGACGTGGAGAGAACCCGCGCCCAGCTGCAAGAGGAGGGCATTGAAATCGACTGGCTTGTGGTGTCCAGCACCCACACCCACGAGGGACCGGACACGGTGGGCCTGTGGGGGCAGCGGGTGGGGCGAACGGGCTACGACCCGGCCTATGCGGCCGAGGTGCGGGACGGCACGGTCACGGCTCTGAAGGAGGCTGTGGCCAACCTGGAGAACGTGGCGACCTTCAAGGTGGGCTGGGTCGACTCCCGGGAGGCCTCGGAGAAAGGCACCCGGAATCTCATTCGGGACTCCAGGGACCCACAGGTCGTGGATGAAAAGGTCCGGGCGGCCTGGCTGGCCGACAGCAGCGGCGAGACCCTGGTGACCCTGTTGAACTGGGGAAACCACCCGGAGGTGCTCTCCGATGAGAACACAGCGCTCACCGCCGACTACTCCCACTATCTTCGGGAGGCCGTGGAGAACGGCGTCACCTGGGACGGGGGCACCACCGAGGGATTGGGCGGCACAGCGGTCTACCTGAACGGCACCGTGGGGGGACTCATGACGCCGTTGGGGGTGACGGTCACCGATGGAAACGGCGTGGAGCACTCCAGCTCCAACTGGGCCAAGTCCGAGGCGCTTGGCAAAGTGGTGGGGGAGATGATGCTTGAGGCCATTGAGGACGGCGAGACCCTGGACAACCCCGCCCTGTCATTCAAGGTCCTCAGCGTTCAGCTCCCCGTGGACAACATCGGCTTCCAGGCCATGTTCCTGTCCGGGGTCCTGGACCGGGAGTTGTACGACTACGACCCGGCCGAGCTGCTCTCCGACACCAATGTGCCGAAAATAAACACCGAGGTAGGCCACGTGGCCATCGGCTCGCTGGAGCTGCTGACGGTGCCCGGGGAGCTCTTCCCGGAGGTGGCATTCGGGGGCTACGACGGCTCCTTGGTGGGCAATGACATCGAGGCGTTCATCTCTCCGGACAACCCCAATCCGCCCCAGGTGGATGATGCCCCAAGCGGCCCCTACTGGGCCGAACTCATGGAAACCGAGCACGCTTGGATCGTGGGCCTGGCCAACGACGAGCTGGGCTACATCATCCCCGCCTACGACTTCGAGGTGCACCCGACGGTGCCCTACCTGGACGAGGCCGAGGGGGATCACTACGAGGAGACCAATTCCCTGGGTCCCCAGACCGAGCCATTGCTCGATGAGGCGATCCGTCAATTGATGGCCTGGGAAGGCTGACCCGCTCCAGCAGATTCGCGTTACAAGGGCGTCTTCCTGGAGACTGGAGCAACCTATGCGCAACCTGACCCTCGCGGCCCTCCCCTTTCTTGCCCTGGGCGCCTGCAATGGCGACAAAGAACCAGAGGAGACCGGCCAGGACACGGCGGACGCCGCGTTCTTCGCCACTCTGATCAACGCCACGGAGCCCATCCTGACCGAGGATGCCGATGCGGATGATCTGACCTGCTGGACCGCCGGGGATGCCTGGTTGAGCGAAACCCCTGAGGCCGACTGCCAGATCGACGCTGCGGTCTCCGGCACCCTGAAGGACTTTGAAACCGATGACCCGGTCGATGCCGCCACTGTGGAGATCTTCCTGGGAGACACCATCCCGGAGGGCGCGGCCGCGGACCAGGCGGCCACGACGGACGCCTCGGGCAGCGTCAACTTCTCGGACCCCATTCCCACCTGCTCGCCATTCACCTACCGATCGAGCACGGACCCGGCCCGGGACGAGACAATCGTCACCATTGATGCCCACCAGGTGCTTCCCCCGGTGGCCACCCAGGAAGGTGAGTTCCAATCGGTCTCCACCGCGACCTACGCGATCATCCCCTCCCTGCTCGGCGTCACCGTAGACGACACCAAGGGCGCTGCAGCGGGCACAGCCTATGACTGCAAGGGAGACCCCATCGAGGGTGCCCAGGTGATCGTGCGCGATGCGGACGGGGGCTACCCGGACAGCCAGGTGGTCCGGTACTTTGAAAGTGATTTCCCGGTGCGCAACCGCACCACGACCTCGGCCGACGGCCTCTGGGTGGTCTTGAACGTGCCCGAGGGTCGCGGCAACGTGGTGGAACTCTACGGTGTGCTCGAGGCGGGGGGCACCCCGGTGCTCCTGGCCACCTCCCCGGTGGATGTGTTCGCGGACTCGTTGAACATCTCCAGCACAAGCTTTGGCTATGGCGATGGCGTGGTCTATCCGCCGGCCTGCCTGAGCCCGACCTGCACGGACGACGGGTAGACGGGAGGCAGCACATGATGATTCTCACCTCTCTTGTGGCGCTCTCCCTGGTCGGACCGGCGCTGGCCGCAGACGACGACTACGAGTTCGGCCTCGACGGCCACTACCGGGTCCGCACCTACGGCCACCACGGCCTCTTTCACCCGGCGGGCAGCTCCCAGTACCTCACCCACCAGCTGCGCCTGCAGCCCTCCCTGGACTTTGAGGGACGGGCCAAGTTCTTCATGATGGCCGATGCCATGGACAACGTGGTGTGGGGGGACAACATGAGCCAGTCCTCCACCGCGCTCTTTGCCGGCGACCCGTCCAACACCGGCGTGGAGGGCCAGGAAATCAGCGACTTCCAGATCAAGCGCGCCTGGACCGAGTTCGCGTTGCCCGTGGGCCTGTTGCGCGTGGGCCGCCAGCCCTCCCACTGGGGCATGGGCCTCCTCGCCAACGAGGGCACCAAGCTGGACGATGCCTTTGGGGAGAACGCCTACGGCTCTACCTACGACCGCATCATCTTTGCCACCAAGCCCCTGTCCATTGCCAACGCCATCCTGGACCGCGACGACCCGGGCACCCCTTTCTTTACCGCCATCGGCATCGATCGCCTGGTGGAAGACCCCCTGATTCAGTACCACGGGTACGACTGCATCGCGGGAGGGTTGGACGATGCTGATGACCCGCGCTGCGTAGACTCGGCGTCCCTGATGGAGGGCGATCAAGAGGAACACGGGTTCACCACTGATCGGGAGACGACAGAGCGCGGCGAAAACTGGTGGGCTGAAAACGAGGACGATGTGCTGGAGATGGTGTACGTCCTGATCTACAAGGGCAAGGACCTCGCCTGGGGGGAGGACCTCGCGGACCTCACGGTCGGGGGGTACGCCGTGCACCGGGTGCAGATGGAGTCCGACTCGGATGTGTGGATTTACGATGGCTACCTGAAGCTTGCCCTGCGAAAGCTGCGGGTGGAGGTCGAGGCCCTGACCATCCAGGGAGAGACCCGCGGCATCGTGTTGGCGGGAGGAGACCCGGCGGATCCCCTGTACAAGAAAGCCAACATCGTGGGCACGGTGGGCAGGCTTGGGTACGAGACCCCCGATTTCACCGCCATGATGGAGGTTGGCTATGCCTCCGGGGATGCGGATGTCGCGGACGACGAGCTGACGACCCGTCCTTTGCACCCGGACCACAACGTGGGAATCCTGCTCTATGAAGAGGTGATGGCCCGGGCCACAGCGGCAGGGTGGTCGGAAGATGCACGGGGGCTCTGGAGCAAAGGCGGGGTGTACAACTCCCGCTACATCTACCCCATGGTCCGCTACCGGCCCCTGGAGGGCTGGGAGCTTCTCGCCGCGTACCTCGTGGCCATGCCCGATGCGCCGGATGGCTCCATCATTCGCACCGACGAGGACTCGGATTCCGACCTGCTGGGAACCGAGTTGGACTTGGGCTTCAAGATCTTCTTTGCCAACCACATGGACTTCTCCCTGGAGTGGGCGCGGGCCACGGTGACCGACCGGGTTCCGTACTTTGTGGAGCAGGGGGCCGAGGACCGCAGCCTGTGGACCTTGCAGTCCCGCATCGCCTACGTGTTCTGAAACCCCCATGGTTGGACTCGTTCACGAACTGCTGTCGCTCTTGAGCGTGATCGTCATTGCCGACGCCCTGCTATCCTGGGTGCTCCCGGATCCAAACCGGCTGCCGCGCTCTCTCACCCGTGCGGTGGCGGATCCACTCACCGCGCCCGTTCGGGCCCTCATTCGACCTGACATGACCGGCGGCATCGACTTTTCTCCCCTTGTGGTCATCCTGGTGCTTCACGGCCTCGCCACTGTACTGGCCCAGGCCAGCGGGGGATTGCAGTGATCGCCTTGGGCCTGGTCTTGCTCCTGGGCGCCCAGGATGCAGGCTTTGCCACCACTCTGACCGAGGCTGCGGACTCGGAGCGCACGGAAGACGCGCGCATGGCCCTGTTTGACAGCCTGGTGGCTGGATATCCGGGCAACCGGGAGTCCCTGGTGGAGGTGGCCCAGAACAAGGATGCACCCCCCCGGGAGCGCTGGGTGGCCATCCGCGTCCTGGGGAAGACCGGCTCGCGCAGCGTGGAGCCCGTGGTCCTGTCCCTCTTGCAGGACCCCCGGCCCACGGTCCGTGTGGCAGCACTCTCTGCCATCGGAGACCTGAAGCCCACCCACGTGACCGAGCGCGTCTCGAGGGGACTGGAGGATCCAGCCCTCGTGGTACGAGGAACGGCAGCGGACACCCTGGGGATTCTCAAGGACGCGGCTGCGATTCCCGCGCTGGAAAAGGCCCTGGCGGATCCGACGAACTACTACCGGGGCCAGTCCGTGTGGGCCCGCAGCCGCTTTGTGCTCGCCATGGGCAGCATCGGCAGCAAGCAGGCCTTTGGGGCCTTGAGCCTGGCCTTAAGCGATGAGGACCCCCAGGTGGTGGATTCGGCCCTGGTCGCCCTGCGCAGAATCGTGGGCTACGACTTTGCGGAGGGCCGCTCCCGGCAGGAGCACATCGAGGCCTGGCAGCGCTGGTTGGCTGCGCAGTAGGGGCGGGGCTCGCCGTCTTACGGACCTGTGCCCGCCCGGTCAGTGGGTGACCTTGAGCTTCATCACGGTCTTCCCGACCCCGATGGTGTCTCCGGTCTTCAGCCTCGCGATGCCCACCTTCATGCCGTTGTGGTAGGTGCCGTTGGTGGAGCCCAGGTCGCGCAGGAAGATCATCTCCCGGCCAAAGACCTCGACCACGGCGTGGCGGCGAGAGACCTCGGCATCGGTGAGGGGAATCTCCCCCATGCGCCGGCCAATGGCCACGTTGCCGCGCACAAACCGGTACACCCGTCCGGAGTCCTGGCCGGCCACCACCTCCACCACCGCGTTGACGCCGGGCGGCAGGCGCAAATCCTGGCCAATGATGTCCCCCCCGCTTCCGGTCTTGTCCCCCGGTGACTTGACCTCCACGAGCTCCTCGTCCAACAACCAGGCGACTTCCAGCTGGCCGCGACCGGGCCGGGGGGATTCCTGGGACTCAGCCGAGTCCCCCAGTTCTTCCTCGCTGGCCACAAACAAAACCATCCGGGCGCTGCCGATGGTGATCTCGGACCCGGCGGTCAGGGCCACCTCCCGGACCAGGCGACCATCCACCATGGTGCCGTTGGTCGAGCCGAGATCCTGGAGAAACCACGTGTCCCCTTCCAGGGAGATCTGCAGGTGCCGCCCGGAGACCATCGGGTCGTCCAGGACCAGGTCGGCATCCCGTCGTCCCACCAGAAGCGGCCGATCATTTGGCAGGGGCACGTTCATGCCCTGCTTCACGCCCGCGACGATCTTGAGGAACGCCTTGGGCATCAGCCGACGGACCGCTCGCGCTCCGCCCGTGCTCGCTGGGCCAGGTGGTAGCGGTGGTACCGCCCGGGCAGCTCCTTGCCCAGAGTCCGGGCCAGAAAGGCGCCGGTGTCGCTCAAGGTGTCCAGGTCGATGCCCGTGTCGTGCCCCATGGCGTGCAGCATGTGGACCACGTCTTCCGTGGCCAGGTTGCCTGAAGCTCCCGGCGCGTAGGGGCAGCCGCCGAGGCCCGCCACGGAGGCATCGAACCGGCGCACGCCAAAGCGCAGTCCCGTGAGCACGTTTGCCAGGGCGGTGCCCCGGGTGTCGTGCATGTGCATTGCCAATGAATCCAGGGGGAGTCCCGCATCCACCAGGGTGCCCAGGACCCGCTCCACGCTGGACGGATCGCCCATGCCGGTGGTGTCGCCCAGGGAGATGTGATCCGCGCCCGCTGCCACCAACTCCCCGGCCAGATCCGCCACCCGGGAGGGGTCGACCTCCCCTTCATAGGGGCACCCAAAGACCGTGGACAGGTAGGCCCGCACCAGGAGCCCTTCGGCCTTGGCCGTGGCGATGACCTCTCGGAGGGCCGTCAGAGACTCCCGCAGCGTGCGGTTGACGTTCTTCTCGTTGTGGGTCTCGGAGGTGGACATGAAGGTAGCGACAGCCCCGATGCCGGATTCCAGGGCTCGATCCATGCCGCGACGGTTGGGCACCAGGGCCCAGAAGGTGCAATCCGTGCCCTTTGGCAGGCGAGGAATCAGATCCTCCGCATCCGCCAGCTGGGGCACCCACCGGGGGCGCACGAAAGACGACACCTCGACTTGGGTGCAGCCTGCATCCACGAGGCGGGCGATAAACTCCGCCTTGTCCTCGGTGGACACCAGGGCAGACTCATTTTGCAGCCCGTCCCGGGGACCGACTTCGTGAATGGTGAGGGTCTCAGCCAAGGACGCCCTCCTTCTTGCCCAATTTAGCATGCATGCCTTAATCCGACCCCATCAACTGGACCATGAGCGCCTTCTGTGCGTGCAGCCTGTTTTCGGCCTCGTCAAAAACCACGGAGGCAGTGCCATCGATGACCTCGGCGGAGACCTCTTCCCCCCGGTGGGCGGGGAGGCAGTGCATGAAGATGGCGTCGTTCTTCGCGGATTCCATGAGCTCCGCATTGACGCTGAACCCCTCAAACCGCGCGAGGCGCTCCTCCCGCTCCCCTTCCTGGCCCATGGAGGCCCAGACATCGGTGTAGACCACGTCTGCGGCATCGACCCCCTCGTGGGGATTCTCGGTCACCTGCACCCCACCGCCGGTTTCTGTTGCCATGGCCTCCACCCGGGACAGGACGGCCGGGTCGGGGGCGTAGCCTGTCGGGTGGGACACGCTGACGGTCATGCCCAAGGCCACCCCACCGTAGAGCAGGCTGTGGGCCATGTTGTTTCCGTCTCCCACATACGCCAGCTTTCGGCCGGCGAGGGTGCCTTTGTGCTCGCGAATGGTCTGGAGGTCCGCCAGGACCTGGCAGGGATGGAGCAGGTCCGAGAGCCCATTGATGACGGGGATCTGCCCACCGGAGGCCAAGTCCTGTACATCCGAGTGGGAGAAAACCCGGGCCATGATGCCGTCCACGTACCGGGAGAGCACCCGGGCGGTGTCGACAATGCTCTCGCCGCGGTGGAGCTGGATGTCCGTGGGGCCGAGGTAGATCCCCTGGCCTCCCAACTGGTAGATGCCGGTCTGGAAGCTCACCCGGGTACGCAGGCTGGGCTTCTGGAAGATCATGGCCAGGGTCTTGCCCCGGCAGCGAGTGGCATAGGCTGCAGGGTTGGCCTTGATCCGATCCGCGAGATCCAACAGGCCGGTGATTTCCTCTGGGGAATGGTCCGCGAGACAAAGGAAATGGTCCATCAAGCCCTCCTCGTTGGCAGGAGGAATTCCTAACGCGGAGGAGGCGAATTGGATTGGTTGGAGCGCAATTGTCACCCAACGGGCGACGAATCGGATCCTGGCGGGCGAAACGGCCTCGTCCGATGCGGGTCAGCTCCTTGTTTACCGGTATACGCAACGTATACAAAGACCATGCCAACTTGGAATACACCTCCCAGAGCCTCCAAAGGCAGAATTCGGTGGGACAAGGGGCACCAATTGGGACATTCCCGGTGTCCCCAGGGGGGGGGCGGGTGATCACGGTCCGGAAATTGACAGGTGGAAGGGTGGGGCATAGGGTTGCCGACCTCGACCGAGGCAGTGTGAGCATGCTTCTTTTTCTGGCCTCTCTTTCCGGCTGCACTGACTACGGCATCAGCGAGAAGACCGACCCACCCCAGACAGACACCGGCACCCCGGACACGGGGACCCCGGACACGGGGACCCCGGACACCGGCGATCCCCTCCCACCGGGTCTTTCCATCGCCTTTGTCGAGCCAACGCCAGGTGCCATCTTCTCCCTGGATGCCTCGGTGATGCTGCGGGCCCAGGTCACGGACGACGCCGCCCGCTATGCAAACCAGCACGTGACCTGGAGTAGCTCCCTTGCCGGCTCACTGGGAACCGCCCTCGTGGACCCGACCGGCGCCACGGAGTGGGACGCCGGCGTCTTGGTTGCCGGGGCCCACCAGCTTGTCGCCCTGGTGAGTGATCCCGATGGCCGATCAGCCACCGACTCCACAGACATCCTTGTGCAGTGTGTCTTTGACGACCTGGCAGCGGACAACACCTGGATCCTGACCCAACAGGGGGATCGATACGAGGACTTCGACAACTACGTGCCCGCCCTGTCCGACTTCCCCACCACCGGCATCGGGACCGTCGCCGATTCCTCGGTGCTGATGGACGGCAACGGGTACGAGAACTCCATGCTGGGGCTGGAGACCTGGGTCCTGGCCAGTGCCGACACCCAGTGGGATGTCTCCGTGAGCGGTGATGACTGCATCGGCCTGTGGGTGGATGGCAACTGGATCGCTGGTCGAGCCAATGCAGAAGACCCGGCCAGCGTCGGCTCCGTCACTCTGGGTTGTGGCTGGCACCGGGTCCAGGTGGTGCTTTACAACGGCCCCGCCCACTACAACGCCACGGTGGATCCGCCCCCAAGTGCCGTCTTTGACCGGGTGCGCAGCAGCCTCTGACGGGTCACAAGCTACGGTTGATCAGGGCTCGACCTCGATGCACAGCACGGCGTACGTGCTGCTGCAGCTCTTGGTCTCCTCGTTGTTGAGGTAGAAGTCGAACTCTGCGGCCCGGCCCTGGACACCGCTGCTGCTGCTCGTCCAGTCGTTGCAGGTGTACCCCACCGCCGCTTGCCCGCCGCTGTTGGTGCCGGTCCAACCATCAGCATCGCTGGTGTAGATCCCGCTGCCCTCGTCGACATCCGCGCCGGTGAAGCTCGTGATGTACTGCTGAACGTAGAGGGTGGACGAGTTCGTCAACCGGTTCCAAGGGGAGATCTGGGTCCGTCCCTGCAGATCCTTGACCACCAGGGTGTCGCGCAGGAGCGTTCCGTTTTCGTGGGTGGTGTTGGGGAAGATGTCGATCAGGCTCCGGCTGTCTGTGGAGAGGAAGGCCCACCAGGTTCCCGACACCCCGTTGGCGGCGGCCTGGCTGGTGCACAGTGAATTGGCCCCGGAAATGCCCCCTCTTCCCGTCATCTCCGGCAAGGAGTGCGTCACGGCGTTGGGGGCTCCTTGGGGGGCACGGTCTCGCCCCTCCCTTTCGGGAGTGCCACCGGCACTCCCTCACCC
>CAZSZE010000118.1:0-10812 GCA_964610645.1 uncultured Enterobacterales bacterium | reverse complement strand
GCCGTCGGCGCCGCCGGGGAGATCGACACGTTGCTGACCGTCGGCGGATGGTTGACCGTCACCGAATTTGAAGAGACAGAAGCGCCAGCGCCCTCTCCGTCATCGGGGATGGCCGCACAAGAGACACTCGACCCTGCCAGGAAGTAGCCTCCATCCAGGGTCTGGGTGGTGGCAGCCACGGGGTTGCCATCCACTGTCCAGGAATGAGCGAAAGTGATGAAGTCCGAATCCGCATCGTCTACGGTCCCCGGCGAGCACGTCAGGGTGCCGGAAAGCGCCACCGGATCCGGGGACAGGGTCACAGCGGACAGCACCGGCAGGGTGTTCTGAACTATGGCGACGTTACTGGCCACGGGAAGGCCATTGTCCAGGCCGTCAAAGGGAGTGACCTCCACGTAGATGGATTGCCCCTTGGAAAAGGAGCTGCTGGAGAGTTCGGTGGTATAGGCCACAGGAGATCCGTTTACGTACCAGGCGTACTGGTAGGACACGGTGTCCCCATCGTCATCGGTCACGCCGGTGTAGCTGACCAGGAGGGTGTCCCCTTCCTGGGGAGTGGTGTTCGAGAGCGTCACGGCTCCAATGGAAGGCACGGAGTTCTGCACCGTGGCCGTGGAGCTGGTCACCAACAATCCCGTCGTTTCCCCGTCATCTGGGGTGGCGGTGCAGGCGACTGTGTCCCCTCGGGAGAAGCTTGAGCCATCCAGGGTGTTGGTGGTCGGGACCACGGCGCTGCCGTTTACCTCCCAGGAGTACGCAATGCTCGCCGCGTCCAGGTCCACATCTGACCAGCCCTCTTCCACGCAGGTGACCGTAGTGGACTCGAAGATGGCTGTGGGACTCAGGCTGGCGCCCGTAAGAGAGGGTGCGGTGTTCTGAATCGTCACGGCCGACGAAGAGAGAGGAACCCCCACCGCCTCGTCATCCGAGGGGGTAACGGTAACCGCCACATCGTCGTGCTTGTTGAAGCTGGTTCCATCCAGGGTTTCTGTCCCTGCGCCAGAGACAACGGAACCGTTCACTGTCCAGACCCAATCCAGGGTCAGGGTGTCCCCATCGTTGTCCACCGTCGTTGCGGTGGCGGTGATCAAGCTGGTCTCGGTGGGATCCTGGGGGTCCAACACCACGGCGGCAATCATCGGGACGGTGTTCAAGACCACCACGGCCAGAGAGTCTGCCGTGACCTCGACCTCTCCATCCGACACCGTGAGGCTCACTTCCCACTCCTCCCCCTTGGTGGTTTCGCCGTAGGCCACCGTGTCTTCATCCTGGCTGGTGGCAGTGCCATCCACAGTCCAGGACCATGTCAACTCCGGGGTGTCGGCATCTGCATCTTCCACCGTGGCCACGGCCACCAGGTCATTCAACGTGGACGGGGACTCGTTTTCCAGGATCATGGTCACGACGGGTGGCGTGTTCAGGATCGTGACGCTGGCCTGCGCCGGCTCGCTTTCCAGCTCCCCATCGCTGGCAAGCACCATGACCTGCCACGACTCCCCCTTGGTGGTGTCCGCCGCCGGCAGGGTGGACTCAGAGGCCTCCATCAGCAGACCATCCACCAGCCACTTGTAGATGTAGGTGACCGCATCTCCATCGGGATCCGCCGCATCAGCGACTATCGCCACAATGAGGTCGTCGACAGTGGTGGCATCGCTGGGGCCAAGCGAAATGACCGGTGCGCTGGGGGCCCTGTTCTCTTGGACCGGATCGCCCGTGTCGTCCTCGACCGAGGTGTCGTCCTCGACCGAGGTGTCGTCCGTGGTTCCGGAGTCCCCCGAAACTAGTGACTTGTCCGTAGCCGGCTCAAGACAACCGGGCAGGGACAAGACCAACATAGAAAAGTAAAGCGCAAACCTCGAAGACACGGGCATTCTCCAAAATCCAGGGCCAGACCATAGCCTACCACTGTACGGCCGGGGGCGGGCGCGTGAGTCCCTACCGGTAGAACATGTAGTTCTTCAGGCTCGAGTTGCTGGAGGAGGAACCGTTGGTGTAGTAGGTGGGGCACCAACTGGAATCGCTGCTATTTTGGTTCTGGTGTCCCCAGGCGTCGGAGTGATTTGAGAGGTAGGGCCCGGGGCTGTCCCCATCCAGATCTCCAGAGGCCGCCCCCCAGATACCGTCATCGTTGGAAAAGTTCGATCCACTGCTGGTCCACTTTCCGGAAACACCTGCGTTGTTGGAATAGCGCCAGCGACCACTCAATGAGTGGGACGCGCTGCCGTGATTCACGGTCCAATTCACGCTCTCCCAACTGGCGACCGCATAGTTGAACCGATCAGACAAACTCTTGGTGCCTGATGTAAATCCGTAGATGATCGAATAGGTCGTGGTCGATCCGTTCGCCTTCAGGATCTGAAGGAACTCATCGTGAAGGGTATCTCTAAGGCCTGTTGTGAGGTACGCAGAACCTGAGAGGCTCGTGATTTCACTGGACCCGTAGGGGAGATTCTCGGCGCAGTGGGTGGCATCGGTAATGGCAAACAGTGTCCATCCCCCGCTGCTGGTCGTCATGTCACAGTACACATCCACATTGGACCCTCCCACAATGATTGTGTAGACACCGTCACCGAGATCGTTGCTGGCTTTCCAGTCCTGGCAGGATCCACAGGTGGTGACGTTAGAGTCGCTGTCGTCGCAGTCATCGGCGGTCAGGGTACCGTCGCAGTCAGCATCCGTTGCCACCGTGGTGGACGACGAGTCGCTGTCGTCGCAGTCATCGGCGGTCAGGGTACCGTCGCAGTCAGCATCCGTTGCCACGGTGGTGGAGCTGGCGTCGTTGTCGTCGCAGTCCACTGCGGTCAGGGTACCGTCGCAGTCCCCGTCTGTTGCCACGGTGGTGGAGCTGGCGTCGTTGTCGTCGCAGTCCGCTGCGGTCAGCACGTTGTCGCAGTCCCCGTCTGTTGCCACGATCGTGGAGTTCGCGTCGTTGTCGTCGCAGTCTCCCGCTGTCAGCACGCCGTCGCAGTCCGCGTCCGTTGCAATCGTCGTAGACGTGGCATCACTGTCATCACAGTCATCGGCGGTCAACACGGTGTCGCAGTCCGCATCCGTGGCCCGGGTGGTGGATCCCGAGTAGTTGTCGTTGCAGTCCAGGGCGGTCACCGTGCCATCACAGTCCCCGTCGGTGGTCTGGTTGGTAGAGGCCGCATCGCTGTCATCGCAGTCCTGTGTGTTTCCCACGTACCCGCTGGCAGCTGCACAGGCTGACATGGTGCCACTGGCATCCCCATAGCCATCGCCATCCGCGTCCACGTACCAGGTGACCGCGTTGATGGCGCTGGCTTCATCCACCGTGCCATCGCAGTCGTTGTCGGCCCCATCGCAGATCTCGTCGATCCCCGGGTGGATCGTGGCTGAGCTGTCATCGCAGTCCAGGAGGTTGGACACATGGCCGCTTGGCTGGGCACAGGCTTCCCTGTCCTGTGACGCATCGCCGTAGCCATCGCCGTCGCTGTCGGCGTACCAGGTGTTCGCATCCACGGCGTCATCTTCATCCACCGTGCCATCGCAGTCGTTGTCGGCCCCGTCACAGACATCCCAGGCGCTGGGGTTGTTGACCGCAGAGGCATCGTCACAGTCATCGCCGTTGGATGCATACCCGGCAGGGGGATTGCACTCCTGGACCGTGGTGTTGGCATCCCCGTACCCGTCGCCATCTGCGTCGGCGTACCAGGTGGTCTGCACACCCTCGTCCACCGTGTTGTCGCAGTCGTTGTCCGCCCCGTCGCAAGTCTCCGTGCCCCCGGGGTGGCTGGAGCTGTCCAAGTCGTCGCAGTCCCCGTCATTGGTCACGTACCCGCTGGGGGCAATGCAGGCGTCTTGCTGGAATTGCTGGCCACCGTACCCGTCGCCGTCCGAGTCGGCGTAGAAGGTGGTGGTGCCGGTCACGTCCGGATCCATGTCGTCGGTCCAGCCATCGCAGTCGTTGTCGAGGCCGTCACATCCCTCCGTGGCGTTCGGGTGGATCGCCCCATCGCCGTCGTCACAGTCGGTGGCGTCCGCGATGAATCCAGAGGGTGCCTGGCAGGCGTCCACTGTGCTGGCTGCATCCCCAAACCCGTCTCCGTCTCCATCGGCGTACCAGGTCTGGGTGTCCACGGCGTCGTCTTCATCCACCGTGCCATCGCAGTCGTTGTCGGCCCCGTCGCAGATCTCCACGGCAATGGGGTTGGTGCTGGCCACCGTGTCGTCACAGTCCTCGCACGCGGGAAATCCATCTGCGTCCTGGTCTGCATACGCCACTGCTCCGTCGCAGTTGTAGTCATTCGGGTCCGTGCAGTCGGACTCAGGGGCGCCCGGGTAGAAAGCCGCGCTGGCGTCATCACAGTCAAAGCCGTCTGGCTGCGCTTCCACGTAGCCAGAGGGCGCACTGCAGCCCTCGACCAAATCGGTCTCATCGCCAAACCCGTCTTCATCCCAGTCCGCATAGAACGAGGTCGTCACCCCATCATCGATCTCGCCGTTGCAGTCGTTGTCGGCCTCATCGCACACCTCCACTCCTTCGGGGTGGGCGTCCGGGTTGTCGTCATCACAGTCCTGGCAGGCCGGGTAGTGGTCGCCATCATTGTCGGAAAAGGACACCGAGCCGTCGCAATTGTAGTCGTTGGGGTCGTTGCAGTCGGTCTCCGGAGCGCCCGGGTAGAAATCTGCCGACTCGTCGTTGCAGTCAAAGCCCCCGGTTTGCGGGCCCACGGCCCCCGACGGGGCACCATCGCAGGTCTCCACCGCGCCTGTTTCCGCTCCAAACCCGTCACCATCGGCATCGGTGTACCACGTCTGCCAGCTGGCACCGTCATCCACCGTTCCATCGCAATTCTGGTCCACCCCATCACAGTCCTCATCCAATGCCCCGGGGTAGACGCCAGCATCCGAGTCGTCGCAGTCCTCGCCTTCTACAAACCCGTCCCCGTCGGCATCCACCGGCTCGGCACTCTCAGTGGTGCCCGAGTCGCTGTCCACGATCTGCGTGTCCACCGTCCCCTGGTCTTTTTCCGAGTCAATGCAAGCACCCAGCACCAAGAACGCAACCGTCCAAACCCTCATCTCGCCTCCCATGGCTCTGCCGAACTATCGCAACCAGATTCGCAGAGGATGGCCCCAGTGTCCAGCATAGTTGGTGGGTAGCTGGTTGCCGCTATCACAGGTGCAAAGCCCCGAGTAGCCAGGAGCGCCATCGCCATTGACTCGCATGTGCCAGGGGCAGCTGCTGCCGCTGGTCATGCCCTCAAAGTTTGTGGTTCCCGTTCGCTTGATGGCACCGGATGTGCAATCCGTGGTCATTGTCAGATCCGAGCAGACCGAGGTGTTCGCCTGGGTGGCATCGTTGGTGAACCAGAGGGCAAAGGAAGTGGCATCCACCTCCTTGAACCAGGTCTGTGTGACAGTGGGGTCCGCCTGAGCCTCTACAGAAAAGCGGCTTAACGAGGTGCCCTGCGTCGACAGGTAGGTCGCAAATTCCGAGACCCCAAACGCAGAGGGAGATGCATTGTCCGTGGATGTATTGGTCGCCAAAGCGGACGTGTTGTTTCCGCTCGTGAACCAGTCATCCGGCTCATCCACCGAGTTCTGCGTTGCGCGGTGGACAAGCCCAACCAACGTCCATCCCCCGCCGTCGGCGGTCATGTCACAGTAGACCTCGAAGGCTCCCGACCCGTCGCCATCCGGGTCAATCCAGTAGGTCCCGTCCGAGGCCGCCGGTCGCGCAGTCAGGATGCCCTGGCAGCTCTCCCCTGCACACACCTCGGCACTTCCCTCGGTGTCTCCCCCATCCACCGTGCCATCGCAGTCGTTGTCGACGCCATCACAGGTCTCGGTGGCAGTGGGGTGCACCGCTGCATCGGTGTCATTGCAGTCAGTCTGGTTGGCCACGTGCGCCAAGGGTTGGCTGCAAGCAGTGGTCGAGCTGGCGGGGTTGCCGTAGCCATCCCCATCGCTGTCCGCGTAGAAGACTGTGCCCAACCCATCATCCACGCTTCCGTTGCAGTCGTTGTCAATCGCATCACACAGCTCGGCGGCCCCCGGGTTCACCGCACCGTCCGTGTCGTCACAGTCACTGGCATTGGCGGCATGACCGGAGGGGGCGGCACAGGCCACCGTGCTGCTGGCGAGGCTTCCGTATCCATCGCCATCACTGTCGACGTAGAAGATCCCTGCATTGATGGCGTCCTCATCGACGGTCCCATCGCAGTCATTGTCCACCGAGTCACACACCTCGAAAGACGCTGGACTGGTGGTGGCGCTGAAGTCATCGCAGTCCGACGCGTTTGCCACGTGTCCCGTGGGCTGCGAGCAGGCCTCCTGGGAGACCGACCCGTTGCCATAGCCATCCCCATCGGCATCTTCGTACCAGGTAGTGCCCACCCCTTCGTCCACTGCGCCATCGCAGTCGTTGTCGGCGCCATCACAGCTCTCTGATGCACCCGGGTAGCTGGAAGCATCCAGGTCGTCGCAGTCATCGGTGTTGGTCACGTACCCGGCCGGTGCAGAGCAGGCGCTTACCTGCACCTGCTGGCCCCCATGTCCGTCGCCATCAGCGTCCAGGTAGAAGACGGTCCCGCCAGTGAGCGACGGGTCTGCATCGTCCACGAGGGCATCGCAGTCGTTGTCGATGCCATCGCAGGTCTCGTCTGCATCGGGGTTCACGTCCGCGACGCTGTCATCGCAATCCGTGTCATCGGCAACGTGACCGCTGGGAGCCACACAGGCATCCACAGTGGCAGCAGCATCCCCGAAGCCGTCTCCATCCGCGTCGGCGAACCATGTTTCCGCGTCCACAGCGCTGTCCTCATCCGTGGTTCCATCGCAGTTGTTGTCGGCCCCATCGCAGACCTCGATGCCCAGAGGGCTGGAGGTCGCAGCGCTGTCGTCGCAGTCCTCGCAGGCGGCAAAACCATCGCCGTCGACATCGGCAAACCCTACGGAACCGTCGCAATTGTAGTCAGCCGGGTCTGTGCAGTCGGACTCGTCGGCCCCCGGGTGAAACGAGGCGTCCAGGTCGTCGCAATCCGTAGCGTCCTCCACAAAACCAGCTGGGGCTTCACAAGCTGCCTGCTCCACTTCAGGATTGCCGAATCCGTCTCCATCCAGATCTTGGTGCCAGAGGGTCCGCCCGCCCACGGGATCATCCGCATCATCCACCAGCCCATCGCAGTCGTTGTCGATGTCGTCACAGGTCTCCACCGCGCCTGGATTCACGTCGGCATTCGCATCATCGCAATCCTGGTCTGCGCTGAAGCCATCCCCATCTGCATCCACGGGTTCCACCTGGGTGTCCACCTGGGTGTCCACCTGGGTATCGTCCGGTGCCGTGCCGGTGTCGGCCACGCCGGTTTCCTTGGGGGTCTCGCGACAAGCGCACAACAGGCACAACAGGAACAGCGCGTTTCTCATGGGTTCTCCTGGAACGGACAGGCCGGTGGAAGCCCCACGCTACCACTGGCATATCCCCTGGGGAATCCGTCCTAGCGGGTAGGTGCCACGCAGAGGTCCGGCTCCAGTCCTGCAGCCTGCAAGGACGCGGGGGAGAAGGGATCGTCCGCCACAACCTCCTCCAAGTCCACCGGTGGAACCTCCCACCCCAAGGTCTCCTGCATCGCCTCCAGGAACAGGTTGGCCACCAGGGCATAGCCCACATCGCTGAAGTGAATCCCATCCAGGGACAGCAGCCCACCCAATTTATCAAGGGTGAGCCACTGGCCTCCGACCTCTAAGCCCCCGTCTGTTTCCAGCTCGACCACGGCTGCGGCCAGATCCACCACGTGCACTGTGGGCAGCTCGGAGGCGATGGCCTTGAAGGTAGCGTTGTAGGCAAGCGCGATTTCCTCCACCGATGCCACTGCCGCCGCCACTTCTTCTTCCGTGGCCCCCGACTCCCGCATCACCAGAGACCTCTCCGCCGTGACGGGAAGAAGAGTCGGGCGAGGGACCGTGGAGAGAAAGGTCTCGGCGCCCGTGGCCTCCAACGCATCCAGCAGGATCCGGAGGTCCGCCTCAAACTCGTCCAGAGGTGGAATCAGAGTTGGGTCGATTCCATCTTCTCCCAGCACGATGGCCCCAATGAGGTCATTGCCAAAGAGATCCGGGCTGAGCACCACATCCGGCTGCAAGCGGACAATGCGTTCCAATTGGGACTCTGAAATCGACTGGCCCATCTGGCCGTACGGCTCAAGAACCAAGTGCGCAAGAAACTCAAGGGCAAAGTTGCTCTCCACCCCGTGGACCACATCGGCCAGTTCGAATCCCCCCACTCCCACCGCATGAATGTCTATGCCCGGGTCGATGCGGGCATTGTGGAAGCCGAACTCTCCGCTGTCTGGATCGGAGAGCTTGGGAATGATCTCCACGGCCGTGGAGGAGACATGCCGCTCCACATCGGGCACAGCACACTCCGGCGCTGCACCGATGTCATCGGTTCCAATGGGCGGAAACAGGTCCGGGATCAACAACGGCAGCGGATGGTAGAGCCCCAACTGGCGAGCGATCTGGGCCGGCGAACTCACCAGGCCACCTCTTGTGGTCGGGACCCCCGACTGCACCCCCTGCGCCAGGCTGGCGCCAAAGGACACCAGGGTCGCCACCTCGCCGATGGCGGGTTCCTGGAACGAGAAAGCCCCTTCCACCAACACCTCGGCCCCGGACCGGTCCACCACCACCAGGTCCGCCCACCCCACCCTGGGTGCGCCTTGTACGGTCATGACCAGGGTTTCAGGGTCCAGGGGTTCCAGGTCGTAGGCACGCTGCCCGCCGAGTGACACGTGAGCCACCTCCCCTGCTGCGGGCATTCCCTTCCCCAGCTGCATCTCCACCTGGAAGTACCCGGAGAGCGGTCCTTCAGCCGGCGTGAGGGTCGCCGAAGGACCGCACCCGACGAAAGCAGACAACCAAAGGAGAGCAGGCAGTTTCACCCGGCGAATCTAACGACCCCAGAGCAAACCCGGGAATCCGCGGTTGACCGTGGTGCCTCCAGAACACAGGCTGGAAAGGCACATCTCCCCGGAACCGTGCCGCTCACCAGCCCCGGTGTGGCAGTTCTCAGCAAGCCCAAAGCCGATGGCCGTGTCGTTGCTGGAGCAGTCGGGTTCCTGGTTCGAGGTGAAACCAAACCGGGCGCGGCGGTAGCAGTAGGGCGTGTTGATGCCCATGTACTTGCAGTTGGGCTGGTAGGACCAACCCGAGTACATCTGGCCATCGAAACTCGATCCCTGCTGGATGGAGCCGCCGTTGAACAGCGCCACCGCTGTCTGTCCGGTGCCCGGCTGGGCCTGGATACAGTGATTGCCCTCTGTCGGAAAACAGCCCCGCATTTCATTGATCGGGAAGTCTGTGAAGGCCTGCAGCTTGGCGTTGTTGGTGGTGTCCGTGTCCAGGCTGGTCTCGTTCAGCAGGTTCGTGTCCGTCCAGTATGGATCGTCGTAGTAGAAGTCCGTGTCGCCAGCGGTCTTCAAGAGCAGCATCCACCCGCCCCCATCGTTGGTCATGTCGCAGTACACATCGAAGGCGCCGCTCCCCACATCAATCACGTAGGTGCCGTCGGGTGCTGTGGAACGCTGGGACAGGATGTCCTGGCAGCTGGACCCCGCACAGGTAGCCCCCGAGCCATAGACAGTCGGCGGATCGACCAGCGAATCGCAGTCATTGTCCACGCCATCACAGACCTCGGTGGCACCGGGCAGGATGCTGGCATCGCCGTCATTGCAGTCATTGTCACAGGTGCTGAAACCGTCGCCGTCTACATCTGCAGACTCCCGCGTGGAATCCGCATCGTCGCAGTCACCGCCACAGGTGGTAGACCCATCCCCATCCAAATCAGCCAGCTCCAAGCTGGAGTCCGCATCATCGCAGTCTCCATCACAGAGTGTGTAGCCATCGCCGTCCGAGTCCAGGATGTTCAGCGCCGAGTCTGTGTCATCGCAGTCACCCGCGCAGGTGCTGGCCCCATCTCCATCCCCATCCAGCGGATTTAGCGCAGCATCCGAGTCGTCACAGTCACTTGCATTGGACACGTGGCCAGTCGGCTCAGAGCAGGCCGTGGTGCTGCTGATCAGCGAACCGAAACCATCTCCATCCGCATCGATATAGAACGTGGTTGCGTTGATGGCGTCCTCGTCCGCCGTGCCGTCACAGTCGTTGTCCAGCCCGTCGCAAACCTCGAAAGAAGCAGGGCTGGTGGTGGCGCTGAAGTCATCACAATCGGACGCGTTGGAGACATAGCCGGTGGGTGCATCGCAGGATTGTTGCGACACGGATCCGTTGCCGTAACCATCGCCGTCCGAGTCCTCGTACCAGGTGGAACCAACGCCTTCATCCACGGTGCCATCACAGTTGTTGTCCGCGTCGTCACAGACCTCGGTGGCCCCGGGATGGCTGGTGGCATCCAGATCGTCGCAGTCCTCCGAGTTGCTGACAAATCCCGCGGGCGCCACGCACGCTGCCTGCTGGTACTGCTGTCCTCCGTAGCCATCCCCGTCCGAGTCACCAAAATAGATCGTCCCACCCGTCAAAGATGGATCCGCATCGTCTACCAGGCCATCACAGTCATTGTCCGCGGTATCACAGGTCTCCAAAGCATCCGGATGTACGTCCCGATCGGCGTCATCACAATCCGAATCATCCGCGACGTAGCCGGTGGGGGCAGAACAGCCTTCCGCTGTTGTGGATGCATCCCCAAACCCATCGGAGTCGCCATCGGCATACCAGGACGCGGCATCCACCGCATCGGCCTCGTCTACGGTGCCATCACAGTCGTTGTCTGCACCGTCGCAGATCTCCGTGGCGAGCGGGCTGATGGCCGCCACCGAGTCGTCGCATTCC
>CAZSZE010000117.1:0-10874 GCA_964610645.1 uncultured Enterobacterales bacterium | reverse complement strand
CAACCAGGGCAACCAGGGCAACCAGGGCAACCAGGGCAACCAGGGCAACCAGGGCAACCAGGGCTACGGTGGCCAGGGCAACCAGGGCAACCAGGGCTACGGTGGCCAGGGCAACCAGGGCAACCAAGGTTCCGCCGGGCCAGGCGGCCAGGGCAACCAGGGCAACCAAGGTTCAGCCGGGCAAGGCGGCCAGAGCGGCCAGGGCAACCAAGGTTCCGCCGGGCCAGGCGGCCAGGGCAACCGCGGCGGCCAGGGCAACCGGGGCAACGGCGGTGGACAGGGTTCTGCGGGCCAGGGACAATCCGGCCAGGGCAACCAGCAAGGTGCAGCTCCGCGGCCCCGCGGCAGCCGGATTCGTGTCTGGGTCCGCGGCCTCCGAACCGGCCGTGGCGGTGGAAACTAGCACGCGCTGCCCAGCCCGGATCTCGCTGAAACCGTTGTGATTCCGGCACTCAGCAGATATCAGGGAGGGCTCACCGCGCAGGAAGCGCGGCACTGACCCCTGGAGACGCCATGTCCTCGTCCATCTTGATTCTTTTGGCCCTGCCCTCTGCCCAAGCGGATGTCGTCCTTTCCGAGGTGATGGCCAACACCGCCTCGGGGCAGAACACAACCGATGAATACATCGAGTTGTGCAACACCAGCGTAGATGCAGCCGATGTGGCCGGCTGGTCCCTCACCGATGGCGACGATGTAGACGGCCTGATCGCCTGGACCGCCCATCCCGATGGACTGGCAGCCCCGAGCGGCTCCATTGTGCTGGACAGCACCGCCATTCCCGGAGGGGACTGCGCCCTCGTGCTGGACCCCGACTATCCCACGGGCTCACAGCCCTACGCGATTCCCAGCGGCACGGTGATCCTGACGGTCTTCAACAGCGCCATCGGCCAGGGCATCGGCCCCGAGGATGCCATCACCCTGTACGGCGCAACTGGCACGACCTCCGCAGACGTGGTGGACACCTACGGCACCCCCGTGGACTCGGACACCCCCACGGACCGGGACGACGACGAGCTGGACACCATTCCCCTGGACCCCCGCGAGGGCCACAGCGCCTATCGGATCCACCTGTCCTCGCCGGATGAGGCGGGAAGCTGGATGGAGGGAGCCCCCTCTCCGGGATTCCGATCCTCTGCCAGCATCTTCGAGGTCGATCCCGATGGAAGCGGGGACTACGAGACGATTGCAGAGGCCCTGCTCTACGCGTTGAGCGGCAGCCAGATCGTCGTTCGCGCAGGCACCTACACCGAGGACCTGGCCATCGTCGAGGCCGTCACCATTCAGGGCGCCGACCCCGCAAACCGCCCCGCCGTCACCGGCGCAATCTCTTTGAACGACGTGGGTGGAACCACCACCCTCCAGCACCTGGCCCTCTCGGGAGGCATCCAGGTCGACCGGGCAGAACTGCAGCTCCTGGACAACACAATCTCGGCTGCAGGTGTCGACTACCACTACGCAAACGGCGCAGTTCTGGGCAACAGCTTCAGCGCTGCGGGCCTGTCGCTGGACTACTACACCAGCCCGGAAATCGCTGAAAATACCTTTGCAGACACCACGAACGGTGCCATCCAGTGCACCATGGGCAGCGAGCCCTGGATCCACCTCAACGAGCTGCAGGGAACGTTCGGCAACGGGATCGACTGCACAGGCATGCCCGTTATCGAGGCAAATGACGTGAGCGGCTTCATCGTGGGCATTCGCGTGACCGGAGATGCCTCCGTGCTCAACAACCGGGTGGAAGGCAGCTCGGAAGCAGGCATCCTGGTGGGCAGCAGCAGCCTGGCCACGGTGCATGGAAACATGGTGCTGGGCAGCACCCAGGGCATTGTGACCGACCACAGCGCCCCCGCCATCACCTCCAACGTGGTGGCCTTGAGCACCGGAGCTGGCGTGGTCATCGACGGCGCAGCCCGAGCCGACAACTTCATCGACTTTGCCAACCACCCTTCCCTGGCGCACAACACCATCGCGGGCAACGGCGGAAACGGCATCACCATTTCGGGAACCTCCATTTCCGGAAACGCCGTGGCACCCACGTTGCTGGCCAACCTGGTGCTTGGAAACACCGGCTTCGGCATTTCGGTGGAGGGCAACCCCACCACAAGCTCCAACGTGACCTGGATGAACGATGGTGGTGCCACGGACGGCTTTACGCCTCACGCCACGGATTTGGACATGGATCCGGTGCTGGAGGAAATGGACGGAGGCAACTGGAGCCTGGCAAGTGATTCCCCCCTTGTGGATGCAGGCATCGACATGGAGTTTGCCAGCGACTGGGATGCAAACGGGTCCATGCGGGTGACCGATGGAGACGGGGACGGAACGGCCCTCGCCGATATCGGCGCCTTTGAGTTGTGCCCGGATCTGGACGGAGACGGCTGGTCCCAGGATTGCGGAACCGGGGCGACCCCAGACTGTGATGATGACGACGCCAGCGTCTCCCCGGACGCCGAAGAGATCTGGTACGACGGTATCGACCAGGACTGTGACGGCAACGACGATGACCAGGACGAAGATGGCACAAGCGTCACTTCCGACTGCGACGACACGGATCCAGACATCACCACCGACTGCCCCGATGACACCGGCAACATCGACGACACAGGCATGGAAGGCGAAGGCAAGGACGAGAGCGGCTGCGGATGCACGTCCCTGGACAGTGCTCCCGCTTCTGCAGCCTGGCTGCTGCTTTCCCTGGGCGCGATCCTCCGCCGCAGGCGGTAGTCCCCGCTACTCCATGGCGGGTGCTCGCATCTGTCCGCGCAAGATCTCGATCTGTTCGCCATCTCCTGCTTGGACCACCGTGTCAAAGCAGGCAGCGAGCGAGGTCTCGCTCAAAGAGGCGAGTGTGACCGACCCCCCCAAGGCATTCTTCGACGTGTAGGAACCCCCAGACTCCGGATACGCCAACAGCCAACCGGACAGGCCATCCTCGGCAAGGACCACCTCCACCGGCAGAGCCTCCCCCTCCATCGCCTCCCGGAGGGTGGTCCCATCGATCGTGGATTCCAGCTTCAGGGTCAGCATCCAGCCATTGGTCCGCACCGTGTTGACCTGCACCCCATCGTCTCCCCACAGAAAGCTCGCGCCGCCACCCTCCCAGGCCTCGCCGTCCAGGTCTGCCACAACAGCCCCATCCTCCAACGCCTCCGCCTCACAGCCTTGTTCGGCAGCACATCCAAACACACCCAACAGCCCGACGATCGCCCAACGCATCTTGCTCCTCCCAGGGCCCCCTATCGCGGAGCCCGCAAATGGCGCACCGAGGACCGCAGGCCATCGAGCGTCAGGGGGAACATCGGGAAGACCTCGCCAATGGCCCGCACGGTGGGATGCTCCCACTGCCGCGGAGGCAAGGGATTCAGCCAGGCGCTTGCAGCACACTTTCCGGCGAACCGCGACAACCAGTCCAATCCACAGGGGGAGGAGTCTCCATAGGATGAGAACAACTCCCAGGGAGCCATGGAGGCATCCCCCACGAAGATCAAGCGGTGATCGGGCCGCAGATTTGCCAGGACCTGCTCCGTGGCCACCCGGTCCCACTCATCCCAGTCCTCCACCAGCCACCGGTAGATGCAGTTGTGGAAGTGCCATACCTCCAGGCTGCGAAACGCATTGGACTCCTGGGCCGCAGTGAAGAGCCGGTCCACCTGCCGCGCAAAGGGGGCCATGGAGCCTCCACTGTCCAGGAGCAGCACCAGGCGCACCCGGTTGGCCTTGCTGCGCTGGAACACCAGGTCCAAGTCCCCTGCATTCTTGGCGGTGGCATCGATGGTTCCATCGATGTCCAACTCCTCTTCCCCATCGCGCTCCAGGTGGCGCAATGCCCGCAGGGCCAGCTTGAAATCGCGGACCTGCAGGGTCCGATCCGTGCGGTACCCCTCCCAGCGACCCACATCCGGCATTCGAATTCCGGTCTTGTTTCGAGTGGGACCCATGGCGATGCCCTTGTTTGCCTGTCCCCCCATGCCGTAGGGCGAGGTGCCGCCGGTTCCAATCCAGCGGTTTCCCCCTTCGTGGCGCTCCTCTTGTTCCTCCAGGGTGCGCCGAAACGCCTCCATAAGCTCCGACAAGGTCTCCAGATCATGCTCTCCAAACCGGGCAAGGTCTTCCAGCAGACGGGGATCATCCAGCCACTTTTCCAGTTGCAGAGCCAGAGCCGGTTCTACCGCGTGGCCCGACATGGCAGCTGAGAAGGCACGATCAAAGGAGTCATAGTGGGCCTCACTGTGCACCAGCAGGGCCCGGCCCAACTGGTAGAGCTCGTTTGTCGTCCCGGCAAGCCCCTGTTTCAACCCCTGCTGGAAGGCAAGCCACTCCCCCAGCCCCACGGGCAGTCCCTGGCCCCGAAGGTGGAAAAGCAGTGGCTCGAACATGGTCTACCCGAATCGCCGCCCGACGAGTTCCAGGTCCTGCTCCTGCTTCAGCAGCACACCGGCGAAGGGAAAGGCCGCCGTCACGGCCTCCGGGGAGACCCCTTCCCGCACCAGGACCACCAACCAGTCAATGAGCTCGGAGGTGGAGGGCTTCTTGCGCAGGCCATCCACCGCTCGCAGCCTGTAGAACCGCTCCATGGCGGCCTTCAACAGATCCTCAGGGAGATCCGGATGGTGGACATCCACGATCTTCTCCATGCGGTCCAGCTCTGGAAAGCTGATGAAGCAAAAGACGCAGCGGCGAAGAAACGCGTCGGGCAGCTCCTTCTCCGCATTGGACGTGATCAGCACAATGGGCCGATGCGTCGCCCGCACCGTGGTGTGGGTCTCGGGAATGTCGAACGCCATTTCATCCAATTCCCGAAGCAGGTCGTTGGGGAACTCGATGTCGCCCTTGTCCACCTCGTCAATCAACAGGACCACCTGGGCATCCGATGTAAAGGCTCTGCCCACCGGCCCCAGGCGAATGTACTTGGAGATGTCTGACACATCCCCCTCCTCAAAACGGGCATCGTTCAGGCGCTGGACCACATCGTAGGTATAGAGCCCGTCCGCCGCCTTGGAGGTGGACTTGATGTGCCAGGTGATGAGATCGAGGCCCAGGGCCTCGGCGATCGCCGTGGCAAGGAGAGTCTTTCCTGTGCCGGGCTCTCCCTTCACGAGCAGGGGACGCTGCAGCGCCACGGCCGCATTGACCGCAGCCACGATGGCGTCATCCGCCACGTATTGGTCTGTGCCCTCAAAACGATCCAGCGCCGACATGTCAGTGTCCCCCATGTCAGTGCACCTCGAGGGTGGGCTCTGTGGAGGCCTGCACCAGCTCCAGTATCCGCTCCACCACGCGACCCAACCGGGCTTCCGGGGAGATCGTCTCCAGAATCAACTGTCGATGATCCGGGTCCGGGCAAAGGGACGACGCCAATCGATCCGCGAGAATACTGGCATCCACGGCACCCTCCAGCAGCTCTGAGAGGGCAGCCGTCGGCTCCGGCCAGCGACTTCCCAGGCGGGGCAGGCAGGCCCGCATGATGTCCATGTTGCGGCGGGCATCTGCCACTGGCACAAAGGGCGTCGTCAACATTTCCGCCTTGAACCTGCGGTAGCCATCCCGCTGGGAGAGCTCCTCCACCAGCTTCACCCGTCCCATTCCTTCCAGCACGATGTTGAAGCAACCATCCTCCATCTCCCGGTGCCGAAGAATGCGCCCAACCCCCAGCACTTCCTGGTCGGGAGAGCCTACCGCCATGGGCAGCGAGTGCTCCAGGCAGTCCCGGGTCATGGCCCGGTACCTCGGTTCGAAGACATGTAGGGGAAGCAACGTGTGCGGAAAGAACACGATTCCCGGCAACTCAAACACCGGGAGGCAGTCCAAAGGGCCGCTCTCCATGCAACTACCCTACCAGCGGCGCACGCCCTTCACCAGACGCGGGATTGAATCGGCAGGGAATTGATTGTCGCCCGATCACCGCGCTTGTCTTCCGCGGCGGGTACAATCGGTCCCTTGGAGGAAATATGTGGATGATCTCCCTTCTGCTCCTGGTCCCTGGCCCCGCCCAGGCATCTGAGTTCTTTGACTCCATTGGCCAGGAGATGGAGATGCCCCTCGCAAGCGGCTGGCCACGGACGTTCTCCAAGGACGACGACAGCGGCTGGTGGTTTCTGGCGGCCCAGGGCGGAAACTACAACCTGATGGAGATGACCAACGACTACGAGCTCGACACGCGCCACACGGCCCTGACTCCACCCACCGGCGATCAGAACGGCGACGGTATCCTGGACAACGTCCTGAAAGACCACTCGATCACCCGGTGCCCGGACGGCACCTACCTGCATGTGGGCAGCGCAAACCTGGAATGCCCCGGCTGCAACGACTCCGCCTATGCCTTCCGGTACAGTGCCGAGTTCGAACTGCTCGAATGGGCCGCCCTGGAGGAGCGGGTAGACTCCCGGGCCCACAACGATCTGCCGGTCTCCTGTGGCTACGGCATGGATCTGACGGTCTTCGGGGGGCCGGCCAACTACGGCATCGATGTCTTGAGCACCTTCTTCTGGATCAACGAAGACGCCACGGCCGGTGACAGCAAGGACATCCTGAACACACCCAACACCGCTGGAAACACCTTTCTCCTGGATGAAGACACCCACAACCTGCACATCATCGAGCTGAACAACACATGGGAAATGCGCATCTCCACCCTGGATGCGGACCTGGAGATCATCAACGTCGAGTACGAGAACGTGCTCGAAGAAGGGCACAAGGGTGGCTGGCCACAGGCAGTCCTTCGGGTCGAGGACACCTACATGGTGGCCTTTGTGAACCAGGGGGGCCCCGGGGAGTGGCAGGGCCTGGTCGGAGACATCAACATCGCCTTCTTCGACCTGAACTGGGAGCTGAAGGAGTCAGTGCAGGTCACCGAGTTGGAACCGAGCGGTGGCGCCATGACCCCCGGTCTGGCCCGAAGGGGCGACACAGTCCTGCTCACCTTTGACCAGAATGTGGTGCCGCACCTGGTGGTCCTGGACCTGAACATGGATGCCTTTGGAGCCGAGGACCCGGACACGGGAACCCCCGGAGACGACACCGGCGACAGCGGCGACACGGGCGGTGATTTCTACAAACCAAAGTCATGTGCTTGCTCGGCTGGCCCCACCCGTTCATCTTCCTGGTTGGCCCTGGGAATGCTCGGATTCATCCGGCGGAGAAGGCGGGCTGCCGGGTCAGATTGACCCGGCCTTTCGTCTTCCTACGGGATAGCTTTTCAAGGAAGGGGGCCCAACTGTGACCCAAACCCAGGACGACTCCAGGCCCAGGATCATCTGGCTGAACACGATCTTCCTCTTGGGAACGCCGCTCCTGGCGATGGTCCTGGTCCCCTGGCACGCCTGGACCCACGGCATCACCTGGGCCCAAGTTGCAGCGGGTACCAGCCTGTGGTTCTTCACTGGATTGGGCATTACCGCCGGTTACCACCGCCTCTTTTCCCATCGCTCCTACAAGGCCACAGCGCCTGTGCGCCTCGCGTTTGCCATTCTTGGGGCAGCGACCTGGCAGAACAGCATCATCACCTGGTGCGCCGGACACCGGTACCACCAACCGGGACGTGGACACGGATGGTGACCCCTACAACGCCAAGAGAGGCCTGCTGTGGCCCCATATCGGCTGGATTCTCGTAGAAGGCCCCCGGCACGACATGCTGGACAACGTGGATGACCTTTGGAAGGATCCCATCTGCGCCTGGCAGCACAGGTTCTACCTTCCGATCTCCATCGCCTTCAACGTGGGCGTCGTGCTGCTCCTGGGGTGGGCCACCGGGCAGTACCTGGGAATGGCGATCATCGCTGGTTTGCTTCGGGTGGTGCTGGTCCATCACTTCACATTCACCATCAACTCCCTGGCCCACTATTGGGGCCACCAGCGCTGGAGCACAAGCAACACCAGCCGGGACAACTGGTTCATCTCCCTGGTGTCTTTCGGGGAGGGGTACCACAACTACCACCACGCCTTCCAGACGGACTACCGCAATGGTCCCATCTGGTACAACTACGACCCTTCCAAGTGGCTCATCTGGTGCATGGACCGGTTGGGGTTGGCCAAGGACCTCCGCCGGACGCACACGGACATCGCCCTTAGAAAGAGGTACGAGAATCGCTGCGCCGCGTTTTCCCAGTGGCTCGACGAAAAGACGGGCCGCCTGCGGTTGGAGAAGCACGAGGTGCTGGAGTCCCTCCAAACCCGGGCCGTGACCGCCCAGGACCGCCTGGACGAAGCGCTGGACGAGCTGCGTGCTACGCGACGCGCCTGGGCGGAGCTCCGCGTGGAAGGAGGCAACCTGGTGGCCCTGGAGCGCAAAGCCATCAAGAGGGCCTACCGGCACCGCATCCGCGTGGTGAAGGCCTCTCTGCGGGAGTGGGAGACCCTTCTTGCAGACACCATGGCCCTGCACAGCGCTGCCCTGGCGGCAGCCTGACTCAGGCCTTACGGTAATTCTAGCGGCCTGACTTGGGTCAGGCCTTGAACTCGTGGCCCTCGCGGGCCCCACCGAGCTTCTTCACGGACGAGGTGGGTTTCTGGCTCATCTTGGTTTCCAATCCCCCGATGATCCGATCGAGATCGTTGTCGGTGCGGCCTGGATCGTGGTGGAAGAAGAGCACGTCCCGCACCCCAGCCTTCTCACCCAGGGCGACGGCCTCCTCCATGGAAGTATGTCCCCAACCAGTCTTGCCGTCCTCGTACTCGGCCCGGGTGTATTGGGCGTCCATGACCAGAATCTGGGCGTCCTTGGCAAAGTCCACCAGAGCCTGGTTCTGCTGGGCCACCGCTGCCTGGACCTCCTCAAACTCCTCCCGCTCGTCTTCCGAGGGGCAGACACCGTTGAAAAGGATGTCCTGGTAGGGCTCGCAATCCGTCATGAAGACAATGGCCTTGTCCGCACTCTCGAACCGGTAGGCCAGAGTCGGCACCGGGTGGTTCACGTACTTGGAGATCACCTTGATGGAGCCGAACTGCACCTCTTCCAGGTCGTGCAGGGTGCCGTACTCCATTTCCGCCTGCAGTTGGGCGAAGTTCACCGGAAAGTAGGAGTACTGCATCTGTCCGGCCAGCACTTCCGGAAAGGGCCGGGTGTGGTTGTGAGGGCCGAAGATCCGGATGCGGTTGCCGGGAATGAAGATCGGCACGAAAAACGGAAAGCCCTGGATGTGGTCCCAGTGGGTGTGCGTGATGAACAAGGGGATGTCATTCTGCATGCCCCGTTCTTTCAGAATGTTGTCTCCGCAGGGCCGGATGCCCGTGCCCGCATCCACCAGGACGAAGTCGTCTCCATTCCTGATCTCCACGCACGTCGTGTTGCCCCCGTAGCGAACCGTCTCTGGGCCTGGGCTGGCAATGGAGCCCCGGGTGCCCCAGATCACGATTTCCATGTCGTACCTCGACGCTCGGACGGTAGTGCTACCCGGGCAATCATACTCCCTTTACAAAGTCGTCGGCTTTCTGGAGCGCTTCCGCGAGCCGTTCGTGGATAATCTCCTCGATCTCCACCGGGCCTACATTCAACGCCTGGTAGGTGGCGTCCTGAATGGGATGGGAGGCAAAGTCCCCTGAGAATCCCACCCGGGCCTCCTTGATTCCCCGGGAAGCAATGCTCACGAGCCAGGTGGCCTTCTGGCTGGATTCCGTGGGGCGGTTGTAGAACTCCACCACGTCCAGCACGGACTCGGGGAGCTTCCACTTCTCCCCCATCCGCTTGCCGATGTCACGGTGGTTTGTGTCGAGGAGGCGATCCTCGATCACGTCGGTGCTGACCTGCTCGTCCAGCGCAAGACCGATGACCTCGTTGAATTCCTCCGGGTACCCCTGAATCAAGAGGGCCTTCCCGATGGAATGAAGCAGGCCCAGGATGAAGGCCTCGTCTGCAACCTGCCGTGGCACGGCGGCGCGCCGGGCAATCAGATCCGAAAGCACGGCGGTACCGACCGTGTAGCGCCAGTAGTCCTCGCTGCGCACGAGGCAGACGTCGTCGTCAAAGACAAAACTCCCCCGAATCGCCGTGGCAAGGGCCAGGTTTCGAATGGTGTTCATTCCCAGAAGAATGGTGGCGCGGTGCAGGGAGGTGATCTCTTCCCGCATGCCAAAGTATGCGGAATTCGCCACTCGAAGCACCCGGGCAGTGAGCACGGGATCCATCTGAATCACCCGCACCAGGTCCCGGGCGGACGAATTGATGTTGTTCACAACCTGCATCACGCGAGGAAGCGTGTAGTTGAGCGCCTTCATCGAATCGAGGGCACTATCGAGGGTTTCGAGAACACGTGACATGGCCGACTGCCAGTTGGGGCCCCCATTTTCACAGCAACCGGGCTTGGCTGTAAAGCAGGCGGGGTTGCCCCCCCTGTAGGCCCACCATATAAACTCCGCTGCATCGGTCACGGTGCAGCGGCCTGGAGAATCTCCACGGAGATTCATGGGGAAGCCGGTGAGACTCCGGCGCGGACCCGCCACCGTAAGCGGTCACGCTCTGCCATGAAGCCACTGGGGGCAACCCTGGGAAGGCGGCAGGGACAACGGCCGCAAGCCGGGAAACCCGCCAGGACGTCCCCCTACAAACTGCCTCGGGAAAAAGGTGGTGGGGTCGACACCCGGTGTTGTCCTCTCCGCTTCCGACGATGAAACGGAGAAGAAAATGAAAGCCAACACCCTTGCACTCCTCACCCTCTTTGGATTCCTGGCGGCCTGCCCTGCGCCCAAGGACACCGGTGACACCGGCGAAGCTGATGCGGATGCAGACGCCGATGCGGACGCAGACGCCGATGCGGACGCAGACGCCGATTCCGATGCCGATGCTGATGCTGATGCTGATGCTGATGCTGATGCTGATGCCGATGCCGATGCCGATGCTGATGCTGATGCTGATGCTGATGCTGATGCTGATGCTGATGCTG
>CAZSZE010000116.1:0-11083 GCA_964610645.1 uncultured Enterobacterales bacterium | reverse complement strand
ACGGCCAGTCCACCCCACCCTAACCCCCACAACCATCACCTTCTGACCCCAACCCACTCCACCCCGTAGCTCGGTCCTTCTCGTGGTAGAACCAGCACTCGGATGGAGTGTTGGGATGCGTGGTCTGGGGTTCAGCTTGGTGGTGGGTGCGGTGCTTGGGTTCCAAGCCGGCTGGTACCAGGGCGCCTGCGGGCTGACGGCCGCCGGCCAGGTGGAATGCTGGGGGAACCTCTCCTCGCCGTCGTCAGGAACATTCTCCACCGTGTCCGCCGGATACCAGCAGGCCTGCGGGGTAACGACCAGCGGCACCGTCCAATGCTGGGGCAGCGCCTACAGCGGAGCTGCCACTCCCTCCGGCAGCGGCTTTGATCGCGTCGCCGCCGGCCAGTACGGCGCCTGTGCAACAGCCAGCGACACCATCACCTGCTGGGGGAGCGCACCTTCCCCCTGACGAGGGCATTCCTCTAAGTAGATCGAAACGGGTCCACGACCGTGACCTTGCCGAGCTTCTGGCCATGTTGAAAGTCCTCGCTGAAGAGGGTCTTGCACCCAGACCGCTGGGCGGCGGCCACCACCAGCGAGTCGTAAAACGAGAAACGCCATCGCAGCTGGACAGCCAAGGCTTCCCGGTACAGGTCGGGGTCGGACTGGACTCGGCACAATGGCACCAAGACGGCATCGAAATAGTCCTGGGCCTCGTCTACCGTCATCGGGCGGTCGAACTTTCGAAGAGCCACGTTCAGGAACTCCTGCACGACCTGGAAGCTGATCATGCCGGCACCTTCAAGCGCGGTTGCGATCAACTCGCGGGCCCGTTCCCGCTTGCGTGGGTCCCTCTCCTCGAAGCTGTAGACCAGGACACTCGCATCCAGGAAGTACCTATCGCTCATTCAGCTCGTCCCGGGAGAAGGTACAGTCTGTCCGCACCTCGTCCAATCGGGCCATCAGACTCCAGTAGCCATCACGCGCATCCTGCTCGCCGGCATAGGACGCCAGCCATCGGCGGAACGCAGCGTTCAAAGAGGTCTGCTGCTGGCGCGCCCGCTCCCGCGCTCGTTCGATAAGGGCTTCGTCCGCGCTTAGCGTAATGTTCCGGGCCACAAGGACTCCACACTGTAATAGTGTACACTATTGTAGTGTTGCCGCTCGGGACCGTCAACTCAGAACAGCTTCCACCACCCGTTCCAACCCCATCGTCACCTGCTCCCCGCTCGCCAGGTCCTTCAGCACCACCGTCCCGGCCGCCGCCTCGTCCGGGCCGATAACCACAGCGTAGGGAATGCCGAGAGAATCGGCCCGCTTGAACTGCTTGCCCAGCTTCCCACTGTCCATCGAAATCTGGGCGTTGACCCCCGCCGCCCGCAGGTGGGTCACGGCTTCCAGGGACTGGGCCTGCAACTCCGGCGAGAACACGGTGACCAGCACTTTCGTCTGGCTCCGCACATCCTCGAACATGCCCAGCTCGTCCATGACCACCAGGATGCGCTCCAACCCCAGGGAGATGCCCACCGCCGGCACATCCCGCTTGCAGAACATGCCGATCAGCCCGTCGTAGCGCCCCCCGCCCGCGATGGACCCGATGTTCCCCTCGCGAATGACCGCCTCGAAGACCGGGCCCGTGTAGTAGTCGAGTCCCCGGGCCAGGGTGGGGTCGAAGCTTAGGTGCGCGGGGTCCACTCCCATGCCGTGGGAAAGCGCCAACACCTGGCGCATGGAGGCCACAGCCTCAGAGGCCACCTCCCCCAATTCCGTTTCCAGGTGGTCCAGGGCATCGGCGCCGGGGGCCCCCAACGGCACCTCCAACAGCCCCCACAACCGGTCCCGGGCCGCATGAGACAGCCCCTGCCCCTGAAGCTCGGCATCCACCCCGTCCTTTCCAATCTTGTCCAGCTTGTCCAGGGCCACCAGCACGCCGGTCTCTCCCTCCGATGCCCCCACCTCCGCCACCATGGCCGAAAGCAGCGCCCGGTGGTTCAGGCGGATGGAGAACTCAGAAAACCCCAGCGCCTTGAGGCAGTCGGAGAGCACAGCGAGGCACTCCGCATCCGAAATGGGATCCGTGGTCCCCACCGTGTCCACATCGCACTGGTAGAACTCCCGGAAGCGTCCCTTCTGGGGACGATCCGCCCGCCAGACCGGCTGCACCTGGTAGCGCTTGAAAGGCATGCGCAGGTCCGGGTTCATGGCCACCACCCGGGCCAGGGGCACCGTCAGGTCGTAGCGCAAGGCCAGGTCCACCTCGCCGCGCTTGCCGCCTTCTCCCCGCTTGAGGATCCGGTAGATGAGCTTCTCCCCATCGTCCCCGTACTTCCCAGTGAGGGTCTCAATGCGCTCGATGGCAGGCGTGCACTGGGGCGCAAACCCGTAGCGGGCAAAGACCTCCGTGAGAATCTCCACCACCGCCTGCCGCCGGATCATCGTCTCCGGCAACAGGTCCCGGGTGCCCTTGGCCAGGTGAACCATCACGCCTCCGCCGCCCCACCATAACCACCCGCTCCTTCCACTGGCGGACCCGGTGCGTTACCGACCTCACATGTCCGAGTACCAGGCCGTCATCGGCATCGAGTGCCATGTCCAACTCGACACGCGGACCAAGATCTTCTGCGCCTGCCCGCTCGCCGATGGAGACCCGGCCAACACGTGCATCTGTGCGGTCTGCACCGGCCAGCCCGGAACGCTCCCCACGGTGAATGATGCAGCGGTTCGCTTGGGCATTCGCGCGGGACTGGCAATCGGCTGCACCGTGCAGGCGCACAGCGTCTTCGCCCGGAAGAACTACTTCTACCCGGATCTGCCCAAGGGCTACCAGATCACCCAATACGAGGACCCGATCTGCACCGAGGGCGCCCTTCACGTGTCCCTCCACGGGCAGCAGAAGCGCTTTGGCATCACCCGGCTCCACCTGGAGGAGGACGCTGGAAAGCTCACGCACACGACAGACGGCTCCCTGGTGGATTGGAACCGGGCTGGCACCCCCCTGGCGGAGATCGTGTCCGAGCCAGACCTGCGCTCGTCGGAGGAAGCAGAGGCCTTCGCCCGGATGCTCCACCGGGTGATGGTGGCCGCCGGAGTGACCCGGGGAGACATGGAAAAGGGGCACATGCGCTTTGATGCCAATGTCTCTGTGCACAAGCCCGGGACCCCTTTCGGCACCCGGGTGGAAATCAAGAACCTGAACTCGTTCCGTTTTCTGCGGCGGGCCATCGACTCGGAGAGGGATCGACAGATCCAGGTCTTGGAAAACGGGGGCACCGTGCACCAGGAAACCCGCCTTTGGACCGGCCAGGAGACCGCGTCCATGCGGTCCAAGGAAGGCGCTGCGGACTACCGCTACTTTCCGGACCCGGATCTGCCCCCGGTCGTGGTGGCCCCCGCCGAGCAGGCCGAGGCCCTGGCAGCCCTTCCCGGCGCCCCCCTGGACCTGCACCTCCTGGCCCAGGACCAGGCCGAAATCGATGCGTGGCAGTCCGAGTACGGGTTGGCCCAGGATGTAGTGGCCGTGCTCACCTCCGACCCGGAAGTGGCCACCTTCTACAAGGACGCCGTGGCAGCAGGAGGGGACCCGCGCTCTGTTGCCAACTGGATGCAGTCCGAGGTCCTGGGGTGGATCAACGCAAGCGAGGCCCCACTCTCCGAGTCGGCCTTGTCCCCTTCCCACCTCGTGGTGCTCCTGCGCCTGCTCGACGAGGGCGTCATCGGCCGTCCCGTGGCAAAGCAGCTGCTGGAGGCCGTCTTTGCTGCGGGCGGCGACCTGGAGGCCCTGGTGCAGGAGCGCGGCCTGGCCCGCGTGAGCGATGAATCGGCTCTGGGGGATGTGGTTCGCGCCGCGATTGCCGCCCATCCTGAGCAAGCCCAGCGCTACCGGGACGGCAACCCCAAGGTGGCTGGATTTTTCATGGGCCTGGTGATGAAGTCCACTGGCGGGAGAGCGGATCCCGCCATTGCAAACCGCCTGGTGCGCGAGGAACTGGACAAGTGAGGGCGGTGGTCCAACGCGTCGCCCATGCAAGCGTGGAGGTGGATGGGGAAGAGGTGGGCCGCTGCGGCCTGGGCCTGCTGGTTCTACTGGCTGTGGCCCCCTCCGACACGGTTTCCGAGGCGACCTGGCTGGCGAGGAAAATCGCCGGCCTGCGCATCTTCCCCGATGAGAACCACCACATGAACCGCGGAATGACCGACGTGCAGGGAGAGGCCCTTGTGATCTCCCAATTCACCCTGTACGGCGACTGCCGAAAGGGACGGCGCCCCAGCTTCATTCGCTCTGCCTCCCCCGATCTCGCCGAGCCGCTGTACCTGCAGTTCTGCGACGCACTGGCAGCGGAGGGGGTGCCCACCTCGCGGGGGGTGTTCGGGGCAGCCATGAGGGTCTCCCTGTTGAACGATGGGCCTGTCACGCTGGTGGTGGACACCCCGCCGGAGCGCCCATGATCGCCCTGGCAGAGCGAGCTGCGCGGGCTGCCGGCGCCCTGGTGCGCCAGCGGGATCAATTCAACGTGCACCACAAGGGCCGGGTCGACCTGGTCACGGAAATTGACCTGGCCGCCGAGGCGATGATTCGGGAGATCCTGGAGGCCGGCTCCCCGGGCATCCCCATCCTGGCCGAGGAGGGGGGCGGCGCAACGGATGCCACCACCCGCTGGATTGTGGATCCCCTGGATGGCACCACGAACTTCGTCCATGACTTTCCCTTCTACTGCGTGTCCATCGCCCTCCAGGACGGCGACCTGGAGGTAGCCGCCGTCTACGATGTCCCTCGAGACGTCTGCTACACCGCCGAGCGCGGGAAGGGAGCCCAGGCGAACGGCAGCCCCATCCGAGTCAGCGAGACCGCCTCCCTCTCCCAGGCCCTGGTGGCATCCGGCTTTGCCTACGACCGCCGGGAGCGAGCCGACTTCTACCTGCCCTTTCTCAAGGTCTTCCTGGAGCAGGCCCAGGGGTTTCGACGCGCCGGGGCTGCTGCCCTGGATCTCGCCATGCTGGCGAGCGGCCGGCTGGACGGAATCTACGAGTTTGGCTTGAGCCCCTGGGATGTGGCAGGGGGCGCGCTCCTGGTGGAAGAAGCTGGCGGAAAGGTCACGGACATGCATGGGCTGCCCCTGGACCTGAATGCCCCGAAGCTGCTTGCCACCAACGGGAGAATCCACGCGGAAATGGCCGCTGTGCTCGCCCCCTGATAGGCTCGTAGGCCGCGAGGCAAGGCATGGGACTGGCAGTAGGAATCGACCTGGGGACCTCAAACTCCTGTGTAGCCGTCGTACAGGATGGCCAGCCGGTGGTCTTGGAGGATGCCCAGGGAAACCGGACCCAGCCGTCCGTGGTGGCATTTGGACACGGACGGAGTGTCATGGTGGGCCACCGGGCCCGGCGGCAGATGATTTACGCGCCGCAAAGCACGGTCGCTTCCGCCAAGCGGATGATCGGCCGGCGCTTCAACTCCAGCGAGGTCACGCGGGTTCTGGAGACCACCGCCTATGGAATTGTCGAAGGGGAAGCCGGCGACGCACGAATCGAGGTCCAGGGCCGGGTGTTGGCGCTGCAAGAGGTCTCCGCACACGTGTTGCAGCACATGCGCCACATCGCGGAGGAGGCCACCGGCCAGGTCGTGGATCGGGCCGTAATCACCGTGCCAGCGTATTTCAACGACAACCAACGCCAGGCCACCCGGGATGCAGCCTCGATTGCCGGGCTGGAGTGCCTGCGCATCTTGAACGAACCCACTGCAGCCGCCCTGGCCTATGGAATCGGCGGCGGCAAGAAGCAGCACATCGTGGTCTACGACCTGGGGGGCGGCACCTTCGACGTGTCGGTTCTGCGAATCGATGACGACCTGTTCGAGGTGGCTTCCACCTCCGGCGACACCTTCCTCGGCGGCGATGACTTTGATGCCACCTGCGCGGATCACCTCATGGCGCTGTTCAAGGAGGAGACCGGTGTGGACCTGTCCGAGAACCGCACCGCTCGCCTCAAGCTCCGGGATGCAGCCGAGCGCGCCAAGATCGCCCTCTCCAAGGTAGAGGAAGTAGAGGTCCACGTGCCGGGACTTTGCCAGGGAGAAAACGACGCGGACCTGGACCTGCGGGTGGGGCTGTCCCGGGTGGAGTACGCCCGCATTGTGCTACCCATCGTGCAGCGGAGCTTCCTGACCTGTGACGACGCTCTGGCCCAGGCTGGCATGACCGCCTCGCAGATGGATGCGGTGCTCCTGGTGGGCGGCATGACCCACTACCCCCTCGTGAAGGAGGCGGTCTTTCAGTACTTTGGCCAGGAATCCCAGGCGGGGGTCAACCCGGATGAGGTTGTCGCCCTGGGGGCAGCAATCCAGGCCCACAACCTCACCGCTGCAAGTCCCGAGATGTCTTCGGCCATCCTCCTGGACGTGACGCCACAGAGCCTGGGGGTCAAGACCGCCGGGGGGTTCTGCGAAGTCCTGGTGCCCCGGAACTCCCAGATTCCCACGGCCACCAAGAAGGTGTTCCACACGGCAGCCGATGACCAGGTGGAGGTGCGCATCGAGGTCTACCAGGGCGAGTCCCGCATGGCGAACGGCAACGAGCTCTTGGGGCAGTTCATCTTGGATGGCCTGCGTCCAGCCATGCGGGGGGATGTGAAGCTGTCCATTGAGTTCGACATTGATGCGGATGGCATCGTCCATGTCCGCGCACAGGACCTGGACTCGGGATTGGCCCGAAGCATCCACATCGAAGCCAGCAGCGGCCTCACGGAAGAAGAGGTCACGAAGATGGGCTTTGAGCAGTTGGGATTCTGATCGTAGACTGCGACAACAGGCACGGAGAGTGAGATGGATCCCCAGTTGCGCCAGAAGTTTGAAATGGAGGCGCTTGCCGACATCTGCGATGAGCTCAACTACTACCAGCTGCTCAAGCTGGAGCGGGGGTGTGAGCAGGCGCTGATCGACGAAGGCTACCGGGCAGAGGCGCGGCGGCTCCACCCGGACCGCTTCAACTCAAATCCAGACAAGAACGTGAAGGCCTGGGCCAACAAGGTCTACCGCCTCTTCCAGGAAGCCTGGAACACGTTGAAGGACCCGGAAACCCGCGCCGCATACGACGACCAACTGGAAGAAGGCGCCCGGCGCCTGTCCATCGAAAAGCGCCGGGCAGCGGCAGCCCAGGCTGCGGCCGCCGCCAATCCCGAGCACGCTGCCAAGACCGACAAGGGGGGCAAGTACTGGAAGATGGCGCTGCAGAACTGGCACGACAAGGAGTATCAGGGCTGCGTGATGCAGATTCAGTTCGCCCTGAACTTCGAGCCGGACAACGAGACCATGATCGAGTGGAAGGAAAAGGCGGAGAAGAAGGCCGCCGAGGCGACCCAGGAGAAGGCGGGCAACGCCTACAAGCTGCGGATCGTCTAGCCGATTGCTCCGCGAGCAGGGATCAGACGGCAGATCCGTCAAACCACCAGCGGCCCGCGGGAAATTGGTCCCGGTGCTCCTTGCACCACCGGTTCCAAGCAAGACGATGGGCCACCTGGAGGCGCCAGGGACCATCGCCATCAAAGGGCATGTGGCAGCCAGTGGAAATGACCAGCTCGTCGTAGGCACCCCGGCGAACCAGGGGGTCATCGTGGGCCAACTTGCCGGCCAACAGGTCCACGGTCATCACCGTGCCATCCCGGTAGCGAACTCCCTCGTCATATCCCCCCTCGTGCCGCTCCCACCACTGCTCCCAGCAGGCATGCAGGCCGGGCCGGTGGGTGTCCTCGTGGTGCCCGGTGAGCAGCTCCAACGCACCCGCCGCCACCGCTACATGGGTGATGTCATTGCGGCCCAGGGCAGCCAGGAGCACCCCCATGCCCCGGGGATCCCCCAGGTAGCCGAGGCCTTGCAATGCCCCCAGGGCCTTGGCGCCGTCCCCTTCCGCAATGCCGCGCAGCAGCAACAGGTAGGAGCCTCCCCCATACCGACCGACAATCTCTCCGGGGGCGCGATCCAGCTCGGTTCCCGCAGCAAGCGACTGGGCATGGAAGTCCACCCCCCGCCGGTCTCCCAGGAGAAGAAGCGCCACAGCGCTCTCGGAAGCAAGGCGCTTGTCTTCCAGAGCCTCCAGCAACACCTCGATGGCCCGCCTGTCTCCGATGCGGCCCAGGGCCACCACCGCAGCGCGGCGCACCGTGAATGGATTGTCCCCGCCCGCCAACTCCAGCAAGCGATCCACGCCGGTCCTCTCCCGGCGCCATCCCAAGACCTCGATGGCGCCTGTGAGATCCGCGCCTCCAGCCTGCTTCTCAATGGTCTCGAGAATCCCATCCACCAGGGCGATGTTGGGCGACCGGGTGATGGCGCCCTTGAGGGCCCGAGAGGGAATCTCGGGCAGGCGCGTATGAAGCAGCTGGTCCAACAGGGCCTGTGCTGCCTCAAAGGAGCGGTGCGAAGCCAACAGATCCGCAGCAGCCACATAGGCTGCCACCGCCGGGTCCTGGGCCCGGGCGCTGGAGGACTCCAGCTGCCGTGCGCGGGTCGCCAACTCCGCCTGCAGCGCCGTCACCACTTTCACATCCCCTGCACTCACCGCCATGCGATGGGCGCCCAAGCGCCGCTCGGGACGCTCAGCATCACTGCGCCGCAGGGGAGGACGGGCCCGCTGGGCCTCGTACCGGGATCGCGCGTGCTCCGTGCTTCGCTTCAGGTGCCAGTCCAGGGAACGTCCCGGTTCTCCGGTCAAGGCATCCACCGCTGCCACTCCTGCGGAGAGATCACACTCCAGGAACCTGCGCCGGGCAAGCTCCAGGGCCTCCGAATTGCCGACCCTCGCAGCCCGCAGCAGCGCCCAGGCTTCCCGCAGGGGCAACTCCAACTTTCGATATCCCTCGGCAGCCCGCACAAGGTCCGCCTCGGCGGTGACCTCGTCACCTGCCTGGGCATGCAGCTCGCCCCGCCGAACCAGGACTCGCAGCAGCGTCTCCTCGTCGTCCACGGCCAATGCAGCCGTCCGGGCATTGCGCCACGCCCTTTCCGCTGCCTTCATGTCCCCCCGAGCGCGAGCAAGATCCCCCGTGGTCACGAGCACCCGGGCGGCAATCACCCCATCCCCAGCCTCGTTCGCAAGGGACTCTGCCTCAACCAGGGCCTTCTCGGCCAGGTCCAGGCGCTCATTCCAGACGAAGCGCTGGCCCAGCAACACCTGGATCCGCGCCCGCAGACCGGGGGACGTACAGAGGGCATTGGCCTCCTTGAGCATCTCTTCTGCCCATGGCTCATGCCGATGCACTGCAATGCGCCCCAACGCCAGCAGCGCCCGTCCCCGCAATTCTGGATCCTCACTGTCTCGCAAACCTCGCAGGAAAAGCTCCGCCTCATCGTGCTCCCCGAGATCAGATGCAACGTGCGCAAACTCCAACACCATTTCCGGATGGGGGACCCGCAACTGGAAGGACTGTGCCCGCTCCAGAGAACGCCTCAGCAGCTCCATGGCACCGCGCCGGTTGCCCCGAACCAACATCAGCCGCGCCAACTCCACGGTAGCCGCCTCGTGAATGCGCGCTTCCGCCTCGGAACACACATCCGTCACCCGGTCCTCCAAGAAGCTGGAAAGGGCCTGTGCAAAGGGCTCGGTCTCAGCTCCGGAAAGACGGGAGAGACGCGAAATCAAGCTCGGATCAACCGTGCGAGCCCTCGGCCACGTGGAAGGGAAACGCAACACATCCAGCGCCTTGCCCAGCGCACTTCGGGCCGCCACCGGGTTGCGATCCTCGAGAATCTCCCCGAGTCGCTGCCAGGCCACTGCCAACTCCGGGTGGTCGGAGGTCGCATGGTGAAAGGCTTCCACGGCTGTGGCCAGGTCGTCAGCCTCCAGTGCGTGTTCGCCACGTACCAGCTGCAGCCAACCGCAATGGGGGTCGCACTCCAATCGGAGCACCATTTCCTCTCGCCGATCCATCACGTGCTCATCCAGCATGCGAATCGTGCCTTCCAGCCACCGGTGAAAGCTGTCGTGCAAGGGATGGAGGGCCTCGTCCACGATCTCTCCAAACACCCATCCATCGGCACCATCGGAGGTGTACGCCCACCGCCTCTCCCCCGGCCCGTCGGCAAAGACCACGAGCCCGTCTGCGCTAGCGTCCGGAGAAGCCAATTCCTCGGATCCACGGAGAATCAGCGCCCCCCGAAACAGGGTCCCACCATTCCATCGGCGCAGGAAGCCACCCAGGGCCGGTGGCAGACGGTGTCCCAGGTGGTTTTCCGCCGAACGAACCGCATCTTCTGAGGCGGCGTTTGCCAGGGCGTGCACATCGGCGCGGTAACGACGCGTGACATCCAGCAGGGGGCGAAAGGGATCAGTGGCGGTGGCTTCTACAATCGGCGTCGGCTGCATGGGGGCTCTTCGGCTACGAGGGGAATCTACCTCGAAAGTATAGCCTGTTTAGCCTCCGAGAATACGGTTGTTTTTCAAGGGTTTGGACTACATTCAGTGAGTCCATATCAAGCTAAAGTGTTGACAGGTCCAGGCTTTAGGCGGGGCGGACCACAAAGTTGATCAACCTACCTGGAACCACGATTTCCTTGACCACCACCATGCCCTCCAAGTGGCGCGCGACGTTCTCATTCGCGCGAGCCATCTCAAGCAAGGCCTCCTTGTCCATGTCCCGGGGCGCCTCAATGTCTCCCCGAAGCTTGCCCTGGACCTGCACCGCGATGGTGACGGTCTGGGTCTCCAGGGCAGCTGGATCCCAGGCGGGCCATTCTGCATCAGCCACCAGCCCCTCCTGTCCGAACCGGGACCAGAGCTCCTCGGCCAGGTGGGGAGCATAGGGCGACAACACGCGGACAAATGCCAGGGAGTCCCCGGACGATGGGGTCTGTCCCCGCGCAGCATTCACGAACTCCATCATTCGGGACACCGGCGTGTTGAAGCGCAGCTCCTCCACCCCGGTAGTCGTCTCCTTGATGGCCCGGTGCAGAGCCAGTCGCGCCTCGGCCGATGTCTCGCCAAAGGCGCGAACCGCGTCCGTCTCCCCTTCCACAAACAGGCGCCACACCCGGGAGAGGAACCGGTGGATTCCCTCACAGCCGCTGGTCTGCCAGGGCTTCACCTGCTCCAGGGGGCCCATGAACATTTCGTAC
>CAZSZE010000115.1:0-11112 GCA_964610645.1 uncultured Enterobacterales bacterium | reverse complement strand
GAAGCGTGCCTTCTCCACGTTCAGGATTTTTCCGCGCAGGGGAAGGATGGCCTGGTACTTGCGATCCCGGCCCTGCTTCGCAGAGCCGCCTGCAGAGTCGCCCTCCACCAGGAACAGCTCGCATTTGTCCGGATCCCGCTCCTGGCAGTCCGCCAGCTTTCCAGGAAGGTCGCCCCCATCCATGATCGACTTGCGCCGAGACAACTCCCGCGCCTTCCGTGCAGCTTCGCGGGCCCGAGAAGCATCCAAGGCCTTGGAAACAATGGACTTCGCCAGCTGGGGCGTCTCGTCCAGGTAGGCGGCCAACTGGTCGTTCACCAGGGACTCCACGATGCCCTTGACGTCGGAGTTGCCCAGCTTGGTCTTGGTCTGCCCCTCGAATTGTGGTTCTCCGAGCTTCACGGACAGCACCGCAAACAACCCTTCCCGGGTGTCGTCTCCCGACAGGCTCTCGCCCTTTTGGGGCTTCAACAGGTTGTTGGCTGCGGCATAGGCATTGATGGTGCGGGTCAGGGCCGACCGGAATCCGGTGACGTGGGTGCCGCCTTCCACGGTGTTGATCGTGTTTGCAAAGGACAGGAGCGTCTGGGAGTAGACGCTGGTCCACTGCATGGCGAGCTCCACCTCCACACCGTCTCTTTCGCCTCTGATGTGGATCGGAGTCTCGTGCAGGAACTGCTTGTTCTGGGAGATGTACTCCACAAAGGAGACAATGCCGCCCTCGTAGCAGAACTCGTGGTCCTTTCCATCACGAAGATCATGAATGTAGATCGTGACCCCGGGACTGAGGAAGGCCATCTCCCGCAACCGGGCCGAGAGAATCTCAAACGAGAAGTCGATGGTCTGGTCAAAGATGCCGGCATCCGGCAGAAAGTGGATCTTGGTGCCCGTTCGCTGGCTGTCGCCAATGCCTTCAAGATCTGTCTTGGGATCGCCAAATTCGTAGTTCTGCTCCCAGTGTGTTCCCTCGCGCCAGACATGCAGGCGCAACCAACTGGAGAGCGCGTTGACGCAGGAAACCCCCACTCCGTGTAGACCGCCGGAGACCTTGTACGAGTCCGAGTCGAACTTGCCCCCCGCATGCAGTGTGGTGAGCACCACTTCAGCCGCCGGTCTCTTTTCGGTGGGGTGCTCCCCCACCGGAATGCCACGACCGTTGTCCTCTACCGAGCAGGAGCCATCTTCGTGAAGCAAGACCGTGATCCGGTCACAGTGCCCCGCGAGCGCTTCATCAATGGAGTTGTCCACCACCTCGTACACCAGGTGATGAAGCCCGCGCTCACCGGTGTCCCCGATGTACATGGCGGGTCGGATCCGAACCGCCTCGAGACCCTCCAACACGGTGATGTTGGAAGCGTCGTACGTGGGCAGTTCAGCACCTGTTTCCGGCTGATCGTTGGACAATGGTTGTGCCTTCTCCAGAGCCCAATTCCTAACCGATCAACCCGTCGCCTGCACCCTTGGTTCCGGCCCCTCGACCTCCCCGTTCGACACGCGAAATGAAAGGGAAGACGCCGGCAGGGCACCCGCCAGCAATCCAGGATCGGTGGTGCTCACAAAACACTGCACATCCAACTCCGAAAGCAGGCGAATCAAGCGGGTTCTCCGGGAGCGATCCAATTCCGACGAGAGGTCGTCCAGCAGGAACAGCGGACGGGCGCCTCGATCCCGGGCCACCTGGAGTTCCGAGAGTTTCATGGCCAAAACCACACTGCGCACCTGGCCCTGCGAACCAAAGGATCGGGCCGAGTGCCCATCGATGGTGACAGCAAGCTCATCTCGCTGGGGGCCGACCATGTTGGCCTGGCGCCGAATTTCGAGGGGTCTCTTCTCTTGCAGCAGGGCCCGGTACCGATCCGCCACCCGGTCGGGGTCCTCGGCGACACCTGCGTGGCCAAGACTGGACACGTACTGCAGCTCCGCATCCGAGGAACCAGCGATCTCACTGTGGTAGCTCCCAAAGGGACCATTCAGCCGGTCCACCATCTCCCGCCGGCGACAAGTCAGGGAGGTCCCCGCCTCCACCAGGGACATGTCCAGCACGTCGAGCTGGGCAGGATCTGGATGTTCCTCTTTGAGCAGAGCGGATTTCTGGAGAAGCAGCCGTCGAAACGTCCGGGCTATCTCGATGAACCCGGGTTGTGCGGTAAACACCGCCCGGTCCAGGAAGTTGCGACGCTCCAGGGGACCACCCCGAATGATCTGCAGGTGCTCGGGGGCAAAGAGAACCGATCGGATGCCACCAAAATAGTCGGGCAGGCTCTTGGGGGGTTTGCCATCGATCCGGGCGGTCTTTGCACTTGGGGTGATTTCCAGGCGAAAGCCCCTGGCGAGACCATCGGTTTCCAACTCCCCCGCCAACAGAGCCTGCTTCGCCCCAAATCGAATCAACTCCCCGTGGGTGCGGCTTCGAAAGCTCTTCAGGGTGGAAAGCACGTAGATGGCTTCCAACAGGTTGGTCTTTCCCTGGCCGTTGTCCCCATGGAAAACCACCACGGGTGCATCCGTATCTACGGACACCTCGCCGAAATTCCGAAAATCCTGGAGGGCGAGGCGTACGAGGCGCATGGGCCTCTCAGTCCAAGCGCATGGGCATCACGACAAAGAGGCCCTTTTCCTCGTCCGGACTGCGAATCAGGGCCGGGGAGAGGGCATCTCCCAACTCCAGCACGACCTTGTCGTCCTTGACCACGGAGAGCACGTCCTGGAAGTACCGGTGGTTGAAGCCCAACTCCAGGGCTTTACCCTCCAATTCCATCTGCACCTCTTCCCGGGACTCGCCGATGTCCAGGTTCTGGGTTGTCAGAATCAGGGTGTCCTCGGTGAATTCAAAGCGAACGGGACGGGTCTTGTCGCTGGCCAGGAGTCCCACGCGCTTCAGCGCATCGGAAAGGGCTGGCTTGGAAAGCATGACCCGCCGTTGGAAACCCGAGGGAACCACCTGTCGGTAGTCCGGAAACTCCCCATCGATCAGTCGGAAGAAGAACCGGGTTCCCGGCAGCTCCACCAGGGCTCCATTTTCTCCAAAAGACAAGGTCAACTCTCCTTCGACGCCTTCGCAAATCTTCCGAAGCTCGGCCAAGGCCTTGCGGGGAAGAAGCATGCGGTCGGCCATGCCGAAGTCCCCTTCATAGGGAATTTCAGCGTAGGAGAGACGGTGACCATCGGTGGCGACCATCCGCAGCATGGGGGTGTCCCCACCGGGCATGTTCTCCAGGTGGGCTCCGTTGATGCCATACCGGTTGTCCTCTCCGGAAATCGCAAAGCTGGTCCGCTCGATGAGCCACCGAAGATCCGCGGCCTGCAGGGTGAGGGTAGCGGTCTGCTCAAAGTTGGGGACCGGCGGGTAGTCCTCTGCCGGCAGCCCCACCACCTTGAACCAGGCGGCACCGCTGAAAATCTCCAGGCGATCCTGCGCTCCCAACTTCATCTGCACCGTGGTGTCCGGGAGGCTCTTGCCGATCTGGTACAACCGAGAGCCATCCACCGTGATCTGACCGGGCACCACCACGTTGGCAGCCAGCTCACCCACATAGGTCACTTCCGTATTGGTGGCGGTCACCCGGAGCGTGTCCCCATTGGCCTCCAACAGCACATTGGAGAGAATGCGGTTTGTGCTCCGCCTCTCCAAGATGCCCTGCACATGGTTCAGGCCAGCGGTGAGCTCCTCTCGGTCAATGTACAACTCCATCAGGATTCCTAGTGCTTGTGTGGTGGATGATTAATTGAATTGAATAGGATCTAGACAGTCATAATCATAGGGGTTGTGAATGCTGGGGACAGATTCACATTTCACGGTGATTTCAGTGCCTTGAGTGGAATTCCAAATTGGGGATTCCAGGGGAGTACCCCTGTGGATATGGGGGGACAACTCACGGCGCCACCGGAGAGTTGAATTCCATCCAGAGGTTGTGAACAACCCAACCCCCAGATCTGCGCGCGGGTTGTCCACAGGGATATCCACAGGCACAACGACACGATCAGACGCCGAGGTTTCGTTCAAGGGTGGCAATGACGTGCTGCAGGTCCGGGTCGTTCTTGCATTTTGAGTCGATTTTCTTGCACGCGTATTGGACTGTGGAGTTGTCTCGGCAAAAAGCACGTCCCAGGTCGGGAAAGGACAGCGGAGTGTGCTTTCTGGCCAGGTACATGGCGATCTGTCGGGGGTAGACAATGCCCTTGACCTTTCGGGAACCCTTCAGGTCGGAGGGTCGAATGGCGTACAGCCGGGAGACGACCTCCATGACCTTGTCGGCGGTGATGGTCTCCATCTCCTCGACGTACAGGTTGCCCAGGTGCTTCTTTGCAAAGTCCAGGGTCAGGCGCTCCGCGTAGAAGGAGGACAGGGCCGCCAGGCGGTTGAGCACGCCCTCGAGCTCGCGAATGTTCCCCCGCACCCGGGAAGAGACAAACTCGGCCAGGTCCCGGTCCAACACAATGCCCAGCTCATCTGACTTGTGCAGGAGAATGGCCAACATGGTCTCCAGATCCGGCGGCTGGATGTCCGCCAGCAAGCCCCCCTCGAAGCGGGTGCGCAGGCGCGGTTCCAGCTTGTCGATCTCCCGGGGAAGCACGTCAGCGGTCAACACGATCTGGCGACCGGAGGACTGGAGGTCCTCGAAGGTGTGGAAGAACTCCTCCTGGGATCGGTCCTTTCCGGAGAGGAACTGGATGTCGTCGATAAGCAGGATGTCCACATTCGCCCGGTAGCGGCCACGAAAGTCCTCCATCTTCTTGAAGCGGATGGCGTTGATCATCTCGTTCACGAAGACCTCAGCGGTCGTGTACATGACCCGGGATCCCTTGCTCCGATTGGCAAGCGCATTGCCGATGGCATGGATCAGGTGGGTCTTCCCAAGGCCCGTGCATCCATAGATGAAGAGGGGGTTGTAGTTGGTGCCCGGGTACTCGGCGACAGCTTCACTGGCTGCATGGGCAAACTGGTTGCAAGCGCCCACCACGAAGTTGTCGAAGGTCTGGTGGGTGTGCAGGGCCCGGGCGGAAGAGAACCTCGCCCGGGTGGAGTCCGTGCCTGTGAAGGTGGGGTCATCCGGGGGAAAGGCCTCCTCGGACTGATCGTCCGCCACCACGTCAAAAGCAAGGTGGCGAATAGGCCCCCAAACGGCTGGTTGGCCCATTCGGTTCCAAAGGTTGGAGAACTCCTCGAGGATGTCTGCCTCGTGGTTGTCTCGAACCCAGTCCGAATAATACCGATTCGGAGCCCCCAACCGTGCGATATCACCCGTCAATTCCAGCAAGGCGATCGGTTTGATCCAGATTTCGAAGTTGGAGGTCCCGAGGCGCTCCTCGAGACGGCCCAAAACCCTCTCCCATACGTCCATGATGCAACCCAATTCGTTAGTCCGAGGGCCCCGGTTCCCGTCGGAATGAAACATGTGCCTGATGACCTTTCGGTCCGCAAGAATGACGCTATCAATCCCTGGGGTGAAGAACAAGAAAGAACTTGTCTTCGTTGTCATGTTGCTTGACCGCCCCCCTTGTGGCGGCTAAATACGCGGGTCTCGCGATTCCCCTGAATTGCGGCAGCCAAGGGATTTCCCATGAAGCGGACCTACCAACCACACAGCATCAAGCGCAAGCGCACCCACGGGTTTCGCGCCCGCAAGGCCACCCCGGGTGGTCGCAAGGTCCTCACCAACCGTCGTGCAAAAGGCCGCAAGCGGCTTGTTGTCACTGTCGGCGGCAAGAAGTCCTAGGTTTCGGTTTTGGTGCCACAGCGGCACGGAGAGGGCTTTCCCAAGTCGAACCGCTTGCGGAAGAGACCTGACTTCCGCCGGGTCCAGGGGCAGGGAAAGCGCTTTCGAACCCCTCGCCTCCTGGTGATGGTGCAGCCTTCCAAGGGTCCCTCGAGTCGGTTTGGATTGACGGTGAGTCGAAAGGTGGGAAACGCAGTGACCCGGAATCGAGTCAAACGCTGGCTGAGGGAGGCCATCCGGAAGAACCACCACCGGGTGGAGGGGTGTGTCGATGTGGTGTTCATCGCCCGGCGCGAGGCAGCGGATGCCGGTCTGTCCGTGCTCTCCGAGGAAGTGATCGACGTGTTTGGCCGCATCGGGGGCAACCGCTGATGCGCTGGCTCCTGACCGCTCCCGTTCGGCTCTACCGCTATTTCCTCTCCCCTCTGTTGGGTCCGAGCTGCCGCTACTCTCCCAGTTGTTCTGCCTATGCAGAAGAGGCGATCACCCTTCATGGCTTCCGCGGCTTGTGGCTCTCCCTCAAGCGAATCCTGCGCTGTCACCCCTTCCATCCTGGCGGGTGGGATCCGGTTCCCGAGGGTTGCGATGAAGAAAGATGACACCGAACAGAGGTTGATCCTCGCGGTGCTCCTTTCCCTGGCGGTCTATTGGGCCTGGATAGGTCTCTTTGCGCCGCCAGTGCAGCAGGGGGCTGTGCAGGCGGAGGTACTCTCGGTGGGGGAGCCGGTCTTGGGCGAGCCAGCGCTGCAAGGCGAGCCAGCGCTGCAAACAGCCGTGCAGGGCGGGACGGTGGATCCGGTGGCGACGCCGAGTGTGGAAGCAGCTCCCATCGAGGCGATCTCCACATGGGATGTGTCCTTCGAAGCGCCGGGTGTCTCGGGCCAGATCGGCAGCAACGGGGGCGGGCTGTACGGGCTGGACCTCACGGAACACCGTGCAGCCATGGATGTACGGCCCATCTGGACGCACCTGTGGAACCGGTGGCGGTCCGATGAGTCGGAGGAGTGGAAGCCCTGGGGAGACCCGCCGGACATCGCTCGGCTGGTCACGGAAGATGGCTTGTTCCTGGCAGCAGGCTCAGGCCAGGACCTCTCCCCCGGCACCTGGCGGGAGCTCCCTGTGGAGTCCGGCCGTGCGGTTCGCTCTCGCACCCAGGACGGCCTGGAGATCACGAAGACCTACACCGTCGACGACCAGGGTGTGCTGAACATGGAGGTGCGTTGGAGGAATGAGGGGGCCGCCCACTACCAGGGAGCACTGTGGGTGGGTGCCATGGACAAGTTTGAAGGAAAGGCCAGCCGATACACCAATTTCTCCCGACCGGTTCTTTTCGGAGACGATCTGGAAACCCTGGATGACATCGAGGATGTGGCCCGGGGTCCGAAATTCCAGGACGATGCGATCAAGTGGTTTGGCATCGGAGACCGGTACTTTCTTGCAGCGGCCATTCCCCAGAGTGAGGGATGGGATCGGGGCCTCTTTGCAGCGAGCACCGAGGAGCGTGCAGGTGCCTTCCTGGTGCGGGAGGCCACCCTTGCACCGGGGCTGGCGGAGACCCTTCGCATGCGGGTCTACCTGGGCTCAAAGGACCTGGATGCCATGGAGGCAGAGGGGGTCGGCCTGGAGCAGAGCGTGGACTTTGGCTTCTTCGGCTTCTTCTCCCACATTCTCCTGTTCATTCTCGAGCTCTGGCAGGGCGTGGTGGGGAATTGGGGCGTGGCCATCATCCTCTTGACAGTGACCGTGAAGATGGCTTTCTGGCCCCTGACCAAGAAGAGTTTTGAATCCAGTCGGAAGATGCAGGCTCTTTCGCCGCAGATGGCTGAAATCAAGGAAAAACACAAGGACGACGCCCAGAAGGCCGGCCAGGCCCAGATGGAGCTCTTCAAGAAAGAAGGCGTCAATCCCCTGGCAGGTTGCCTGCCCATGTTCATCCAGATGCCGGTCTGGTTTGCCCTCTACTCGGTGCTGCTCTTTGCGGCGGATCTCTACCAGGCGGAATTCCTCTACCTGGCGGACCTCACGTCAAAGGATCCCTTTGGAATTCTCCCCACCCTGGTGGGTGTCGGGATGATCTTCCAGCAGCGAATGACCCCCTTAAGTCCCACGATGGATCCGATGCAGCAGAAGATGATTCGCATCATGCCCCTGGCATTTACAATCATCTTCTACTCGTTCCCATCCGGGCTCGCTCTGTACGTACTCGTCAACACAATTCTGTCGATCCTCCAGATGTACCTAGTGAACCGGGCCTTCCCGTTGGTGCATCCTCCGGTGGCGGCAGGCAGTCGCTCGAAGTAGAAAGCGCGACAAGGAGAGGAAAATGACCGAAGAAAGAAAGACTGTTCTGGCCGAAGGGGCCGATATCGATTCCGCCATCAAGGTGGCTGCGGAGGCCCTGTCCGTGTCGGCAGCCCTCGTGGACTACAAGCTCGACAAGGACTGGTTCCGCAACGAGCATGGCAGCATGGTGCCCCGCAGCACGGTGCAGATCATTGCCTGGGAGGGGGATGGCAGCAGCCAGGGCAGCAGCCAGGGTGGCGGCAGTATGGATGCCAGCCAGAAGGAGTCCTGTGATGCAGCGGGAATGTGGCTCGCAGAGCTCCTGGAGAAAATGGACATTGCTTCCGAGGTGCGCTCGTCCTTCAGTGGCGGGACCGTGACCCTGCACGTGCGGGCCGAAAAGGCTGGCCTGGTGGTGGGCAAGGGAGGGGCGACCATTGAAGGCATCCGGCACTTGCTGGACGAGTCGGTGGGAGCGGACCACCCGGAGATGAACTTTCGGATCCAGGTGGCGGATGACCGGGATCGGGACGGCGGACGCGGCCGAGACGGTGGTCGGGATCGCGGACGCGGTCGGGACGGTGGTCGGGACGGTGGTCGGGATCGCGGACGCGGTCGGGACCGTGATCGCGGCGACCGAGGTCGTTCGACCCAGTCGGACTCCGAGGCCTTGGAGCGCATGGCCCAGAAGATCGCCAGCCGCGTGCTGGAGTCGGGGCAAGCCGAGCAGATCCGCCGGGAGCTGAACTCGTACGATCGCCGCATCGTCCACACGGCCATCGCAGACATTGACGGTGTCACCACCCGCAGTATCGGGGAGGGGTCCATGAAGACCCTCGAGGTGATGCTGGAGGGTGCCCCCGCCGAGGCGTAGGCAAGGGCCGAAATCCCTGTGGAGCCCATCGTTGCGTGTGCGACCCCCTGGGGCCGCTCCGCCGTGGCTCTCGTGCGCCTGTCCGGATCGGACCTGCAGCCCATACTCAGCCAGATTTGCGTGCCCAAGGGAGGATTTCCCCCTCCCCGGCGGGCGAGGCTGTGCCGCCTGGTGGAAGGCGGGACGGCGTTTGACGAGGGGTTGCTGACGCTCTTTTCCGCCGGTGCGTCCTACACGGGGGAGGCTGCTGCGGAGATCACCTGCCATGGAAATCCGGTGGTGGTGGAACGGCTCCTGGCGGCGGCGGTGGCAGCGGGGGCCCGCATGGCCCATCCCGGGGAGTTCACCCGGCGGGCGTTCCTGAACGGGCGCATGGACCTGCCCCGGGCGGAGGCGGTCCTGCAGGCGATTGAGGCGAGCACCCCCGGGGGCGTGGCCCTGGCCCGTGCAGGGCTGGATGGGGCGGTTTCATCGCTGGTGGAGGAGCTGCGGGGGGAGATTGTCGAGATTCTCGCGGAGCTGGAGGCGGAGCTGGACTTCCCCCAGGAGGCGGAGTTCACGATGAACACGGCACAACTCCTGGAGAAACTGGGTGCGCTGTCCGCCCGTGCCCAGTCAGCGGTGGATTCCTGGCGGTCCGGGCGCATCCTGGTGGAAGGGGCTCGCGTGGCCCTGGTGGGGCCGGTCAATGCGGGAAAATCGTCCTTGTTCAACGCCCTGGGGGGGTCGGTGCGGGCGCTTGTGTCGGAGGAGCCGGGCACGACGCGGGACGTCTTGGAGCGGCGGGTGGTGCTGGACAACGTGGCGGTGATTCTCCTGGACAGCGCGGGAGAGCGGTCCGGGGCGGAGGGGTTGGAGGCCGAAGGCATGGCTCTTGGGCGGATTCTCACGGAAGACGTGGATCTCACGGTGGTGGTGATCCCCTCCCATGCGCCGGAGCAGGCAGCTGCGGTGTTGGAGCGTACTGTGGGCCGCCCGCGAATTCTGGTGGCCAACCACGCGGACAGGCCGGGGATTCAACTGGAGCCGGGCTGGATTCCCACCTGCGCCCTGGATGGAACCGGTCTGGACCGCCTGGGGGCGGCGATTTCCGAGGCCCTTGTGGGGGATCAGCGGGATGTGGTGCAGCTCATTGCCTCCCAGCGCCAGCGGGATCTCCTGGTCGAGGTGGTCCGAGCGCTGGGTGCTTGCGGCGAGGCCGCAACGGGGGATTCAGGCTGTGCGGTGGCCGCAGAGGAGCTGTACCGCGCGCTGGAACGCCTGGATGCCTTGTCGGGCGCCGACACCCGTGAAGAGGTGCTCGATGCGCTGTTTTCCAGGTTCTGTATCGGTAAGTAGGGTGAAGAACTCGCCAAAGGGCGGTGTCCGTCAGCCCAATGTGCCCGCGGGCGCTCGAGCCAGGCGGAACCCGAGGAACACGGCCCGGATTCCGGGCCCGGTGCGGGCGCGGCTTGCGCAACGCTCGCTCTGGGCACCCATGACCCAGGCGCCGCCCCGTATGGCACGGAGGACACGGTCTGCAACATCGCCGCTTGGGGCAGGTTCCACCGGGGCCGGCAGGCCATGGTCAAGAACGGGTGGCCCCTCGGTTTGGAAGCGATCGGCGCACCATTCGCGCATGTTGCCGCCCATGCCGCGCACACCATAGACGCTCTCGTCGATGGGGAAGCTGTCGATGACCTGGGCCAGGGGGTGGCCCTCGTGGCTGTCGGCCATGCAGCAGTAGGATGGATCGAGAAAGTCGCCCCAGGGAAAGAAGCGGCCGTCGACTCCCCGGGCGGCCTTCTCCCACTCCAGCTCAAAGGGCAGGCGCCAGGAGTGGCCGGTCTTTGCAGCCAGCCACGCTGCGTAGGTTCGGGCCCCGCGCCAGTCCACCATGCATACGGGCCAGTCGGGCAACCAGGCGTCTCCATCGGCATCGACGACCAGTTGGAAGGTGCCGTCGTCCTTGCGGCCGTAAGCGATGGCGCCCTGCTCTCCTACCTGGCCGGGCCGCTCCTGGGGGACGTGGAGCAGGGCCTCGGCCTCGCGCCCGGTGGCGACGAGATCGTCGAGAAAAACAATGTACTCGCGGTTGGTGACCGGGAAGCGTTGGAAGATCAGCGGCGGCCTCGGGATCGCCGCCGGAGAGGAACCAGCCCGCGGGGACGTAGCAGTCCTCTGGGCCGAGTTCCTCGGGGAGTGGCAGGTGAATCGGGTGCGGTTCGCCGCTCGCGCAATCTCCCCCTCCGTAGGGGC
>CAZSZE010000114.1:0-11337 GCA_964610645.1 uncultured Enterobacterales bacterium | reverse complement strand
GACTGCGATGACTCCTCCAGCGCCGCTCACCCCGGCGCCTCCGAGTACTGCGACGACCTGGACAACGACTGCGACGGCACCACGGACGAGAGCGACGCGCTCGATGCCTCCACCTGGTACACCGATGCCGATGGCGACACCTATGGCGACCCGGCCACAGGTGCCGTGGCCTGCACCGCCACGGGAAACCAGGTCGCCGACTCCACGGACTGCGACGATGGGAACGGGAACATCCACCCCGGCGCCCAGGAGGTCTGCGACGCCGCCGACACCGACGAGGACTGCGACGGACTCGCGGACGATGACGATTCCAGCGTGACCGGCGGCACCGGGTCCTGGGTGCCGGATGCCGATGGGGACGGGTACGGTTCGGACTCCGCCACGCCCACAGCTCTGTGTGACACGCCGGGCTCCGGATGGTCGTATTACACCACCGACTGTAACGACAGCAGTTCCACGGTCAATCCGGGGGTGGTGGAGGACTGCTCCGGCGGATCCGACGAGGACTGCGACGGGGACTGGGACTGTGCAGACAGCGAATGCACCAACAACTCCGCTTGCACGACACCGTCGTTCGAGGTCTGTATCGATACCACCATTGATGAAGACCAGGACGGGTACAGCAACTGTGGCGACAGTGACTGCTACGACCACTTCACCGCTGCCTGCTATTCGCCGGTTCCAATCAACAGCGGGAGCTCCCAGCCGTGGAACATCTATCCCCACTACGGGATCACAAATTCGCAGCAGCTTCCCAAGCTTATCGAGCTGGAATGCGGTGGGATGCACACCTGCTACAAGACGGACAACGACGATCTGCGTTGTTGGGGGGGAGATAGCGAGGGACAGTCCAGCGAGTGGAGCAACAACTACACCTGGCGGCACGTGACGTCTGGGGGCACGCACTCCTGCGCCACCCAGAAGCAAGGCCGTAACAAGGTCTGGTGTTGGGGGGATGACCACTTTGGCCAGAGTGGTGGAGCCTCCACGCCGGTGAATGGCGCTCTCCAGTTGGCTCTGGATCTCACCGGAAACAGTGTGAAGGTAGATGACATTGCTGCGGGCTACCACCACACCTGTGCGATCACGGACGCGGCGACGGTGCTCTGTTGGGGGGACTCGTCTTACGGTGCGACGTCGGTCACGGCCGCCCAGGCGACCACGATAGCGAACGCCGGGGGCCTCACAATGATTGATGCCGGCGGCTACCACACCTGTGGAATTGCTGCAGACGGAAGCCTTCACTGCTGGGGACGCAACGACAAGGACCAGGTGGGCCAATACGGTTTGAGCGGCCCCAACGGCGGCAGTGGTATTCAGTACCAGGATGTCGCGGCTGGGGAGCTACACACCTGCGCTCTCAGGGCCAATGGTGTCCAGATCGAATGCGACGGCGATCATACGCTTGGCCAGACGACACCGCCGCATACGGGTTCTACCTACGCCGGGCAAGACGGCACCAACTACCACCCTGTTGCCTTCTCCAGCCTGTCTGCCTTTGGTCATCACACATGTGCGGAGGTCGATATGGCTCCGGAAGGAAGTTTGAGTTCTACCCACACTTCGGTAGTCTGCTGGGGCTCGGACGAGAACGGCCAGGTGAGCGGTGCCCCGGTCAATTCGGGTGAGTTCACAAATCACCCCGACACTGATCTCGCCTGCGCCGGCGGTCGGCACAACTGCGTCTATCTGGAACTCGCCAGCGGCAACGAGCTTCACTGCTGGGGCGATGGCTGCCAAGCCCAAGATTGCTTCGACCAGCCAGGCAGCTGCACCTTTGCAACCGACTGCTATTGAGCCAAGAGATGGAGGGAACCCGCGCGGTGTTCTTGGGGATGTCGGCCGACAGCAGACCATTTGATCGAGTGAACCCCGTTGCCAGGAGTGCGTGGCGATCCACAGTGGTCTTGTGGATGTGGTTGGCGGCGGGGTGGATCTGTGGGTGTTCCACTGACGAACAACCCAAGGGGCTCCCCGGGGACGAGGTGGTCGAGATGTGGCGCCAGGACCCGGACGGGGCACTGGTTGCGCTTGCCGCCCTCCATGAGGTGAGGGACCAGTTTCGGGTATTTGATGCGTTGATGGACCAGGATCCTGAGAAGGTGGTATCCCGATGCGCTGATCTGCCCACAGCACTTCAAAGGCGCTGCGAGTTGGTGGGAAACCGAAGGCACCTTTGGGACCGCAAGATGCTGGAATCCAGACAGTCCGTTGTCCCCACCCTAGAGCCTCGAGCGGCCATCGGCCCTCCTTCCTTTCTTTTCCTGCCCAGCACGAATCCTGGTTCCCCGCCCGTTGCAATACCTCGAGATATTCCTTGTGAGATCCCAACAAAAGAAGTGACCTGTGTGACACGGGAAGCAGTTCGGAGTGCAGGCCAGAACAGGCTGGAAGATGCTGCGTCATTCTGTGGACTGCTCGAGACAGATTCCATCTGGCGTGGAGAGTGCATGTTTGCGGCCACGGAGGTCGCGGTACACAAGCATGGAAGGGAGGCCTATCGAGCCGCGACGGATCTATGCCTTTGGAGCGGCACGTTTGCCCCAACCTGTCTGCTGCATATGGCCCGAAACCTCGCCATCTCCGCCCCCAGGTCCGACAACGCTGCACCGGACCATTGGCTTGAACTGCAAGCCTCGGCAGAGGTGATCCGCACGGCCTGGAAGGGCAGGGATGACCAATTCCTGGAGTGGGAACTCGACCGCTTCTGGTCAGCGGCCCTCTTTGTCTCCTACGAAACGGCAGAGACGGTGACCGGGAATCCCCTGGACCATGTGCCGGAACCTTGGCATCACCATGTGCGGGCAGCGGCTGCCTGGCGGTTGTTGCAGCTTGAGGGTGGGGAAACCCGGACGCTATCTGGTTGGACGGCACGCCTGGAGGAGGTCTTGGACACGCGCAGCACCTGGGTGCCTTCTGCTGCACAGGCCACGCCTGACGGCAACTACTGGACCTGGCCCAACTGGAGGGGACGCCCCAGGTGGAACCGGGACCAAGGGGAGGATGGCCGGGTCCCGGCTACCTATTTTCTGGGTCGCGCTCGCAGGCCGTTCAGCAAAGACCCGACCGCTGACGCGGCGATTTGTGTTCTGGAGTCCGCGGTTCGCCAGGGTTTGGACGTGAAGGATCTGTTGGCTGAGGGCCAGCGCCACGCGGCCCCATGGGTTCGCTGGTCCGCGAAGCAGCTGGCCGGCTACCCCGAGAAGGAGCCTGGAAAGAAGCGTCGAGACGTGCGGAATCCCAAGTAGGGAACCTGAACCAGCCCCACCCCGGCCAACAGGGGCTTGTTGCGCGGCACAACCGGGGACCACCGCGATACAGGTCTGTCGTGATGAACTTCATGCCATGGTCCGAGATGCTCGCAGACCCCGCCCAGCGGGCAGCCCTGTGCTTGGCGGTGACCGGGGTGGCGCTGGTCATTCTGCAGATCGGATTTCGCATCCTGCTTCCCTGGGTCGCCGGACGAACACAGACCGCGTTTGACGACATGGCGCTGCCCATTCTGCACCGGCCCGCCTGGGTGAGCGTGCTCCTGCTTGGGACCTGGAAGGCGCTGGAAGCCGTTCGAGGGGGGGAGCCCCTTCCCGATGGGCTGCGCTCGACTTTCCTCAGCCTCGCGGTGGTGTTCTGGACCGTGGCGCTTTTTCGGGTCAGCGGGCTCTTGCTTGTGACCGCCAGCCAGGATCGGGAACACCCGGGGCTCATCCGGTCGCGCACGCTGCCGTTGTTCCAGATGGCAGCCAAAGCGGTCATCGTCGGGCTGGCCTTCTACTTCTTCTTCCTGGCCTGGAACCTGGATCTCACCGCGTGGCTGGCTTCCGCCGGTGTGCTGGGCATCGCGGTGGGCTTTGCAGCCAAGGATTCCCTGGCGAACCTGTTTGCAGGCGTCGCGATCATGGCCGATGCGCCCTATCGCCTGGGGGATCACCTGCGCCTTGAGACAGGGGAGCGGGGCCAGGTGACGGAGATCGGCCTTAGAAGCACGCGCCTGCTGACCCCGGAGGCTCTGGAGATCGTGGTGCCCAACGGCGTGATGGCCAATACAAAAATCGTCAATGAAACCGGTGGTCCGGGCCCCACGCACCGCTTGTCGGTCTCGGTGGGAGTGGCCTATGGCAGCGACGTGGAGCAGGTCCGGGCCATTTTGGTCGAGGAGTCCGCACCCATCGACGGTGTGCTCAACGAACCGGCGCCCATGGCCTGGTTCCGGGAGATGGCCGACTCCGCCCTTTTGTTTGACGTCATGGTCTGGATTCCAAGGCCGGATCTGCGGCTCATCGTGATCGATGCCCTCAACACACGAATCTACAGCCGCCTCGGAAAGGAGGGGATCGAGATCCCTTTTCCCAAGCAGGACGTGTATATACACCGGGTGGAGAACGGGTAGAGTCTGCCCCTACAACCACGATCCCAGCGAGGGCGACACCCAGCAGATTCTCCTTCATCGCCCCGACACGGCCCGGGCGGTCGGTTCTCATGGTAGAAACATCCCCTTCAGCGGCTCCAATGACCTGCAGACGCTTGGTACTCTGGAGGTGGTGTCGGTTTGCTGACCCCGGCACGGTCACCCTACAGGGCGCCTAATAGGCCCAAACCTCGAATTGGGAATTCTGCGGGCAGTGCCGGCCGTCGTAGTAGGTGCAGTAGGTGGGCGGAAGAGATCCACCATGGCTGGTGCCGCCGGAAATCGGTCCGATGTGGGTGCTGGGCCAGATGTAGCCGAAGCTGGAATCCACGTACCAGCGGGTGAGGGTTCCGGCGTGACCGCTCTGGGTCCGGTTGGTGTCGTTGGGACCCGCGGTGGTGCTGGCGTTGCAGTTGTCGCCGGCCGAAAGCCAGCTGCCACTTTGGAGGGTACAGGTGCTCGGGTGCCAGGAGCTCCCCAATTCCGTCCCGTTGATGCGGATGACGACCTTGAGATCGTTTGCGACACTCCCAGACCGCAGAGTGTTGATCTGGCCATCCTCCAGCTTGTAGTGGCCCGTGGAAGAGGGGGTGAATGGGGTGGCTCCGATGGCGCTACCGCCGCCCACTGAACCATTTTCTGTGACACCCGCGGTGTTGGTGGCCAGGTAGACCATCGTCCACCCTCCTGCGGTGATGTCGCAATAAACCTCCAATGGCGTGGACAGCGGCTGAATCCAGTACAGGCCATCTGCTGAGGTTGGCGCATTGGTGGCCAGGTCCAGGCAGCTGTCTGCGTAGCAAGAAGGAGTGCCGAGAATTCCCTCGTCGATCTCCCCGTCGCAGTTGTTGTCCACACCATCGCAGACCTCGGCGACACCCGAGCCAATGGAGGCGTCGTTGTCGTTGCAGTCGTCGGCGGTGAGCGTGCCGTCGCAGTCCGCATCGGTGGCGACCGTGGAGGAGGAAGCATCTGAATCGTCACAGTCGTCGGCGGTCAAGGTGCCATCGCAGTCGGCATCGGTGGCGGCCGTGGTCGAGGTGTTGTCGCTGTCGTTGCAGTCGTCCGCGGTGAGGGTGCCGTCACAGTCGGCATCGGTGGCGGTGGTGTTTGAAGTGTTGTCGTTGTCGTTGCAGTCATCCGCGGTGATCGTACCGTCGCAGTCCGCATCGGTGGCGACCGTGGTGGAGGTGGCGTCGGTGTCGTTGCAGTCGTCGGCGGTGAGCGTGCCGTCGCAGTCTCCATCGGTGGCGGTGGTGTTGGAGGTGGCGTCGTTGTCGTCGCAGTCCTCTGCGGTGATGGCGCCGTCACAGTCGGCATCGGTGGCGGTCGTGGTGGAAGCCGCATCGGAGTCGTCGCAATCGATGGTGTCAGCGGCGTACCCGGAAGGCTGAGAGCAGGCGAGAGTAGAGTCTGAGGCGTCCCCGTGGCCGTCTCCATCCGAATCCACGTACCAGGTGGAAGGATTGAGCGCGTCCTCGTCGATGGAACCGTCGCAGTCGTTGTCGGTGCCGTCACAGATCTCGTAGGCCGAAGGGCTCACCTGTGGATTGGCGTCGTCGCAGTCGTTTCCATTGGAGACGTAGCCCTGGGGGGCAGTGCAAGTATCTGTCGTCTGGGTGGAGTCCCCAAAGCCGTCCTGGTCGGCATCGGCGTACCAGGTGAGCTGCACCCCTTCATCGATGCTGCCATCGCAGTCGTTGTCCTTTTCGTCGCAGCTCTCGCTTGCGCCTGGGTGTGTGCTGGCATCGGTGTCGTCGCAATCGTCCGATGTGGCTGTGTACCCGGAAGGAAGATCGCAGGCTGAGGTAGTGAACTGGCTCCCGCCATAGCCGTCCCCGTCCGCGTCTCCATAGTAGGTGGTGCCATCGGAAAGACCCGGGTCGGCTTCATCGATGAAGCCGTTGCAGTCGTTGTCCAGCCCATCGCAAATCTCGGCGCTCTCCTGGTGGACGTCCGGTTCGGAGTCGTCGCAGTCCTCGCAGGCCGCGAATCCGTCGCCGTCCGCATCCGTGTAGCCGGTCGATCCGTCGCAGTTGTAGTCCAGCGGATCCGTGCAGTCGTCCTCGGGTGCCCCCGGGTAGAAGTCCGCATCGGAGTCGTCGCAGTCCTCCGCGTTGTCCACCCAGTCGTCGGGCTGGTTGCAGGCCTCCATGGTGAAGGCGTCCGATCCGTGGCCGTCGCCGTCGTAGTCGATGTACCAGGTGGTGGCATCGGTGGCATCGTCCTCGTCGGTGTCGCCATCACAGTCGTTGTCCACGCCGTCGCAGAGCTCCTCCGCCCCAGGGAAGACGCTTGCATCTGCGTCGTTGCAGTCCTCTCCTGCCTCGACACCATCGCCATCCACATCGACGACAGCCGGTTCGCCCGTGTCATTCAGGTTGTTGGAGTCCCCGGGTACGGAGGAGTCATCGAGGGTGCCCTTGTCGCGACAGGCAGGGAGAAGGACCAGGAGAAGGATGACGGTGCGCATGGGTGCCTCGGCGTGTGGAAATACTACCGCAGGTCCAGCTTTTGATTGGCCAGGTAGCCAGCGTTTCAGGGCATTCCCGATAGAAAAAGCAATGCATCCCCCTGCTCAGCGCCGATGATCACATCGGCCCCGCCATCTCCATTCACATCCCCAAGTCCCGCAATGGCCACGCCGAGCAGGTTCTCCTCCATGGCTCCCAGAATCCGGCCGTTCACATCCTGCAGGCTGTGGGTTCCCAACAGGGGGCCCAGCGCCAGGTAGACCGCCCCTGCCACGCGCAGCTCCTCGCTGTTTCGGGGGGCCCCGACCCAGACATCATCAAAACCGTCCCCGTTGAAGTCGCCCCCATCGGCCACGGACCACCCCGCGCGATCCCCCGCGTTGATTCCCAGCAGACGAGCGGTTGCATCCAACAGGCTCCCCCCCGCCGCCAGGGGTCCCACCACGAGGTGGGCTGCACCGGCGCTGTCCCCGGTTCCATCCTGGCGCCGGGAGCCCACCAGCAAGTCTGCCAGGCCGTCCCCATTCACATCTCCGGCCCGAGACAGCGCGGAGCCTGCATAGGCCCCCGCCACCTCCCCGGTCCACACGGAGTCCGCATCCGCCACAGTAGTGATTCCAGTGGCGGGTCCAGCCACCACGTAGACCGCCCCCGCGTACTCGCCGCTGGTTCCGTCGTACCGGGCGCCAATGGCTACCTCCGCCAGGCCATCCCCATCCATGTCCCCGGGTCCGGCCAACGCATAGCCCGCCTCAATCCCGGCGCTGGACCCCAGAATCCGGAGGGCATCGTCCAGTGACTGGTCCCCGGATGCAACCGGATCCACCACGTAGACCGCCCCCTCATAGCTGCCCTCCAAGCCGTCATTTCGGTGGTAGGCCCCCACCAGCACCTCTTGCATCCCATCGCCATCCACATCCCCGGCGAAGTCCACCGAGTGCCCCGAGAAGTCGTTGATCTGCTCGCCTATGATGCGCACCCCCACCGCGGAGAGGCTGTGTTGTCCGGAAACGGGTCCGTACACAAGCCAGGTCAACCCTGCCCCATCTGCCCCGTGGTAGCCCCCCACCAGCAGATCCTCAATGCCATCCCCATTGACATCGGCTCCACCTGCCAGGGCCTTTCCAGCTTCACTCCCACTCTCTCCAAGCAGAGTCGCTCCCGCTGCACTCGCCAGGACCTCTCCCCGATCCGCCGCGGAAAACACATGCACCACCCCCCCCGAATCTCCATCGCCCTGTGCAAACGGCGAACCCAACGCCAGGGAGCTGTCGCTGCCCAAGAGGCCGGCCGTGCCAGCCACCGCCAGGCCCAGCCCGCTCCCGAATTCCTCTTCCATGAACGTGGCCGCTGCCTGCTCCCAGTCCAGCACCTCGGTCTCCCCGGTGTCCTCCCCGGTCTCCCCATTCGTGTCGTCAGAATCCTGCCCCGTCTCTGTGGAGTCCACCCCGGTGTCCCCGCCCGCCGAGTCCGACTTCTCTGCATCCACATGAGGTGCCAACGTGGGGCCACACCCCATGACAACAAGAAGCAGCGTGACGGTGCCAAGGCGGTCCATGACTCCCAGCCTACCCCGGTGTACGCTGGGGCCCATGCCTCGATGCCTCCCATGGGTCCTGCTTTTCTCGCTGGGTGCCTGCAGTGAGCCACCCCTGCACATCGATCCGGACAAGGGCGACTCTGCCGATGAGACCGGTGACTCCCAGCCCGACACGGGCGCAGACACGGAGTCAGGGCAGGACACGGCCAACCCGGTCACCTGGGTCCAGGTCCAGGCAGCCCGCATCGACTCCTGTGGTCTGCGCAGCGATGGAACAGGAACCTGCTGGGGCAAGGACGAGCACTACCAGAGCAGCTTCCCCGCCGGATTCGCCACCCGGATCGCCGTGGGAGATGCCCATGTGTGCATTCTCGTAGACGGGAGGGCCGACTGCTGGGGAGCCACGGGCGGCGACGATGGCTTTGGACAGACAAGTCCGCCCCAAACCACTCTGGTCACGCTTGCATCAGGGACCCACCATGTCTGCGGTCTGGGTGCGGAGGGCGCGGTCACCTGCTGGGGTCGGGACGATGCAGGCCAGGCCTCTCCGCCTGGCGAGGTCATGACCCACCTGACCGCTGGGGAGCTGCACACCTGTGGCCTCACCCAGGCCCGCACCCTCGCCTGCTGGGGCACGGAGGACAACGAGCGACTGCAAGCGCCGTCCGGCACCTTCCTGGCCGTGGAAGCCGGCCGAGAACACACCTGCGCCATCCGTTCCTCGGACCAGGCCGTGCTTTGCTGGGGCAACAACCACCAACAACAGGCGGACGTGCCCGAAGACACAACGGCTGTCGCACTGGGCCCGGGAGCAGAACACACCTGTGTCCTGGACGAGGACGGCACCGTCAGCTGTTGGGGATCCAATGAAGACGACCAGGCCACCCCCCCGGAACAGACATTCTCTTCCATCGATGGAGGCTGGCGCCACGGCTGCGGATTGACCACGGAAGGGGACATCGCCTGCTGGGGATACAACAAGTACGACCAGGCGCAGCCACCTGCCGAAAGGTAGCTACCAGGCACACACCCCAAGCGGGGGCAGGTCCTTCATCCATTCTTCCTCATCGACCCCCAGGCCCTCGGCCACCCGGTTGATGAAGTTGAAGTAGGCACACAGGAATCCAGCTGCGCTGATCTCCTCGTCGGACCAGCCCAGCTCCCGGAGCGCCTTCACATCCCCTTCCCCGGCGGTGACGGGGGATCGGGTCAACAGGACGCACCAGTCCAAGAGGGCCAGGAGTTTCGGCTCCAGCGGTGCATCCCGGTAGTCGGCGATGACCGCATCCACCAGGGACTGCGGTTGGCCTGTGTCACGGAGAGCCTCCCCGTGGGAGTACGTTCAATAGAAGCAGTCGTTGGTGCGACTGACCACCACGGCGATGATCTCCCGGTTCCACCGGGGGAGTGGGTGATCCTCGGTGGTGGTGGTGGCGAAATACAGGTTCATGCTCGCCCGCAGGGTGGGCACATCCAAGCTGTGGAGCTTCAGGATGCCCGCCACGTGCCCGGCGCGGCCCATGGCGGAGTCATAGTGCTTTTTCAATGCACCCTCCGCCTCGGTCTCGGGTATTGTTCGGATCCACGCCATCAGGGCTTCTAACCTTGCGCGTTCGGCTGTACCGGGGAAAGAAGAGAACCCATGCTTCTGACACTACTCATTGCTTGCAAGCCGCCGCCCCCGGCCCCGGAGGGCCTGGACGAGGTGACCCGCTACATGGTCCGCGAGTTCTACGCGGACGATGCGAACTTCGCTGCCGGCTTCCAGGGCTTCATGAATTGGTTCCACGACGAAGGCGAGGACCTGGTGGGACAACAGGCCAACTCGAACAACACGGACACCTTCACCCTGAACGACCTCGCCACCGAGGATGTGGAGCAGCTGCCGCTCTTGGAGATGGAGCGGGACCTGACCCGGGCCAAGGGCGTCATCTCCCTCGCGGAAATGGCCTGCTCATGGGAGGACATTGAGGGCTTCCTGGTCCGGCCCGATCAGGACGCCGTCTTCTCCGGGGATTGGGACAACTACGAGCGCACGTACCTGTCCGATCGGGACACCTTTGAAACGGCCGGCATTTCCGGTGACTTCACGGCCATCGACGAGGCACTGGACCCCTTCTCAGACTCCTTTGACCCGGACACCTGGGGCAAATCCCTGCTGCGAACCGACAACATCGTGGACCCGAGCGCCGTGCTCTTCGCCGATCTCTCCGGGTACCCCATGAACCTGGACCTCCGCCACGGGAGCTTTGAAATCGATGGCGAATCGGTGCGGTTGATGTCGATCCTGACCTGGATGCCGGAGCCGGTCTTTGACGACAGCGGCAACAACGGGCTGATCCAGACCTTCAGCGTTGAGTTGAACATTGAATTGGGCAAGACCCGTACCCTCCGTGCATTGGCGGTCTGGGCCGAGCCCTCCAGCACCAGCCTGGAGCCCGACTCTCCCCTGGTGCTGAACTACGGCGTCAACAAGTCCCTGGAAAGCTCCCAGAGAATGTCCGACATCTGCTCGGGAGAGATCGAGCTGGAGTAGCGCTCCTGCATATGGAGTGATCCCCCCTGCTCTGTGCGAGAGGTGCATGTGGGGGCCCAATCGCCCATGGGCGAACCTCGCACGACCAGAAGGATCGTTTGAACCACCAAGCGGCTTGGCCCTCAAGAGTCCAATTCGGTGTCGCGAGCCACAAGTCGCGGTCAGCGGAATCAGGAATCGGGCAATGTCATGCAACTTTCCCTGCGACAACAACGGGGGGAGATACCGCATCCCCCCTGCCAAGTGGCGCACCTGAAAGCCGGATTGCGACAGTATCGGGGGGGGTCATTCTATACCCCCCTTTCTTTGTCGCACTTTGGGCTCCAGACCCCGCTCCCTGCGACAACAACGGGGGGAGATACCGCATCCCCCCTGCCAAGTG
>CAZSZE010000113.1:0-12313 GCA_964610645.1 uncultured Enterobacterales bacterium | reverse complement strand
CCATCGTCCGCGTCGGTCTGGCCGTCGCAGTCGTTGTCGAGACCGTCGTTGCAGGCAAAGGTGCCCGTGCCCTGTTCCGTGTTGTCGGTCAGGCAGTCGAGATCGTCGCTGTCGACCCAGCCATCGCTGTCATCGTCGGACCCGTTGGCGCAGTCGGCGGCCGCGTCGTTCTCCACCGCATCGGTGGCTGTGGCACACCCGGGATCCCCGGCATCAATGTAGAAGTCCCCATCGTTGTCCACGCCGTCGTTGCACTCGGCCGTGCCGAATCCCGTCTCGTTGAGGCCGGTGGCGCAGTCTGGGTCGGCGGTGTCCGTCCAGCCATCGCCATCATCGTCCAGGCCGTTGCCGTGGCAGTCCCCATCCACCTCGTTGTCGCCATCGGCCGCTGCACAGGCAGGATCTGCAGCATCCACGAGGCCGTCGATGTCATTGTCCAGGCCATCGTTGCAGACGGTGCCGCCGATGCCGGTCTCTGTGGTGCCGGTCCAGCAGTCGGGGTCATCAGCGTCCGTCCAGCCATCCCCATCGTTGTCCCCGGAGTCCACGCATTCAGCCGCCGTGCCCTCGAGGTTGTCCAGGCCGTTCACACAGTCGGAATCCATGAAGTCGATGGTGAGGTCACCATCGTTGTCGCTGGCATCGTTGCAGGCGTAGTTGGTGTCGAAACCCACCTCTTCCTGGCCCGTGGCGCAGTCCGGGTCGTCCTCGTCTACCCAGCCGTCCGTGTCGTTGTCTGTTCCGTCGGTGCAGGTCTCCGACTCGTCGGTGTCACTGCCGTCGTCGCAGCCCGGGTCCTCGGCATCGATGCGTCCATCGCTGTCGTTGTCCTGGCCGTCATTGCAGGCGAGGTTGGTGACGATGGCCGGGACCTCCGAGTCATGGGTCTCGGACGCGGCATCGCAGATGGGGTCGTCCATGTCGACCCAGCCGTCCCCGTCATTGTCGAGGCCGTCCTGGCACTGGTAGGCCTGCTCGTAGAGGTCGGTTGCATCCAGGCAGCCATCATCCAGGGCATCGACCAAGCCATCGTTGTCGTCATCGGCGCCGTTGTTGCATGTGGTGGTCCCGAGGCCCGACTCCAACCCGGTGGCGGCACAATCCGGGTCCGCATCATCGATCCAACCATCTGCATCATTATCGGCCCCATCCTCGCAGGGACCTGATTCCGCATCGGTGGCCAGGGCGCAGTCCGTGTCTGCCGAGTCCAGGGCGAGATCCCCATCGTTGTCCAGGCCATCGTTGCAGGCATCGGTTCCCCAGCCGATCTCGGTCCCGCCGGATGTGCAGTCCGGGTCGGCGGTATCCACCCAGCCGTCCCCATCATCGTCCAGGCCGTTGGAGCAGTACTCCATCTCATCGTCGTCTGCGGCGCTGTCACAGCCGCCATCCGCGGAGTCGATGTCTCCATCGCTGTCGTTGTCTACCCCGTCATTGCAGGCGGTAGAACTGAACCCGGTCTCGGAATCGGTGGTGTCGCAGTCCGGATCGGCGGCATCGATCCAGCCATCGCCATCGTTGTCGGTCCCATCGGCACAATCGATGGCCTCCGAGTCATCAGTGGGGGAAGCGCACCAGGCATCAAAGCCGTCGATGTCGCCGTCTGCATCGTTGTCCACACCGTCCGAGCAGGCAGCCAGCCCTTCAAACCCACTGCCTTCCGAATCCCCCAGGGGATCCCCGCCGCAGGAGGGGTCATCCGTGTCCACCCAGGAGTCCCCATCGTTGTCGAGGCCATCCTCGCAGAGGTTGGCTTCCGATTCGTCTGCTGCATCGGCACAGCCGGGATCCCAAGCGTCGGTGTAGGTATCCCCGTCGTTGTCATCCCCATCGTTGCAAGCGGAGGTCCCCACCCCCACTTCACTTCCAGCCGTGGCGCAGTCGGGATCTGCATCGTCGATCCAGGTGTCGGAGTCGTTGTCCAGACCGTCTTCACAAGGTGGACCGGTCTCCACGTCGTAGGCGGTCGTGCACTCTGGATCATCCGAATCCGTGAAGCCATCCGAATCGTTGTCGGCCCCATCCGAACACTCGTAGGTGGTGTATTCGTTGACGGCGTCTTCCTCGCCGGTCTCCACGCACTCGGGATCGGCGGCATCGGTCCAGCCATCAAAGTCGTTGTCCGCCCCATCGGAGCAGCTGTCGGCCTCCTGGTCGGCGGTGGCGTCTTCGCACTGGACGTCCTCGCTGTCGATGTCTCCATCCGAGTCGTTGTCCACCCCGTCGTTGCACTCGGTTTCACCAAAACCAATCTCGTCGTTGCCGTCTACGCAATCGGGGTCCGCATCATCCACCCACCCGTCTTCGTCATTGTCCTCGCCATCCACACACGGGTACTGGGGGTTCTCCACGAGGGACAGGCCATCAAGCGTGACCTCCACGACCTTGTCTTCCACAAAGGCCACCGGTCCAAGCGCCGGGGCCTGGCCGACCAGGACCTCGCCGTCCCAAGCCTGCAGGGAGAAGACAAGCGCGGGGGCCGTGGCACCGGGCCGCAGCTCCACGGTGGGCAGCCCGTCAGAAGCTGGCCAGGTCAGCAGAATCTCCAGGTCGTCGTCGTCTTTGACGTGGTTGGCGAGGACCCATGAGTCCGAGCTGCCCGCAGCCAGGGGCATGCCATCTTCAGCGGTAAACGGGGCCTCGGGATCCGCGAGGAGCCCGACGGTGTCAGCCACCTCCAGGACGGTGGTATCGCCCGCAAGCGTGACCAGGATTGCGGTCCGACGATCGTCGTCTACCGAGCCATTGCAGCCCCAGAGCAACCAGGGAAGGAGCAAGAGGGACTTCATGGCAGGTACACCACGACGTCACCGGGATCCGGTTGGGGTGTGGGTTCCGGATCCTTGCTGCCACCGGCCTTGACTGCAAGGACGGTGACCCCGGTCACCACTCCGGCGCCGCCTACGCCCGCTGCGGTGTAGAGCAGCCAGGGGGAGTTCCAGGCGCGGGCATCTACCAGGCGGGACTTGCCCCCATGGTCCACCGGCACCCCCTCCAGCCGAAGAGACAAGCCGCCCTTTGCGGGCATGCGCAGCTTCCGGTTGGCATCTTTGAGATCCGGCACCGACACGCGGAGGTTGTATTGACCCCGGGCCACCTTGAGAAAGACACGGCGCCCCTGGCCCACCTCCTGCTCGTTCAGGATCACGCGGCCCTCGTCATGGCCGGTGTTGACCAGGAGCCGGCCGCTTCGCTTGGGCAACGCGGCGGACACGACTCCCTTGGTGCCGTCAGTGGTGTCCACTTCCCGCAGCACAATGGGTCGGCCCTTCATCTCGAAGCGCAGGCGGTGCACCCCCGGCGCCACCCCTTCCAGCTCGATGGGGGTCAAGCCGATCGCCTCTCCATCCATCACAACGCTGGCCCCCAGTGGAGTCGATTGAATCTCGAACAAGCCGCGCGAGGAGACAAGGGCGCCGTGGACCAGGTGGTTCTGGCCCGCACGAAAGTGGAATCGCCCCTCCAGGCTCTCGTGCATTGGGGCCTGAATGGAAAAGGTGTGGTCCCCGGGGGACACGTCCGTCAGCCGAATCGGGGTCTTCCCCACCGGCTTGCCACCCATCAGCACCATGGAACCCGCCGGTTCCACCAGGAACTCCACCGTGTTGCCCCCTTTGAGCAGCTTGGCATGCACGTTGGCCTTGGCGTCCGCAGCCACGTCGACCCGCATGATCCACGGATCGTGCCCGTCCACGGTCACCCGGACATTGTGGGGTCCAGCGGCGACCTTCTGGGACAGGGGGGTAATGCCGATCTCCTCCATGTCCACGAGAACAGTGGCTCCCGGAACCGTGGAGGACACCTGAAGAATACCCATCTCCTCGCCCAGGGCATGGGCGGGGAACAGCAAACAGACAGCAACTAGGTTCCAGAAACGCGTCACGACACTCCAGCTTCCTTCTCGGGGGCGCTTGGCGGGTGCAGCAAGATACCACGCTGTGTTGTCCAACGCGTCAGCCGGCTCCAGGCACCCGCACGTCCCCCTTTCGAGATGTGATCCCCCGGGCGTCGAGCCACTCCAGCAGCGGAATCGCGTGTCGCCTCGTAAGGCCCGTCAGAGCCTTGAAATCGCCAGTGCTCAGGGTGCCGTTTTCCGCCAGGAAGGTGCGCACGGAGACCGCCAGATCGGCCAGGTGATCCCCGCGCACCAGCCGGCCCTCGATTCTCTCGACGGTGCCCCGGCCCAGGAGCAGGGCGAGGTGGTCCTCGGTGATCCCGCTTCCTTCCAGGAGCTCCGGAGTGGCGGGGGGGGCCAGCCCGGCTGCTGCCAACCGCTGCATCAGGGCATCGATGGACGCCTGGTCCGCCTCCGACAATTCAACCCGGTGGCCAGCCAGGGCCACCCTGGGGCCATCCAGCACCACCCGGCCCTCGCCTGACACCCGCTCCACGAGGGCCTCAAAGGCCCTGGCATCCAAGCCAGCCAGGGCGCCCCGGTGGAGCGTTCTCCGGGGGGCGCCGGTGCCCAGGGGATGGGCTGCATGCCATTGGGCCAGGCCCTGTTCCAGGTTTGTCGACATCTGCTCGATGCGTTGTTCGGAAAAGAGGGTGTCACCCAGGCAGACTGCACCTGTCGGCGTGCCACCCAATCGGGCCTGGGCGTCGGCCACCGACAACCCAGCGGGTCCCTTGCGCTCAATGTGGGCCAGGTCCTTCCCCGCTGCCATTTCTTCCAGCAGCTCTACGGCCTGGAGCGCGTCCTTTCTTCGAATCCGCGGGGCCCAGGGATCGACCACCTCCCCTCCCCCCAGGGTGGTGATCGGGGACTCCCGACGAAGCACAAAGCGATCGCCCGGCAGCATGGCGACCGGTTGGGAGAGGCGCAGCTGCAGCCAGCGGGTCGTGCCCGGGAGAATAGGTACACCGGGGGGATCCAGGGGATCCGCCACCGCCAGGGTCTCCGCGGTGTGCAGCAGGAGCCGCACCCGGGTGCCTGCTTCCAGGGGAGGCGCCGAGGCAAGGTGCTGGTAGCGCACATCCAAGATCGACGTGCAGGCCACCCCTGTGGGGGAACCCACCACGCATCCCCGGGGCAGCTCTTCTTTGTCCACCCCCGCGAGGTTGAGCGCACAGCGCATGCCCGCCTGGGCCCGGTCCACCGGCTGGCCGTGAACCTGCAGTCCGCGCACCCGGGCGGGGGTGCCGGCCGGGAGCAGGGCCACGGCATCACCCTCGGAGATGCTCCCGCTTTGAATCGTGCCGGTGATAACGGAACCGAATCCCTTTCGGACAAAGCACCGGTCCACGGGGAGACGAAAAGGGCCCAGATGGGATCTTCGGGTGCCGGGCAGGGCCGCGAGAGCCGCCCGAAGCGCCTCGATGCCCCTTCCATCCACCGCGGAGGTGTGGAGGATGAGCGCATCCTCCAGGAAAGTGCCCTGCACCACCTCGCGCACGTCCTCCTCAGCCATCTCGGCCAACTCCGGCTCCACGAGGTCCGCGCGGGTCAAGGCAATGATTCCCTGCTCCACACCCAGCAGGCCCAGGATGTCCAGGTGTTCCCGGGTCTGGGGCATGACTCCATCCTGGGCCGACACGCACAACAGCACCGCATCCACCCCGCTGGCCCCCGCCACCATGGTGCGCACAAGGCGCTCATGCCCGGGCACATCCACGAAAGCCAGGGCGCCATCGGTCAAGGCGAGGGAGGTAAATCCCAGGGCAATGGTAATCCCCCGCTCCTTCTCCTCGGGGAGGGCATCCAGGTCCACCCCGGTCAGGGCTTTCACCAGGGATGTCTTGCCGTGGTCGATGTGCCCGGCGGTTCCCACAATGAGGGGGTGGTCTCTGGGTGCCATGGAAATGAGGTATCCATACGCGGTAGTGTGTGCCCATGAAGGTCCCCTGCCCGTCTTGCGGCGCCCGCATCACGGTCAAGGAAGATGCGCCAGGTGTGAAGCAGACCTGCCCCGCCTGCATGACAGGCTTTACGGTGGCCAGCGGAGCAGAAGATCTGCCGCCCATGGAGTGGGAGGTGCAGGGCCCCCGGGGGGAAATGCTGGGCCACCACGACCCCTGGGCCATTCGCCAGGCGCTCTACGCAGGCGAGTTTTCCGGCATGGAAAAGGTGCGCCAACCCCACGGAAACTGGGAGTCACTCCTGGACAAGCCGGAGTACGTGGAAGTCCTGCGGGTGGTCGGAAACGACGTGGATGCCATGCGGCTTGCCTCCCAGAACATCAAGGGGTGGCGGCGGGATGCATCGGCCAGTCGGAAGCGCATGATCACCGCCGGACCGGCTCCCTTGCCCTCCGCGCCGGAGACCATGAAGGCCAGTGAAGCCATCTGGGCAGAGATTCCCCCCCGCCTGGTGGCGGGTGTCGTTGCTGGGGCTCTGCTCCTGGTGGGGGCGTTCTACGCCTGTGCGGGCTGATCGGCCGGGTTTTCGGAGGGAGGCGCCCCCAGAGTCAGGTTTCGGAAGACCTCCTCCAGGTTGGTGCGCTCCCGCTTGATCTCTAGCAGGACCAGTCCGTTGCGGGCCACGGTCCGAAACAACTCTCCCCGGATGTCGGTCTCTGCACGGACCCTTAGGGCCACCTGGCCAGGCTCCAACTCCGCGCCTGGCTGGGAGGTCACTGTGACGACCCCCGGGGTGTCCGCCACCAGGGCCTGAACCCGATCCGGATCCAGCTGCACGTCTCCCGGGGCCACGATGAGGTCGATGCGCTCTCCGGACTCCATCCGCGTGATGGCCTCCGTGGGTCCATCGGCCACCAGCTCCCCCTCGTGGAGGATCAGCACCCGGTCGCAGCTGGCCTGCACCTCGGCCAGGATGTGGGTGGAGAGCAGCACGGTCTTCTTGGCGCCGATCTCGCGGATCAAGCGGCGGATGTCCATGATCTGGTTGGGATCGAGGCCACTCGTGGGCTCATCGAGAATCAGGATGTCGGGGTCGTGGAGAATCGCCTGGGCCAGGCCCACCCGCTGGCGGAACCCCTTGGAGAGCGTGCCCACCGTCTGGGTGCGCCGCTCGGACAAGCCGCATCGCTCCAACACCCGGTCAATGGCCGCTGCCCGTTCTGCATCGCCGAGTCCTCGCATCCTTCCCACGAACTGCAGGTACTCGCTGACCCGCATGTCCGGGTAGATAGGGGCCGACTCGGGCAGGTAGCCCATGTGCCCCCGAGCGCTGACCGGGTCGCTCAAGACCTCGATTCCCATGACGGCGACGGACCCGGCGGTGGGGGCCAGGTACCCCGTCAGGATTTTCATGATCGTGCTCTTGCCGGCGCCGTTGGGACCGAGAAGCCCCACGACCTCGCCGGGCTCCACGACAAAGTCCACACCCCGGAGGGCAGCGTGGCGCCCGTAGTACCGGGTCATTCCTGCAACATCGATCGCTGCCATGGGGGGGGTGTATCCGACTGCCTGGGGACGCGATAGGCTCGGTTCAAGATGCGCGTCTTGGAAGTCACAAGAGGGCCGATAAGCTCAACCCCCTGGTCTGAGGGGGTGGAAGTCGAGCGGGTGCAGGGGCTCGTCGAGGCGGGGCATGCCCTGGTGGATGGGGAATTCGATGTGCTCGCCCTGCACGCGGAGGCAGCGGATCCCGGGCTGATGGCCCAGGTGAGCGCGGTGCCGGTGGTGGTTTTGGCGACCGGGATGCCGACAGCCGAGGCGGTGGCGCTGATGAAGTTGGGGGCTGCTGACGTGGTGGAGCCGGGCGAGTGCGAGGCGGCCTGTCGGGCTGCGATGCGACCGGAGGAGTCACTGGACCTGCCGGGGTTGAGCGCGGAAGGCACCTGGCTCTTGCATGCGGACCTGATCGAGCGCGAGAAGCTGGCGACGGTGGGGCAGCTCGCGACGGGACTGGCCCATGCAATCAACAACCCCTCGGCCTACGTGGTGGCGAACCTCAACGAGCTGGGGATCTGCATCTCGGACGTGCATGCCCTGCTGGATCTTGCGCTTTCCGAGGCGCGGGCTCATGGCAACCCCGATGCTGCCGAGGAGCTGAATGCCCTGGAGCGAACGGCCATGTACCCGGGGGGCTTGGATGAAATGAAGGAGATGGTTGCCGAGTGCCTGGATGGCATGCGCCGCATCACCGGCATCGTGAACTCCCTGCAGGGGTTCCGGGATGACTCGGAGGCGCCGAGGCCGGTGGACGTGCCCCGGGCGATTGAGACCGCCATGAAGCTGGCAGAAAACGAGGGGCGGGGGCGGGGGAAGATCGAGATCGACCTGGCGGCGTGCCCCCGGGTGCTGGCATCGCCGGCCCGTCTGTCCCAGGTCTTCTTCGACTTGATCTCCAACGCGATCCAGTCTTTCGACCCCCAGGACCCAGGGGAGCACCGAGTGGCGATTTCCTGCGCAGCCGTTGGCGAGGAGGTGCAGGTCCAGGTGGAGGACAATGGACGGGGAATTCCCGCTTCGCTCCTGCCGCGGATCTGGGACCCGTTCTTCACGATTCAAGAGGGACACGGGGCCTTGGGGCTGGGATTGTCCATCTGCCGGGACATCGTGCACCGGTACGGTGGGGAGCTGGAGATCGAGAGCGAGGAGGGAGTGGGCACCAAGGTGCGGGTGCGGCTGCCGGTGCCCCCCGAGTTGCAAGCGGAGGAGGTGCCCGCCGGGTCGGGGGAGGATCCGCTCTTGGGTGCAACCATCTTGGTGGTGGATGATGAACCCGCGATTCTTCGCTCCGTGCGCCGGGTGCTGCGTGGGGCCAAGGACGTGAAGACCGCCGGAAGCGGGCGGGAGGCGCTGTCCATGCTGGAAGAAGGCCCGGTGCCCGACCTGATCCTGTGCGACCTGTCCATGGACGACATCTCTGGCGCCGAGCTGCACCACCGGCTCTGCGAGCACCACCCCGAGGCAGCGAAACGGCTCTGGTTCCTGTCGGGGGGGGCGATCACTGCCCATGTACGTGACTTTGCGGAACGCCATGCGGATCGGGTGCTGGAAAAGCCCTTTGACCCGGATGTCTTGCGGGAGCGGCTCCGGAAGGCGTTGGGCTAGACAATCCTTTGTCCCCCGCCCCCCCAGGGACGGGTGCTATCGTTTCGCCGAATCGAGGTACCTATGCGCCTTTTCTGGCTGGTGATTCCCGTTGTGGCGGGCTGTGCGAGCAGCAGTGCCTCCTTGAAGTCCCAAGAAGGTGAGCTTTCCGACACGGAGCTGCTGGAAGAAGAGGAGGAAGACTTCTCCATGTGGGATGGGGCAACCCTGGATGTGATCTCCCCAGAGTCCGGCGGATTCCTTCCCTGGGAGGAGGAAGCGCGGTTTGAGGCGGAGATCACCAGCGCAGACGGGGACATCATGGCGTTCGAGGACATCCAGTGGGCCTCGGACAGCGATGATGTCTGGGGTCCCGTGGGCGAGATCTTCCTGGACGACAAGTTGAGTGTGGGCATGCACACCCTGACGGCGACCGCGCAGCTGCCCAACGGAGACCGCCTGGTCTATGCCGTGGGCGGCGTGCGAGTGCAGAGCCGGTATGCGGGCACCTATGCGGGAACGCTGACCATCAACGCCACCATGGACGCGGGCCAGGGGCCCCTTTCAGTGGGCTGCGCCGGATCGGCCACCCTGGTGGTGAACGCCACCGGAGAGGAAGTGGAAGGCGAGGCCGGTTGCATTCTCTTGCTCCAGGGGCAAACCATCGAGACCTACTACGTGCTGGATGTCCAGAACGTGGACGGAAGCCTGGAGGGCAGCGCCGCAGTGGACTTCTGGGGCTTCCAGATCCCCATGGACTTCGCCGGAGAGGCCAGCACCGAGGGAACCGTCACCGGCGGCTTTGCGTCCAGCATCATGGGGTACCTGGACTTGGAAGGCCTGCTTGAGGCCGATCGGGTTTCGCTGGATACGGTCTACCCGTAGGGCTGACACGAGCCTACAAATCCCTTCGGCGGAAGATCAACTCAGTTGTATCGAATGCTGTGGTCCAGCCCCTTCCACTGCATCAACGCATGCTGCACACCATGGACCAGGTGTCACCGCAGGGCACGTCATTCCAGGTCCCGGTCCCGTCTGCATCGCGGTTCATGTGTCCACAGAAGCTACTGCCCCCGTTCGGTTCTCCCGATGCCCAGTAGGTGTAGCTGACGGCGTTCCCATCAGCCCAGGTAGTGGAGGTGGCAGGGTTCAGACCAATCCAGGGCCGGTGGGTTGTGGCCCCCCCCCCGGAGTTGAGCAGGCCGACGACGTGGCTCTGCTCGCCCGCGTCGAGAATCGAGGCCAGCCCGTCGTACCCCGCCGCCCGACAAGCCGAGTTTGAATCCGTCCAGGTGGCCGACTCATATGGGCAGAATGCGAAGGTGGCGCCGAGATACACTCCAACCTCGCAGTCCAGGCCATCGCAATCGGCATCCACCCCATCCGCGGAGACGTCCGCAGCCCCCGGGTAGACCGATATGTCGCCATCATCGCAGTCTTCCCAAGCGCCATACCCGTCTGAATCGCTGTCTTCGGCAGGACACCGGTCTTCCCAGACTGCGTCCACCAGGGTGGCATCATGGCCGTTGCCTGTCTTATCCGTGAGGCTCCCTTCCTGGAACCGCAGATCGACCAGGAGTCCTGCATCCCCTGCTGCATCGTAACTGGCGTCCCCTCTCGCCTGAAGCTCCGCATTCGTAGGAATCCGGTCATAGACCCGAAAGACAGCAATGCTTCCGTCCAGACTCCCAGCGTTGTTGGGCTGATAGCCCGGAAGGTATCCCAGGTGAATGTTGTCCGTCGCCGTGGTGTTTCGGGTGGGTCCCGTGAAGTACCTGCTCTCGATCTCCCCCCCTTTTACCAGTCCCGTCCGGTACTGGCTGGTGGAGCTATCCCAGGAGTGAAAGACCAACGCCCAGCCTCCTACAGTCACCGCAACATCACTGAATCCTCCGTTGGGGCTTGCCCAGCAACCCACATCCAATGCCAGGCCATTCTCCACCCCTCGTGAGTCCACGGAATCGAGCTTGAACCGCGAGTTGCCCCCACAGCCTGTGGAGGCTTCCTGCCCCATCGCAAACAGGCCTTGTTGGACCGAAACCGGGTTGTCCAAGACCATCCACATCTCCGCGTGAAAGGTGGTGTTCCCTGACAGGGAGTCTGGCATCGGCACCACAATCTCCGAGGTGTTCACCGAGTGGTCTATGGCGATGGACTTGCAGCCAGCCAGAATGGTGACTTCCGCCTCGCTCTCTGCTCCGGCCTCTTCCCCATCGTCTGGGGTCACGGTGCAGGTCCAGACCTCGCCCGCCAGGTACTCATCCCTGTCCACCGTACTGTCAGACGTAGTATCCGTCGCTCCCGTGTAGGCCGTGCCATCCACGTCCCAGGCAAAGCTGTAGGTCACCGCATCGCCATCCGCATCGACCGACGGTCCGTTGAGATTACAGAGCAGGTCATCCGTGCCTGGAGCCGGCTCGCTCGGTGATACAGAAATAGGAGGCGCTTCCGGCGGGGTGTTGAGCACTGTGAAGTCTGCCGTCGCGGCCACTCCAATGGCCGTCGCATCATTGGTTTCCACCGGCGTGACGCTCAAGGTCACCACCTCTCCCTTGGCAAAACCCGGGGTGCCGGCCCCATCCAGGGAGCTGCCAGTCTCTGCGGACAGATTCGTGCCCGCGCTGCTGCTCCAGGCGTACTGAAGGCTGACGGCATCCCCGTCGGCATCGCTGGCCACCACCGAAGCGGTGACCACCGTGTCCGTGTACACACCCGACGGAGACAGGGCCACACTGTCCACCTGGGGCGCTGCATTGGTCACCACCAGGGCGGCAGACGCCACCGCAGCACCGGCCTCAAGTGCATCGCTTGGGGTGACCGTACACACCACTGTCTCATCCCGGGCATGGGCATCGGTCAGGGTGACGTCCCCCGCTGCGGCACTGCCGTTGATCGTCCAGGCGTAGGACATCGTGACCGTGTCGCCGTCCGCATCCGTGGCCGCATCATGGGTGCAGGTCAGCGTGTCGGTCGCTCCGGCCGGGTCCGGGCTGATCGCGGCGTTCGTCACCACCGGCGGCGTGTTGACCGTCACCACGTTGGACTGCACCGGAAAGCCCAATCCCTCCCCATCGTACGGGGTCACCATCGCGTGCACGTCCTGTCCCGCGGCAAAATACACGCTGCCATCCAGGATCGAGTCGCTGGTGAACAGCGCCGCGCCATCCACAAACCACTGGTAGGCGTAGGTGACGGTGTCTCCGTCCGCATCTACGCCTCCCGAAGGAAGCGCAATCACGCTGTCATTGCTGGCCACGGGATCCGGAATCAGGGTCACGCTGGCCAGGGTGGGCTCGGTGTTCACGGCAGTCACCGCCGCGCTGGTGACAGACAGCCCGTCTTCGGTGCCATCATTCGGCGTCACCACCACCTC
>CAZSZE010000112.1:0-12419 GCA_964610645.1 uncultured Enterobacterales bacterium | reverse complement strand
GCCTGTCCATGCAGCCGCCGGGCGCGGCGCTGTCCATGGGGGGGGCTCGCGGGCCTTGCGCTTGGCGCCTCTGCATTCGGGTTGCTGGCTTCTGCCTCGCTCCGCCTTTCAACGCATGCCAATCCAGAAGGAACCGTTGGATGTCTGTGTGGATCCACAGATTGGATAGGCTTCCCAGAGCCCATCCCAAGGTCTGATGTGGTATCCGTACGTAGTGCAATCAGTCTCGCAGATCGCGCTGTTCGGGTCTTGGTCTGTCTGTCCGCCACCCCAGACGATGTTTCGTGCGCTCGAGCACCCCATTGACCCCTGTGTAGTGTGGATGTTGCCGTTTGAGAACGTCCAATACAGGCTGCTGGCGTCACCTTGGGTCGTACAGGCAACAAGCATCTCATTGACTGCCATCGCCTCCTGGATATTCCAGATGTCCCCTTCACCATTCCAACCGGTGGGGGGGAGATTGACCAGGGCATAGTTGTTTAGCATTCGACCCGCGAAGTACTCCGCCTCCACCATGTACGACAATGTCCACCCGCCCCCAGCCGTGGTCATGTCGCAGTACACTTCAAACTCACCAGACCCGTCGGTGTCGATCCAGTAGTTGCCGTCGGCCACTGACGAATCGTGTTCGAGAATATCCAGGCACGAACGACCGGGACAGACGACGGAACCATCCAAAATCGCGTGGTTTGCATCCCCGTCATCGCAATCCTCCCAGGCGGCCCAGCCGTCGCCGTCGCCGTCCTTTCCAGGGCATTCATCGACCCAATTGCCCGAAAGCAGCGTCGCATCGCCTACAGTTGTCGCGACATCGGCCAGTGTTGCGCCGCTGCCCTCATTGAATTGGTAGAGAGCAATGGTTGAAGTGTCCGCGACCAAAGATGGGTTGGGGGAAAAGCTACCTGAATAGCGGACTCCGGTGGATATCCGAACATCATCCATAAGGAGCGTGCTGGACGGGGTTCCGGTGTTGCCCCCACCGACTTCCAGTTCGCACCCTTGTGTTCCGGTCGCCGTGGAAGTAGCTACAGGCTCGCCATCTAGGAAGAGAGTGCCTCCGGCGGTGGAAATGACCGCGGCGACGTGATGCCAAGCGCCAACTCGTAGGGGATCGGACGAACCACCGCCGGAGGAGTTGCTGCCGTGAAGATGGACTCGCCCGCTGGGCTGAAGGTTCACGGAGAATTGGGCGCAACTGCCCCAGCGACGGAAAAGAAAGTCATTGTCACTCCCGAACGCGTCGACGCGGACCCACGCCTCCAGCGTCCAGCCAGTACTCGACGGGCCCAGTGGAGGAGTGGTAATCCGGGGTTGCCCAATGCTCTGACAACTGTTTGAGACCTCGACGTCCGAGATCGCGCTCGACCCAGCACCTTCCCCGTCCTCCGGCGTCACCACGCAGGTCCACGTCTCCGCCGCGTTGGTCTCGGCTCCACCCACCGTACTCCCCATCGCCAAATCCGTCGCCCCCCCAAACGCCACCCCATCCACATCCCATTCGAAACCGTAAGTGACGGCATCCCCATCCGCGTCGTCCGACGCTGTGTCCACGCTGCACACCAGGTCGTCCACGCCCGGTTCGGGGTCCGTCGGGGTGATCGAGATTCCCGGCGCGGTCGGCGGGGTGTTCAATATGGTGATGGCGTTCGACGCCACCGCCAAGCCGCTTTCTTCGCCGTCATTCGGGGTGACCAGGACGTGGACGGTATCGCCTTTCGCGAAGGACGTGGCGCCGTCGAGGGTGCTGCCGGTGGTGGTGGCGTCGGGCACGCCGCCGATGTACCAGGCGTGGGTCGCTGTGGGGGTATCGCCCGGGTCGGCGTCGCTTACGGTCGCGGCGGCCACGAGGATCGTGTCGGTGTAGATTTCGGAGGGCGACAGGGTCACTGCATCCACCACCGGAGGGGTGTTTACGGCAGTAATTGCTGCCGAGACCACGCCTATGCCGTCGTCGGTGCCGTCGTTGGGGGTCACCGTCACGGAGATGACGTCGCCCTTGGAGAAGTAGAGGTCCGAGAGGGTGTCGAAGTTCGAGCCGGACAGGATCGAGGTGCTGTTGACGAACCACTCGTAGGTCAAGCCGACCGTGTCGCCATCGTCGTCCGAGCTGCTTCCGACGGACGCGACGATCGTGTCGCCTTCGCGGGGGCTCGTGGGCGAGAGGGTCACGTTGGCGATGACAGGCAGGGTGTTGGACACGACCACCGCCGCCGAAGTCACGGCGGCGCCGTCCTCCTCGCCATCATTGGGCGTCACCGAGCAGGCCACAGACTGGTCCCGGCTGAACGAGGTCCCGTCGAGGGTCGCGCTCCCTGCCCCGGCCTCCACCCCGTCGACCGTCCAGAAGTAGACATACCCCTCCGCATCTCCGTCGTCGTCCGCCCACTCCTCGGGCAGGCAGGTGACGGTCGTGGTCTCGTAAATCTCCGCGGTGTCCAGGGACGCGCCGGTGAGGGACGGCACGCTGTTCAACACCGTGACCGGGTCGCTGGTGACGGCGGCGCCGTTCGTGAAACCATCGTTTGGCGTCACCACGACCGACACGGCGCTGTGCTTGTTGAAGAGCGCTCCGGTCAGCGTGGAATCCTCTCCAGATTGCACCACCGCGCCGTCCACCCACCAGTCAATGTTCAGCGCCACCGTGTCGTTGTCGCCATCGGTCGCGGACACGGTCGCGGTGATCGCGTCGGTCTCGTATGGCTCGGCCGGGGAGAGCGTCACGCTGTCCACCACCGGCGCGACGTTCTCAATGGAAACGCTCGCGGTTGCGGGCTCGCTGTCGGCCTCGCCGTCGTTGGCGATCGCCGCCACCGTCCACACCTCGCCCTTTTGGGTGTCGAGCGCCGAGAGGGTCGCCCCTTCCACGGCCCGCTCCGGGTCATTCTCCACTGTCCAATTGTAGGCGAACTCCAGCGCATCGCCGTCCGCATCGGTCCCGGTTGCCGCCGCGGTCACGTCCGCATCCGAAAGCGGCGTGGCGTTGTCCAGGGTGACCTCCGCCACCGGGGGCGTGTTGCCAATCACCACCTCGCTGGCCACCGGCGGACCGTCCAGATCCCCGTCGGTTGGGCTGAGGATCACCTTCCAGACCTCGCCCTTCTTTGTCTCCGTCGCCGCCACCTCCATGCCCGTAAGGTCCAAGCGGCTCGCACCATCTACAAACCAGAGGGTGTTGTAGGAGACCGTGTCCTTGCGGTTGGGGTCCACCGCTTCGGAAAGGAAGACCAACTCCAGGTCATCGGTGGTGAGCGGCTCCCCGGGAGAGAGGGCGATTGTCGCCGGGCCAGGAGGGTTGTTGCAGGCGACGAGCAGGGCTGCCGCGTTGATCAGCCAGCGGCCACGACGAGGGAAGGGCGGGGCACAGCATTCCTCCGGTGCAAATTGCCTTTTCGGCGACCCAACAAGATCACCACCAATCACCACGCGCCAAGGTCCAGCCATTCTGTCACATCCCCGGGACAAAGCAACATTACACCGAACCCCTGCCTGCATTGCCTCGTGTTGCCTCAGCGGGCCAAATCCCGGGGGGATGGCCCATCCCTCCCCAATTCGGATCGGTCCCGAGCCCCGAAGCGCGCGTCTTCGGGGGGCGCCCCTACCCCAACCGCTTCAGCGCCGCCGCCACCAGGTCGCCCGCAGCCGTGTGCTCCCGCGGGATCGACGCCGAGTCTGCGCCGTCGCCGCCCTCCCGGGGGAACAAGCCCCGGTGCTTCTTGGCCAGGTCATCGACCAGACCCGGTGGCAGCGCCACAGGGCCTCCCAATTGGCGGGCCACAAGCGCGATCTTGCAGATGTGCTCCAGCAGCTCCATGCGCAGCAAACAGGTTTCAAAGTCCGGCCCCACCACCAGCACGCCGTGGTTGGCCAACAGCAGCACGTCCGCCTCCTCCAGGGCCGTGGCCAGCGCACCATCCAGGGCCGGGTCCCCGGGCATGCCGAAGGGAACCAGGGGAACGCGGGGCCCGATGGACACCACCGGCTCGGCAAGGAAGGGCTCCCCCAGCTCCACCCCGGCGACGGCAAAGCCCGTGGCGGTCGGTGGGTGGGCGTGGATCACGCAATCCACATCGGGTCTTGCGAGGTAGGCAGCCCGGTGCAGCTTGAACTCGGAGAAGCTCTTGCGGGTGCCCTCCAGGACCTGCCCGTCGTCGTCGACAACGATGAGCATTTCGGGAACTACCTCCCCCTTGGACACGGCGGTGGGCGTGGCAAGGAAGCGCCCCTTCCCGAGCCGACAGGTCAGGTTGCCATCGTGGTTTGCCACCCACCCCTGCGCGTGCAGCGCGTTGGAGGCCGCCACCAAGTCGGCCCGACAGGTTTCTTCTGACTGCATCAGGACGGGCCCGGCCCCACGGTCACCTGGTCTCCGTGCACAATGGTGTCCACCACCGCCAGCACCACCGCGTGGAACGGGTCTTCATCGTTCCCGAGAATCTGCCGGGCCGTGTTGCCCTCCCGGGCACACAAGACCAGGTCCCCGACCCCCGACTGCACGGAATCCACCGCCAGAAAGCTGGCCCCAAGGGCCGTGGCTCCATCGCTGCGCACCGGCTGCACCACCATGACCTTGTGGCCGTCGTAGCAAGCGTGGCGCACGGTCGCGACGGAGTTGCCCAGGACACGGCAGAGGATCACGAGTGCACCCCGCCTGCTTCATCATCGCCGAAATAGTGATCCACGATTGAGACAACAGCGACATCCACCGGGGAAAAAGTGTCCGGAAGCGCCAGGGCTGCCTCCCGGCCAGTCACCCACTCAATGGTGTCCCCGGGTCCCGCCTGCATCGCATCCGCCGCCACCACAGCCGGCCCCATGGGAAATCCATGGTGGTCATGGGGCTGGATCAAGAGCAGCCGAATCCCCTTCAGGGAGGCGTGCTTCTGAGTCGCCACTACCGTTCCAAGAACTTTTGCCAACTGCATCAATTCTCCAGGGAAAAGGGTGCTGGTCGAAGCACATGGGCCAGGAATTCAGCGTGGGGCCGCGGAATCAGCTCGGTGTGCACGAGTGCGCCGCGCTGGTTCAGTATCCCGCTCGCCGCCTCCAGGGCAGCCTCCACGTCGTGCTGAAGACCCTGCACCACGAAATAGGCCTTTCCCCCAAGCGCTGGGGTGATGCGAAGGCCCGCCAGCGCCACCTCGGCTTCCTTCAGCGCCCGATCACAAGCTTCCAGGGTCGAGGACACCCGACCTCCTTCGACAACCCCCACCGTGTCCGGCTCCACACACTCCACAGCCCCGCGAAGACCCGCCAACAGGTCGTCATGCACCCGCGGAAGCAGCATCTCGTCCACGAGGGTGTCCCCGGCAATCTCCAGGGCCTCCGCGTGGGACATCTGCACTTCCGCAACCCCGCCGCAGAAAAGCACGAGGTACAGCCCCGGCTCCACCAGGTTGGCCTCCAACACCACAACCGGCGCCTTCTTGACCAGGGCATCCACCACCCGGTAGCCCCGGGCCACGGAGTTGACCTCCACAAGTGCAAGGGCGTCTAGGAGCATGATCGACATAGCGGACCGCGCATCCGAAGCGCAGCCTTCCCGAGGGTGGTGAGGCCGCAAAGCGGCCGATTCCGGAGGAGGGAGCGTGCGTTAGCACGTGACGGACGACGGGCACCGCCCTCGGGAAGGGGGCGCGAGAAGGCAATGGGAGCTATGGCGCTCATGCTCCTATGCCCATCAAACGATCCGGAAGTAGCCAGCCAGCGTGCAGCGCCTCACCCGGGTGAAGTCCCGTGCCGTGGTGAGGCCTTCCCCGGTGGGCGATGCGATGGTGAACGAGGTGAATCCCTCGCCGCCGTAGCCCAGCCCCGCAAAGTTCGATGCGTTCTTGATGAAGATCGAGCAGTTGATGACCCGGGCCATGCGGTGCAGGGCATCCAGGTTCTTGGACCACATGCTGGCCGTGTGCCCGTAGCCGTGCTCGGCCTGGACCGCCTTGTCGATGCCGTCATGCACATCCCGCACCCGGGCGATCCCGATGACCGGCATCAGCATTTCCAGCTGGATGAAGGGATGCTCAAACGGCACCTCGGCGATGACCAACCGCGGATCGCCGCTAAACGGCACATCGATCTCCCGCAGCATCTTGCCGGCATCTTGCCCGACCCAGGCGCGGTTGATGTGCTCCCGATCCGGGGTCAGAACCAGCTTCTCCAGACGTGTGATCTGGTGGTTGCGAAGCAAGACACACCCGTTGGCCTGCAGACCCTCAATCAGCGGGTCGGCAATCTTGTCGACCGCCAAAACCAGCTTTTCATCCGTGCAGATGATGTTGTTGTCGAAGCTCGCCCCCGCCACAATCCCTCGCGCAGCAGCAGCGAGGTCCGCGGTTTCATCCACCACCACCGGCGGATTTCCAGGACCCGCCGCGATGCACTTCTTGCCGGAGTTCATGGCCGCCCGCACCACCTCGCCCCCACCGGTGACCACGATGAGCCGCACGCCCGGGAACTTCATCAGCTCCCCAGCGGAAGCAATGGTCGGGGTCTCCACGCAGCACATCAGGTTGTCGGGACCCCCCAGCTCCAGGGAGGAGCGGTTGATGAGGTCGATGCAGTAGGCGCTGGTCGCCTTTGCTGCCGGATGCGTGTTGAAGACCACCGTGTTTCCGCCGGCGATCATGCCGATGCCATTGCAGATGATGGTCTCGGTGGGGTTGGTGCAGGGGGTGATGGACCCGATGACCCCGTAGGGCGCCCGCTCCATGAGGGTCAGTCCCCCATCGCCGGTCCAGGCCACAGGCTCCAGGATCTCCGGACCCGGGGTCTTGTGGATCACCAGCAGGTTCTTCTTGATCTTGTCCTCGACCCGGCCGAGGCCTGTTTCCTCGTAGGCCATCTGGGCCAGGGTGTGGACATCCTCAGCGGTACGGCGCCGGATGTTCGCAATGATCTCCCGGCGCTTCTCCAGGGGCAGCATGATCCAGATCTGCTGGGCCGTGCGAGAGGCATCCACCGCCTCGCTCACCGTCTTGTAGACGCCATGGGGAGAGGCGGGCACCTCCGGCGTGGCGGGCAGTTCTCCCGCCTGGATACGGGAAAGCACGCGCTCCACGAGGTCTGTGACCTTGTCCCGTTCCATGTTCAAGCCTCAGCCGGATGGGGGGGGTTCTTGTTGAACAAGAGATCCTCTCCCATGTGCAATGTGTCCACAATGGCCATCACCACCGCATCCACGGGCTTGTTGTTCGTGGCCTCCGTCTGGCGAGCCGAAGAACCGGAAGCATAGAGGACCACCTCCCCCACTCCCGCGCCCATGGCATCCGCCGCCACCACGAAGGAGTCCTTTCCCTCGAGCTTGAGGCTCACGTCCTGCACGAGGTAGAGCCGAAGCCCCTCGATCTTGGGGTCTTTTCGGGTGGAGACCACGGTCCCCACAATCCTTCCGAGCTTCATGGGCCCTCCAAGGCAGTTGCGCCGGCCTCAAGGCCGGAACGAGATGGGTTGCCCCCTCGCTATTTGCCCTTTGCGCCCGTGCGGCCCAGGGGCAGCACCTCGTCGACGTTGCTGTGGGGACGCGGAATGATGTGCACGCTCACAAGCTCGCCAACCCGTTGGGCCTGGCGGGCGCCTGCTTCCGTCGCAGCCTTCACGGCCGCCACATCACCACGCACCACGGCGGTGACATAGCCACCTCCGATCTTTTCGTAGCCGACAAGCTCCACTCGAGCTGCCTTCACCATTGCATCGGAGGCTTCCACGATTCCGATAAAGCCTTTGGTTTCAATCATGCCCAGGGCATCAGCCATGAGGGACTCCCTTTTTTTACTTGGTCTTCCCACCCAGGGATTCAACAGCAGCCACTGCAGCAGCAGAAGCCGAGTCGATTTCCGACTCGGTGCCTGCCATCCACAGTCGGCCGAATGCCCCGAATGGTCTGAGGTTCACGAGGTTGATGTCCGCAGCCTTTTCCGCCTCGTTCGCTGCCAGAACCGCGTAAGCGGCCGGCTCGGTCTCGAGGATGAAGAGGCTCTCCCCCGGGATGATCATCATCCCCTGGCGGTTGCGGTTGATAAGTTGGGCCTGGTAGGCCTCAATGGCGCGAATCACGGTGTTCGACACCACCTTGGGCTTGAGGCGGTCCTCTTCCGTCAGTTCCAGGAAGTCGAGAATCGCTGCGCCCGCTGAAAGCACCTCGCCCTTTTCATCGTGGTGGATTTCCAGCAAGCCAAAGGCCCGCTCCACCACCTGCACCGCGGGCACGGAGCGCGTGGACTTGAGCGCCACGTCCGTCACGCGGTTGATGATCATGCCCGGCGCGGTCTCCACCCAGAGGGAGGCTTGCCCCGCCAGGGGAAGAAATCCTCGGCACGTGGTGCCGGTGAACGCAGCCAGCTGAGGCTGGAGAGAGTCCAGAAAGGCATATGCGCGGAGAGTGACGGCCATGGAATTCCCGGTGCCCCCCGGACGGGGAGGTGTTTTCCTACCCCTTGGGGGGGTGGCAGTCAAGGTGCAGGGACCCAGGGCCAACCTCGTTGACAGCCATTGGCTGCGGGTGGTTCCCTTGTGGGGCCAACAGATAATGGGAGGCCGATGCAAACCTGTGCCCGATTCCTTCCCTTTCTTCTGCTGACAGGCTGCCCGGAATCTCCCGAAAACCTGCCAGACGGCTCCCCTGCGCCGATCACGGATGGGGCTCCTGGCGTGGCGCCCACCTCCCCGGATTCCCCAGGGGGGAGCATTCCGGACCCATCGAGCACGCAGTTTGAGGAAACCGAGAAAAGCGTGCAGTTGTCCGGGGAGATCCAGTACAAAGGAAAGAAGGAGGGGGTGGTACTGCTCCAGGTCCTCACCATGCAGGCAAACCAGCCGCCCCAGCTTCTCCACCACCAGGAGTTGGAGGGGATCGGCCCCTTTTCCTTGTCGGCCCCGGCCAACCTGGGGCCTGCACGCCTGATCTGTTTCCTCGATGTGGACGGAGACGGCCCGTCCCCCACGGATCCCGCCATCATGCAGAAGGTGGAGGTAAAGAGCACCGACCAAACAAATCTCACCTTGTTGTTGTTGGATGAACCAGACCTGGGCGACATGACCCCGGGCGAGGACCACAGCGGAAAGACGGTGCCCACTTCTGCATCGCCCGCCCCTGCAGCACCTGCAGCACCCGCAGCGCCGGAAGAGGCCCCACCCGAAGAGGCGCCCACCGAGTGAAGCCTCCCATTTCCATCGTCGTGCCCATCTTCAACGAGCTGGGCAACCTCGCGCCCCTCCACGAGGCGGTGGTCCAGGCCATGGGGGAGGATCCGTTTGAGCTGGTGCTGGTGGACGATGGCTCCAACGACGGCACCGCCCGGGAAATCGAGGCCCTCGCTGATGCGGATTCCCGGGTCAAGGCCATTCGCTTTGTTCGAAACTACGGGCAGACCGCCGCCCTCACCGCAGGAATCCAGCACAGCCAACACGAGATCCTCGTGACCCTGGATGCAGATCTCCAGAATGACCCCGCCGACATCCCCGAACTCGTGGCAAAACTGGACGAGGGCTACGACGTGGTGTGCGGCTGGCGCAAGGACCGCAAGGATGCGTGGCTCACCCGGACCTTCCCGTCCAAGGTCGCCAACGCACTGATCTCAAAGCTCTCCAAGGTGCCCCTGCATGACTACGGTTGCACCCTGCGGGCCTACCGGCGGGAGTACATCGAGGACATCCCCCTGTACGGGGAAATGCACCGCTTCATCCCCATCTACGTGACCTGGGCCGGTGCCCGCCTGCTGGAGGTCCCGGTCCGCCACCATCCGCGGGTCCGGGGCAAGACCAAGTACGGGCTGATGCGGATCCCCAAGGTCCTGCTGGACCTGACGACGCTGAAGTTCCTCCGGGACTTCTACGTGACCCCGATCTACTTTTTCGGCTTTGTGGGGTTCTTCCTGGTCCTGGCCGGTGCCCTGTGCGGCATTGCGGCCCTGGCATTGTGGGGTCCCCTGGACCAGCCGCTCCTGGCCTCCAGCCTGACCATCGTGGCCCCCATGTTGGCCATCTTCGGGGTGGTGGAGATCACCCTGGGGGTGATTGCCGAGGTGCTGATCCGCATGCACTTTGATGTGCGGCAGAAGATGCCCTACCGAGTTCGCTCTACGCGAAACCTGCCCACGGAAGAGGCTTAGCCCTTGTGCGGCATTGCGGGGGCCTTTCGCTTTGACGGCCCGGCGGACACCGCCCACGTGGAGGCCATGGCTGCAAGCATGGAACACCGGGGCCCGGACTCCAAGAGGACCGTCGCCCTGGCGGACGGCGTCCTGTGCGCAAGACGCCTGGCCATCGTGGATGTGGAGGGCGGGGAAAACCCCCTGCCGGATTCTGACGAGCGGGTCTGGATCGCCCACAACGGGGAGGTCTACAACCACGGCCCCCTGCGCAACGAGCTGCAGGGACGAGGCGCGGTCTTTGCCACCGCCACGGACACGGAGGTGGCAGCGCATCTCTGGGCTGATCTGCCCCGGGACTCCCTGTCCCGCCTCCAGGGCATGTTTGCCCTGGCCATCTACGACGTGGAGCGCCGCAGCCTGACATTGGTGCGGGATCGCCTGGGGCAGAAGCCCCTGTACTACACGTGGGCTCCAGACGGGACCCTCCTGTTTGCCTCGGAACTAAAAGGACTGCTGTCGCACCCGGGAGTGCCTCGGAACCTCCGCCCGGAGGCCCTGGATGAGTTGTTGCTGTTTGAGTACGTCCCGGCCCCGGGGACGCTGTACGAGGGCATCCACAAGCTGGAGGCCGGCACCTGCCTGGAGGCCAACGCAAGCGGCTGGCAAATCAAGCGCTGGTGGGAACCCCCGATTCCCGGCGCGGAGTTGGATGAATTCTCCCCCGGCCACGCCAGCGAACGCATTCGCGCCTCCCTGCAGATTGCGGTGTTCTCCCGGATGGTGGCCGAGGTCCCGGTGGCGTACCTGCTCTCCGGGGGGATCGACTCGACCTCCGTGACCGCCCTGGCGGCCAGGCGGCGTGGCGAGACGCTGGACACCTTCTCCGTGGTGTTCAACGAGCCGAGCTTCGACGAGTCCAAGCCCGCAGCCCTGGCAGCACGGCTCCTGGGATGCCGGCACACAGAGATTCCCTTTGTGGCAGCCGACCTCGCCGGCGTCCTGGAGAGCCTGGAGGGGAGCCTCTGCGAGCCCCTGCTGGACGGCTCCCTGCCGGCCACGTGGTGGCTTTCCCGGGCCGTCCGGGAGGCCGGCTTCAAAGTGGCCCTGTCCGGGGACGGCGCCGACGAGCACTTCGGCGGCTACCCCACCTACGCGGCCCACCGCATTGCGGGTCCCGTCTCTCGCAGCCACCGCCTGATCTCCAGCCTGGCGGAGAAACTCCCGGCCTCCACGGACAACCTCTCCCCGGCCTACCTGGCCCAGAGGTTTGGCCAGGGCCTCGCCCATCCCCTCCCCCGGCGAAACCAGGTCTGGCTGGGAGCGTTCCTGCCCGAGGAACTCTCCGCACTCACCGGCCGTCCCCCACAGCCCTGGAGTGTGGTGGACCGCTGGGGGGAGAAGGTCAGGGACGCCTCCCCCGTGGCCCAGGCCATGTACCTGGACCAGCGCCTCTACCTCGCCGAGGGGGTCCTGCAGAAGGTAGACCGGGCTTCCATGGCCCACGGCCTGGAGGTCCGCTCCCCCTTCTGCCACCACGAGCTGGTGGAGCTGGCAGCCCGCATGCCACCTCGGGCGCACACCCGTGGCCGGGGCACCAAGACGCTCCTCCGCAGGGCCGTGGCAGATCTGCTGCCGAAGGAGCTGGTGGAGCGACCCAAGAAGGGATTTGGAACCCCCTTGGGTCCGTGGCTTGCGGGCCCCTGCACCGGGCTGTTGGACGATCTACCGGAACGCTTGTCCGGATTCCTGGAGGGAGCGCCCGTACGCGCGCTCATCAGCGCCCACCGCGACGGGGAACAGGACCACCGCCGTCGCCTGTGGTCTCTGCTGGTGCTGTCCCGCTGGATTCACGGGCCCTGGGGACCGGGGTAGGAACTAGTGTCCTGAGTCGATAGTTCGCGGGTTGATCATCGCATGCACGCTACGCCCGGGTGAGACGTTGGGATGGGCGATGTCCCGCACCCCCTCCCGGCTGTAGGTTCCCACGGGTGTCGCGCCTGGATCGAGGCCTCACCTACTTCGACATTCGAGCGAGCATAGCGCCGATTCGGCGGAGCTTCTGCTGGAACCCCGTGGCCTCTCCCGACTGCACCAGGTCCAACACCGCGCACAGTTCCGCAGCACTTCCCAGGGCAATCCGGAAGTGGTTCTTGCCAGCGCCACCCCCCCTCGCCCTGCCTTCAGCGATGTTCAGCACCACCGAATCCGCCGCCCGGCAGCCTTGTTCTCTCAGCGACGCCCTGCCTCGCGGCACGGACACCGAAGGAAACCACCGGGCAACCTCCAGGGCCAGTCGGTAGCAGTCGAGATTCTCGTGATCGAACCAATGCTCCA
>CAZSZE010000111.1:5538-12435 GCA_964610645.1 uncultured Enterobacterales bacterium | reverse complement strand
TGCTGCTGCGCCGCCCCCCCGGCCGCGAAGCCTACCCCGGAGACGTCTTCTACCTTCATTCCCGGCTCCTGGAGCGGGCAGCGAAGATGTCCGACGAACAGGGCGGCGGCTCCTTGACCGCCCTGCCCATTATCGAGACCCAGGCAGGCGATGTGTCGGCCTACATTCCCACCAACGTGATCTCCATCACCGACGGCCAGATCTTCCTGGAGACCGACCTGTTCTACCAGGGCGTTCGCCCAGCGGTGAACGTAGGTATTTCGGTCTCCCGCGTGGGTGGAAACGCCCAGATTCCCGCCATGAAGCAGATTGCCGGTACCCTGCGCCTGACCCTGGCCCAGTACCGCGAGCTGGCCGCCTTCTCCCAGTTCGGCTCCGACCTGGATGCTGCCACCCAGCAGCAGCTCACCCGGGGGGCCCGCCTGGTGGAGGTCCTCAAGCAGGGGCAGTACACCCCCATGAACGTCGAGATGCAGCTGGTGCAGATCCTCGCGGGCTCCAACGGCTTCCTGGATGACCTGGAGGTCAAGGATGTGGGCGGCTTCCTGGATGCCCTGGAGTCGCACTTCAAGGCGGAACACGCAGACCTCCTGGAAGAAATCGTCTCCGTGGGAACCTTCAAGAAGAACGACCTGAAGCAGAAGATTCTGGCCGGCATCGGTGCCTTCAAGGAGACCTGGAGCGCCTGATGGCAAATCTCAAAGACATCAAGCGCCGCATCGGCGCGGTGACCAACACCCGGCAGATCACCAAGGCCATGAAGATGGTGGCCGGGGCCAAGCTTCGCCGGGCCACCGAGCACGCCGAGGCTGCCCGCCCCTACCAGTCCAGCCTCACGCGGGTCCTTTCCCGGGTAGCGGCCTCAAGCGGAGGCGATGCCTCCCACGATCTGCTGGAGAGCCACGAGAGCGTGGAGCGGATCGCGGTCGTGGTGTTTGGCTCGGACAAGGGCCTGTGCGGCTCCTTCAACAACTCTCTGTTCCGCCGGACGGAGCGTTTCGTCACCGAGCAGAAGGACGCAGGCCGCACCGTGGTGCTGCACACCTTTGGAAAGAAGGCCCGCTCCTATTTCAAGGGCCGGGGCTATGACATCGAGAACTCGGTGATCGAGCTCTCCGCCGCTACCTACATGGATGCTGTGACCACCCTGGCGGACACGGTGCGGGCACAATTTGTGGCCGGCGACATCCACGAGGTCCACCTGGCCTTCAACCGGTTCAAGTCGGTGATGACCCAGGAGCCCACCTTTGCCCATCTGCTGCCCCTCTCCGTGGAGACGGAGGAGAGCGGCGAGGGCGCCGGGAACTACAAGTACGAACCCAATGGCCAGCAGATTCTCGACACGCTGTTGCCCCTCTATGTCCAGACGCTCCTGCACCAGGCCTTCCTGGAGACAGAAGCTGGCGAACATGCCGCCCGCATGACCGCCATGGACAGCGCGACCCGCAACGCGTCGGACCTCATCGACACCCTTACCCTCGACTACAACCGCGCCCGACAGGCAGCAATCACCACGGAATTGACTGAAATCGTGGCCGGCGCGGAAGCCATCTAACCCCTCTTTTTCTCGGTAGGAGCAGTCTCATGGAAGGCAACATTGGCACCATCAAGCAGGTGATGGGTCCCGTCGTGGACCTGGAGTTCGAGCCCGGCAAGCTGCCGGCGATTCTCTCCGCCGTCAAGCTCACCAACCCCGCGATCAACGACATCAAGGACAACCTCACCGTCGAGGTCGCCCAGCACCTGGGGGAAAACACCGTGCGCTGCGTGGCCATGGACACCACCGATGGTCTCGCCCGGGGCATGTCCGGGCGCGACACCGGCGGTCCGATCACCATGCCCGTAGGCCGCGAGACCCTCGGCCGCATCCTGAACGTCATCGGCGAGCCCGTGGACGAGTTGGGCGATGTGGGCGAGAAGAAGCGCCTTCCCATTCACCGCGAGCCCCCTCCCTTTGTGGAACAGTCCACGGAAGTGGAGATGTTCGAGACCGGCATCAAGGTCGTCGACCTGTTGGCTCCCTACTCCCGGGGCGGAAAGATCGGGCTGTTCGGTGGCGCCGGCGTAGGCAAGACCGTGCTCATCATGGAGCTCATCAACAACGTGGCCCTTTCCCACGGTGGATACTCGGTGTTCGCCGGTGTCGGGGAGCGCACCCGCGAGGGGAACGACCTCTGGCACGAGATGAAGGATGCAGGCGTCATCAGCCCCGGCGACTGGGAGAACTCCAAGGCTGCGTTGATTTACGGCCAGATGAACGAGCCCCCCGGAGCCCGTGCCCGTGTGGCCCTGTCCGCCCTGACCATCGCGGAGAACTTCCGGGATGAGGAAGGCCAGGACGTGCTCCTGTTCGTGGACAACATCTTCCGCTTCACCCAGGCGGGCTCCGAGATGTCCGCCCTGCTGGGCCGCATGCCCTCCGCGGTGGGCTACCAGCCGACCTTGGGTACGGAAATGGGCATTCTGCAGGAGCGCATCACCACCACCCACAAGGGATCGATCACCAGTGTGCAGGCGATTTACGTGCCGGCCGATGACTTGACCGACCCGGCGCCAGCCACCACCTTCGCCCACCTGGATGCCACCACGGTGCTGTCCCGGAAGATCGCTGAGCTGGGCATCTACCCGGCGGTGGATCCCCTGGATTCCACATCCCGCATTCTGGCCCCCGAGGTCATTGGCGAGGAGCACTACAACGTCGCCCGGGACGTGCAGCTGGTGCTGCAGCGCTACAAGGACCTCCAGGACATCATCGCCATTCTCGGCATGGACGAGCTGTCGGACGAGGACAAGCTCGCCGTCGACCGGGCCCGAAAGATCCAGAAGTTCCTCTCCCAGCCGTTCTTCGTGGCTGAGCAGTTCACGGGCCTTGAAGGCAAGTACGTGAAGAAGGAGGACACCATCCAGGGCTTCAAGGAGATCCTCGAGGGCAAGCACGACGACATGCCCGAGCAGGCCTTCTACCTGGTCGGGACCATCGACGAGGCCATTGAAAAGGGCAAGCAGCTGGCTGCCAGCGTCTAAGGAGACCGCATGTCCATCCAAGTCGAAATCGTCACGCCAACCGCCATCGCCTTTTCGGGCACGGCCACCGAGGTGCAGGCCCCGGGCTTTCTGGGAGAGTTCGGCATCCTTCCGAGCCACACCCAGTACTTGAGCGTTGTGAAGGCCGGGGTTGTGACCATCTTCGCAGACGGCAAGCAGACCCAGTTCATCGTGGGCCGTGGATTTGCCGAGGCGGGGCCAGACCGCCTGACCCTGCTCACGGAGCTGTGCGAGGACGCGGCCGGACAGGACAAGGCCGCTGCACAGACCCTGCTTGATGAGGCCGAAAAGACCCTCGCGAGCGCGGATCCCACCAGCGGAGAGGCGCTCACGGCGGCGCGAGACGCGGAGTTGGCTCGGGCGCGGTTGTCGTCCTCGTCGTAATGGGGATCTCCCCGGTAGGCCGATCCCACGATCACGTCGTCGAAGCCGTCTCCGTTCACATCGCCTGCGCTGGAGGCCGTCCCGCCAAAGGAGGCACTTTCGTGGTCACCGGTGGTGAACCTGGTTTCCACGCTGAGGTTCGGGACACCCTCGTTGACCGGAGGGTCAGCCGTGGCACAACCGGGCAGGGCAGCGAGGAAGGGCGCAATCCCCATCTACCCCCCAATCGAGAAGAGCGCTCACCCTCCACAGTATAGGCGCAAGAGAGCGCCCCATGCCGCGAGCTGGCCTGGGTTGATAGGATTCCGGCATGGACGTGAACCCACCCGCAGCCGCCTGCACCACCTGCGGCGCAAGCGACTTCGGTGACCACCTCACCCCGGTGCAGGTAGCCTGTGATGCCTGCGGCCGGAGCCAGGTATTTGAGGGGCTTCCAACGGAGCCCGCGCCCCGGTATTTCAAGCTGGGGCTCAATCCCTTCGCGATGCTTGGGCAGTGGAGGGACTTCTCCCGATTGGCGGGGGGGACGCCCGACCGGATCATTCTCGGTCCCTGCGAGGGCTGCGAGAAGCTGATCACGGTTCAGGAGGAAACGCCGGTCTCTTTGACCTGCAAGAGCTGTGGCGGCCTGTGCGAGCGACCCGCCGGGGAGCACATCATGGACCTGTTCCCGAAAGGGGAGTTGGAGTTGAAGGCTACCACCGGCCGGGAGTGGTTCCACATTTCCTGGAAGGTGGATGTGCGCATTGCCGAGCAGGAGGAGCCGGGCGGCTGCCCGAGCTGCGGCGGTTCGATTCCGCCCTTCGTGGGTGCGCAGGACTGCCCCCACTGCGGAGGAGCGCTCACCGCCTGGACGCGCTGCGGGAAGCGCTTCCTCCCGGGAATGAGGGTCACCGGCAACGACAAGGGTGTCCCCTACGATGCGTGGATGCCCATGGAAGAAGCGCTGGCGCTCTACGAGGAAAAGCACCGGGTGATTGCCCAGGGTTTCGAGATGGCCGCCGGAGTCTTCAAGGGAGGAGCCAAGGTGATGGTCGGCTGCTTCCTGGCCTTCGTCGGACTCTTCGCGGCGATCTTCTTGTTGACCCTGATCTTGGCGTTGCTGCAGGGGGGGTAGGGCGCAGCGACACCCTGCCATTTACAGCCAGGTCCCAACCGAACTTTCCCGGGCGATATGATAATGCCTCACCCGGACCACTCTCGTTGACACGTTCTATTCCCTGGTACCGCCGTCACGTTGAAGTGATGGAGCGAGCAGTAGAGTGCTGGCAGCGTTTTGCGGTGGCACGTTCGGATTGGCCCCTGGACGGGGACCATTGGTGAGTCCCACCCAAAGACCACTTCCTTCGAGAAGTTGCTCGATGAGGCGGAGAAGCAAGGCATCCGCCTTGCAAATGACAACCCTCCTGCTTCATTCACAGGCTCGAACAGGGGATTCCGCGAGGTCACACAACACTGGATTGCCTTGTTGCTTGCGAGTGCCCGGCCAACCATTCGTTTTGACTGGGACAAGGTCATCTTCCCATACGCCACCTACGCCAAAACGGGGTGGTCTGGACAGAGAGGAGGCAGTGTGGATCCCGACACCGAGCACCACCGCCTCTTTCTTGAGACATCGATGGATCAGGAGTTGAGTGACTCCAGAAACGTCCACAATGAAATGCGCTTTCCGCGCGTGCTGGATTCTGTCCCCAACTCGTCCCACGCGCCATGGAGGGCCTCGCCGGCCGAGTGAACGAGAAGATCGGAGCCGCCCTGTACGATGCCGGCCTGTTCCCCGGCCGGGAGACTTGGCGATCCTTCCTCCACATCTCTGCAATGTGGAGCCACGGGCTTGCCCAGATCCACCCGTTCCCGGACTTCAACGGCCGCCTGTCAAGGATCATGATGAACACCGCGTTGCATTACGCTCCAGTCGGACCACCGTTCTTCTTGAGCTTGCGCTCAGACAAGAAAGGTCGACACCGGTACCTACGTGCCATGCAGGCTGGAGACAAGGGAGATCTCCGGCCCCTCGAAACCCTGATCGGTATGAGCTTGATTGAGCGATTCGAGGCCCTGGACCAGCAACTGCGCCTGGCCAACCTGGAGCCATTCCTGGCCTGAATCAATTGATGGCAGATCTTGCTGACCTGGGATTCATGGGACCGGTCTCTCCTCCAATTGGCCCTTCTCCTCCCACCAAGAGCCAAAAACTGTCCGGCCCTTCGCCTGGACCCCTTGACGATCTCCATCTGGTGAACAGGGTGTGGGTCCACCCTGGAGGTCCCATGTCTGATTTCGCCTGGCACATCACAATGCGCCTTTTGGATGACACCGTCATCGCCCCTTCTGCTGCCGCTCGCCGCACGGTCAGCCGGTGCTTTCTTCGAAAGGGCGAGCAAGCCGGGCTGCTTGCTTTCGCCACGGCGGACACGCACCTGCACGCGATTGTCGTGTGCTCCAGGAACCAAGCCGGGGAGTTTGCACGGATTGTGGAGATCACCCTCCAGGCAAACCTGCCACTCTCCTCTGGGTTTGCCCCCGCCTATTTCAAGGCAATCACCGACCAGCGCCATCTGCAAAACGCATTCTGGTACGTACTCCGCCAACAGGAGCACCACGGAATCGCGTGCGATCCCACGCACGATGGCAGCAGCCTGGCCGACCTGCTTCGTCTGCGCATGGGCGGCGGCTTCCTGCGCCGCAATGTGGGGGAACATCTTCCTCGCCTGAACGACAGCCAATTCGAGCGTCTCTTTCAGGTGCCACAGGGCAACTGGCAGGACGCGCTGCCCATTCGGTTGAAGGAGGCCGCCCTTGCAGCCGTGATGAGCGATCCGTCGTCGAGAAGAGATCTGCGCCTGGCACGACTGGGAGCGGTGCATGCTGCGGATTCACTCCTGTCCCGGGAGCAGCTGGCTCGGATTCTGGCCATTTCTCCACGCAGCGTGGACCGACTGCGAGCCAAACCGGTGCATCCCTTCCATGTGGAGGCTGTTCGCCGGCAACTTGCGATTCGATCACCGTCCGTTCTGCACGAGGAGCACACGCACTTGCCAAGTGCTGCCTGACTCATTGGAAGCGGCGTCCTTGCCTGTCCCGGAGCCTTCACCAGCCACGCTGCCGCGGGCCGGCGTGGAATCCGTCGGGCCGCCGTGGGATCCGTCGTGGGCACGGTCGCCAAAACAGGGGGGGTATGAAATAACCCTCCCCGATTCTGGCGACCTGACCGCCCCAAAGTTCGCCAGAAGCAGGGGGGGATACGGTATCTCCTCCGAAAAGTGGCGAACTCAACCCCTTGAGGGTCGCCAAACCCAGGGGGGTATAAAGTGACTCCCCCCCATTCTGGCGAACTCGGTCCCTTCGGTCGCCAGAATGGGGGGGGATGGGGGTATCCCCCTGCGGAAGTGGCGAGGGTGGTCGCCAGAATGGGGGGGGGATGGGGGTATCCCCCTGCGGAAGTGGCGAGGGTGGTCGCCAGAATGG
>CAZSZE010000111.1:0-5438 GCA_964610645.1 uncultured Enterobacterales bacterium | reverse complement strand
GGCGGTCAGGGGGAGAGTGCCGCCGCCACCTGGGGGGCCAGGGCCTGGGCGAGGTGGGTGTGGCCCGCGGCGCTTGGGTGGATTGGCACGTAGGCGGGTTCGGTCTGCGACCGGCGAAGCTCTTGTGGGAGCGCCTGGGCGCTCGGGTTGGACCAGAGGGTGTCGAGGCGCAGGGGGGCGATGCCTGCTACCCACAGGAGTGCTTCCATGCGGTCCATGTCCTCGGCGTACCAGCGGCAGATCTGCTCCTGCGGGCCGGGACCCCCGCAGGCTGCCGTCCCGGATGGGGGCAGCAGGAAGACCAGCAAGTCTGTGCCCAGCTCGTCGAGCCGCTCGCGGAGGGCTTTCATGGAGGACTGAAAACCAGCCTGGCCCTCCTCGCTGATGAACCGGGTCGGGCCCGGACTGCGGCGAGCCCTGAACCGCGACCAGGCCCAGTTGGCGGCGTAGGAGTGGGCGACCAGGCCACGAACCCACGGCGATCCCGCGGACGCTGGAAAGACCACGGGCGCTCCGTCCAAGATGATCATCGCCCGCTGTTCCAGATCGTCAGCGAAGACCTGGAGCACCACAGCGTCAGGGTCAGTGGCGTCCAACTCGTGGTGCAAAGCGCGAAGCACCTCGCAGTAGCCACCGCCCGGAACCCCCACAACGCCCACGGACAGGGAGTTGCCAAGAGCCTGGAACAAGGCCGCGCCAAGTTGCGACCCCCAAGCCTCCTCGGGCGCTACTCCGTACCCCCAGGCGACCGAGTCTCCCGCGACCAGGATCGAGCGGGTTGGTTCACCGTCGCCGAAGGCGTGCTCCCGGGTGGGCGGCGCCACGTGTCCGCTCCCCCCGGCCGTGCTCCCAGGCGGGTCACGACAGTTCATGGAATCGGCCGGGGACGTCGCGATGGGAGGCGCATCGTGTCCGAAGTACGTCTCCGCCCGAGCAAGGGGCGCCAAGCTCGGCAGGTCGTCGTACACCCCGCGAAGAACGGCCTCAGCAGCCCCCAGCGACAAGAGCAGGGCTGCCCCAACGAGCGGTGCTCGCGCCCACACTGTCGCTCCCCCGTGGCTGTCGGCATGCCCCCCGGGCTTCATTCGGAAGCCACCACTCCATCCCAGGCCCGCACCGACTCCGACATGGCTGCGCCCTCCAGCGCAGCGTCATGCAGGCGGGATCCATCGATCACGCTCGCCAGCCACGCCAACCCGGTCACCGCTGATCCCACGACCGAGACCCCGCGCCACCCCAGCTCCTCCCGCCCCCCCGGCTCGTCCGACTGTGCCAACTCCAACATCTGCACCTGGGAGAACACGGTGGTGCCAATGCCCAACACCTGGATGCCGCCGAACTGGAGGCCTCTCCTTCTCTCGCCATGGGCGAACTGGGGCACCCCCAGGGGCATGGCCACGGTCCAGACAGCGGGAACCTCCGCTGCGCCAGGGTCTTCGGCCAGGGCAAGCCCCACGAACAAGAACAGGGGGGAAAGCATGGTGCCTACTCCTTCTTGGGGACAGCCTTGAGCTTCACCTTGCCATCCTCTGAGACCACCCGGAAGATCACGGACTTGCACTGGTAACGGCTCTTCACCTCCCGCACCTGCTTGCGCAGTCGATCCCGCACCGAGTCGAAACTCATGTCCGAAGACATGCCCGCCGACTCCCGTGCATTCATGTAGCTGTCGAAGACCCTTCGAAAAGCAGCATCCTCCCGGTTCCGTTGATCCGCCCGCGCTTCCTGGCGCTCAGCCAGGCGAGCCCCCATCTCCCCCTGGCGCCTCTCCGCAAGGTTCGCCCGAAACTTCATCTTGGGGTGCGTGCCCCGTTCAATCTGCAGCAGGTTCCGCTGGATGTACTGGTCCAGGGACACGGATCGCGCTTTGAGGGTCCGATACCGGTACTTCTGTGCGGTGCTCTTGATGAAGACCTGGGTGAGCTCCCGCACAAAGCGCTTGAGATCATCCCGCTCCTTCATGGGCTCGATCAGGTCGATCCCCATGAAGTACTTGTCGTAGTTGATCTTGAGCAGCCGCAGCCGGCGCTCGAGTTCATCGAGGCGAACATTCAGCCCTCTGTCAACTTTTTCGCGACGAGCCAGACCAGCACCTCCTCCCTCTTGAGGGTAGCACTGCCCGTTTCTATTCCCTCTGCGATATGTAGGGAGCGTGAATCCCAAGGAAGTCAGAATCCTGGTGGTCGACGACGAACGACCCATCCTGGAGTTGCTTGGCGAGTACCTCGCCACGCGTGGGCACCCGGTGGTCACTGCTGGAACCGGGGAGCAGGCCCGTGCGCTCCTTGCGCGGGAGAAATTCGACGTGGTGCTGACCGACATCAAGATGCCAGGACTCGATGGACTGCAGCTCCTGGATCACATCCAGGACTCCAACCCAGGCACCGCGGTGATTCTCATGACCGGCTACGGCACCATTGAGTCCGCCATCCGGGCCATGAAGCGCGGCGCCCTGGACTACCTTCAGAAGCCCTTCAAGCTTCGGGATGTCTACGCCACGATCGAAGCGGCCGTGGCTCGCACGGTGCACCAACAAGCCGCCCTGGGCGCGCAGACCCTCTCCCGACTGCAACAGGCCGCCACTGCCGTGGAGGGACCGGAACACCTCATGGGATTCTACGAGGCCCTTGCGACCTACGTGGCCCTGGAATTCGAGAACAGCGCCGTGATGGTGGCCTTTCGGGAGCCCGAACGCAGCGCCTGGGTTTCCTACCACTGCACGGACCACTCGGGCTTCCAGGGATTCGATCTCCAAGCCGCCGGCTCCTTGATCCGCGAGCGCTCCCTGGCCACGCTGCCAGCGGATTGCTGGGTGGGCACCCAGGTGGGCGAGACCCTGCTGGCGGAGATTCCCATTCGCGTGGATGTGAGTGAGCCCAACCGACCCTGCGGGCTGCTGGCGGTTGCCCGGGCCCCGGCTGTGGACGATGCATCCACGGAGCTTGTCCAGATCTGCGCTTCCGTGGCCGGGGATGCCATCAGCCGCGAGTTCTTGAAAGCCCGGCTCCAGGACGCCCAGAACCAGCCCCAGATCCTGTTGCCCCAGACCCGTCCCGACCAACCCCACGCAGCTCGCGTCGAGGAGTTGGCCATGGCGCTGGCCGAAAACATCGGAATGAGCACCGCGGAACAGCAGACCACGCGCTGGAGTGCTCGGCTGCAGGGAAAGGTCCCTACCCTCACCGAGTCGGAGCATGGGGTGGGACTCGACGTCATGACCATGGGTGGTGGGGGACTTCCCATCGCCACGGTCGGGACGCTGGAACCGGTGCTGCTCGCTCGGGAAGAGCGCTTTGATGGGACCGGCACTCCCCACGGTCTGGCTGGAGAGGAAATTCCCAGGGAGGCCCAGGTGGTGGCCCTGGCCACCTGGTGGGATCACCGCACGGTCTCCCAGCGATTTGCACCACGTCTCTCCAGGGGAGAGGCAGCGGAGGCCCTGTCTCGAGCCAGCGGTCGTGCTTTTTCGCCGGACCTGGTCAAGGCCCTGGGAGGCGTGCTCAAGGAGTCATGAGGATCCGTCCCGCTGCTTGAAGCGTACCGTGGTCCAGGTTCTCCAAGCTGCCCATTCGCCGAATCCAGACTTCCGGAAGAAGCTGCACCAGGTCCTCGAGGTTGTGGGCCGATGCCTCGTCGCCCACAGACACCCCGTCGTTGAGCACCACACCCCACAGCGGCAGGCCCGCCAAGGTGATGGCCTCCACGGTCAATCGCACGTGGTTGAGCACCCCCAGCTGGTTGGGCGCCACGACGAGCACCGGCGCTCCCCAGGCACATGCCAGGTCCGAAATGGACCAGTCCCAGGCCACCGGCACCCGCCATCCTCCCACCCCTTCCACCAGGGTGTGCAATCCCTCCTTTTGCCGTACCCAGTCGAGGACCTCCTCCAGGGTCAAGGACTCTCCTGCCAGGACCGCGGCGCGGTGTGGAGAAAGAGGCGCTGGAAAGGAGCGGTAGGAGCGCGGTTCGTGGCCAGCCCCCAGGCCGAGAAGCACCGCATCCTCCCCGGGCTCGCCCGGTGCCACGCCACTCGCCACCGGCTTGAGGGCACAGACCTCTCCATCGCAGGCCGCCGCGAGCGCCGCTGTGACCACGCTCTTTCCCACCTCGGTGTCTGTGCCGGTCACAAAGAGCCGGGGAGGGAGGGACCTCATTCCTCCTCTGTCTCCACACTGCCCACAAATTCCACCACAACCGATCGAAGCCCGTGTCCAAACGCCTGGGCCCCCACAGCGAGGGGCGACCAGCCGGCGGTCTCCACCGGTTCCGGATCCTCACCGCCCTGTCGCTGAAGATCCTCACCGACGGACTGCAACCAGTCCCCCACCACCGCCACCGCCCCTTCCAGGGCAGAGTCCACTTCCCGGGAAATCACCGGCTCGTCCGTGGTCTCGCCTCCCACCTTGCTGCCCAACACCATGCGGGCCGTTCCCCGCACAATCCGGCCCAGGTCTCCCAGCGTGCGCCCCAGGTCGTCCCGATCTGCCATCAGGCCATCTCCCAGGCGCCATCCACCTCTCGCACTTCTCCCTGATCCGCCAACCACTGCAGGTGGCAGAGCACCTGTCGGGCCGCCACCGGGTGAAAGCCCACGGGGAGATCCGGGTAGATGGGAGGGACCAGGTCCATGGGCGTCGCATGTTCCACGCCGTCCAAGGTCTCCCGCACCTGCCCGGTGCGCATGTGTCGGTGGTCGATGTACTCGGCGAGCTTTCCGTCCGCGTCCTGGATGGGATCGCCGTGGGCCGGGTGCAGAACCCCTGGAGACGCATCTCGCAAGCGCTGGAGGGAGTCCAGGTAGTCCTGCAGGTTCGCATCCGACGGGTCCAACACAATCGTCCCCTCCCCCGCCACCATGTCCCCCACCACAAAGTCGCCGGTGCGGGGATTGGCAAGACAGAGATGACCGCTGGCATGTCCCGGGGTGTGAAAGACATTCCAGGCGCCCTGGTCCGTGAGAAGCACGTCTCCCTCGTCCAGGGTTTCATCGACTTTCACGTGGCCGGTGAGAAGTTCCGCGGTCCGGGCATGTGCGACCACGGGGCAGTTGAACCGACGTCGCAGGACTTCGACCCCCCCCACATGATCCATGTGGTGGTGGGTCAGGAAGATTCGTTCGATGGTTCCCGGAAGAGACTGCAGGGTGCGTTCCAACAAGGCTTGCTCCTCTTCCCAGGGAGAAGCGGGCTCCACGATGGTGAGACGCTGGTCTCCCAGGAAGTAGCAATTCGTGTGGGTGGCGGGGGGAAGGGTCGGGGTCCGCAGTGCCAGCCGGGCGAGTTCCGGGGAGAATTGCTCCATCAAAGAACGGTCCAGATGCGCCAGACTGCCCAGATTCCAAAGAGGCCGAGGGAGCCGGCAGCGAGACGTTCGGAGAGTGGGCGGGCGCCCCAGGCTTGCTCGTAGGCCTCGGCGGCGAGGGAAGGGGTTGGGGAGGG
>CAZSZE010000110.1:0-12905 GCA_964610645.1 uncultured Enterobacterales bacterium | reverse complement strand
GCAAGAAAGGGCGTTGAGGGCGCTTTCACGGCCAGAAGTGACGGGGTGAGGCGCCTAGGGTTGGGTCAGGTCGAGAAGGTCATCCACAAGCAGCAGGAGGGTCTGCAAGGTGCCCTCCACCAGAAGCGCCCCGCCAAAGGCCAAAGGAGAGGCACCCTCGTCGGCACTTGCCAGGGCCTCGGCCACAGATGGCATCTCCACCACCCGCAAGAGCGGCGCCACCACCCCGGGCTTCAGCAACGGGTCGGTCAACTTGCCCAGGACCTCCATCTCCGCATCCCAGTCCAGGAGGGTGGGCATGAACTCGATAATGGTGTGGATGCGGGCATTGTCGAGCTTGAGGAGCGGGGCAGCGTTGTTCAGGGCGTCCCAGGTGTTTTCGTGGAGCAGGGCCACTTCCATCACGGGGCCCAGGGCATCCAGAGCCGAGTTGCCCGATGTGCGCAGAGCCACCATTTCGCCAAGGGCGTCCCAGACCGCATCGAAATCCAGGGGGCCCACTCCCGCGGGGAATCCGGCGGTGTCCAGGTAGTCCGCCGGGGACAGGATGACGGGCACCATGCCGATCAGGTCCCGGGCCAGCTGGCCATCTCCCAGGTCTCGGAGGACCTCCTCAAGGGGCGGTGATGCGCCGACGCTGTTGATCGCTGCAATGAGGTCAACAAGCTGGGGTACCCGCGAGGTGCCCGGGCCGTAGAGGGCCTGCAAAACACCGTGGAGCACCTCCAACAGGTCCCCGACCTCCGGGTCGTTGAAGCGATCGATCGCTTCCATGTCGCGCACCATCTGGCCGGTGATTCCCGAGCAGATGGAGCTGTTTTCCGCAGCCTGGGCGAGCAGGTCGTAGTTGAGCAGGTTGCTCCCCAACAGCCCCACAGCGCTAACGGTGGCACCCGACCCCAGGCGGGCGATGCCCTCCAGGAGGGTGACGGCCAGGTTGTCGAAGGACAGGACGCTGAAGCCGATGATGCTGCAGGTCATTGGGCCGTTTCCTGCATCCAGCACCCGAAGCATGGAGACCAGGGCCGAGTCCTCGCCACTGGAAAGGGGGCCTCCCTGGGCATCCACCCGCGTGAAGTGCAACAGCTGCAGCGGAATCTCGTCGATGTGATCGCCGGCCTGTAGCTCCGTGAGGGCGCTCTCCATGCGGGGGCCCAGGGAGCTGTCCGACAACAGGGTGCGCAGGGCGTTCCCAGACAGCTCGCCGATGCCGAGCCCAACGCTGTTGGTCCCGGTCAAGGCCTGGTCCATCAGGTCCCGAAGAGAGTCTCCCGTGGAGCCGCTCCACCGGTCGTTGCTGCCATCCCGCACGTCATCCAGGGCGTTCCCCAGGTTGCCGGGCAGGTGGATCACCAGGTCCTGGCCCACGTCGCTCTCGACCAGGGCGCCCAAGGTGTGGAAGGCCGAGATGGCCATGTCAGACCCGAGACCCTCGTGAAGGATCTCCACAGGCTCCAGGTTGCCATCCAGCACGGCGGTTGCAGCAGCGGAGAGCACCGGGATCAGGGGACGGAAGATCCCGGCATCCAGGGCGGCCTGGGAAGAGAGGTCGGCTTCGTCCGCAGCCAGGGTTTCAAAGGGCTTCCCATAGATGATCTCCGCGCCCAGCTCCACCAGGGTCACCAGGGGGGCTTCCCCACTGGAGAGCCAGTCCGCCAGCGTGCCCGCCAGGGAGAGGAGATCCACCGTCTCCTCCGTCAACGCGTTGACCCAGGCTGCGGCTTCTCTTCCGCCGGCAATCCCCAAGCGAGAAGGGTCCTCCAGGGCATCGACGGCGACCTGGAGAGGCGCCAGGTTTCCGCTCTGGTTCAGGCAGTCATAGGTGTCCCTGATCTCATCGGTGCTGGATGCATCCAGCCCGTCGAGCAGGTTCACCCGGTGACAGGGCCCCCCGGGCTCCAGCTGGTCGCTCCAGTGATTCTGGGGCGTGGCACAGCCGCCAACAAGGAGCAGACCGAGAAGGTGCGGGGCCAAACCGGCGGCCTAGTCAAACAGGTAGCGGACGCCAGCCATGGCACGGGGGCCGTGGGCCAATCCCTTGCGCCAGCGGGCCTGGTACCCCGCCGAGACGTGAAGCTGTACCCGGTCGTCCATGGTGTACTGAAGACCCGGTGCGATCTCGAAGAGCACGTACTCGGTGCTGTTGCTGGTCAGCGCACCTGAACCCACACTTGTGAGGACATTGGCCTGCAGGCCCGTGGGGTCTCCCCAGATGCCCCAGAGCAGACCCGCGGTGATCTCGCCGATCTCGTTGTCATCCGTGCGAACAGGGACCTCCGGCCCCAGGTCTTCCCCTTCGCTGTCCAGGCGCTCCTCGTAGCCCGGTTGCAGGGTCACGTCGGCGGAGGGAGGGGCGTCGGACACATAGGAAAAGCGCATGACGCCCAGCAGCTTGTAGTCCTTGTCCCCGAGAATGGCCTCCACGCCAAGTCCCCAGGTCGGGCGCTGTTGTACCTCCAGGTACTGGCTGCCGGCCCCATCGTAGAACCAGACGTTCTCGCTGTGGGTTCCCCCAAGGACAGACACCCCGACTCCGCCGGCAAACGCAGGGGCAGCCAAGAAGAGGGAGGCAAGGACGCTGCCCGCTGTGCGAGCCAATGACTGGGGAAGATGCATGGAAGAAGTCTCCTGAAACTGTATATCGCCTGGGCTTGCAGGGCGGCAAGGTGGTTGATGGGTGGTTTTCGGTGTGTTGACCGAGATGCGCCCTTGTGTCCTAGGGCTGTCCGCTGTCTGTGCCTGGTTCTGTGCCCCCTGTGTCCGCGGGATCCGGGTCCGGATCCGGGTCCGGATCCGTTTCGTTCTGCACCGCGAACTCCAGGGCGTTCGAGCTGCCGTGGGAGTTGAACAGCACAAGGTCCTGGACGCCCTCCAAGGCAGGCGGCACCACAAACGCCACGGTCTCGGTGCACACGTCGCACACCGGTCCGCAGGCGGGACACTCTCCACAGTCCCCACACTCTCGATTCTCCCGGCAGCTGTCACAGGCGTCACATCCGGAACGATCGAGTTGGAGGACTTCCGCTCGGGTTGCCCCCAGGAACAACGCGGTGTCGATGCGGTCCGTGAACGGCCCCCCTGTGGCAACGGCTTCATCGCCGGCAGCGCCCGCAGCCGGGGTCACCTCCTCCAGGCGCACCTCGCAGCGTTGGGGCGACACCGTGAAGGAGTCGTCACAGCTGGACAGCAGAATCAGCAGCAGGGAAAGCATCAAAAATCCGTGTTCAGCAGGTCTTCGGTGGACTTCTGGCCCAATTCCAGGGCCGGGCCCGTGGGAACGGTCTCGACCAGGAAGGGCATCGAGCGGCCGCCGGTGGTAATTCGGCCTGTGCTCTCGTCAATGGGAATCCAACTCACGGCGGGAATAATCGGGAACGGGCGGTCCAGGGATTTGGGGTAGGCCGCCCGCATGTACTCCATCCAGATGGGAAGGGAGACCCGCCCCCCGGTGGAGCTGACCCCCATGGAGCGAGGCTTGTCGTAGCCGACCCAGGTGGTGGTGATCACGTCCGGGGTGAAGCCCATGAACCACGCGTCCTTGAAGTCGTTGGTGGTGCCGGTTTTCCCGCCCACGTGAACACCCAGCCGGTTGGTGCGGGCAGCGGTGCCCGACAGGGCGACCTCCCGCAGGAGCCAGGTCATGATGCCGGCCACTGGCGGTTCCAACACCTCTCGGCGGGGCACCATTTCGTGTTCCTCGAGCACGTTTCCATCTCGATCGGAGACCGACTCGATGAAGTAGGGCTCCACCACCTGGCCCTGGGTCGGAAAGACCGTGTAGGCCCGGAGCAACTCCAGCATGGTGAGGGAGCTGGAGCCCAGTCCCATGGAGAGGTCCTTTTCCATATGGGAGGTGATGCCCATGGAGAGCGCCATGTCGTAGACATCGTCCAAGCCGATCTGGTCCAGCACCCGAACGGTGCACACGTTGCGGGACAAGGCCAGGGCTTTTCGCAGGCTGATGTGGCCCAGGTACTCCTCCCCGTAGTTGCCCGGCTTCCAGAGGCGCTCCTCCAGGGTGTTGTAGATCAGGGGCGCATCCAACAGGATTGTGCCGGCCGTCAGCTTTCTTGAGGCAATGGCGGTGGCGTAGACGATGGGTTTGAAGGTTGAACCCACCTGGCGTTGGGCCTGCACCGCCCGGTTGAATTCCGAGGTCTCGATGTCCACTCCCCCCACCATGGATCGGGTGGCACCCGTGGCGAGATCCATCGACAACAGGGCCCCTTGTAGCAACGGAGCCTGGCGCAGACGGGCCGCTGCATAGGGGCCGTCGGTCTCGGTCGGGGCATAGCCCTTCAGCTCCTTGACCTCCTGGGAGTCCTTCGCCACCAGCAGGACCTCCACCACATCGCCCACTTGCAGTGCCTTGTTGAAGTCGTCGAGTTTGCGGTACCGCCAGGAACGCTGCACGTTTGGCTCGAACCCCCAGGGGGTCCAGGAGAGGGGAATCATGGCCTTGTGGGATCCGATGCCCACGATGACGTGCTTCTTGTCCACGGTCAGCACGACCGCCTCGTACCGCTTGTCTTCGTCAAGAATCGAGGTGTCTCGCAAGGGAGCGCCGTAGGTGCAGTCCCACCCCTTCTTGTCCCGGGACTCCCCATCGGCCTCACCGCCAATGGAAGCCCATTCGCACCGCATCACCGGATCTCGCATGCGGTCGGCTTCTCGCAGCTCCGTTTCGGCCTTGGTGAGGTGGGCGGTGATCGCCTCCGGCGACTCCAGGTGGACCTCGGCGCCGCGCCAACCCAGGTTCTGGTCCCCGGTCTCGACGCCGGTTGTCACAGCTCCCTGGGCCACCTGCTGCAGCTCCAGGTCACAGGTGGTCCGGGCGATAAGGCCCTCGTTGTAGACCCGCTCAGAACCGTAGTTGTCCACCAGGTGCCGGCGCACGTGTTCGGTGAAGTAGGGCGCCAGAATCCGCATGGGATTCCGGGTCTTCACGATGCGGATTTCCTCGGCCAGTCCGGTCTTCCCCTCGTCCCCGGTGACGAACTCCTTGCGGATCATCTGCCCGATGACGTACTCCTGGCGGGCCCGGGCCTTCTCCCAGTTGCGGTGGGGACTGTAGTCGCTGGGCCGCTGGGGAAGTCCGGCCAGGAGCGCTCCCTCCGCCAGGGTCAGGTCCTCCACGTGCTTGTCGAAATAGACGCGGGCCGCTGCCTCCACGCCATAGGCCCCGGAACCCAGGTAGATCTCGTTCAGGTACAGGTAGAGGATGTGCTCCTTTTCAAAGGCGCCCTCCACCCGCCGGGCGAGAATGGCCTCGCGGATTTTTCGGGCCAGCTTCTTTTCGGAGGTCAGCAGGAAGTTCCGCGCCACCTGTTGGGTGATCGTCGAGGCCCCCTGGGCCATGGCCATTTCCTGGACATTTCGGAACATGGCCCGGGCGATGCCCATGTAGTCGATGCCTGCGTGTTCCCAGAAGGCAGCATCTTCAGAGGCGATGAACGCGTTCTGGACGTGCTTTGGAATCTTCTCCAGGGGAACGACGTAGCGGCGCTTTTCGTAGATCTCCCCCAGCAGCTTTCCGTCCTTGTCTTCCACCAGCGTCACGGTGGGGGGGCGGTAGGTGGCCAGGGTTTCCAGGGTCGGAAGGTCCCGGCTGTACCACCAGAATGCGCCGGCCACCCCGCCCACCCCCAATACGGTGGCTGCTGTCCCGGCCAGGATGCCCCGCTTGATCCAGGTGAGAAGCCTCTCCCCCGAAGGGAGCTGAAACGGCCCCCGCGTGCGGCGCTTTGGCGCGGCGGCTCCCATGTCCGCTGTGGACTCTCCACCCTCGACTTCTGGCCCGGCCGGGGGTGCCTCCCCCTCCTCCGTCGGCATTTCAGCGAGAGGTGCGCTGAGGTCCGGCACTTCCAACCTGCCGGTCGATCCAGGGAGTTGCTCGATTTCCAGGGGAGGTGGCGGCGCATCCCCCGGGTCCCAGTCCGGCAGCTGCATGGGGCCCGACACCGGAAGGGGATCCTGATCTGGCTTCTTCTCATCCCACAGGCGCGGGTAGTCCTCGGTGCCCTCGTCGTCCTTGGAAGGGGGGGTTGGCCTTGGGCCCGCGTCCTGCTGGGGCCGGTCCGGTAGGGGGGCCGTGGGCGCAGGCTCGCTGAAGGACTCTCGTGGCACGGCGTCGGCTTCGCTGTCTTCTTCCTCCTCGGGCTCCGGAAGAGCGTCCATGGCGTCCATGGCCTTCCGGGCATCGAAGTCCATGACGGTTTCATCGTCCGAGGTGTCCACCGGAAGGGGATCCCCCGCGAAACGCACGCCCCGCGTCCGAAGACGGTCCATCAATCCGGGCGGATAGCTGATGGCCAGGGCCCGTCCGCACCAGCAGTGCAGCTCGGATCCGGGCAGCGGATAGGGTTGTTTGAGCTCGTGGCGTCTCGAACAGTGGGGGCAGGTGATCTTGAGGGCCATCGCTTCTAAGTCCGTGTCTGCCTGCGCTCCTTGGCTTCTCCCCCCCCGGGCTGCGGAGGGGCAGCGGCTACCAGCGGTCCTATAAGGCGCAGAGGCCAGTGGCAAGAAATCCGCCAAGCCAGGGGTTGTGAATCCCACCCGTGGGGAAGGACGGGCTATCCTTCTTGCTCGCCGGAGCCTGAATGTCGCAGAGATTCCCAAGACTCCCGAGAGTTCGCCGACTGCCCGTGTTGCTGGGCGTGGCGCTGCTGTGTGGTGTCGCTGGCCAGATGGTGGCCAATGCGTCGATCGGGGAGATGGAGGATCGCACGCTCCTGCAACAGGCGTTGGATGCTGCCTTTGGCCAGGAGGACTACGACCTGGCCCAGCTGCGGCTCCTGGAGCGCACCCGGTACTTCGTGGAAGACAAGTACGTGGAGCCGGAGCGCTTTGACCCTGAGGCCATGTTGGACGATGCCCTGTCTTTTGTGGAGCGACAGGTGCCGGAGGTGTTGTTTCGGCGGGAGGTGGACAGCCGATTGCTCCACCTGTCCGTGGATGCCCACACGACAACTGTGGAGCTGGGGGACCTCCGAGACCTGGAGGATCTGGTCTTCGAGCTGCGCCGGGTGGCGGGTTTCCTGGAAGACCACCTCGGGGCCGATGTGGAGCGGCCGGAGGTGGAGTACGCCTTGATCAACGGCATGCTCTCCTCTCTCGATCCCCACACGATCCTGATGCCTCCTGCCGTCTCCAAGGAGATGGAGGTGGAGAACCAGGGAGAATTCGGTGGGCTGGGCATCACCATCACCATTGACAAGGGCGATGGGTGGTTGACCATCGAGTACCCCTTGCAGGACACGCCGGCCTACCGGGTAGGCCTCAAGGCGAGGGACAAGATTCTCCGCATTGAAGACGAATCCACCCTGAACATGGACCTGGAAGAAGCGGTGTCCAAGCTGAGGGGAAAGGTGGGGGATCCGGTCACCATCACAGTGGACCGGGAGTCCTTTGATTCCCCCAGGGAATTCACCATCGTGCGGGACACCATTCGCATCAACCCGGTCAGTGGCGAGCTGATGGAAGGGGGCATTGGCTACATCAAGATCAAGAGCTTCCACACCAGCACCGCCCGGGACCTGGAGACCCACCTGTCTGCCTTCAAACGCGGCAACAACGGGTCTCTGAAGGGGCTCGTCCTGGACCTGCGGGCGAATCCGGGGGGCTATCTGCACCAGGCCATCGAGGTGTCGGACCACTTTCTAAGCAGCGGCGTCATCGTGGTCACCGTGGAGGAAGGGCGCCGCGAGGAAAAGAAGGCCCGCAACGGAAACACGGAGCCGGACTACCCCATCGTGGTGCTGGTCAACGCGAATTCAGCGTCGGCCTCGGAGATTGTCGCTGGGGCCCTGAAACGCCACCAGCGCGCGGTGATCGTGGGCGATCGGACCTTCGGCAAGGGGTCGGTCCAGAACCTGTACCCAAACACCGATGAGAGCCGCCTCAAGCTGACCGTGGCCAAGTACCTCACCCCTGGGGATCGCAGCATCCAGTCCGTCGGCATTTCCCCGGACATCCGCCTGGTGCCTTCTGTCGTGGTTCCTGCCCGGACCGACAAGGAGGGCGTGGGAATCCTCCCTTCTGTTTCTCTTTTCTGGATGGATCACCTGGCGCGGGAAGAAGACCTGGACCGGGCCCTGGGCAAGTCGGATCTCGGCAAGGAGGCGCCTCACTACGAGGTCCGGTACCTGCTGCCGGTCAAGGACGAGGATGCCCCCCGTTCGGATGCCCTTGAGTTGGACCAGGACTGGGAGGTTCAGTTTTCCCGGGACCTGCTGCTCTCCGTGCCCAGCGCTCGGCGGGCGGAGATGCTTCAGTCCGCGAACCGCGTGGTGGAGCGCCACCAGCGCACCCAGGAGCGGCAGCTGGCGGCAGCCTTCCAGAAAGTGGGTGTGGACTGGACTGCTGGAGAGCAGCCGTCCCATCCTGTTCTGAAAGTCGACCTCGACCTGGGAGAGGACGGCGTGGCGGATGCGGCTCTGGCCGAAGATGAAATCGCTCGGCTCAAGGTGACGAACCACTCCGATGCACCTGTTCACCGGGTGCTGGCCCGGAGCAACTCCAGCCTGGACTGGCTTGATGGCCAGGAGTACTACTTTGGGCGCCTCGATCCAGGGGAGACCCGGGAGTGGGTCCAGCCCATTCGCCGTATCGATGGTTTCACGGACCAGGTGGGCCAGGTGACCTTTGCCCTGCAGGATGGCTGGGGGAAGGCCCTGGGAAGTGTGGAGAAGACCGTGCGACTCGTGGGGCAGCCCCTGCCCGAGTTTGCCTTTTCCTTTGCCGTCATTGATGGCGGAGAGGAAGGCACCCGGGGCAACGGCAATGGCCGGGTGGACCTGGGGGAGCAGGTGGTCCTGCGGGCGACGGTGCACAACGTGGGGCAGGGGGATTCCCTGGACGGGTTTGCCAAGATCAAGAACCGGTCCGGAAAACGGGTTGACCTGAAGGTGGGAAGGGTGAGTCTGGAGCCGTTGGCCCAGGGCCAGGAAGTTGCTGCGGACTTTCGCTTTGACGTGCGGGAAGGGTCAGAACCCCTGTCTTTTGAGTTCAGCGTGGGGGAGAACACGCGATACGACTACAACGCCATTCTGCAGGGTGGGTTCTACGGCTACCATGCGCAGACCATGGACCTGGAGTTGCCCCTGGGGGAAGGGGTACAGGCTGGGTTGCATGCGCCTCCCCGCCTGGAGATCAGCCGGTCCCCAGGTCTGGTGGTGTCGTCGCCCCGGGCGGTGGTGTCTGGCCTGGTGCGGGACGATGAGGGTGTGCGGGACGTCATGGTGTACCTGGGAGAGGAGAAGATTTTCTACCAGGGGGGCGGCGCGGGGGTTTCCATCGTGCCGTTCTCCGTGGAGGAGAAGCTGGAAGAAGGGCAGAACCTCTTTGTGGTGATCGCCCGGGACGAGGGAGGTTTGACCGACATCCAGTCGATCAACGTCTGGTTTGATCCGACGGGCAACAGTCTGGCCCGCTCGCCGGAGGCTCCGGAAGAGGGGGAGGCTGCAGCCGACTAGCGATGAGACTCCGTCTTAGCGGTAGTCCTCCACGAGGATCAAGGCGGGGGCCTTCAGGGTCTTCTCTCCCACGAGCACCTCGGCATTGGCTCCGCGAATGCGGCGCTCGGCACGTCCGGTCACCCGGGCCAGCATCCACTGCTCCAGGCCGGAGAGGTGATCCCACAACAGGCGCCGGTGGTGGGGAGGCACCGGCACCAGGCGGGCCACAATGGGCGCTTCCGGTCGAAAGTCCATCTCCACGATCCCGTCTTCCAGGCGCCGCACCAGGGCGGAGTCCGCGCTCCAGGACCTTCCATCCACCCAGGCCCAAGCCAGGGCATCAGAGCCGGTCTGGTCGATTCCCAGGCTGAACTCCGCATCCATCACAAAGGCTGCGACCCGGTGGGTTCCCTTTCTCGCGGGGGGGCGGTCCCCCTGCCTGTGGAGGATCACCGCCCGGCCCTGCAGCATGCTGTTGCGCTGGCCGGCCCGCAGGATGCCCTCCACAGATGCAGACGGAACCACAGCATCGACCTGCCAGCCGTCCCGCTGGAGGGTGGGGGGAGCCGGTGTGTCGTCCGGTTGCAGGGTCAGGCGGGCATCCAGCTCCCCGGACAGCACCCGGAGGTCCCAGGTTCCGTCCTTTTCCAACAACTGGTCGGGCCCCACCCGCAGTGCGCCGAGGGCCTGTGTATCCCCGGGCAGTGTATCCCCGGGCAGTGTGTCCCCAGGGAGAGCATCCCGGCCATAGAAGATGGGGACTTCCCGGTGGGCAAACCGGTCAAAGCGGACGTGGCCCTGGCCGCGGATGAGGCCGGTGTTTGTTTGAAAGAACCGGGCATCCACCACGGCGCGGTCCCGGCCGACCGCCAGAACCTCCCACGAGTCCTGCCACCACAGGGAGTCGGCCCCGGAACCGCAAGCCAGCAGCAGCCAGGCGGCGATCATCGGGGGTGTGCCGGTGGGGGGGGATGGAGGTTGGGCTCGCAGAGGTCGTTCTCCCGCCGGCGCTTCAGGGCGTTTTCCAGGTCCGGGTCCGGTGCATGGGCCAGGGACGGTGGAAGGGGGCCACGGCAGAGGTCGGTGCCCATCGAGGCAGCGCGGGTGAGTTGGTCATGGAAGAGGGCGATGCCTGTGTGCAGGCAGGCTGCCTTTTGCAGGGTGGACTGCAGCGGCTGGCAGGAGGAGCGATCCAGGGGTCGGAGGGCCGCCAAGACCCTGCGCCAGGTGGCGGACCAGGGGCGGGGGTCCTGGGAGGAGAGCCCGACGGCCTCTATTTTCTCTGGAGCCAGGGCGGCCACCTCAGGGAGGGTTGCCTCGGCAGGGAGCCAGGAGGGCAGCCGCTGGCTGTAGATGTGCAGTCGACAGGCATCCTCGTGGGGGCCGGCCTTTTTGCAGAAGGCCGGGTTGTCCGTGTGCTCAGCAATCCGGAAGTGGCACTCGCTTGCTGCATCGCCTTCCACGAGGGCGCAGAGAGCCGGGTCCGGGTTTTCCTCGAGGGTGCTCAGCACGCACTCGGCCCGAAGAGGGGGGGCGAGGGAGGCGCAGTCGGTGGCAGGCCCGTTGGGGCTGCCGGTGCAGGCGAGAACCAGCAGCCAAAGCATGGAGCCATCCTATCGTGATACCTCCTGGATCATGCGGGACGGAGCGGCACCGATTCTCGTGGTGGACGATGAGCCGGACATTCGGCGGCTTGTGTCCATCAACCTTCAACGGGCTGGCCACCGGGTGGTGGAGGCCGAGAGTGGAGAGGCCGCTTTGCGCTGCGTGCAAGCAGAACGCCCGGCCCTTGTGGTCCTGGACCTGATGCTTCCGGGCATGGATGGACGGGAGATCTGCCGGCGCCTGCGGGCGGACCCGGCCACGGCCCGGATTCCGGTGCTGATGCTGACGGCGCGAAGTGCCGAGGTGGATCGGGTGGGGGGATTTGAGCTCGGGGCCGATGACTACGTGACCAAGCCCTTCAGCGTGCAGGAGCTTGTGCTGCGGGTGGCGGCGCTTCTCCGACGGGCCGGGACCGCCGAGGCGCTTCCTTCCCTCCTGGAGTTCTCGAACCTGCGCATTGACCCGTCGGCGCACCGGGTCTGGGCGGAGGGAGTGGAGGTGCAACTGACGGCCACGGAGTTCCGGTTGTTGTGGGTGCTGGCGTCCCGGGAGGGACAAGCCCAGTCCCGGGGCACCCTCCTGCAGGATGTGTGGGATGCCTCTCCGCTGCTCAACACCCGCACGGTGGACACCCACATGAAGCGCCTCAGGGAGAAGCTTGGGCATGCTGCTGCCTCCATCGAGACGGTGCGTGGGGTGGGGTACCGGTTTTCGTCATGAAGGCCGATGCATTCCCCCTTCCACCCTCCTTGCTGGAGGCCTTGCCAGCGGGGGTGATCTGCCTGGACGCGGAGGGGCGGGTGACCGCCATCAACCACGTGCTGTTGTCCCTGTTGCCCCTGGTCCAACACCCGGTGGGGCGAATGCTCCGGGAGGCCATGCCCATCGAGGAGGTGGTTTCGGCGCTGGAAAGAGCCCTTGGGGGGGAGGCACAGGAGGACACGATCTCCGTGGGACGTTTTGACCTGGCCCTGCGGGCTGTGCCCATGCCGGGGGGAGGGGTCTTCGGGCTGGTGACCAATGTGACGGAAGCCCTGGGGGCAGCCCGGTCCCGTTCCAACTTTGCTGCCAGCGTCTCCCATGAGCTTCGCACGCCGCTCACAAGCATTCTGGGCTACGCGGACACGCTCCTGGCAGACACGGAGGATCTGCCCGGGAAGGCCGTGGAGATGCTGGAGGCGATTCGTCGCAACACGGTGCGCCTGGGGGCGATGTTCACGGACTTGCAGCACCTCTACCAGCTGGAGTCGAGAGAAGGGGACTTGCCCCTGGAGCGGACCGAGGTGTCTGCGCTGGCAGGCGAGGTGGTGGAGCAGCAACTGGATGCAGCCCGCCTCCTGGGAATCGACCTGGTGCTGGATGCGCCGGAGGAGGAGGCCCTGGCGCTGTTGAACCGGGAGGCGTGCGTGCACATTCTGGGCAACCTTGTTTCCAATGCGCTGAAGTACACGGAACAGGACGGCTGGGTGCGGGTGCGGGTGCGCGAGGAGGCCGAGGCCATTCGGGTGGAGGTGGAGGACAACGGGCCTGGGATCGACCCGGGGCACCACCTGCGGATCTTCGAGCGATTCTTCCGGGTGGATGCGGGGCGGACCCGGGAGAAGGGGGGGTCCGGCCTGGGGCTGGCAATCGTGAAGCACCTGTGCCAGGCAAGCCGTGCGCAGGTGGGGGTGCAGAGCGAGCCGGGGCATGGCAGCACGTTTGTGGTGCGGTTCCCGCTGTCTGGCTAGCGGTCCGTTTCTGGCGCAGCTTCGCTTGGTGGTGACTCCTCGGAGGTCTCCTTTGCTGGTGCTTCCTCGACGGGCGTCTCCTCCGTGGGCGTCTCCTCCGTGGGCGTCTCCTCCG
>CAZSZE010000109.1:0-13009 GCA_964610645.1 uncultured Enterobacterales bacterium | reverse complement strand
AGGAGTAGCCGGCATACCGGTCCCACACCCACTCCATCGCGTTCCCGCTCATAGCGTTGGCGAACTCGGCCACGTCATACCAGCTCACGTGGTCCACCGGGCAGCTCGCGCCGCAGGAAGGGTAGCTCGAGGGGTTGGACCCAATCACGACCTGGTACTCCCCTTGCGTCACTTCCGTCGCGCCCAGGAAAAAGTCGTGGGTCAGGGTCACGGTGTGGACCGGGTACTCACCCGTCCCGCAGTTGGCCTGGCCGGTGGTGCAGCCCATGTCGAAGGTGCCTCCCGAAATCACGAGCATCAAGCCGCCGCCGGGGTGGTTGATGTCACTCGGCCCGGTGCGAACCGTGGCTGCAACCGTTGGCCCGGACTCGGCGCCGTCATGGGTGTCCACCGAACAGGTCCAATCCTGATCATGGTCCAGGTCTGCCGTCGCCACCGTGTCGGTGTAGACCTCGGAGGGAGATAGGGTCACGCTGGAGAGGGTGGGCACGGTGTTCACCGCGGTGATGGCGGTGCTGGTCACCGGCAGCCCGTCGTCGGTGCCGTCGTTGGGGGTGACGGTCACGGTGATGACCTCGCCCTTGGAAAAGTAGAGGTCCGAGAGGGTGTTGAGGGCAGTGCCCGCCGAGGCTCCGTTCACGGTCCACTCGTAGGCGTAGGTGAAGGCGTCGCCGTCGTCGTCCGTGGTGGTGCCCAGGGCCACGGTGATCGTGTCGCCCTCCTGGGGGCTGGTGGGGGAGAGGGCCACATCCACGATGACAGGGGCGGTGTTGGAGACGACTACGGGGGTCGACGCGACCGCGGATCCGTCTTCTTCGCCGTCGTTAGGGGTCACGGAGCAAGCCACCGACTGGTCGCGGTTGAACGAGGCCCCATCGAGGGTCGCAGCGTTCACGCCGACATCGACGCCGTCGACTGTCCAGGCCCAGGTGTAGCCCTCCGGGTCGCCGTCGTCGTCTGACCAGCCGCTCGGCACGCAGGTCACGGTGGTGGTCTCGTAGATGTCCTGGGGATCCAGAGCGGCGCTGGTGAGGGACGGCGGGGTGTTGAGGATGGTGGTCGGGTCGCTCGTGACAGCGACGCCGTCCGTGAAACCATCGTTCGGTGTCAGCACCACCGACACAACGTCGTGCTTGTCGAAGAGGGCGCCGGTCAGCGTCGAATCCGTGCCGGACTGCACCTCGACACCCCCCACCCACCACGCGTACTGAAGGCCAACAGGGTCGGCGTCGGCATCGGTGGCGGACACCTGGGCCGTCAAGGTCGAGGACTCCGTGGGATCGCTCGGATCGATCGCCACACTCTCCACCACCGGCAGCGCGTTCTCAATGGACACACTGGCGGTGGCGGGCTCGCTCTCGGACTCGCCGTCCTTGGCGATCGCGGCCACCGTCCACACCTGGCCCTTCACGGTCTCCAGCGCGAGAAGGGTCGCCCCCTCCACCAGCTGCTCCGTGTCGCCCTCCACCGTCCAGGTGTAGGCGAACTCCAGATCGTCGCCGTCCGCGTCGGTCCCGGTTGCAGTCGCGGTCACATCCTCATCCGAGAGCGGCGCCTCGTTGTCCACGCTGACCTCGGCCAAAGGCGGCGTGTTGCCAATCACCACCTCGCTGGCCACCGGCGGGCCGTCCAACTCCCCATCGGTGGGGGTGACGATCACCTTCCAGACCTCGCCCTTGGCGGTCTCCGCCGCCGCCACCGACATGCCCGTGAGGTCCGACCGCATAGCCCCGTCCACATACCAGAAGGTGTCATAGGACACGGTGTCTTTGCTGTTGGGTTCCGCCGATTCCGAGAGAAACACAACCTCCAGGTCATCGGTTGTCAGCGGCTGTGCCGGGGACAGCGCGATCGTCGCCGGGCCGGGGGGGTTGTTGCAGGCGACAAGGGCCAGCGCAAAAGCAATCCTCCGCAGCGGCAAGCCGTCCCAACAGAAATGAGCACCCGAGAGCGGCAAAAAGGAGACATGGAGGTTCACCGGGGAGAGGGCCCGCATCATAGCTCCATTGGAAGTCTCAACACCACAGCGGACAGGTGCAAGATCCTTCCATCGGGCGCCCCTGGATCAACCGGACTCCTCCCTGGGCATCTCCCCCCCGATCTTCCAGGCAGCCATCCACCCCACCGGCAGCAGCGAGAACGCGCACAGTGTGACGGCGGTCAGCCCCACCAACACCAGGAGCCCCAGGGAGCGGATGCCGCGCTGGCTGGCCAGGGACAGGGCTGCAAAGGAGAGCACGGTGGTGGTCGAGGACAAGGCTGCCGCCCACCCGGTGGAGGCCAGGGCGTTCAGCATCCGGCCAGGGCCTTCCTCCCGAATCCGGTGCAGCAGGTGAATCACCACATCGACGCCGATTCCCAGGAGAATCGAAATCCCCACCACGTTGACCATGGAGATTCGGATGTCCAGGGTGGCGGCGGCTGCCCCCGCCCAGAGCATGCCCGCCAGGAGCACCCCCACCGCACCGGCGGCCTGAACCGGGCGCCGCAGGTGCAGCAATGTGCCCAGGCACACCAGGAACAGGGACAGCAAGGAGATGACCGGCGCGTCCCGGGTCAGGATTCGATACAGACTGCCGAGCGCCATGTACTGCCCCGCTGCGGGGGTCTCTCCTACCTGGGCTTCCACCGAGCCGAGCAGGTCGCTGGACTGCCGCAAGTCCCACAGGTTCCCCCGGGCAAGCAGCATCAGGTGGTGCTTGGACGATCCCGCCCCGAGCAGGTCCTGCAGCCCCTGGGGGAGATCCCCCGCGGTCAGAGGCGCCAGAGAGGCTTCGGCAAGGGGGGCCAGGTTCTGCCGCACGGCCGGCGGCAGGTAGCCGTAGTTCTCATGGTCCGTCATTTCAGCGATCTCCCGCAGGATCGCCAGGCGCGGCGCCTGGTCCCGGGGAATCAAGCTGTGCACTGAGAGCACGTCGGAGACCCCCGAGAACCCGCCGGATCGCGCCAACTCTCCCAGAGAATCGTGCGCGGCAGCCATGGCCTCGGCGTCATCATAGGACAGAACCACCGGGGCGAAGGACTGGCGGGCCAACTCCTTGCGCACCGAGTCCAGGTCCTCCCAGGACTCTCCGTCCCGGCGCAGCTCGGAGATGTCGTACTCCGTCTCCAGGTTGGTCACCCCGATGGCTGCAAAGCCGGATCCAAGCACCAGCAGCAGCAGGACCAGGGGTGCGAAACGATAGGTGGGGGGAGCCCCTCCCTGTGGGAGCCGGGGCTTGCGGGGGTAGGGGACCGGCGTTTTTTCCCGCCAATAGATGAGCAGGGGCAGCACCACCAGCACCGACACGAGGCAGATCAGCACCCCGGAGGCCAGCAGCAATCCCAGCTCCGCAAATCCCCGAAAGTGGGCTGCCATCATGGAGGCAAAGCCCACAGACGTGGTGGCGGCAGCGGCAAGGCAGGGGGGGCCCACCTTGTCCCAGGCCCGGACCACCGCCTCCTCCAGGGTGGAGGCCTGGGCCCGCTCTTCCCGGTAGCGGGTGTAGAGATGGATGGAAAAGTCGATTCCCAGGCCGATCAGGACCGTGCCAAAAAAACTGGTGAAGGTGTTGAGCTCCCCCACCACGATGGCGGCGTAGCCAAAGGTCAGCCCGCATCCCACCAGGAGCGGGACAAAGATGAGCAACAGGACCCAGGCATCTCGAAACGCCACCGACAACAGGGTGAAGATGAGCAGAAACGCCAGCAGCCCAGTCCACTTCATGTCGTGCACCACGCCTTCATAGTCGTCGTTGGTGTGGTGGTAGGGACCCCCTACCCAGAGCACCTCCACCCCCCCATCCTCGGCTTCCAGTTTGTCCATTACCTCCCCGAGGTCTTTCATCAGGGAGCGGGTGAACGGCAGGTCTTGCGGGGACTCCGAGGGCCGGAGAATCATCCGGGCAAAGCCCTCCGTCGGCAAAAAGGCGAATTCGCTGGTGTTTTCCTTGAGCCGCCTCGTCATGGGGCCCAGGTCCAGCAGGCTTGCAGCCACAAACGGATTCGCCACGGCCGGACCGAGAATCAGCGCCCCCTTCAGGCGATCCCGGAGGGACTCCAAGTCGCTGGGAGGCACCTGCATCAGTCCCAGGCGCCAGGAGAGATCCTCCGGCATTTCGTACAGCATCGAGCGGATGCGCGCATCGCCTTCAAAGCGCTTCTCCACCTCTTGAAACCAGGCCCGCGTGTCCTCCGGCTCCCCTCTCAGGGTCAGGGTGACCAGAGAGAGGCGACCCCCGACGGACTCCAATTCCTCCAGGGCCAACACCGTCCGGTCGTCCTCCGGCAGGAGAAACCAGATGTTTGGATTGATCCTCAGGGTGAGGGCGAGCCCGACCGACAAGGCAATGGCAGCCACAACGCTCCACGCCGTGGCACGGCGGCGCCGGAGCACTGCCACTGCCAGGCGGCCAAAGATGGTTTCCGGTTGGGCAGTCGAATTCATCATCCAAAACCGCCGCTATCGCCACGAACCCAAAGATTCAAGGGGCCCCCCTCCGAGCAGCCGTCGGTCCAGAGAATGCAAAAGGGGAGAGTACAAAGAGATACGCGTATATCTTTTTACCCCCCCATTCGGCGGTCATATATTACTGCAAACCATTGAAATCATTGAATCCAATTTTGGCACACCCCTTGCGAATATGGAGGGGGCAACCCAACGGAGGGCAGGAACAATGGCCGCAGTCGCACCGCTCCTCGAAACCACCGACCCCCGCGAGAGGATGATCCTCGAGCATTACCCCCTGGTGCGCACCATCGCTTGCCGCATGGTTCGACGCTTCCCGAGCAGCGTCGACGTGGACGAGCTCATCAATGTGGGCGCCATGGGACTGATCGATGCCGTCGACCGGTTCGACGCCGCCCGCGAGGTTCCCTTCAAGGCCTATGCAGAGATTCGCATCCGCGGCGCCATTGTGGACGCCCTTCGCGGTGCCGACTGGGTACCCCGCTCCGTGCGGCGCAAGTTCATGCGCATCGAAAACGCCCGGGTCAAGCTCTTCCGCAGCCTCGGCCGCGAGCCGGACCGGGATGAAATGGCCAAGGCACTGGAGATTGGCGTCGAGGAGTACGACGACCTTGTTGGCGATGCCCGCATCCGCCGCCTGGTCTCCCTGGATGCCCCCGCCGACGAGGACAACCAGACCCCTCTTTCTGAGCGCGTCTCCTCAGACGACGAAGACGTGACCGAAATCTGGGCCCGCGCCGAGATCCAGCAGGAAGTTGTCGCTGCCGTTCACAACCTCCCCGCCAAGGAACGGACCGCTGTTTCGTTGTACTACCTGCACGGCCTGACCTTGAAGGAAATCGGCGATATCCTCGAGGTCACCGAGAGCCGCGCCTGCCAGCTCCGCGCCCAGGGAATCAAGCGGCTCAAGTTCCGTCTCCATTCTGCCGTTCAATAGGAGCGATGGGTCGGTCAAAGAATTCACCGGCCCACCAAAGAGGTCGGGATGAATCGGGATGCACCCAAATTGGTCGTAGCGAAGGATCGCCAGGCCCCCCTGCAACCCAGGGCGAGGCGGCGATACGTAGCAGAACTCAAGGAGCGCTATCGCGAGGGCACGCTCGATGAAGTGCTCTTCCCGGAAGGGTTCGATGTGCCCGAGTCCTTGATGCGGGCGCTCTTCCCCGAGCTGTTCAACCGGCCGGAGATTGAGGTCTAGAACTCATCCATCTCATCCAGGTAGAGGTCTTCCACCTTCACCTCGGGCCCGAAGAGATGCACCACGAGGCTCAACTCCAAGGCAACGGAGAAGCGCCCCAGGGTGTTGGCATCCTCCACCTGGATGATGCCGGCCTCTTCCTGGTGGACATCAAAGGGAAGCCCGCCGACCCCGATGCCAACCGGCAGGCTCACTGCGAGCGATGCTGCATCGGAGAGTTGTAGCTCCACCCCGGGAATGGCCTGGACCTCCATGGTGGAGGGAGCCCCCAGGGTCGGCATGGTGCCGCCCCCCGACCCCGTGGAGATCGCCTCCCAGTAGTCGGTGTACGGATGGCCCTTGCGCCAGAGCACGCCTACGCCCACGATGGGACGGACCGGCTCCGTGAAGCGGCGAATCGACAGGACCCGCACCCCCGCCCAGCTGTTGAGCTGCTGCTCCGTGTCCGGCCGGCGCTCCGCAGGAGGCTCCAGTCCCTCTTGGCGCCGCACGTACATGGTGTAGCGGCCCCAGTTGACGCCTCCCCCCACGTCGATCTCGAAACTGGGGGCAATGCCAAAGCCAATCCACCCACCCCCGGAGAGGCCATTGCCCGACTCAAAGCCCTGCCATGCATAGGTCTCCTGCAGGGAGAAGTCGTCCTCGTCGATGGCATAAATGCCGAAATACCGCGTGTTGAATGGTCCCCACGCTGGCCCCACCACCGGCCGAAGGATCACCTGTCCCCGCCTTCCCAGCTGGCTTTGCTTCCATCCGTGTACGGTCTGGCCGGAGTTTCGGAACCGCAGGTACTCCTGGGAAGACATGCCCAGTAGCTCCCAGGGCTTGGCCGCATCCGACTCCCCCTCCACGACCAGGTCTTCCAGGGTGTAGTCGGGACGGTCGACCTTTCGATCCACCCGGCTGTTCGAAACGCCCCCCAGCTCCTGGGCCAGGGCTTCCAACTGCTCGGCCACCGCATCCCGGTCCATGGTGGGTGCCGCCGGCTCGTCCTCGCTGTGCCGGATGTCCTCGAGCTGCCCCGCCCGGCCCTCCACGATGGAGACCAGGAGCCGCACCACCCCATCTGCCAGCCGGTCATCCCCGCCAAGCTCCAGGCCCACCTGCAGGGAAAACGCCTCCCGCCCATCCACCACATCCACCACGGAGAGTTCGACCGACCGTTGGCCTTCGGTCTCGTGGACCACCCCCACCAGGGCATAGGCCGCCTCCAATTTGCCGGCCACGACGTACGCACACCCCACCTGTTCCCCCGGGGGACAGGTCTGCAGGTAAAGCAGCGCGGTGTGCTCTCCCAACCTGGGAGCATCGTAGACAGACACCGTGCGCAGAAGGGGATGATCGTCCACCCGCCCCTCCAGGAAGTCCCGCATCAGTCCCGCCAGACCAGCGGACTCCGGGGAGCTGGACTGGAACTCCGAGATGAAAATCGGCACCTCGTCCGCCACGAGGAAGTCATTCTCCATGCCTTCCAACCCGGTGGGACCCACCAGCAGGTCGTCGTCCTGAGCCAGGGCCGGGAGGGCAAACACCGCCAGGGCGAGCATCGCCAGCGCCCTGATCATCGCACCACCTTGCGGCGGGGGGCGCGACGAGACGAGGTCTGTTCTCCGCCCGGCGGCTCCAAGAGGGCCACCACCTCCAGGTGGGGTGTGTTTGGAAACATCTCGTAGGGGACGATTCGCTTGATCGTCCAATCCCGGGCCACAAACTGGGCGAGATCTCGCGCCAGGGCCTTGGGGTTGCAACTGACGTAGACAATCGAGGCCGGGTCCAGGTCCAGGACGCCGTCCAACACACCGTTTTCCAGGCCGCGCCGGGCTGGATTCAGTACCACCACGGGATGGTGCCCGGAAAGGCGCTTCTTCAGGGGTGCCAGGACATCCGTGACCTGCCCATGCATGAACTCCGCAGGCAGATTGGCCACAGAAGCACTCTCCCGCGCCTGTTTGACGGCGGAACCCACAGACTCCACCCCCAAGGACCAACTGGACCGACTGGCTGCCGCCAAGGCAAATCCGCCCACCCCGCAGTAGAGGTCCACCAGGGCAGCGCCGCTTTCTTCCACGCCAGTCATCTCCAGGACATCCCGGTAGATCCTGTCCGCCACAATGGGGTTCGTCTGAAAGAAGTCCACGGGCCCGATGCGGAAGTCCACGTCGGCAAGGCGATCGGTGATGGTCTTTCGTCCCACCAGGTGGGACGTGGGAATGTTCCCTTCCTCATCCCGCCAGAAGATCGCGTTTCCCTCCTCCCCGTTGATGTGCAAGTGGGCTCCCACCACCTTCTCGCAGCGACCGGTGAGGCGATCCGCCACATCCCGCAGCAGGGGATGGTTCTGTCCCACCACCAGGGTGATCAGGATCTCCCCCGTGGAGGACGACTCCCGGGCCACGAGATTCCGCAACAGGCCGCGACCTCTCACGTAGGGCCGAATCTCCAGGTCGATGCAGATGCGCACAAAGGCATGCATCACGTTGTGCAGCCCGGGGGTCACCACCGAACACTCGGGAATCGGCACCACCCGCCGGCTGTATCCCCCAGGCGCACCGATTCGCAGGTGCCCCCGGTCGGTTTCATCGGCCGCCAGTTTCATGACGTGCCGGTAATGGGAGAGCACGCCGGGGCCGATTTCTCCCTCGGGCGCGGGTGAGTCGATGCCAGCCTCGCGCAGCGCCGATTCAAGCAGGGACAGCCGCGCATGGGACTGGCCCCGGGCATCCACATGCATCAGCGGACAACCCCCGCAGCTGTGGTAGCGAGGACAAGGCGGTGTCACGCGATGGGGGCTTGGAGACCTTGCACCCACCCACCGGGCCATTTGACGGTGAGCGCCCTTGCGGCCCAGCTCCACCTGCCCGGCCTCCCCCGGGATGCCCTGCCAAATGGCAATCTGCCGGCCCCTCGGGTCCGAAGCTCGGACCAGCGCCTCCCCCTGGGGAAGCCATTCGGTGGGGGTAAAGGTGCCCTTCCAACCGGCCATAATGATCTCCGCTGCGCCAGAACCCCCCAATACGCGCCCCAGCAGACCTTCGCCACTCCAGATGTCTCAAAAAGTCTTGACACGTCCAGAAAAGTGTTAGACAATCCTCGCAGCTTTCCTTCCCCGGGTTCCCCCCCTCCGGAGCGTCCGCTCCCCCCCCAGCCCACGCAGCACAATGCAAGCAAACACGCAGCAAGCAGACACGCAGCAAGCAGTCGCACCGAAAGCAGCCGCACAGATTCCCTTCAACGAGCTCCCACGAGGCAACGGAGAGTCCGGCGCCGTTCGGGAGATGACGGACCTGTTGGACCTTCACGGGTTCGATGCAGGCACGCGTCTCTACGACGAGGCCCTCGCCATGGCGAGAGAAGGCCACCTGGGCCGCGCCCGGGATCGCCTGAACATCCTGCTTTGCATCGATCCCGATGATGCCCTGGGCCACCTGCTTCTCGGGAAGATTTACGGCGCCCAGCAGCGGTGGCAGGAAGCCCTCGCGGAGCTGGCTGCTACCTCGGCCTGCGGCATGCGCCCCCCCCAGGGACTCAAGGAAGCCTTTGAGGCCCAGCGCGATGCCCGGCTTCAGGACAACCGTGCCGAGCAGGTCGCTGCCCGCGTGGGTGCCGAAGTCCGCGCTCTCCGGGAAGAGGCCCGGCGCCTCAGGGTGGACAAGACCCGCCTGGAACGCGCCGTACGAGATTCAAACCGCAAGGCACGGTCCTGGTCCCTGACCGCCGTGCTCACCACCGCGCTCGCCGTGGGATTGTTGGTGACCTTTGTGAGCACCGGCCTTTCCAGCGATTCCAACGAGGGCGATGTCCTGGCAGTTGCCGATGTCACCGTGACCGAGCCATTCGAAGCCTCCGTTGTGGTCGAAGCAGTCGTGCCCACAGAGCAGCCTGCGGCAACCCTGGAAGAGCTCCTTGCTGAAATCGACAACACGCCGGCGCCCGTCGAGGCCCCCCCGGTGGTCGAGGCCGTGGAGCCAATCATCACGTCGACCCCGGATCCCGCCACCGTCTCAAACGAGATGTACGTAGTGGTCTCCGGCGACAACCTTTCCCTGATTTCCCAGAAAGTCTACGGAGCCTCTTCCAAGTGGAGAGATATCCAGGCCGCCAACGTCGAAACACTCGGCAATGGCGACTCCCTGGCCGTGGGCATGGAGTTGACGATTCCTAAGATTTGACTTGGTTGTGGAGGTGTGGAGCGGCGGACGGCTCCCCTCCCCGTAGTGGCTTTACCCCCGTGCCAGGGGTTCACTGCGGAGACTCGGGAGGGCCGGTTACACGGACGGAACCGGCCCTCCCAACCAAGCCAGTCTCAATCCGGGACCTCAATCCGGGACGACTTCCGGCTTCTCCTGCGACCGTCTCCGCTTTTCAAGGCGGGCCAGGCGCTTCTTGCTGGGCTCGTAGTTGTCGATCTCGACCGCCTTTCCAAAAGCATTGATCGCTGCGTCCCAATCCTTCTCCCGCACGTGGATGTCCCCCTTCCGGTGCCATCCCACCGCTTGGTACAACGGCTCCAGGGGCAGGGAGAGGTAGAGATCAATGCTGGCGTGGGCCCGCTGGATCTCCCCGGTTCGCATCAGGGCGGTGGCGCGGTAGTAGTGGACCCGGTGGTTGTCCGTGTCCACGGCCTGGACCCGATCCAACAGGACCAGCGCCTGCTTCTGCCTGCCCCGCATGATCAGCACCCGGGCAAGGACCATGTTGTTGAGCACGTTGTCCGGAAAAAGGACCTGGTTTCGCATCAGGGCAGCCTCGGCATCCGCCAGCTTCCGGGCTTCCAGGTGGGCATAGGCCAGGGACAGGGTGGCCGCCGGCGCCACGAAAAGCGCCTCCTTCTCCGCCTTGCGCATGAGCGCCAGCCCCATTTCCTGGTTGTTCTCCCCCTTGGGAATCAGGCGAGACTTCTGGGACATCACGGTCCGCCAGTAGTGGTACAAGCCGTCCCCAAGCATCGGATCCACAAACCCTGGGGCAATCTCCCCCAGCACCTCCAGGGCCTTGAGGGCTTCCAATCCCCTCGCAAGAGAAGCCACGTACTGCTTCTTGCGCATCATGTGGATGCTTTCGATCCCCTCGACGCCCCCCCTTAGAAAAGCCTCCCAGGCCTCGTTTCCCGGCACCTTTTCCGCGGCGTCCAGGGCTTTCAGGGCCAGGGAAGAGTGCGTCATGTACTGCTTCTCAAAGCGGTAATCCAGGTTCTCCAACATCAGGGACTGGTAGATGAGCAGACGGCCCACGTGGCGGGTGGCCGTGCCAGGAAAGTCGTCTTCCAGCGTGTCCCACGCGTTCTTTGCCCCCTTGTAGTCCCTGAGGAACACCAGCTCGAGGCCCCGGGCAGCCCGCTGGACAAACAAGGGGTGCGTGTCCAACAGCTTTCCCCCCTGGACAATATGAGCCGGGAGATCCGCGGAGTTGGCAGGCGCGGCCGCTGCGTTGTCCGGTAAGACCGTCCCGAGAAGCACGGTCCCGGCCAAGGCCGCCCAGGGTGCAAAGGGTCTCAACCTTGCCGCTCTTGGTGCAATTCCAACGCCCGATCGCAAAGCTCCGCAGCGAGATCCCTGTTCTGCAAGGGCACGACCTCGCGAATTCCTGTGGGGCTGGTCACATTGATCTCCGTGAGCCAGTCACCGATCACGTCGATTCCCGTAAAGAGAAGTCCCTCTTCCTTGAGGCGGGGGGCGAGTTCTTCACAGATCTGGCGGTCACGGGCGGTCAAGTCACATGCCACGACCCGCGCGCCGACGTGCATGTTCCCCCGGTGATCGTGGGGGCCGGGCACCCGGGAGAACCATCCCCGGGCCTCCCCATCCACCAGGATGATGCGCTTGTCCCCGGAGGTCTTGATCTCCGGTACATACCGCTGAGCAATGCAGTGCCCTGTTTCCGCCTGGGTCAACAGCTCGGCCATGGCCCCGAGGTTTCCATCCTCTTTGCCGGAAATCACCACCCCATAGCCACCGTTTCCATCCCAGGGCTTCAGCACAATCCGGTCATGTTCCTGGGCGAATGCACGAATGTCCGCGACCCGGTTGGTCACCAGGGTCGGAGGGCAAAGGTGCGGCCACTGGAGGGCATACATCTTCTCGTTGGAGCACTTGATGGAGCGGGGATCGTTGAAGACCAGGGAGGTGGGAAGCGCCAGGTCCAACAGGTAGGTGGAAAAGACATAGACCATGTCGAAAGGGGGGTCCTTTCGCAGCCAGATGCAGTCGAAATCCGACAAGGGCTCCACAGAGAAGGGGGCTTCGTCCCGAAACGGCTGCCCCTCCAGGTGCGCAGTCACCACCTGGCAATGGGCCTGGGGTCCGGCGGGCGTCGTGGAGAGACCCGATGGGGTACACCAGGCGATTCCCCAGCCTCTTCGGGTGGATTCGGCCATGAGGGCGTAGGTGGAGTCCCCCTCCACGTGGAGTCGATCCAGGGGGTCCATCACGAAAAGTGTGCGCATGGAGGCTGACCTTAGAAACGGGCGGCAGCGCCCGCGGCAAACGTATGTACCACCGAAACCCCCCGGGCGGTGGTGTCCCGGAAGTCGACCTCGTAGTCCAGGCCGAGGGTGAAGTCCACGGTTTCTCCGCGGACCACAGCGTAGCCGAAGCCGGCCCGGGCGGAGGCATCCCATTGCAGCCCCTCCGGCTCCCCCCACAGGTGCACGCCGGGGCGAACCGCGATGCCCCCATGGGCAAACGGTGGCCGGTCCTCCGGCGTCTTGGCGGTCAGCTCCAGGGGAATGCCCAGGGTGAGCGACGAGGACCGGGGGGAGGGGTCCAACCACCGCATTCGCACATCCAGCCCCATTCCGCCCTGCACGAGGTCCCCGGCCAAAAAGAAGGTGGCCATGCCCCGGATCGGCGTCAAATCCAGGAGGCCGTCGTCATCGTCCAGGACCAGGTTTCCCAGGCTCCACGCCCCCGTGAGCAGGCCCTCCTCGAACTCCGTTCGACCCGTCAACACCGACACATCCAGGGCATCCAGCGCGGCCTCGTCTCCATCGGCCTCCAGAAAGTGCCAGGAAACAGAAAAGGGCGCCCAGACCCTCGCCTGGGCAAGCTCGCTGTCCCCCCAGGGATTCACCGACAACTCCAGCGCCATGCTGGAGCCATCGTCATCCAGTTCCTGGACAAGAGACAGCCCCGCCCCCTCAAATCCCGCCTGGGCGATTCCCAGGACCCAAGTCAACGCGAAGAACAACATGCAAACCCCAGCCTATCGCACGCGGGACCCCCGAGAGGCCCTCGCCAGGAGTTTTCACCTGCCGCTCTCCAGGTTCATGGAACGACTCTTGCCCGGACCTGTCACCGGAGCCTCTTGAGAACCCTGACGGCGGCCAAGAGTCGGAGGGTGGCGCCTCACCCCGCCACTTCTGGCCG
>CAZSZE010000108.1:0-13078 GCA_964610645.1 uncultured Enterobacterales bacterium | reverse complement strand
GAGAAGAGGAGGCGGACTGCCGCACCTGGGGACCGGCGGTGGACTGGGAATCCCTGGGCGGGTACCCGCCCTGCGATGGCGTGGTCTCCGACGACATGTGGGGAGACTGAACCAGCCCAAGGGCCAGCGAAATTGCAGACACCATCGACGAGGGATCGGCGGTGCCCTCCCCAGCAATGTCCCGCGCCGTGCCGTGATCCACGCTGGTCCGACAAATGGGCAGGCCCAGGGTCACGTTGACCAGGGAGCCGAACTCCACCAGCTTCAAGGGAGCCAACACCTGGTCGTGGTACATGCCCACCACCCAGTCCACGCGACCGGACGCGTTCCACCGAAAGGCCGCCTCGGCCGACACAGGACCTTCCACCTGGATTCCGAATTCCCGCGCATCGGAGCAAGCCGGCCCGATGTGTTGCAACTCCTCCGAGCCCAGCACGCCGCCTTCTCCCGCGTGGGGGTTTAGCCCGCACACAGCGATGCGCGGTTGAGCCAAGCCCAGCCGCTCTACACAAAATGCGTGGGAGGCGCGGATCACATGGAGTACCTTTTCCCGGTTGATCGCCGGGGCGACCTGGGAAAGAGGCACGTGGGTCGTGACCAGGGAAGCCCGATGGCCCTGGCCCACGAACGCCATCACAGGGCCCGGCACCCCGCACAACTCCCCCAGAAACTCCGTGTGTCCCCGGTGGGCAAACCCCCGTTCCACCAGGCTGGCCTTGTGGATGGGCCCGGTGACCAGGGCGCCTGCATGGCCCTCCAGACAGGCCTGCACGGCAACGCGCAGGGCAGCCACCTCCACAGGCTCCTCCCCTGCGGGTTCGAGAATGCAAAGTCCCGCCGCCCCCTCGACCGAGGGCGTCCGGGGGAGGGGTCCCGCCCACCGTTCAATGGCTGCCCCATCTCCCACCAGGACAGCCGACTCCCCCAGCTGGGAGAGCGCTGCAACCGCCACCTCAGGGCCAATGCCCAGGGGGTCCCCCGGTGTCAGCACCAGTGGGCGTCTCATGGGGCCAGCTTGATGTCCACCGTGACCCGGCGGCGGGCCTGAGCCAACCAGATCTGGGTTTCCTGGGCCACCTTGTCCTGCACAAGCCTGCCCTCCAGCTCCCCACGAACGCTCTCCAGACTCGGCGGTTCGGCGAAAATCACCGCATCGACCCGCAGCAAGAAGGTGCCCACCCCCGGCACGACAATGGGATAACTGACCTCGCCCACGCCAAGGGAAAACGCTGGCCCGTCCAGAGGTTCCATCAACTCCCCCGCGGAAAATACGCCCATCTCCCCCCCGGCGGATGCATAGGGGCTCTCCGGAAACTCCGCGACAATTGTGGCCCAACTCTCTGAATTCGCCAGTCTTGCCTTGGCGATTCCGAGACGCTCCACCGCTTCGGGACCCGCAGACTCCCGCAGAAGAATGCTCTGAATGGTGCGCCGGGTCGGCCCTTCCCCCGTTCGGACCGTCCGGTTGTAGATGTCCAGAACCTCGTCTTCCGTGACGGAGATCCGGGGCTGAATCACCACCTGGTCAAACTTGAGCTTTCGAAGCTCTTGTTCCAGCTCGTGGCGGTAGTTGCTCCACTCCAACCCGGAGCGCTCCACCTCCACCTTCAACCGGGCGCGATCCACGCCGTTGCTCTGGGCGATGTCATCAATGGCCCGATCGATTTCATCGGAGGTGACCAGCAGGCCCAGGTCTTCGATCTCCCGGGCCACCAGGGCTCGCTGCACCAGCTCCTCCAGGACCTCCAGCTCCGCCGATCTGCGTGCGGGATCATCCATCAGGCCACCTTGGGCAGCGTTCTCGATGAACTCCCCCCCCAGGGCATAGACCTCTGAGAGGGTGATCACATCCTTCTCCACCACGGCTGCAATGCGGTCCACCACCTCCCCCTGTGCAGGGGCAAGGCAAACCAGCAACAAGGCGGTCGGCAGCACCGCTGACTACTTGTCGCCAGCGGTGGGGGGCCGCTTGAGCTCCAGCCGGGGAGAAGGCGCCTTGGGCATGCCCGGCATGGCACCTTCCATGCCTTCCAGCATGGGATGGGCGCCCCGAATCGCGGGCGCCAGGTCCAGGGACTCCAACACGCCGTCGTTCACCTGGACGTCTGCTCCCTCTCGCAGGCCATCCACGTACGAATCATAGAGGTTCTTGAGCTTCTCGTTCTTCAGCTTGCGAAGGACGGCGCCCTTCACCTGCTGAAAGCTCCGCTCCACCCGGTCACGGCGCTTGGCCACGGTGATGAAGTTGTAGCCCTCCCGGGTCTTGAACACCTGCGAGAGGGTGTCCACTTGCAGGTTGAAAGCCTGCTCCACAATGGCGGGATCCAAGCCCGGCTTGCCCTCCTTGGCCACAAAGCCAATGTCGCCGCCTCGCCGCTTGTAGGGGCCCTCCGAGTTCTCGCTGGCGATGTCGCGGAAGGAGTCCATGTCCCCGCTGACCTCGCCGCGAAGACGCTGGGCTTCAGCCTTGGCTGCTGCATCATCCCGATCCGGTGTGACCCGGATCAGTACGCGCTTCACCTGGACCTTGGCAGGAATGACGAAGTCCTCCTTGTGGGAGTCGTAGTAGGCCTGCAGTTCCGTCTCAGGGAAATCAGCATTCTTGACCGTGGAGTAGACCTGGTCCCGCAAGAGGGTGTTGATCATCACCTTCTGCACCTTGGGATCGCGATCCAGACCCAGCTCCACCGCCTTGAGGTAGAGCAGCTTCTCCGCCACAAGGCGATCCAGCACCTCCTGCTTGCCGTCGGCCTCCTCGGCCTCGCCACCTGGGGGCTGGCGCCGGGCAGCCGCCTGCTGGAAGTCACGGGAGGAAATGGCCATTCCCCCCACCGTGGCCACGGCTTCGCTGGCTTCTTCGTCAGAGAGGGTCGATGCCCCCGCGGCGGCCTCCGTCGTGCCAGAAGGGGTTTCAGTGGCTGTGCCTGAACCACCGCCACAACCCACGAGGGCAAGCAGGGAAAGGGCAGAAAGTATTGTGCGCATAACGTTCTCCATCCATCGGACAGGCCGACCTATCACGGGCAATGGCGGGCATCAATCGCGTGGGGCGCGGCGATGGGCTAGGATTCCGTTGTGAGGCGTCTTTCCCTTCGCGCTCGGATTCTCGGAGCGTTCCTGGTTTCCTTTCTCGTGTTCGGGCTGGCCCTCGGCATGGGGCTGGCCCGGCTGCGCTCTCTGGGAGACGAGTTGACGGTCATTGACGTTGGGTACCTGCCCCTGGCCCGCACCGCCGCAAAGCTGGAATCCTTCCAGGCCCGCCTGGAAACCGACCTGACCCGGCTCTCCCGCCTGGACGCCTTGGAGATTCCCCGCTCGGCCTGGCCCGCCGCACTCTACGCCGAGCGTGTTCGGGAAGCCGTGGATCGGGGGGTGGCCATTGTGGATGGCGCTGTGCCCCAGACCTCCCGCGCCCAGGAGCGCGCCGTTCTCACCTCGATCGGCGGCCAATTGGAGATCATCCGGACCACCCACACGGAGTATGCGGAGATTGGCACCGTGTTTCTGGACCTCGTGGAGTCCGGGCAGTCGGGCCTAGCCACCGAGCTGGAAGGAGACCTGCTCAACGCCCAGTCCAACCTGGAGACCGAAATCGAGCTGTTCTCCTCCCGTGTGGATGAGTCCATTCGACGGGTCTACCAGCGCACTGCCCGGGCTCAGCGCCGGGCCGTCGTCTTCAGCGGGGGCATGGCGCTGGTCGCCCTGATCCTGGGCATGGCCATGCTGGCCCTCTCGGTGCTGGCACTGCGGCCCATTGTCGCACTGACCCGGGGTGTGCAGCGGATTGCAGGGGGGGACTACGATGTGCGCCTTCCCGTCGGCCGGCGGGACGAGCTGGGCATTCTCGCGGAAGAAACCAACGCCATGGCCCTGGCCTTGCAGCAGCGAGGGGAAGAGGCCGCCCGCGCCGAGGCTCAGCGCCTGGAAGATCGGGAGCGCATTGCCCGCTCTGAGCGCCTGGCTTTGGTGGGCCAGATGTTGGCCCAGATCACCCACGAGGTGCGCAATCCCCTGAACGCGCTGTCCCTGAACGCCGAGCTGCTGCGGGAGGAAATCTCCGAGCTGCCGGCCGAGCGGGTGCCGGAGACCGAAGCCATTCTCGCCACCATGAGCGAGGGAATCACCCACCTGGAGCGGGTCACCGAGCATTACCTCGCCCTGACCCGCCACCCGGAGTTGGTCCTGGAACCGGAGGAGCCCCTGGAGCTGGCGAAAGGGGTGGCGAGGCTCCTGGACGAGGAGCTGCGCCGGGCCGGCGTCACCCTGGATCTCACCGGAGAAGCGCTTGGCGACGTGGCCATGGATGGTCACCAGGTGCGAGGGGCCCTGCTCAACGTGCTGCGAAATGCCGTGGAGGCCGGGGCACAGAAGGTGGATCTGGACCTCACCCGGGAGAATGGCGAACTGCGCATTTCTGTGGCCGATGACGGCCCGGGAATGACCCCGGAGGAGCTGGGACGGGCGCTGGACCCCTTTTTCTCCACAAAGGCAAGCGGCACGGGGCTGGGCCTGGCCATCACGCGGCAGATCATGGAAGCCCACGGGGGCAGCATCCACGTGGAATCCGCTTCTACAGGCACGGAGGTGGTGCTGACCCTTCCTGCGTGACGGATTGTCCGTAGGGTGACATCCTGACAAATCATGTGTCAGAATGTCAGACATGCCCTTTGTCCTTGTGGTCGACGATCAAGAATCCAACCGTGTGACCCTGGAGCGCATTCTTCAGCGCGAGGGGTGGGAGGTGGCCCAGGCCGAAGATGGCCGCCAGGGCCTGGAGCGGGTGCGGGAGATGCGGCCCGACGTGGTGGTCACGGATCTCAAGATGCCCGGCATGGATGGCCTGGAGCTGCTGCGTGCCGTGAAGGCCACCCACCCGGACATCGAGGTGATTCTCATGACCGCCTTCGGCACGGTGGAAACCGCCGTGGCGGCCATGAAGGAGGGCGCCTGGGACTACGTGACCAAGCCGCTGCGCCGCACCGAGCTGGTGGCTGCCATCAACCGCGCCCTGGAGCGTCGCGGCCTCCGCCGGGAAAACCGTGCCCTGCGCGAGCAACTGGATGAAGAGCAGGCCATCATCGGCTCCTCTCCTTCCATGCGCCGCCTCATGGAAGAGCTGGCCCAAGTGGCCGTATCCGATGCCTCGGTGATGTTTGTGGGGGAGTCGGGCACGGGCAAGGGCTTGCTGGCCCGGGGACTGCACCGCCGGTCCCGCCACGCGGAAGGGCCCCTGATCACCGTGAACTGCGGCGCCATCCCGGAGAACCTCCTGGAGTCAGAACTCTTCGGGCATGAAGCGGGTGCCTTTACAGGCGCCACCCACCGCAAGGAGGGGCGGTTCGACCTGGCGCAGGGGGGAACCCTCTTTCTGGACGAGGCCACCGAGCTGCCGCCGGCCTTGCAGGTGAAGCTCCTTCGGGTGCTCCAGGACGGGGAATACGAACGGGTCGGCGGCACGCGCACGCTGAAGTCGGAGGCCCGCATTGTCTCGGCCACCAACCAGGACGTGGAGGCCGCCGTGCAGGCTCGCACCTTTCGGCAGGACCTCTACTACCGCCTGAACGTGATTCAACTGTCCGTGCCTCCCCTGCGGGATCGGGTCGAGGACATCCCCCTGCTGGCCACGCACTTCCTGGGTGTGTACGCCCGAAAAAACAACAAGGCCATCGAGGGGCTGACGCCCGAGGCCATGGAGATGCTGTCCAACCATGACTGGCCCGGGAATGTCCGGGAGCTTGAGAACATCCTGGAACGGGCCGTGGTCCTGTCCCGGGGTGGACTGATCGACGTGGACACGCTGCCCGCGGCCTTGCACCAGGGCCGCGGCACGCCCCGAAACCTGGTCTTCCCCCTGGGCACCCCCATCAAGGAAATCGAGCGCCAGGTGATCCTGGAGACCCTTCGGGCATGCGGTGGGGACAAGACCTTGGCGGCCAGCTTGCTGGGCATCACCGCCCGAACCATCTACCGCCGGGAGGCGGAGTGGGGAGAGGAGAGCGCATAAGAGATGGTAGGGGCGGGCCCCTGTGCCCTCCCGATCCCGGGCTACGAAACCCCCCAGGGCGCAGCCGCCCCCGCATTGGCCCCTGTCATCCCCTCAAGCCGCGCCTGGAAGGTCCCCAGGGCCCGCGCCCGGGTGAGGGTCGGGTTGTTCATCAGGGAGCGGACCCCCCGGATGAGGTGTTTGGAGACCCCCGCTGCCGGCCGCATGTAGTCGGAGGTCATGGCCTTTACGACCCGCTCCTCGATCAGCAATTCCAACAAGCCCTGTGGGAACCGCCCGGACCGTGCCAGGTACAGCAGGGTGTTCAGGTAGTTGTCGTTCTTCTCGAAGTACATCTTGTCGTAGATCTCGGCCCGCTCGTCGTGGATCAAGCCATCCCGGGTCGCCAGGGTGTGGAGGGAGGTGCCCGGGTAGAAGATCACGCTGAACACCTGGAGCTTGTAGGGCTTGGGAAGCCTGGCGATGAGCTTCAGGGTGTCGATCTTGTCCTGCACCGTTTCGTAGGGCAGATCGTAGATCACGTCGTACTGGGGCGGGGCCGTGCGATCCGAGTAGCGGGCGATGATCTCCGCGCTCTCCAGGATCTTGTCGTTGCCCATGGTGGAGCGGCGCATGAGCTTCTGGATGCGCTTGCTGCCATGCTCGATGCCCATTTGGATGCAATGGAGACCGGCATCCACGAGCGCTGCGTACTTCTCCTCGGTGATCGTGCCCGGGCTGCCCAGCAGGTAGAAGGGGTCTCCGATGCGGCGCTTGTACTCCGCAGAAAAGAGCAGCATGTCCGGCAGATCGCGCCCAAAAAAGGAGTCGTCGGAGAACCAGAAGAAGTCGATAAAGGGGTAGCGCTCTTTCACGTCTTCCAGCTCCCGGATGACGTGCTCCACGGATCGATAGCGCACATAGCGCTGCCCCTTGTAGAGGTCGCGGGTGAAGCTGTTGCCGCAATAGGTGCAGGCGTGGGGGCAGCCCCGCCCGGTCATGGTCTGGTAGCCGGTCTTGCCAAACATGCGGGAGACCGTGCCGTTGTGCAGGTAGCGGCGCAGCAGGTCTCCGGTGACCGGGACAATCTCCCCCTCGAAGAGCACGTGGTGCCCCTCGGGGCCGAAATCCGGGGTGGGGTAGGCATCCAGGTCCTGTTCCAGGTCGCCCACACCGTTCTTTACGATGGCGTCCCCTTTTCGCCAGGTGAGGCCCGCGATGTGGGAGAGATCGTCCAGATCCCCCCGCTCCAGGTGGTCAACAAGGGACAGGATCAGGTCCTCTGCATCGCCTACCGCCACGTAGTCCGCGTGGGATGCACACTCGTCGGGCCGCGCGGAGGGGTGGAACCCGCCCCAGATGACCGGAATGTCCGAAACCGCCTTCAACGCCCGGGTCAGCTGCAGTGCGCTGTCGAAATAGTGGGTCATCAGGGTGATGCCCACCAAGTCCGCATCCCGGGTCAACTCCAGAAAGCGCTCGATGGCCTGGGGGGTGTACCGATCCCGCCGCATCTCCACGTGGGCGATCTCGCCATCGCCCGAAAAGTCCGGCAGGCAGATCACCTGTGTTTCGTGGCCCGCCTCCCGCAACACCGAAGACAGGATGCGCAACCCGTAGTTGGTGATGTCCGGGTAGGGACTGACCAGGGTGATCTTCATGAGATGAACGCTACCCGGGCTAGAGGCCCGTCACAACGCCCGATGGCCACTGGACCTCTGCAAACGCCTCGTCCAAGTCCTCCCCGGAAATGGGCCGCGTGTCCGTCCAGGCCTGGTAGCCCCCGACGAAAATCGTGACCGTGACGTTGTTGGCTGCGGAGTAGACACTCCCCGGGTAGTCGTGGACATAGACCGTGAAGGTCCCGGTCTCGGGGCTCGAAACATTGATGTTCTCGGGGCCGGTTCCGCTGATGTCATCCAGGTCCAACACCGGATTGTCTGCAGTCACGCCTGGCGCTCCCCAGTCCAGGCCGCCTCCACGACAGTTCGCGTAGTAGCAGTCGTTGCTCGTGCGCAGCGCTCCGCCCGGCCGCAAGAGATGCAGGTCCATGTCGTCGCCGGAATGGGTCCAGCTCATCTGGATCCAGAGATCCTCTTCCGGGGTCGCCAACAAGGTGGCCACACAGGGAGTCGACACCATTCCCAGCTCGTTGGTCACCATCAAGCGGGCCCGGTACTCTCCGGCCAGGTCCGGCACGAAACCCGGGCGATCCGCTGCGGATCCCGTCGGAAAGCTCGCGGTGGATCCCGAGGGGCGTGCAAGAAGGTTCCAGTCCCACTGGATGATCTGGTACCCGGCGGCGTCATAGGAGGCGCTTCCCACCCACGTGGCCGGCTCGCCTGGGCTCACCTCGGCAGGGTCCACGCTGCACACGGCGATGGGATCAGCGGAAAGGGCCTCTCCCAACAGAAGCGCGCTGGCATCGGGCGCCGGTGACTCCGTGTGCACCACAAACGTCTCAGAAAAGGACCCTGCTTCCGTCGGGGCGAAGGTCACACCCAGGGTGGTTTCCTCGCCGGGCTCCAGGGTCATGGGCCAAGCGTCCCCTTCCACCAGGCTGAAGGCATCGCCGGACACCTCCCATCGGTTGAGGGTGACGGGTACCTGCCCGGCGCTGGTGAGAAAGAGCGTGTCTTCAGCGAACTCGTCTGTGACAACCTGCCCCATGTCCAGCGGGCTGGGGGAAATCACGACCAGAGGCATGTCCACCTGGCCCACCAGAGGCACCTGGACCACGGCGTTGTAGGGATCCGAGTTCTCGATGAAGACCGCTGCATCGTCCTGGACACCGGTCTCATCCGGGGTGTACTCCACCACCACCTCGAGGCTCTCCAACGGTTCCAGGCCCGCCGAGAAGTCCGGGGCGGTGAAGCTGAAGTTCCCCGAACCCAACAGGGTCATGCTTGAGATCTCCAGGCGGGCACTTCCCACGTTCGTGACCTGGAACACGTCGGTTTCTGGTACCGCAAGGGTCGCCAGGGCAAAGGCAAGCGAGGCCGGCTCCACGGAAATGGTGGGCTGGATGTAGGTCTCATCCTTGCGCTCATTGAGTCCGTAGTCCGTACAAGCGGCCAGGAACACGGCAAGAACGGCGGGAATCATGCGCACGAGAACCTCCGGCGGCGCAAATTATAGCCGCTCTGGAGAAACCTGCAGGTTTGTCTTCCCCTCCCCCCCCTTCAACTGCAGGATAGGTTGGTTCTGCACTCTCGTTTCGGGACGAACCCATGCAATTTCTCTTTCTCTCCCTGACACTGGGCGGCTGCGTCTGGAACCTGGACTACACCGCCAAGGTGACCAACGACACCGGGTCCGAGGCGGATGCCGATGCTGATGCAGACGCTGATGCGGACGCGGATGCTGATGCGGATTCCGACGCAGATGCAGACGCAGACGCAGACGCAGATGCAGATGCGGATGCGGATGCCGATGCCGATGCCGATGCCGATGCCGATGCCGACGCGGATGCAGACGCGGATGCAGACGCAGACGCAGACGCAGATGCAGATGCAGATGCAGACACCGATTCAGATTCGGACACCGACACCGGCCCCACCGATGCGGACGGTGACGGCTACCCGGCCCACCAGGACTGCGACGACAACGACCCTGCGGTGAACCCCGGTGCCACAGAAATTTGCGACGGCATCGACAACGATTGCGACGGCCAGGTGGACGAAGGCAACGTGTGCGGTTCTGCCTGCACCCCTGCCCCGGACTCCCACCTCGTGGCGTCCTACTCTTTTGAAGAAGGCAGCGGCACCTCCGCCCTGGATGGATCGGGCAACGCACACCACGGCACAGTGAATGGAAGCGCGGTTTGGACCACGGGCCAGTGTGGCCATGGCATCCAGTTCGACGGCGCCGACGACTGGGTCGAGGCCCCGGGAGTACTCTCCAGCCTGAGCGGCACCGACGTGACCTTGGAAGCCTGGATTTACGTCAGCGCCTACCCCTGGGCCAACGCGGTACCCCACATCGTCACCGGCGGAGCCGAAAACAACTATCGACTCTCCCTCTCCAGCGGCGGCACCGACGGCCGCATTCTGTGGCGCCTGGAGATCGGCGGCGTGATCGAGTCCGCCTGGTACCCACCCCCCTCCTTCCCAGCCAACCAGTGGGTGCATCTCGCAGGCACCTATGACGGCACCATCATGCGCTTGTTCGTCAACGCAGTGGAGGTGGCCAACCACGTCGCCTCCGGCCCAGCGGATGCAGCCGCCGACCTGGAGATCGGCGGATGGAACAGTGGGAGCAGGGCATTCTTCGATGGAACCATCGACGAGGTGCAGGTCTGGAACCATGCGCGGTTTCCCATCGAAATCTGCGGCGATGGGGGCGGGACCTGGGTGGGAAGCACCACCGCGGGAAGCTGTAGCTACTAGGCCGATTCAAGCGTGAAGGATACGGATGGGCACACGGGGACGATGGTGGTTCGGAGGCATCCTGGCTGCGGCACTTGCGTGGTGGTTTTTCCACCCGGTGGAAACCACCGGGACACTCAAATCTGTTGAAAGGACCCGTCCACGGGGCCCACAACCGGCTGGTTCCTTTTCCCGGACCTCAGCGGAACCGGGCCCCGATCTGCCGGAGGGCCCCGATCTGCGCTCCCCTCCCGTGGACCAGGCCCAGGCCGGCGCCATCAGTGGCAACGTGCAGAATGCAGCGATGCTGCCCGAACGAACCGTCTGGGTCGAAGCCAGCTGCGGCCGAAGAGCCCTGGTAGATGAAGACGGCGACTTCTTCCTCTACGGCCGGCCAGGGGAGTGTTCCCTGAAAGCCATGAGGAGAGAAGGGGTGCTGACCATCTGGGGAGACCCAGTCACGGTGACCGTGGAGAAAAACGGTGAGCACGAGGTGCAGCTGTCGGTGCCGGACTGGAAACCAGCCGGGCTTGGAATCTCCCTGGAAGAAGACGAGTTCGGTATTCGGGTTTCAAGGGTCTTTCCGCGCTCCCCCGCCGAGAATTACGGGCTGAAGACAGGCGACATCATCCTGGAAATCGACGGCGTGCCGGCGGCGGAGCTGGGGGTCTACGAGTTCGTGGAGTTCGGCGTGGGGCCCGAGGGCACCGACGTGGATCTGTTGGTGGCCACCGACGATGGGGAGCACTCCATCACCCTGACCCGGGGGTTTGTGGAGGGAAACCCTCACCACCCACATGAGGTCACAGGCCGCGCACAGGTCACAGAGATGGAGGACGGCTCCCTGGAGGTGACGCGCATCCCCGACGGACTGAGCGAGGAAGAGGTCGAGGAGTTCCTTCAAAACCACCCGATTCGCCGATCAATCCCCGCCCCGACGGACGAGTAGAAGCGCCGAGTAGAAGCGACCAGAATCACCTGCGAGTCCTCCGAGTGGGTGGTGGATGCCAAGGGCTGCATGCGAGGCAACCGATAGCTGATAGGGTATCGAATGCGATTTCTACCCCTGATTCTCCTGACCCTGCCAATGGGCTGTCTCACGGAAAGAGAGGGAGCGGTCGCTGGCCAGTGCTCGGACTACCTGGACAACGATGACAACGACCTGATGGATTGTGATGATCCATCGTGTGCCAGTGACCCCGCGTGTGATGCAGCCTCCGACAACGACGACACCGCCGACACCGACGGCACCAACGATTCCGGTTCGGACCAGTACACCGGTGACATGTACCTGGGCGTGGACACTTCGAACCCGAGCTACCCGACCCAGGACAATGGCTCGGCCCACGCAGCGTTGAACTACGGCTGCGATCCCGCGACCAACAGCTACTGGTACCTGTTTTACACCATTGGCTGGAGCAGCGGTGGCGAGCTGACCCTCACCCAGACCGGCGTCCAATATGGTTGGCAGGAGGACTACCACGATGTGCCAGCCTCCAGCTATGGCTTTGACGAGAATGGCTGGTGGGACTCTCTCTACCTGGCACTGCCGATAGTGAGCTCGCCGAGCGACGTCGTGCTGAACAACACCACGACCGGCGACGTGGGCACCACCTTGTTCCAGTGCGACCAGGCCCGGCTGGACACCCTCTCCTTTCTTCTTCGAATCATCAATTCCTCGGGAACCAACTCGGTCTGCACCACCTGGGGAGAAGACCCGAGTTTCTTCTCGAACGGTGGGGATTGGCCCGGCACGGCGTGCAACGACGTGTGGCAGTAGGAGCGTCGTTCAGTCAGGCCCGTTCAGTCAGAGCCGCTGTTCGGCTCAAGATACCGGATAATCACCAGGCCGTTTCCGCCCGCAATTGCCCCATCTTGTATGTCAGTGGGCGGTGCCTGTGTGCCGCCATTTGCCACGCCCGCCACGTAGCCTTCTTCCGAAGCAAGGGGTGCCGAAATGAAATCACTCCTTTCAGTCACGCCGTCGGTCACGGACATGTGCCCAAACCAGGAGGAGCCGCCGCCCCCCCCACCCGAGTCCTGGGCGCCACCTCCACCCCCGCCCCCAAAGTAGCCCCCGCCGCCACCGCCACCGGTGCCACAGTCATCAAAGCGATCGCCCCCGGTACCTCCTTGCAGGGGCCCACCCGCCGTCGAGTTGTTGGGGCTCTGCCAATCGACTCCAGCTGATCCCCCTTCGGTCTGGGTCGCTCCTCCTCCGCCATGGGCGGCCGGGTAGTTGGGCCAGTTGTCACCTGTCCCTCCATCCTCCCCCTGCACGCCGCCACCCGCGCCCCCATCTCCCGGGAAGGTGTATCCATAGCCATATCCCCCACCCCCTCCGCCCGCGGCGATGACAAACACAGCATCCTGCTGCACGTTTCCCCCAAAAATTCCGCTGAACCCGCCACCTGATCCCGCCCACCGACTCGACTTGTTCCCGGGCTGCCCCCCCCCGCCGTAGCTTGCAGCGGGACGAGCAGTACGGTTGCCCGGTCCTCCGCCCTGCCCAACCACCACGAGCAAAGCGGTTCCCGGTACCACGGAGAGCGTCGCGCTGGCGTAGCCACCCGGCCCGCCGTCGGCACCCTCATCCCCTGAGCCCTCCGCCCCCGAGCCTCCACCGCCTGCCCCCCAAAGCTTGACCTCCAATTCGATGACCCCATCGGGCACGACAAAGGACTGGTCTGTCCCGGTATAGGTCAGGGCCACAACCTCCCAGACCGGC
>CAZSZE010000107.1:0-13239 GCA_964610645.1 uncultured Enterobacterales bacterium | reverse complement strand
ACGGCAGCGCCTACAGCGGCACGGTGACCGTGTCCGTTGCGCACCTGGACCCCTCCACCCCCGAAATGCTGGCCGGTCCTGGCGACCTGCAAGCCCTGGCGTTTGGCGAAGGCGGCACCTCCAAGGACGCCCTGGTCAACAACCAGTTGATCTCCTACGGCATGGTGGATGTCACCCTGACCGATGACAACGGTGACGAGCTCAACCTGGGTGAAGGCGAGAGCGCCGACGTCGAAATGCCCATCACGAACGGCGAACTGGCCAACGTGTACCGCACGGCTGCTGGCGAGACCCGCCAGACCTGGTCGTTTGACCCCGAGCGCCGCCGCTGGATTGAAGAAGGCGAAGGTGCTGTCTCCGAGGACGAAGAAGGAAACCTCCGCTTTGCCTTTGCCGCCACCCACTTCTCCTGGTGGAACGCAGACCAGGGCACCATTCCCACCTGCGCCAGTGGCCGCGTCATCGACTTCCTGGGCTTCCCGGTTCGGGGCGCGGAAGTCACCGCGATCAGCAACGGCTCCCGCACCAGTGCAACCACCGATGAGGACGGGTACTTCGTGGTCTCCGTACTGGCCGGTGCCACCGTGTCCTTTGACGGCAGCACCCACGTGGCCGCCCGCAACTGGTACAGCCCGACCTACAGCATCTACACGGACTGCCCCAGCGGCGCCCACTTCTGCGAAGTGGACCAGAACGGCATGGACGGACAGTGCTTCCCGGTTCCGGACCTGGAGATCGATGTCTGCCGCATCACCGGTGCGGTGACGGCCGAGAACCTCTCCAGCGTCATCGAAGAGGGCAAGCAGGTCGATGCCGACCATGCCTCCGCCCTGTTCTATGAGCCCAAGGGCGACATCGAGTATTGCTCGAACCCCTGGGACTTCCTGGGCAACGACGAGTGCCAGACCGTGGACACCAACAACATCGGTGCCTTCATGCCTGCAAGCGCCTCCCCCGGCATCCCCAGCGACCTCCGCTCCGTCGGTAGCCGCATGGACATCAAGGCCAACGGAAGGTCGGCAGCACGGCTTGAGCGCAACACCAGCGATGCACGTGGCTACTACCACACGGAGATCCACGAGTTGGGTTCTGACGGCGTTGAGTCCGACCGTCCGGAGTTCGAGGGCGGCGACCGCCTGAGCATCGAGACCCCTGGAGATGCCAGTGACTACATGGGCCCCTGGAACGAAGAGGACTTCGCCACGATGCCCGGTGCTGTCACCTGGAGAACCCCCACGGCCGCCGTGGTGTCCGGCAACGCCAATGTGCGCCTGACCTATGACGGTTCGTCCAACCGGGAAGGCGGCATCCTGGCGTTTGCCAACACCGCTGATGACTCGAGCGCTGTGATGTGCCGGTTCAACGATGATGGCAGCATCCAGATTCCGGGCTCCAACCTAAGCGACCTGGGCACGGGATATGGCGGCCTGGGCATCTACTTCCTGAACGACGGCCTGGCCAAGGGCCCCGATGGACTGCCGGTTCGCCTGCAGCTCTTCTCGGGCGCTACGACCAGCCTGAACGTCCAGTAGAAGACCCGGAAGCTTCTTTGAGCGCCCCGCCGGCAACCCCGGTGGGGCGTTCCTTCTTTTGATCAGGTCTGGGACCAGTTCCCGTGCTCGAGCCAGCTCTGGAGAATCAGGATGGCTGCAGCCTGGTCGATGACCTTCTTGCGCTTCTTGCGAGAGAAGTCGGCTTGCACCAGCACCCGCTCGGCATCCACCGAGGAGTACCTCTCGTCCACGTAGACCGGGGCCAGGCCCAGTGCCTCGCCCAGGGCATCCCCCACCTGGCGGGCCAGGCGGGCAGACCTCCCCTCCTCTCCGTCCAACTCCAGGGGCAATCCCACCACCAGGGTCTCCACCTCCTGCTCCCGGGCGATGGGCGCGAGGCGCTCCACATCCTGGCGCACGCCCTTGCGACGCAGGGTGCACACCGGACGCACGGAAATGCCCAGGGGGTCGGAAACCGCCACGCCAATGGTCTTTGTGCCCACATCCAGGCCCAATGCTCGCCCCATTTCTTGCCTCGCCTTCCGCCCATGTTACTGTACGTATGTTCAGCATGCCAACGGAGGGTTTGATGGCAGGCGGCAGCCCGAATGTAGTCCTCCTGGCCCTGGGTGACGAGTTGATCGACGGGCGCCTGGCCGATGGAAACGGTCCGTGGCTCGCCCGGGAGCTGCGGATGATCGGGTGCAAGGTGCAGGGCCTGCGAGTGGCGGGCGATCGAATCGACGACATTTGTTCCGCCCTGGAACGGGCTGCCGAGGATGCCCCCATCGTGGTGTGCACAGGAGGCCTGGGTCCCACCTCAGACGACCGGACGGCCGAGGCAGCCGCCGCCTGGGCAGGCGTGCCTGTTTCTCTGCAACCACAGGCCCTGGAGTGGGTGGAGCAGCGATTTGCAGCCCTGAACATTCCCATGGCCCAGGCCAACCGCAAACAAGCGGTCCTTCCGGAGGGATCCACCGCCATCGAGAACCCCCGCGGGACCGCCCCGGCCTTTCATCTCACCCACCGGGGCGCCACCGCCTGGTTTCTCCCGGGCGTTCCCTCGGAGATGCGGGCCCTGTGGGCGAACACCCTGCGTCCGTGGCTCCTGGAGCAGCACGCCCTGGTGCCGCGGAAGCAGCGCCAACTCCGGTGCATCGGCATCGCCGAGGCCACGGTGCAGGACCGGCTTGCCGCGGTGGAATTGCCCGAAGAGGTACACCTTCACTACCGGGCCAGCGCCCCGGAAATCCGCCTCCTGCTGGATGCTCCGGGGGCCTTTGATCCGGCGCACCTGGACACTCTGGCCAGCACGGTTCAACGCGCTGTGGGCACCTCCTGTCTGGGCATTGACACCCCTCCCTTGGAGGCTCTTGTCGGCCAGCTGTTGGCGACGCGTGGAGACACCATTGCGGTGGCCGAGTCCTGCACCGGCGGCCGCATCTGCGCGGCCCTCACAAGTGTGCCCGGCGCCTCCGCATACGTGGTGGAGGGGGTCTGTGCCTATTCCAACGAGGCCAAGGTGCGCACCTGCGGGGTGCCGGAGCCCCTGCTCACCGCCCACGGCGCGGTCTCCGAGCCGGTGTCCATCGCCCTGGCAGAAGGCATGCGGGCCCGTGCCTCCACCACCTGGGGCATCGGCACCACCGGCATCGCCGGCCCCACCGGTGGAACGCCCGAGAAGCCCGTCGGAACGGTGCACATGGCCCTGGCCTGGGAGGGTGGTTCTGCCCACCGCGCCCTCTCTCTTTTTGGCAACCGGGACCGAATCCTCCACCTCACCACCCACCTTGCTATGGACATGCTGAGGCGCAAGCTTCAGGACCTTCCCCCCACCCCACCCCCCCGGTAGCCCCCCCGGACATTTTCTGGCCGGCCCCTGGGCTACCTTCAAATCACACCCTCTCTGGAGAACAAAATCATGCCCCTCGACCCCTCACGAACCAAGGCCATCAACACCGCCATCACCGCCATCGAGCGCCAATACGGAAAGGGCGCCATCATGCGAATGGACGGCAAAGAGCGCCCGAAGGTCGCCGCCATCTCCACGGGTTCCATCGGACTCGACGTGGCCCTCGGAATCGGCGGCATGCCCCAGGGGCGGATTTGCGAAGTCTACGGGGCCGAGTCCTCCGGAAAGACCACACTGACGCTGCACGTCGTGGCGGAAGCCCAGCGCAAGGGCCAGGTGGCGGCCTTCATCGATGCCGAGCATGCCCTGGACCTCCAGTACGCGGAGGCCCTCGGGGTCCAGGTGGATGAACTGCTCATCTCCCAACCCGACTTCGGGGAGCAGGCTCTGGAAATCGCCGAGACCCTCGTGCGTTCCAACGCCGTGGGCGTCATCGTGATCGACTCCGTGGCGGCCCTGGTGCCCAAGTCGGAGTTGGAGGGCGACATGGGAGACAGCCTTCCGGGCCTGCAAGCCCGCCTCATGTCCCAGGCCATGCGCAAGCTCACCGCAGCCGTGAGCAAGTCGGACTGCCTCTTGATCTTCATCAACCAGGTGCGCCACAAGATCGGCGTGATGTTCGGAAACCCCGAAACCACTTCCGGCGGCAACGCCCTCAAGTTCTACGCTTCCGTGCGCCTGGACATCCGCCGCATCGGCTCCATCAAGCAGGGAGAAGAGATCCTTGGGAACCGCACCCGGGTCAAGGTGGTCAAGAACAAGGTGGCCCCCCCTTTCCGGCGCACCGAGTTCGACATCATCTACGGCAAGGGCATCTCCCTCACGGGGGAACTGGTGGACATGGGCGTGGAGCTGGAGTTGGTCCAGAAGTCCGGCTCCTGGTATTCCCTGGGCGACGAGCGAATCGGCCAGGGCCGCGAAAACGCCAAGAAGTACCTGACGGAACACCCGGAAGCCATGGCCGCACTGCGAACCGCTATCCTGAAGCACCACGAAATCGGTATGACGGACGAGGACGGGACTGAGCAAGACGAGACCAAGAAGGAGCCGACCCAAGACGTCGCCCCCACCACGAACGGAAAAGCCAAGAACGGCAAGGCCACCAACGGGGCGGCCGCGAGCCCGCGTCCGTAGAGGCAGGGGCCGCGGAAGGACTCCCGCAAGCGATGCCTTGGAAGAAGGCACCCCTCACTTCGACATTCGAGCGAGCATGGCTCCGATTCGTCGGAGTCTCTGTTGGAAGTACGCCGCCTCTCCCGGCTGCACCAGGTCCAACACCGCGCAGAGCTCCGCCGCACTTCCCAGGGCAATCCGGAAGTGGTTCTTCCCCGCGCCACCGCCCCGGGATCGGCCTCAGGCTCGGGCTCGGGCTCGGGCTCGGGCTCGAAGCTCGACAAACTCGAGGCTCGAAGGTCGACAAACTCGAGCCTCGAGCTTGTCGAGTTTGTCGAGTTGTCGAGTTGTCGAGTCCGAGCCCGAGCCCGAGCCGCCAAGTCTCAGAGAATTTCCACCCCCCAGAGGTACGCTCCCTCCATGGATCTCCCAGCAATCTGCAAAGCCGCCCTCGCCGAAGGCGCTTCCGACATCCACCTCAAGGCCGACCGCCCCCCCCTCATCCGGGTAAACGGAAAGCTCGGCCCCCTGCCAGGCGCTGCTGCACTCACCGGAGAACAGGTAGGCCGTCTCGCCTGGAGCGTGCTCAGTCCACCTCAGCGGGAACGGTTCAAATCCACCTTGGACCTGGACCTGGGCTGGGCGGTCCCGGGAATTGGGCGCTTCCGCATCAACATCTACAAGCAGCGCCAACAGGTGGGCATGGCGTTGCGGGCAATTCCGGACAAAGTGCCGGAGCTGGAGGATTTGAAGCTGCCTCCCGTGCTGAAGAAGCTCGCCCTGATTCCCCGGGGCCTGGTGCTGCTCACAGGCGTTACCGGCTCAGGCAAGAGCACCACCCTGGCGGCCATGGTGCAGGAAATCAACCGAAACCTGCCCCACCATGTCCTGACCATCGAGGATCCCATCGAGTTCCAATTTGAGGACGACATGGCCTTGATCAACCAACGGGAGATCGGAGCAGACTCCGTTGGGTTCTCCTCGGCCCTGCGATCTGCGCTGCGGCAGGACCCGGACGTGATCCTCGTCAGCGAGATTCGCGATCGGGAGACCATGGAAATTGCCCTTTCCGCAGCGGAAACAGGCCATCTCGTCATGGCATCCCTCCACGCCCTGAACGCCCAGGAAGCCATCACGCGCGTCGTGGACTTCTTCGGGGACGGGCACCAACAGTCGATCCGGCACATCCTGGCCGGGTCCTTGCGGGCTGTCATTTCACAGCGTCTGGTGCCCACGGTGGCCGGTGGACGGGTGGCTGCAGTCGAGGTGCTCATCAACGCCGGTGCGGTCACCGAGTGCATTACCCGGGAGGCCCGGGGCCGAGAAATCACCGATCTGTTGGCGGGCGGTACCGCACAATACGGCACCCAGACCTTTGACCAGTCGCTGTACTGGCACCACCAGGACGGCACCATTTCCAAGAAGGAAGCCCACCGGTTTGCCAACAACCCGGAGGATCTCGCTCTGCGCATGTCCGGAATCTCCACCTCAGACTGGGTGCGTCCCTCCGACAAGTCCTCCGGCCAGTGATAGAGAGGGGCCCGGATAGGGTGCCCCATGAACTCCGCAGAAATTCGCCAGCGCTTCCTCGATTCCTTCGCTGCACGCGAACACAAGATCGTGCGCAGCTCTCCGCTGATTCCGGCGAATGATCCGACGCTCTTCTTCACCAATGCCGGCATGGTGCAGTTCAAGGATGTGTTCACAGGAGAGGAGACACGCTCCTACCAAAGGGCCACTTCCGTTCAAAAATGCCTGCGCGTTTCCGGCAAGCACAACGACCTGGAAAACGTCGGGCGGACTCCGCGTCACCACACCTTCTTTGAGATGCTGGGGAACTTCTCTTTCGGTGACTACTTCAAGGAAGAGGCCTGCGCCTGGGCCTGGGAGCTTCTCACCCAGGACTTCGGCCTGGATCCAGACCGGCTGTGGGTCACGGTCTTCGACGAGGACGACGAGGCCTGGGACATCTGGGTGAACCAGGTCGGCGTGCCCGAGGCTCGGGTGCAGCGCATGGGAGCCTCGGAGAATTTCTGGTCCATGGGCCCCACGGGTCCCTGTGGACCCTGCTCTGAAATCCACTGGGACCACGGCCGGCCCATCTCCGATGACACCCGGGGCCCCGCCGGGGGAGACGACCGCTACGTGGAAATCTGGAACCTCGTCTTCATGCAGTACCAGCAGAAGGCAGATGGCACCCGGGATCCCCTCCCCAAGCCGTCCATCGACACGGGTGCTGGTCTGGAGCGCATTGCCGCCATCCTGCAAGGGGTGACGTCCAACTACGAGACGGACCTCTTCACGCCACTTATTGCCAAGGCCGCCGAGTTGGCGGGGGTTCGCGATGGGGACGACCCGGAGACAGATGTGGCCCTGCGGGTGATTGCGGATCACGCTCGGGCCACCGCGTTTCTCGTGGCCGATGGCGTCATGCCTTCCAACGAGGAGCGCGGCTACGTGCTGCGGCGCATCATGCGCCGGGCAATTCGCTATGGCGTCAAGCTGGACCTGAAGGAGCCCTTTCTCTGGCAGACCGTGGACGCGGTCGTAGACAGCATGTCAGTCGCCTACCCGGAACTTGGGGAGCGGCGGGACTTCATCCGCGAGGTGGTCCGCACGGAGGAGGAACGATTCTCCGAGACCCTGGACAAGGGGCTTCAACTCCTGGAACAGGAGTTCGAGGGGCTCTCCGGCACGGTGTTGCCCGGAGAGGTGGTTTTCAAGCTCTACGACACCTTTGGTTTTCCCCTGGATCTGACCCGCCTGATTGCCGAGGAACGAGGCATTGGACTGGACGATGCAGGCTACGAGTCCGCCATGGAAGCACAGAGGGCAGCAGGCCGGGCGGCCTGGAAGGGCTCCGGCGAAACCCGCCTCCCCACCCTCTCGCTCCCGGACACCATCGGTGCTTCCGAGTTCACCGGCTACACCCGCACCTCCGACACCGGGACAATCCAGGCCCTCGTGAAGGAAGACAGCCTCTGCGACCACCTCACGGCTGGCGACCCCGGGGTGGTGATCAGTGCACAAACGCCGTTTTACGCCGAGGCCGGTGGCCAGGTGGGCGACCAGGGAACGATCTCCACGGAAGGAGGGGTGTTTCGCGTCACCGATGTGCAGCGGGGCCTCGGGTCCGTGGTTCTGCACCTGGGACACATGGAGTCCGGCGACTTCTCCGTCCACCAGGAAGCCACCTTTGCGGTGGATGAATCCTCCCGGGACCGCACCCGGCTCAACCACACCGCCACCCACCTCCTTCACGAAGCACTGCAGCAGGTGCTGGGCGACCACGTGGTGCAGAAGGGATCTCTCGTAGATGCAAACCGACTGCGCTTCGACTTTTCCCACCACAAGCCCATGACCCCCGAGGAGTTGGTGCGTGTGGAAGACCTCGTCTACGGCCACGTTCTGCAGAACGAACCCGTGGAGACCGAGCTGAAGGACGTGGATGCAGCACGGGAGGCCGGGGCCCAGGCCCTCTTCGGCGAGAAGTATGGGGACGAGGTCCGGGTGGTGTCCATCGGCGGCTTTTCCATGGAGTTGTGCGGGGGAACCCATGCCAAGGCTTCCGGCGACATCGGGTTGTTCCGAATCACCTCCGAGAGCGGCATTGCAGCCGGCGTGCGACGTATCGAGGCACTCACGGGGCCCGGTGCCCTGGAGTGGGTGCGAAACCGCGACCAGGCCGCCTCCGAGGCAGCCAAGAAGGTTCGATCCACGGTGGAGGACCTGCCCCAAGCCCTGCAGCGCCTGCTCACCGATCGCAAGCGCCTGGAAAAGGAGCTGGAAGCGTCCCGACGAGAGCTTGCTCGCCTCACCGCGGGGGATCTGAGTGAAATGGCCCGGGAAATCAACGGGATTCGCGTCGTGGCTGCCGAGCTGCCCGGGGACGCCTCCACCCTTCGAGACGAGGCAGACCGCATTCGCTCCAAGCTTGATTCCGTGCTGGTGGTGCTGGGGTCCCGGGAGGGCGGCAGCGTCCAGATCGTCGCCGCAGCGACCAAGGACCTCGTGGAACGAGGGGTTCACGCGGGAAACATCGTGCGGGAGGTGGCAAAGGTGGTCGGCGGAGGCGGAGGAGGCCGCCCTGACATGGCACAGGCCGGTGGCCGCAACCCGGATGCACTCCCCAGCGCTCTGGAGAGCGTCTACACCCTCGTAGAGAACCTGGGTGCGTAGAAAGGGTGGCAGTAGAGCAGAAAAGCGTGTAGATACGGTGGCAGAAAGCCCCGCTTTCCTGGAAGGAATCGCGGTTTTCAGCCCGGCACGGATTGTGCTGGATCAACCTAGAGCATGATGCTGCCCCAACACCTGATTCCCGATGGCCCCTTTGGGGTCATCCTGAACGCCAATGCAGGCCGGGTCACCCCGCGCCTGGCGAAGTCCGTCCAGCGACTGGTGGGTCCGGATCACGTCTTCCTCACCGAATCGCAGGAACACGCAGAGGAGGTGGTGGGCCTGTGCATCGAGCGGGAATACCCCACGATCTTCGCCGGCGGGGGTGACGGCACCATCATGGACACGGTGAACACCCTCGACAAACACCGGTACAGCGCCCCTCGGCTTCCGCAAGTAGGCGTGCTGCGCCTGGGCACGGGAAACGCACTTGCCCGCCTGATGGGATCCGGGCGGAACCCGGTGCGGGACCTCGCGACCTTCAAGGCCGGCGACGTACACAAGACCGTTCCCCTTCGCATGGTTCGCTGTGAGAACACCCTCTTCCCGTTCGGAGGCGTGGGCTACGACGCTGCCGTTCTCAACGACTACTACGACTTGAAGAACCGGTGGGCGGACTCGCCCCTGTCCGGCTTGTTCTCGGGATTCACCGGCTACCTTCTGGCAGGCCTCGGCGTCACGGTGCCCAAGTACATTCGCCGGAGCCCACCGCACGTCACCGTGGTGAACCTGGGGGCTCCCGCCTACCGGATCAGCACCGATGGCAGTGAGACGGGCGATCCCATCCCCACGGGCGAGGTCTTGTACCAGGGACCCGCCACGTTCCTGGGCGGCTCAACCTCGCCGGTGGTGGGGTATGGCTTGAAGTTCTTTCCCCACGCTTCAAACCGCGGAGACCGCTTTCATCTGCGTCTCCTGAACATTGGCCCCGTGGAATCCGCCTGGTTCATGCCCGCAGCCGCCCGAGACGGCTTTTCCCACCCCCGCATGCATGACTTCTATGTCGAGCGGGTGCGCGTCATCGTAGACGAGGCCATGCCCTTCCAGTTGGGCGGGGATCCCAAGGGATACCGGAACGAGCTGCTCTTTGAATTGTCTGAGCACCCGATCCACTTCATCGGGCCCACCTAGCCGACAACGACTGCAAGTCGACCCGCAACGGTGCTGGGTTATCAGGGGGCTCCACAAACAAGGGCCCCCAATGAATCTGCAAGACACAAAAGCACTCGTCACCGGCGGCGCCTCGGGCATGGGCCGGCATTTCGCCCTTTCTCTGGCAAAGGCCGGCGCAAGCGTCGTGATCGGTGATCTAAACGCCGATGGCCTTCGGGAAGTGGAGCAAGCATCCGAGGGCCTGGCCGGAAGCGTCGTGGGCCTGGAAGCCAACGTGGCGGACGAGGAAAGTGTGGCCGCCATGATCAAGGGCGCGGCTGAAGCCATGGACGGCCTCAACTGCCTCGTCAACAATGCCGGAATCTTCCGGGACGGGTTGCTGGTCAAGAAGGACCGGGAGACCGGCGCCATCAAGACCATGTCCCTGTCCAAGTGGCAGGCCGTGATCGATGTGGACCTCACCGGCCCCTTCCTGTGCACGCGCGATTTCGCGGCCCAGGTGATTGCCTCCAACACCCCGAGCGCGGTCGTCGTGAACATCTCCAGCGTGGCCCGTCATGGAAACCGGGGGCAGTCCAACTACTCCGCCGCAAAGGCGGGCCTGGTCGCAGACACCAAGCTTTGGGCTGGCGAGCTCTCCCGCTACGGCATCCGGACAGGCGCCGTCGCCCCGGGTTTCGTGGACACCCCGATTCTACAGGGAATGCGTCCCGACGTGCTGGAGGGCATGTTGAAGATGGTGCCCCTGCGCCGGGCAGCCGATCCGGAAGAGATCTTCCTGGCCGTGAAGTTCATTATCGAGTGCGACTATTTCACGGGTCGCTGCATCGATGTCGACGGTGGAATGGTCGTCTGACGGGCTACTCGTCCGACGTCTTTTCGGCTGGTTTCAGGAGCCCAGCAGCCCGGCGGCGCACATGCTGTCGCGCCCGCACCGCCTCCGGGTGATCCGTCACCAGGCGCTCTGCCAATTCCGCTGCGAGCCCAATCTCTCCCAGCCTTTCCGCACACACGGCCAGCATCGCCAGGGCCCGGGGCAGATCAGCAGAGCTCGGATACCGCTGTACCATGCCTTCCAGGCGCCCCCTGGCGGCCGCCCACGCCTCGCGCTTGTAGTAGAACCGGCCGATTCGAAACTCCTTGTGGGCCAGGCGCTCCCGGCTCTCCGCCAGCTGCTCCTCGACTTCTTCCCCGTGCGCGGACTCGGGAAAGCGCTGGGAGAAATTCGACCAGGTGTTCACCGCCTGCTGGGTCCAGGTCTGATCCCGGTCTGCGATGCGCGACGCCTTCTGCAGCGCAGCCGAGCCATGGCGGTACACGGCGTAATCCAGGCGAACGTGACGCGGGTGAAGCCGCTGGAAGTCGCTGTAGCTCATCCGGGCCAGGTCCCACTCTCCCTGCTCGTAGTACACATCCGCAATCGCCAACTCCGCCTCCACCGCGAGGGGGTGGTCCCGGTGGTGGTTGCGAATCGACTGGAATTCCTCCAGCGCCTTCACGTAGTACCCGCGCTTCAGGAACTTCTCGGCCTGCGCATAGGTCTCCTCAACCGACTCAGGGCCGCGGGCCAATGCCGGAACCGAAAACAGCAGGAGCAACATCCAGGGGATCTTCACGGCACATCCTTGTTGCCCGCCAAATAACCCAGGCAGCGGTTACAGGTGGCACGGAGACCAGGGAATGCCCAAACCCGGCGTCAGCTTCTCATCGTTTGTCTACTCCCTCTACGTGTCGGCTCTCTACCACCTGGGTGAAGGCCCGGAGGAAAGCACGCCGGACCGTCAACTGGCCAGACAAACCATTGATCTTCTTGGTATTCTTGAACATAAGACCCAGGGAAATCTCGATGCCGAAGAAGCCCGACACCTCCACGCTTTGCTGCACGATCTCCGCCTGAGGTTTCTGGCTTTGGGTGCGGAGGTCCCGGCCGATGAGTCCCCCGCAGCGGCCGCGAACGAAGAGTAGTTTCAACCCCTCGCAATTCCTGGACACTTGCGCGTTGACACCCAGGCGCGGGGCGAACTAAGTTGCGTGCCCAGATTTGAACCCAGGAGACCTTCATGCATCGCACACTTCCCCTGATCGCCTTGGCCATTCTCGGCTGCAACAGCGACAAGGACGCAACGGACGACACCAGCGCCGACCTAGGCTGCGAGGTGGAAATTCGTGAGACATTTCCCGCGGTCGACAGCACCGACTTCTACAACCGCGGCCTGGTGGAGTTCCACCTGAACAAGGGGGATGACACCGCAGTGGCCACTCTCGAAGGTGTGGCCGGTGTTTCCAGCCTCAACGATCGCTTCGACATCGTGACTTTCACGCCGGATGCACCCCTCGCAGCAAGTAGCTCCTACACCGCTACCCTCGAATACTGCACCGGAAGCGCCTCCATTGCCTTCAGCACCTCGGAGTTGGGGGGAGCCCTGGAGAGCGACGACGTGATCAATGGCACGGTCTACAGCCTGAACCTTGCCAGCGGCCGCGTGGTCATTCCGGAAGGCGTCGGCGCCGTGCTTCAGGAGTACCTGGAGTTTGAGCTCCTGCTGTCCCCCACGGAGCTGACGGACTCGACCATCAACGTCCGTGCGGGCCTCGCAGACAGCGATGACCCGACCCACCAGTCCTGGTGTGACCCGACCATTCCCTTCCCCCAAGGCGCCCTTGAAGGTTCGTACTTCCAGATCGGCCCCCAGTCCACGACCATTGCGGTGGCGGACTACGAGGTCACCATCGACGATCTACTCATCTCGGGCACGTTTGCCCCCGATGGCAGCTACTTCGGTGGTGCGGTGTTCGCAGGCGAAGTCGACACCCGCCCGCTGGTGCCCCTCCTCTTCGAAGGCGATGACGACCCCAACGCCATCTGCTCCTTCCTGACCGGCTTTGGCGTCACCTGCGTCGACTGCAATGACGACCCGACCACTCCCTACTGCCTGCAGATCCGGGCCATTGACCTGGTCGGCGAGGGCGTGGAGGGTGCCACCCCGCTGGAGGAGATTGCGTTCGAGGACTGCCACGAGTCCTGTGAGGACACCTGGCAAACGGACGAGGCCACGGGAGAACACCTCCTGGATGTGGACGGCAACTGGATGCTCACGAACGAGTCGTGCGACCAGGAGCAGCCCGCTCCCGACCCCGACCCCGGCGACTAAACCGAATCCGAGCGTGGGCCGTTCCAAGGCACACTGCTCGCCCAATCCTGAACGGGGTGTCCTCGGGCACCCCGTTCGCGCGCTCCGACCAGTTGGCCACTCGCGCGCTTGCCCGGGTGGGGGGAGAGCGGCTACCTTGCCTGCTCATCAGGAGTCCCCATGCAGCGACTTTCACTTCTCGGCCTCTTCTTCCTGTTTGCCTGCCTCGGCAACAAGGGCATCATTGTGGACAGCGGCGACGTGGAGGCCGATGCAGACGCCGACGCCGACGCCGATGCCG
>CAZSZE010000106.1:0-13714 GCA_964610645.1 uncultured Enterobacterales bacterium | reverse complement strand
CCATCGCCTCGCCCCCCCTGAATTGGGCCCACCTCACGTGGGTGCTCTATGTGCCCCTGCTCTGGTCGCTGCGAGAAGACGACACCCCCGGCAACACCCTGCTGGCGTATCTCACCGGCTACGCAGGCCTCTGCACCTGCTTCTTCTGGTTGGCAGAAACCCTCGTCATTTATTCCAACGTGCCGCCGGTCCTGTGCATCGTGGCGGTGCATCTGTACGCGCTGTTCTTCGCGATTCCCTGGGCCCTGGCCTTTTCGTGGGTGCCGCAGGTCCGTCGCCGCTATGGCGCGTGGTGGACGGTACTGATCCCCTGCTGGTTTGTGGTGCTGGAGTTCTACGTCTGGTCGCTGTTTCCCTTTTTCGTGGGCTCCTTCCAGTACAAGGTGCTCCCGGTCATCCAGCTCGCCAGCGTGACCGGCACCGCCGGCGTCTCCTGGCTGATCCTCTTCTTCAACTGTGCCATTGCCGAGTGGATCTACCGGGCGCGGGAAGGTTCAAGGGCACCACGGGGACTCCTGGCGGGTGCGGTGGGACTGGTCCTGGCCAATGCTGCTTGGGGCGCAGCCCGCATCGAGCGCGTCGATGCAATCACTGAGACCTGGCCCACAGCCCGGGTCACCCAGATCCAACACGAGGTCACCATGCAGGTGCGCATGGCGCAGTCCGCGGTGGAGACCCTGCGCTCCTGGAAGATCCTGAGTGACCGCCTGATTCGGGAGGAAGTGGACCTTGCGGTCTGGCCAGAGGGAGCGATCCTGCACGATCCCCGGCCCAACAGTGCCTACCGGATTCGGGGTTTCCTGGAGAACGTCACCCGCAACCTCGGGGCGCCGCTCCTGCTTGGGGCGGGATTCTCAGAGCGAAAGGTCGATCCGGACACCGGCCGCAAGTTCCGCGAATACCGGAACTCCGTCTACCTGGTGAACGAAGACGGCGAGCTGGCGGATCGGTACGACAAGATGGTGCCGCTGCCCTTCGGCGAGTACATCCCCCTCGCCGACACCTTTCCGATTCTCAAGGAGTGGATCCAGGGCCCGGGAGATTTCGAGGCCGGGGACAGGTCGGTGGTCTTTGAGACCCCCGGCTTTCGGTTCACGGTGGCGATTTGCTACGAGGCCATCCTGGGACCGTTCATTCGGAAGAACCACGCCGGCGGCGACCTGATCATCAATGTGACCAACGACGGCTGGTTCGGCAGCATGTTTGCCCCCCACCAGCACGCCATGCTTTCCATCAACCGCACCGTGGAGCTGGGGATTCCCATGTACCGGGTGGCCTACACCGGCGTCAGCCTCAACGCCGACCCAGTGGGACGCATCACCCACGAAACAGCCCCCTACGAGGAGGTCGCCCGGGTGGTGGAGATCAAGCCCGGCCGCATCGACACTTTCTACCGGAAGCACGGGGACTGGTTCCCGGCGCTGTGCCTTCTCCTGAGCGTTCTGGCTGCTGTGGGGCTGCGATTCCCTGTCACACCTGCCCGCCAACCCGCGTAATGCACCACTGAACAGACGATGTCGCGCATCACTCTCACCGATGAGGAACTGATGCTCCGGGTGCAGCAAGGGGACAGGTTCAGCTACCAGGCTCTCTTCGAACGCCACCAGAACTCTGTCTACGGGTACCTGGTGCGACGGACGCGCCGGGGGGTCCAGGCGGAGGACCTGTTCCAGGAGACCTGGCTGAAGGTCTACCGCAGCCGAGCAACCTACAAGGCAGGCCAGAAGTTCAAGCCCTGGCTGTTTCGCATTGCTTCCAACACCTTCCACGATGCCCTGCGCACGAGCGCCCGCCGCATTGACGAGGTGGAACTGGACCGAGAGCACACGTCCCGCACCGCCAAGCCCGCCGGGGGCACCCTGGACGTGGAAGCCGCCATCGCGTCCTTGCCGGACCCCTTGCGCGAAGCCTTTCTCCTGGGGCCGGTGCAGGGATTCGACCACAGGGAGGTAGCGGAAATGGTGGGAATCTCTCCTGACAACGCCCGCGCCCGCATTTCCCGGGCCCGTGCTGCCCTTCGGACCGCGCTCGCAAAGGACTCCTCCGATGCATGAAGCGGCCCTTCGGGATTGGTTGCTGGGAGACGGGCCCGAACCGGCACCCGCTGCACGTGCCTCTCTGGCCAACACCCCCCTCCCCCCAGGACTCGCCGAACGCACCCTTGCTCGGGTCGATAGCGAGTGGGGCGGTGATTCCCAGGACGCCGCCTCCAGCCGGACACCACACCGAATCTGGGCAGGTGCCGGACTGGCCCTGGCGGCCTCGGCCCTCTTGTGGATCCAGGCGCCCGTTGTGGAGGCACCGAAAAACACGGACCACATGGTGGCCAAGGGACTGGAGGCAACCGCCCCTTCCCTGTCGTTGAAGATGGCCGTCCAGCAGGGCGAGACCGTCTCCCGTCACGCGGTGGGCACACAGTATTCCCCTGGCGACACCTTGTTCTTCCGGGCCAACCTCTCGGATCCCGGCTGGGTGTACCTGGTCCATGCAGCGGACGCGGTGGAGATCGTGGCCACCCAGTTCATGGAGGCCGGCGATGGCGACCTGGGAGAGGAGAACTCGGTCCATACCTGGTCCCTGGATGTCTCTGACTCCCAGGGGGTCTTTGCCCTGGTGGGCCACCGGACCCCCTTGTCTTCTGAGAATCTAATGGAGGCGCTGTCCGGCGATCCAACCCTTCTTTGTCAGCGTGCACGCGGGCAGGGCTGGTCCTGTGATGCCAGGATGGTGGAGGTGGCCCCATGATTCCTTCTCTCCTTCTTCTGCCCGTGGCGCTGGCTGGCAGCCTGGGCTCTGCGCCTGCGCCGGCGGACCTGGAGGCGGCCTACGCCCCCCGCCGCGTGGCCCTGCTGGTCGGCGTGGACACCTATGGGGACCCCGACCTGGCACCGCTGCGCTTCTCGGGCAAGGATGCACGGGACCTGGCCACTGCACTGGGTGGCGATGCCGGCTTTGATCACGTGCATGTGCTCGATGCACCGGAGTCCGCCACCCGCTCCCGGATCGAGGCCGCGATCCAGCAGGCCACCTCCGGTCTACAGCGAGACGACACCTTCCTGCTCTACTTGTCGGGGCACGGCACCCTGACCCTGGACCCCAAAGAGGGCACCCGCTTGTGGTTCCTGCCCTCCGACGGCGTACTCTCCGAGGCAAGGGAAACAGGCTTGGCAGTGGACTGGCTGGAGGAGGCCGTGGGGTCGGTGAATGCCCGCCGCAGAGTGCTGGTCCTGGACACCTGTCACAACGGCCGGGACAAGTCCTCCCTGGCAAGTGAAACCTCCAAGCTGCTTGCCGGCCTGAAGGGAGACCCGCCTCCGCCGCGCAGTCTGCGGGACGTCAGCGAGTCCGAGGCCCGCTTGTACGCCGCCCAGTACTACCAGCCGGCCATGGAGGACCCCAACCTGGAAAACGGGGTCTACACGCACTTCCTCATTGATGCCCTCACCGACTCTGCCCTCACGGCGGATCTGGATCGGGACGGCCTGGTCGACGTAACCGAAGCCCACGACTGGGCGCGGGACGCCACCATTGAGCACACGGGCGGGATGCAGGTTCCCCGAGCAGAATTCCGCATTGTTGGCCGGGAGAAGATCTACCTTGCCGGGAACGACTCCACCCGGAGCCGCGCCGAACGCGCCCTTCTCACCGCAGCCGACGCCATCCTCGCCAAGGGCGCGGTGCTGGTGGACGGCCAGCCCCGGGGCGTACTTCCAGACGTGATCGATGTGGCCCCCGGCACGCATGTCATCGAGATTCGCGATGCCCAGAACCAGACCCTGGTCCGCCGACGCGTTCGCTTGAAGGCAGGCGAGACCTACCGGGTCGAGGACCTGCTGGTGGGTTCTGACGTCGGACTCGCAGCCGGCGCAGTGCTGCGCCACGGACCTGGAGCAGGGGTGATGCACCCCACCTCTCTGGAGGTCCAAGCCCACAAGGGTCTGCAGGTCGGGCCTTCCTGGGTTTCCCCAGCGATTCGGGTACGCGCCACCTATGGGAGCGGCACCGTGGAAGAGCAGGGGCCGCTCACGGAAGTCCAATCCGGGGCAGTGGCCTTGGGGCTCATCGCTCCGTTGGGCGCTCCCGGCCGACGTTTTCGCGTGGGTCCGCAGCTGGAATGGGTCGTGCCCTGGCGCTTCTTCGAGGACACCGACGGCGCCCATCGCCAAGCAACCACAACCCTGGCTCCCGGCGTGGCCGCCCAGTTGGCCCTGCCCTTGAGCAACCGCAGAGACCTGGTGCTGCGCTACGAGTTCCGGGGCGTGCCCTACCCCTACGCAGACGTCTGGACCTCCTCCCTGGAACATGGCCTGACCCTGGGAACCCACCTGCGCTGACCCTCTGCACGGGGTACCGTGGGGCCATGCTGGGGACGCTCTTTCTTCTCGCGGCCTGTGAGCCTTTCGGCCCCGGCGGCGACGACACCGCGGGCCCGCCGCCCAGGGAGGGCCGGTTGGTGGTGCTGCCCGCAGTGGTCGACTTTGGCTCTCTTTCGGTCCTACAGGATGGAACGGCCTCCCGCACCATCACCGCACGGAATTCCGGAGAGCAGACCCTGGTGGTTGCGGGGCTGGATCGGGTCGTGGGAGAGGAGGTTGTGTTCACCACGGATGCCCCCGCCCTCGTGGAGTTGGACGAAGACGAGGTCCTGGACATCCAGGTCACCTTTGCTCCCTCCACCAACGCCAGCTGGGAGGCCTGGCTGGTCCCCAATGGGGAACAGATGGTGAGATTCACTGGCACGGGCCTGGCTCCGGTTGCAGTGCTGACCCCGGAGTCCGTGGACTTTGGCTTTCGACCCATCCACTGTGAAACCCGCCAGATCGCGGAGTTGGAAAACCAGGGCGAGGAGTCCCTGGAGATCCTCGAGGTAGAGGTGTCCTCCGGCTTCTCTTTGATCGATTCGCCCCCCGAGTCCGTGGAGGCCGGGGGCACGGCCACCTTGGAGCTCACGGCTGCGCCCACGGCGGGCGGAGCCTACGAGGGCGTGCTGCAGGTGGAATCCAATGACCCGGACAATCCCGTGGTCGTCAGCAGCTTGACCCTGCTGGCGTATGAGGACCCCAACGAGGCTTGCGAATAGCCGCGGGCCCCAACTACACGGCGAACCCTCCCCTACTTGCCGCGGCTGGCCCTGCGAACGGTGACTTCCATTTCCTCCAAGGCAGCGACCACCCGCGCGAAAAAACCTCCTTCCTTCCAGGAATCCGGGTCCCCTGCGGAGGCCACCGGTTGTCCGGTCAACAGGGCCAACGCCTCCTCCATCCGGGACACCGGCCACACGTGAAAATCGCCCGCAGCACAGGCATCACACACTTCCTGGGAGAGCATGAGGTCCGGCACGTTGGTCTCGGGGATCAGCACGCCCTGATCCCCGGTGATGCCCCCTTCCCTGCACGTCCGAAAGAAGCCCTCGATCTTCTCGTTCACGCCGCCGATGGTTTGCATGTTTCCGAGCTGGTCCACGGAACCGGTGATCGCCATGGACTGCCGGAGGGGCACCCGGGCAATCGCGGAAAGCAACGCCAGGAGCTCCGCAGCAGAGGCCGAGTCGCCATCGATCCGCACGTAGGACTGCTCAAAACAGATCGATGCCTTCAAAGCCAAGGTGCGGGTGCGGGCGAAATGCCCCCGGAGGAACCCCGTGAGAATCTGCACCCCCTTGTCATGGGTGCGACCCGACATTCCCACCTCGCGCTCGATGGAAGCCACCCCCCCTCGACCCGCGCCCACCTGGGCCGTGACCCGAAATGCCCGTCCAAAGTCCAGGTCCCCGGTGTGGTAGACCGCAAGGGCATTGACCTGGCCCACGACCTCGCCGGTCACGTGAATTCGGATCCGCCCCTCTCGGATGGAGCGGTCCATGCGCACGCGGGAAAGCTCGACGCGCTCCTCCCGCTCGGACAGCGCCTGCTCCAGGTCCCGCCTGTGAACCACCGGCCCTTCTGCGACCTCCCCCGCCTCGCGGACCACGTCCTTGATCTTCTCGAACCGCGCTGAGATCTGGCCACCCCGCCCCCCGTGGCGAATGGCCTCTTCCACCAGCCGGGCCACCGCTTCATGGTCCAGGTGTTTCAGCCCGGAGTCTGACACCATGCGGGCGATGATGCGGCCGTACTGCCCCGGGGTCTCCTCGTTGTAGTCCACCTCTGGGGAGAATTCTGCCTTGATCTTGAACAGGTTCTGAAATTCCGGGTCACGGGCTCGCAACATCTCATAGATCCCGGGATCGCCCAGAAGCACGACCTTGACGTCCAGGGGCACAGGCTCCGGCCGAATCGGGGCCACCGCACCGCCCGTCAGCGATTCCGGGTTTCGAACCTCCCACTGGGACCCCACCAGCGCCCGCTTCAGGGCCCGCCACGTCATGGGCTCCTCCAGCAGCGCCCGGGCATTGAGAATGAGGTAGCCGCCATCTGCATCCAGCAGCGCCCCGGCCCGCAGCCGGGAGAAGCCCCCGGTGGGAGAGCTCTCCCCCAGCCCCATGTCCACACCCCCCATGACGTTGGCAAAGCTCGGGTCCGCCACCACGATGACCGGCGCCTTCTGGGTGCGCGCCCCCCGGTGGATGATGTTCGGGTAGAAGGCCTCCATGATCGCCTGCTCGTCTGGCACCCCAGGCTCCGGGCCCTCCGAGAACACATGGAAGGAATGGGAGACCGCCCGCTGCAGGGTGGTGAGCCAGGGCCGCGCCGGGGTGAACCGCTTCCGCAGCGGCTCAAACACCCGCCGCAGACCCTCGAAGATTCCCCGCCGCTGCAGCCGCACCACCTCGCGCTGTCGCTCCAATGCCACCTGGGACAGCTCCGCCATGCGCATGGCCAGGACCTGGCTCATGTTGTCGAACGCAGCCGCAATCTCATCGGCGGGCCGGTCCAGATTCAACTCGCCGGTTTCCACTCCGACCCGCAGGGCGGCCCGGGAGAGGGGTTGTTCCTCGTGCAGGTAGAACAGGGCTGGCCTCGCATCGCCCCCCTCTCCAATGCTGCCCAGAACCAGGCCGTGCTCCGCAGCCAGGCTGCCCAGCTCCACGTAGGCCGTGCGGGTATCGATTTCCTGTTGAAGAGACACCATCTCCCGCGCCTTTCGCAGCACCTCCTCGTCCAGGAGGTTCTTGATCACCGTGGGCAGGCGGCGGCGCAGGTCATTCAGGTCTTGGCGCAGTTCCTCGGCACGCCCCACCGGCAGCACAAGGACCCGGGGACGAGCGGTGTTCTCCAGGTTTTGGACAAAGACGAAATCCCGCCGTCGTCTGCGCCGCGGTCTTAGTTCATCGAAGATCTTGCGCACGGTGGCCTGCCGGCCCGTGCGGGCCAGCCCCACCGCAAAGAGGTTGAAGCCGGGCCCATCCAGGGCCATGGCCCGGTGAATGGCCTTGAGCGCCCGATCCTGGCCGATGATGATGTCTGCAGTCGCAAGCTCCGACGTGCAGGAGAATCCAAGGGTGTCCGCATCGACTTTCCGTCGAAGCAATTCCGCTGGCAGTGGGGAGGGAATCTCGGACATGGGGCTTGCGCACGGCACCGTGTCTGGCAAGACTCGGCTTGGGAGCGACTCCTTGATGACTACCACAACTCACCCCCGACTCATGGCCATGCTGCTGGCGACGGTCATCGGTGGCTGTCGCCCCGCGCCCGAGGCGGTGCGCGAGATGGTTCTCGTGGAAGACGTGGCTCTGGAAGTCCTCTTTGAGAATCCCGTGGATCTGCCCCGTGTCGTCGCCGTGATTTTGCCAGGAGGCTTCTCTCCCAACCAACTTCCTGCAAGTGGAGACCACCTGCTTCGCCAGGATGTGGGGCTGGTCCAGGTGCACGTCGAGCTGCCTGGCGGCGAGGGTTCTGTCACCACCGGCGGCGAAATGGACTACCACGGCGCCGGGTCTCGGCAGGCGGTGGGCACTGCTCTTCGATTTGCCGCGGGGAACGCTGCGAGCACCGATGGAGCCACACTCCTGGAAATGCTGGACGTGAAACGTGCCCTCCCAGTCGTGCTCGTCGGCAGGAGCAACGGCGGAAACCTGGCGGTGGCGACCCTGGCCGATGCCGATGTGGAGGTGCCGGACGTCTCGGGGCTTGTGGTCTGGGAGACGCCCGCCGGTCCCCAATTCCTGCTCACGGAGCTGCGGGATCCCGAGCGGGGTGACTGCAGCTTTTCGGAGTTGGATGGAAACGGCCTGGTGTGCGAGATGGCCTACGACCAACTGGTGGACGCAGTGCCGCCCTTTCTGGATCGAGACGGCGACGGACTTCCCGGCGATGACGAGCCTGTGTTTGAAGGCCTCCTCCTGGAGGATGGCCGCCTGCACTCCCCCTCCCTGCTGCGGTCTCTTTCCCCAGACCCAGGTCGGCAGGAAGTGCAGGAAGCCCTGGACTGGTTTGCCTGGAGAGATGCAAGCCGACAGGCTCCGGGAGCGGTGGCACGGCAACCCCGCATGGGCGTGATTGTGTTGGGAGGAGAAACCGATCACGCCCAACACATCGATGATTCGCCCCACGTCTTCGGTCTTGCCCAGGTGTTCCAGACAGAAGGCGCCTGGACCCGCTTGCTGCCCGACTCCGCGTACAGCGAGCTGATGGTGGAACAACCCGCCGGCCAAGGCGTCAGCCTGGAGAGTCCCGGCACCCTGGCCCCCACCCCCCACGCTCTCACACACCTGCTCAGCGCAGCGGTCCTGGAGCTCGGAGACCGGACCCACAACGAGAACTGGGACGACGACCTGGACGCATCGCTGCGAGACGGCGGGTAGACTGCACGCCCATGATCTGGTTTTTGCTCGCATGCACCGGCGGCGGAAAGCCTGGGCCGGTTCCGGATGACACCAGCGACTCGAATTCCAGCTGCGACACGTCGCCTCTCCTGGACACGGGCATCCAGATCGGCACCATCGACCCGGTCTGTCGATGCGAGGAAGCCTCCGTGACCATTGGAACCGGGGAGTTTGTCTGGGAGGATCTAGGCGATGATGCCCCGCTCACGATGGTGCATGGGCCTCAGGGCGGATGGCACATGCTGGGAAGTGCCCGCGTCTGTGGCACCCGAAGCGTGGTGACCATTCACTTCACCATCACCCACGACGAGAGCGAGACCATTGTGTCCGACAATACCTACAGGGTGGCCCTGGTGAGCGACCCCAGCGGGTGCTGCGGCCATTACCCCGGAATGTACGGCTTTCTCGGCGTTCAGGAGCTTGCGGAAGGCGAGTTGAACACCCCGCCGGAATTGCTTGCGTGCGCTCCGGTCACGTTGAAAATGGAGGTCACCGACTCCGGGGGCCGCCAGCTGGTCACGACGACATCCGTGACAGCCGTTCCCGACCCGGCGGATTCCACTGTTCCCTGTCCCTGATCGGCTTGAAATGGTACCGTGACTGCGCAAGGACGCTCGATGGCCCGACTTCTCGTCGTTGATGACGACCGCACAATCCTCGAGGTGCTCACAGAATATCTGGAGGGCCAGGGGCATGAGATCGTGCGCGCATCCTCTGGGCGTGAGGCCATCGACGCCGCCCGGGATGGTTCCATCGAGATCGCGCTGGTCGACTGGACCATGGCGGGCATCACCGGTCGTGATGTCGTGGACTTCTTTCGACGCGAATCCCCCAAGACTCAGATCCTGGTTTCCACCGGACACGACTCTGAGAAGGTCTCAGACTCCCTCGCTGGCCGCCATGCAAGGGAAGTGCTCCGGAAGCCGTTTTCTTTGACCGAACTGTCCGACCTCATTCGCAAAATCGACTCCGAATGCAATTCAAAGGCTTGCTGACCGAATCTTGTCCAAGTTTCCTGTTGCTGTGTACGCCCGCGTGTTGTAGCTTGAAAAAAGAGGTGTTGGTCGAGGCACGGCCACACTGAGAGAGAGAAAGTTTCCCCCCCCCGCCGGACCTGAACCTCGCAAACCGAAAGCGTCTCCTCCAATTTCTTCTTGCGGTGAGGGCTTAGCGGGGGGGGCTCTCTGTTTGAAACAGAGAGCGGACACCTTGCCTCCAGGCGCGTGCAAGGACAGAATGGCACCAGCGCGGAGGCCCCTTGCTCGCCTACCTTCTTGATGCCTTCTCCGGTCCCGGTGCGGCATTCATGTACGCCATCACGGCCTTGTTGGCTCTGGCACTGGCCATCACCGTGGAACGATCCTGGTTGCTCTGGTTTCGGTGGCGGGCAGACTCCGACGCCATCGGCTCCCTGCTCGACCAGGGCCAGCTGTCCCAAGCTGCCTCCGCTGCTTCTGGAACCCCCCTCGGCGAAGTCCTGGCGGCGGGCGCAGCCGAGGACCACCACGACCTGGCCTGGGATGCGATGGCTAACGCAGGCCTCAGGGCAGAGGGGCAGATTCGGCGGCGCATCGAGGCCCTGGCCACGGTGTCGAATCTCGCCACCATGTTGGGGCTGCTAGGCACCGTTTACGGCTTGATTCTGGCCTTTTCTGGCCTGGGTGACGCCGCTTCTGCCGAGCGGGCTGCAAGGCTGTCCGAGGGAATCTCCACCGCAATGGCCACCACGGCCTACGGTCTGCTGGTCGGTATCCCCGCCCTGGGGCTGCATGCATGGCTGGAAGCGCGGGCCAGGTTGCTGCTCGAGGACATTGAAGTCGCGGCCGGCCGCGTCACACTCTCCCTCAAGAGGGCGTCATCGACTGGTCCCGACGCAAGCTGATCCCCCGGGATCCCGCTCAGAACACGGCGGTCTCCATGCTGGCGGTGGCCTCGCTGCTGTTTCTCCTGCTGCCTTTCCTTCTGCTCACGACCTCCGCCCAGAAGCTCGTGGGTCTGGACATGAAACTGGCCGCCACCGGACAACTCGAGGCCATGGGGGGGGATGTGGAGGAGTTGGTGGTGCAGCTTGCGCCCACCGCGCTCCACGTGATCGCATCCCTTTCCAGGACTGACGTCCGCGCGACCGCCGACGAGAGGGAGCAGCATGAAACCAAGCTCGCCGATGACGAAAACGGTCTCGACCTGCGCGGCTTGCAAGAGGTGCTGCGCTCCATCAAGCGTCTATCTCCCGACCGCGCTCGCATCCGGATTGTCCCCGCGGATGACGTGACGGTTCAGCGGGTGGTGTACGTGATGGATGCCGTGCGCTCCGATGCAACGGGCCCTCTCTTTCCTGAGGTAGCGCTGGGAGGTCAACCGTGAGGCGCCTGGTCCCCGCCCGTCCCCGCCGCCGGGCCGTGCCGCCTTTCGTGTCCCTTGTGGACGTGCTCACAGTGCTCTTGGTGTTCCTGCTGCTTTCCTATTCGTCGGACCCTGCCATCCGTCCGTCGGACAGCGGTTTTGTCCTGCCCACCAGCGCCCACAACACCACCGCCGACCCCGCCCGGGCTGTGGACATCACCCTGGATGGGATCTACCTGGACGGTTCCCGCCGCACGGGCGTGCGCTGGTACATGGAGCACGACGAAGACCTGGTACGTGAGATCTACGGGTCCCTGCAGCAGCGCCCGGGAGAGCGCCTGCAGCTGCGGGCCGATGCCTCGGTTCCCTACCGCGTGGTTCGCAAGGTCCTCTTCACTGCCCGACAGGCCGGAATCAAAGACATCACCCTGGTGGCCCGGAGCCGCAGCTCCCTCTGACGCGAGATTTCAGGGCGGCGGCCCTTAACGCTTCGCGAAAGAAGCGCAGCGATCCCGGAGGGACCGGTCCTCCACCCCCTCGCAGATCTCCCAGGCGCGAGCGGGATCCAGTCGCTTGGCGTGGGAGCTGACCCCCATCCGGCAGGAATCCGGGTGGGAGGATTGCGCCCCGCAGAACCGCAGGGCAGCTTCCTCCTCGGATTCCGCCAGGGCCCACCCCAGCCCATGGTGGCAATTCTGGCGGTACAACGGCTCATGGGTCGGAACCGAATCACAGATTTCTGCAGCCAGCGAAGGGTCCGTGCGACCCAGGTACTTTCCGAGGCCGTGGTAGCAGGTCTTTCGCTGTAGAGAGGTCCCCTGCTCCAGGTCACACCAGGCCAGGGCGGCCCCTGCATCCACCTGCGCGATCTCGCCATTGACATCGTGCCGGCAGAAGTCACGCCACATGCCAGCCTGTTCGCAGTAGGCCCGGGCGGGCTCAAAGCTCACCTTGGCATGCGCGAGGGCCATGCCAAACCAACACTGGTCGTGCCACCGCTTTCTTGGAATCGCCCGGCAGATTCCCTCGGACACAGTCGCATTCTGCAGCGCATGCATTTCTGCCACATCCGAGTGGCATTCCCACCTTCCCTCCGGGTCCTCCACCTCCTCACATGCAGCCAACGCCCCGTCCGGGTCCCGCTCGGCCAGCTGCCAGGCCAGCGCGGAAAAGCACGCATCCCGGTAGTCGGAGGACAACTGCAGACATCCCTCCCGGGTGACCGGCTCACCCCCGTCCTCCCCCTTGGGCGACGAGGGAGCCCCCTCCGGCTTGGGAGGCACGGCCGTCACCTCCGCAATGCGCTGGGGCGGAGGCTCAGAGTCCAGGGGCTCCACCCGCCTCAGCCCCTCAATTCCCGCAAGGCAGAAGCCAAGGCAGGCGAAATACAGCGCAAGGAAGGGAGCAGGGGTCATGGGGCTATTGCTGCACGTACCCGATGGTGCGCATGAGCTCTTCGCGCTCATCGGGGGTCATGCCGGTCTCGTCCTGAAGCTCCGCCTCGACCTCCTCCACAGGCGTTTCCGCCAACATGTGTTGGAGCCCCGCCAGGATCACGAGGGCCACGCACGCGGAACCCAAGACCATCGGACGCTTCTTCATCGCCGGATAGGATACCGCCCATGGACATGGATTCCGAACTCCCCGGTCTTCCATCCGAGCGCCTCTCCCAATTGCGAACCGGAGAGCAGCACGACTCTGTGGTGGAAACCGTCAGCCTCCTGCTTCGGCGGATGGCCTCCATTCGGGACCGAAGCATGCGCCCCCACGCGCTTCACAGCTTCCTGATCGAGCTGGAAGACGTCCTGTTGGTGGCCACCCTGGAGCTGATGATCCAGCGCGCTGAACAGGGAAACCCCCAGGCCCGGGGAGCCCTGGTGGAAATGGGCCTGGACCCGGGGCTGGTGGGGGCGCTCCCCTATGACCGGGTTCAGTAGCTCTATGCATTGGCCCAGGAAGCCGACCTGCCCCAGGTTGCATCTCTTTTCCTGGGGCCCCGAGTGAACAGACGTCGCCTGCAGGAGGCGTGGCCTGAGAACAACCACATCAACATGCCCCTTGGAACCCGGCGCCAGGCTGCCCGCGGGTCCGACCGGTACCTCCTGGACCGGCTCCTGCGGGATCGGGACCACCGGGTGATCAAGATTTTGCTCGACAACCCCCGCATCACCGAGCGGGATGCCGTGCTCGTGGCCGCCCAAAGACCCAGCACCGCCGAGGTGCTTGGATGCGTGGCCGCCCACCGGCGCTGGGCTGCAAGCTATGCGGTGCGAAAGGCGTTGGCGGCGAACCCCTATACCCCCGAAAAGATCGCGATTGGGCTGCTCACCACCCTGATGGTGCAGGATCTAAGGTTCATCGTCACTTCAGGGGTGTTGCTCCCTGAAGTCCATGCAGCAGCCGAGGCAACGCTCGCCCGGCGCCTGGCGCTTCAGCAAGCGCAGGAAGAGTAGCGTCGATCAGGCCGGAGCCAGACCCGGAACTGGGTGAGAAGCCGATCTGCAGCGTTAATCCTGTCGCCCCAATTGACGCCTTTCCTCCCTCAAGAACAGGTGCCTCGGCGGGTCTAATTCACATATCCAAGGCTCTGCAGGAACTCGAGTTCCT
>CAZSZE010000105.1:0-13749 GCA_964610645.1 uncultured Enterobacterales bacterium | reverse complement strand
CGTTGCAGGTCTCGTCGGCGCCGGGGTTGACCGTGTAGTCCTGGTCGTCGCAGTCGCCCTGGGCGGGGCTGTACCCGTCGTTGTCGATGTCCCCGGTGCTGGTGTTGTCACCGGTGTCCTCTCCGGTGTCTTCGTCCGTACAGGCCGGTGCATTGAAGCAGTCGGAGTCGTCGCAGTCGAAGTACCCGTCGCCATCATTGTCAGCATTGTCTTCGCACTCAAAGGCATCGTCGCCTTCCACGTCGGTCTCGGGTGCGGCGCCGGCGCCGAGGCACCCCACCATGGTGAGAGCAGAGAGCAGGAAGAGCGGTGTCAGGAGATGGGCACGCATGGGGCCTCCTTGTGTTCGGGGGCCCCTAATACCATTCAAATTACAGGTCTGCTGAAAAAAGTGCGATCTTGGCCCGGATCTTGAAAGGCACCTGGCGCCCTGCGCGTGAAGTCCCTATCGCCGCGACATCAAGCTCAAGAGGCGGATGAAAAGGATCACAATGTCCACATAGAGAGCGGCTGCAGCATCCACGGCGTTGTCGAGGGTCTTTGGCAGCGCCTGCGCCCGGGCCCAGTCATACCCGATGTAGCCGCTGAAAATGCCCACCATCAGCACATCGAAGATGCGGGGGTTGGTCCTGGTAATCAGGAACATGCCAAGCTCAACCAGGAACACCGCGATGAAAGCGATGAAGAGCATGCGGTCCAGGCCCAGGAAGAACCGGGGGTAGGCTGTGCTCAACAGCATCATGATTCCTGTGACCAGGCCCGTGGTGAGGGCGGCCTGGGACACTGCACCGGTGGCGTGGAAAGGGAGTATTCAGACCAGGAAGAGGCCCAGGGGCAGCACCAGGAGGTTGTAGCCAAGAAAGGAGATCGCCGGGTTATCGGACCGTTGGTAGATCATGGTTCCGGCAATGATGCAGCCGAGGTAGCCGATGATGAATGCGATGCTGGGAATGCCCAGCACGACTTCCGGTGGGATCCTCTGCACCATGATGTAGTTGGCAAACAGCCCGTACAGGAGCACTGCGCCAATGGTGGCGTTGTAGGTGCGGGCATCGATTTCGCCGCCGACAGGGGCAGCGCGGCGGGACCAGACGGTTTCGGTGGATAGCATGGGACTTCCTATCGGACGGTGTTGAGAAGGGCGAGCCGGCGACTGGCCGAGCGAGACACGAGGTACCAGACGCCTGCCGGCCAGAAGAACATCATGAGCAGCACGAAAGTCCAGGTATTGAAAGAAGGGCCAATGGCACCCGTTTGTTCCGGCGCACCGATGGCCTCCAGGCGCTCCAGGACCTGTGCGTGTGACAGGAGTGGGTTGGAACAGTAGGGGCAGGACACCCCTGAGCCCGGCTCGATCTCCATTTCCTCGGTGACTGTGGCCCCGCATGCTTTACAGGCCGCTTCGATCTGGAGGGTGCGGATCCGTTCCCGATCCACCACCACATCCCGGCGGGCATCCAGGAGGAAGACGTGGCCGCTGGCCCGGTTGATCAGGGGGATGGCCTTCAGGATCAAGGAGCGCGGTGCCTCGGCCAGCTTTTCCAGCTCCCGGACAGAGATGCTGCCGGCTTTTTCCAGTACGCTCCAGATACGAAGAATCCGGCGCTCTTCCCGGTGGATGTTGAAGGCGACTCCCCACAGACAGAAAGGCACGGTGAAGAAGAGGGGGCGCAGAAAAGCCGGGGATCGAAACGCCAGACCCATCATCACCGGCAGCGACAGGAACCCGAGGAGGAACAGGAAATTGTCGAGACGATAGATGTTGCGAAACACCCGGGCTTCCTATGCGGCGACAGGGGAGTCGACCACCCAGGGGCCCATGCCGTTCCAAGCGGGTAGACAAGAGCATGATCTCCCTCACCTCCCCCTCTTTTCGGTGGCTGCGCCTGTGCCTGCTGGGGGGAGGGCTGGGGCTTGTGGCGGGGGGCGTGGAAATGGTGGCGGTCGCCATGCACACCCGCCTGGACTTTGGGCTGGGACAGGCGCTGGTTCTCTCCCTCGCAGCCATGGGGATCGGTGGACTGCTGGGGGCCGTGATTGGGCTGGTTGTGGGAGCGCTGGTGCAGGTGACTTTGCGATCCACCTGGGATGTGGGCGCTGTCTCGGCGGGCGCTGGGGTGACGGCGCTGGTGCTCAGCGCTTTTTACGCACTGACACCGGCGCTCATGCTGCTGGAGGTGGGCAAGTGGCTGCCCGGCCTGGCTGTGGCTGCCTATCCCCTGGGCATCATGGGGGTGGTCTGGCTCAATGCGCGGCACTCCCTGCGAAAGGAGCTGGCGGGCATTGAGAGCCGCTTCTCCTGGTCGGTCCTTCTTCCTGTCTTGGCCCTGTTCTTGAGCCTTTGTTCGGGCTTGGGCATGTCCTGGCAGCGGTATGGGTCCGAGGACGCGCTGGAGGGGGACCCCAACGTCCTGTGGGTGACTGTTGACACCCTGCGCCGGGATCATGTGGGCGTGTATGGTGACCCAAACGCTGAAACCCCCCACATGGATGCCCTCGCAGCATCGGGCATCCGGTTTGACGACGCGGTGACCCCAAGCCCGGAAACAGCGCCGGCCCATGCCTCGATGCTCACGGGCCTGCATCCCCTTCGACACGGCCTTCTTGGAAACGGGGGGCAGCTGGCCCGGGGTATCCCCACCCTGGCGCAGTTGTTGGAGCAAGAGGGATACGCCACCGGTGCCTTCCTCTCTGCGGTGGCCCTGGCGCCGGAGACCGGGCTGGATCGGGGTTTTGAGGTCTACGATGCCGATCTTGGGCCCGTCCGGGGCATTTCCGAGCTCTGGGCAGTGAAGGTCTTTGTCCGGGTGTTGTTTCGGTTGGGCCATCCGGAGCGTTTTGCCTGGCTGCTCGAGCGATCGGGGGACCGCACCCTGGCGCTTGCCACCGACTGGATCGGGGCACGGGGAGAACGTCCCTGGTTTGCCTGGGTACACCTGTTTGAACCCCACGCACCCTATGAGGCCAAGGGTGGCCTGGATCACCGGGCCTTGATTGCGGATCCCAACCATGCGTACACGGACGAGGAGCGCCAGCAGCTGAAGGTCCAATACCGGGCCGAGGTTGGGCAGGTCGATGCCTATGTGGGAAGGCTGCTTGAGGCGATGAATCCCCGCACGGCGGATCACACCATTGTGGTGCTCACGGCAGACCACGGGGAGCAGCTGGGCGAGCACGGCATTGACTTTCATCACCGCGGGCTGTTTGACGAGGTCATTCGTGTGCCGCTGTTCCTGCGGGCCCCGGGGTTGTCACCCGGAGTGGTGTTCCAGCAGGTGCGGCTCATGGATCTGCTGCCCACCATGTTGGAGTTGATTCACGTGGAAGGACCCGAGCGGTCTGAGGGGGGCAGTCTCCTGGAGTTGGTGGATGGGCGCCGAGAGGCAGCCATGTCCTGCACCCTGCTGGGCCGAACTCCCGATGGCGCCAAGAGGCTTCTTGGCTTGCGGACAGCGGAGGCCAAGTTGGTGGTGGACCCGGAGTCCGGGGAGCAGGCGCTGTATGACCTCCTGCGAGATCCAGGGGAGACCAGGAATGTTGCCGGCGAGCAGGCAGAGGCGGTGGAGCAGGTCCGGGCCCTCGTGGACCGGGAGATCCGGGCCTGGAGGGGCATGGCGCCCCGGCTGGACGGGGCTGCGGACGAGCGGTTGAGAGCGTTGGGCTATGTCCAATAGGTGGGGAGAGCGTCTGTCCCCGGCCGGGGCCACGGCGCTCTTGTTTTTGGGCATTGTGGCCCTGCAGGCCCTCGATGCAGTGCTGGGGTGGGGGGTGTACTGGAGCCACGATCTAAGGCTCCAGCACGTGCCTTGGCGGGCGTGGTCGGCGGCGGAATGGGCTGCAGGCCGGATCCCCCTGTGGGCTACCGACGTGGGCAACGGCTTTCCCCTGATGGCCGATGCCCAGGCCGGGGTGTTCTACCCGATCAACCTGTTCTTGGGGGTGGTCTTTCCCCCCCACCGGGCGGTGACCATCGGCTTGCTGCTGCACCAGTGGTGGGCGGCCCTGGGCATGTACCTGCTCTGTCGCCACCAGGGGGCTTCCGTGGCTGCATCGCGCCTGGCGGGGGTGGGCTTTGCGTTGTCCGGATTCATGGTGAGCCACTTCACCTATGTGGGCCTGCAGCAGGTCATGGCCTGGATTCCCTTTGCCGCGTGGGCAGCGCTTCGGGTGGGTGAAGGGGCGGCGCCGGGGCGGCAGCGAGCCCTGGCGGTCGGGGTCGCTGTGGCCGCTCTCGGCACTGCGGGGCACCCCCAGGCGGCAGCCATCGCTGGCGTGGGTTGTGGGGTGTTGTTTCTCTCTGTGGCCCGCACCCGGCGGGCCTGGGGACAGGGCCTCCTCGGAGGCGGACTGGGGGCGTCGGCCTGCCTTCCCCAGTGGCTCGCTTCCTGGGAGCTGGTGCGGGAGTCATCCCGAGGAGGCGGCGTGGGTCAGGAGTTTGCCGGAATCGGTTCCCTGCCACCCCAGGAGCTTGTGAACCTGGCCCTGCCCCGGTTCTGGGGATTTGAGCGACCAGCGGACATGGTCGCAACGTACGTGCACAAGGGGGCCGGGTATTTCGGCACCGGGGAGAGCCACTGGGAGATGTGCATCTACCTGGGCGTTGTGGTGATCGGCCTTGCCGTGGTGGGGCTCGGCCAACGGGGTGCCTGGGTCTGGAAAGGTCTGGCGGTGGGTTCCCTGCTGCTGATGCTCGGCCGGCACACGCCGGTCTGGGGGCTGTTTCGCCAGGTGCCCGGCTTCGATCACTTTCGATTCCCTGTGCGCTTCGCCCTGTGGTTGGTGCTTGCAGCCAATGTGCTGGCGGCCCGGGGACTGGACCGGCTGCTCGAGCACTTGTGGAAGCCCGGAGCCGAGCGACTTCTCCGATGGATGACCCTGGGCCTTGTGGGAGGGGGGCTGGCGGTTTCCGTGGTCCACCGGCAGTTGATCTCCTGGAGGCCCGGCCTGGTGGAGTGGGCCGTGGAGGCGTTGGGGCACCGGCCGGATGCCGCTGGGCGGGCGGACGGCTGGGTCGATGGATTGATCGGAAGCACCTCCCTGGCTTCTACGGAGCTTCTCTGGCCGCTCTTATTGGCCACCACCGGTCTTGTGCTTGTGCATGCGGCCCGGCGAGAGCGCATCGGGCGCCCGGAGTTGGGCACGCTGCTCTTGTTGTTGTTGGTGGTGGATCTGACGGTCTTCGGGTCCAACTACAACCCGCGCAGTCCGACTGACGTGGTGGGGGCAAACCCGGCCACGCAGGCGGTAGTGACCGGGGAGGAGGGGCTCTATCGAACCACCGTGGTCAGCCGCGTCCAGCCACCGGAGTTGGACAAGGAGCTCATGAGCGCCTCCTTGGGGCTGTTGGCAGGAACCCGGGACGTGATTGTGCCCTCTCCCCTTCGCCTGCTGCGAAACGATGCACTTCTGGAGGCGGCCGGGCTCGACATTGGTGCGGATCCAGCGGATGACAAGATTCACCGACTTGAGAAGCGCTTGTCCCTCTCGGAGATGATGGGGGTGCGCTACCTGCTCAGCGCGGCTCCCCTGCAACACGAGCACCTGGAGCAGGTGCACGGGGGGGCGGTGCGGGTCTACCGCAACCAGCACGCGATGGAGCGAGCGTTTGTGGTGGGATGTGTGGTGGAGGCGAGGGGAGCCGACGCGGCGCTCAAGGCCTTGCTCGAGGTGGACCCTGGTCGGGTTGCGGTGGTGGAAGGGGAGACCGGGCTGGGCTGCGGGGTGCCTCCTGGGAGGGCAACCGTTCTCTCTCACGGTCCCACGGAGGTACGGGTCACCACGCAGCTGGAAGCTCCAGGTCTCCTGGTGCTTACGGACAGCTGGTATCCGGGGTGGGAGGCCCTGGTGGATGGAACGCCCACCCCCGTCTTGCGGTCCAATGTGGCGTTTCGCGGGGTGGTCCTCGCCAGAGGGGACCACGACGTGGTCTTTCGCTACCGTCCCCGATGGGCGTGGTCTCTTCCCTTTGGAATCTGTGCCTGGCTTGTCCTCGCACTCGGCCTCTCCATGCGCGGGCGCTGGCCGGGACGGAGTTAGAGGAACGGATGGATCGCCCGCTCACCGTGTCGGAATTCCTGGCTGCCCTCAAGGGAGTGCTGGGTGAGGCCTTTGGGGGCCTGGCTGTAGAAGGGGAGATCGGGCAGATGACCCGGCACCGATCCGGCCACTGGTACATGACGCTGGTGGACAGCGGAGGTGCGTTGAGCGCAGTGATGTTCCGCGGAGACAACTCCCGGGTGCGGTGGGAGCCTCGGGTGGGGGATCGGGTGGTGGCCTTTGGAGGAGCAGATCTCTACGCCCCCCAGGGAAAGCTCAACTTCATTGTCCGCCGCATGGAGCCCTCTGGCGAGGGAGCCCGGGCCCGGGCCCTGGAGGTCCTGAAGGCCAAGCTGGCAGCGGAAGGCCTCTTTGATGCGGATCGAAAGAAGGAGCTGCCCTTCCTTCCCTCAGCCATCGGCGTGGCAACCTCTCCCACGGGTGCGGCCCTCCAGGACATTCTCCAGGTCCTGGACCGCAGGTTTCCAGGCATCGAGGTGTTGTTTTCTCCTTGTCGTGTCCAGGGAGAAGGTTCCGCGCAGGAAGTCGCGGATGCCCTGGACCTCCTGGTGGAGCACGGGGGGGCGGAGGTGGTGATTGTCGGGCGGGGCGGAGGATCTGCGGAAGACCTGTGGGCCTTCCAAGAGGAGGTCGTGGTGCGTGCGGTCGCCCGGGCGCCTGTGCCAGTGGTGTCTGCGGTGGGACACGAGACCGACTGGAGCCTTTGTGACCTGGCCGCGGATGTCCGGGCACCGACACCCTCTGCTGCGGCTGAGTTGGTGGTGCCCGAGCTGGCTTCACTGCTCCAGTTCCTGGATGAAACGGTGGGACGCCTGGAAGGAGGGGCTCTGCGTGCGGTGCTCAGGCGCCGCGAGAAGCTGAGCGAGTTGAAGCTTTTGCACCCGGGAGAGCGTGTCACCCGGGTGCGGGTCCGGGCGAAGGAAATGTCGGATCGATTGAACCGGGCGGCCACCACCGGGATGGAACGACGGCGGACCCACCTGGGTGCGTTGGTGGGGCGGCTGGATGCCTTGTCACCCCTCGGGGTGTTGGGGCGGGGGTATGCCCTGGCCAGCAAGAACGAGCGCCTGGTGCGAACCGCTGCAACTCTTGAAAAGGGAGACCTTCTGGGCATCCGGTTTGCGGAAGGAAGCGTGGAGGCCAGGGTCACCCGGGTTGGGGACTAGCGCAGCCTACTCCTCGATGAAAGTGCAGAGCATGGCTTCGTTGTCGTCGCGCACCAGTTGCACCGAGACATTTCCCCGGTCCATCCGAATCAGCTCTCCAAACTCGCCATCCGGGGAAAATGCCTGGACCAGGGTGATCTGGTCTCCGGGGGAGAGCGCGGCATACACGGCGCCCTGGCCGGTGGACGTGGTGCCCATGGCGAAAATCGGGGTCCGGGAAAACGCCTGCTGGATCAGAATGGACGACTCGGTGGTGGGCGGGGAGTAGAGTCGGATCTCCGGTTCCTTGAGCGGGGTCTGCCCCACCTTCAACGCGCTGCATGTGCTGGACTTGCCGCGCCTTGTCTCGGAGGAGAGGCGCTCGGAACCATCAGCAAGTTGGAGCCAGCGCGCCACCTCGCTGGCCTGGCGGGCCAGGCGGTTGGCGTCATCTCCTGGATGATCCAGGAAGACCAGGTGGGCATCAGCCAGCGCCACACTGTCGCCCCGCAGCGCAGCCTCCAGATCCACGCGCCCCGGTACATCCTGGAGAGTAGGGCTGCTCCAGGCGTCCCCGACCACCATGCGCGGAGGCATTTCGATCTCGGTGACCGGCACAGCCGCATGCCAGAGTTGCAGGGGAAGTAGGAACATTGGATCCACGATGGGGTGGGGCGCCTGATAGTTTAGGTCAGGACAGGCACAGACTGCGAGCCCTGGCGAGATCTAGGGCAAGGGAGTTTACGATGCGCCACTGTGTTCCATGCAATGCAGATTACCGGGAGGCCCCTGAAAGATGCCCTGCTTGTGACGGCCCCACCTTGGATGCCGAGGAGATGGCCGCCTGGAGTGCGGCGCGTGAGGACCTGACGGATCAGAGCTTCGAGGTGGTCGCGATTCTTGAGGGCCCGGTGGAAATGAGCCTTTTTGCGGAGGTGTTCACGGCCGAGGAGATCCCACACATCATTCGCGCCCACGGGGGGGATGGGCTGGGAATGATCTTTCGACCTCAAAAGGGATGGGGCGTGATGATGGTGCAGACTCCGGATCGGGAACAGGCGCGGGAGTTGGTGCAGCAGATTCGGAACAGCGCTCCGGTGTCTCTGCCCCAAGAGTAGAAAGCACTTTCGTGGACGCCCTCCTGGTTCTTGGAAAGGAACTCAGACGTGACCCGGAACGGGCGCTCAGGGAGTTGGCGGCGCGTTCGGCGGCTGCAGCGGTGGCCTGGCGGTGCTGGCGCGTTCCCATCCTGGCTCTGGAGGGGGTCCTGCGCGGGCAGGAGGAGCCCGGGTGCGACATTGTTCAGCGGGAATTGGTCACCCTTGGCGTACCAGCAGACCAGGTTGTGGCCCGGCCCTGGACCTGCAGCACCCGGGAAGAGGTCCTGCGTTCCGTGGAGCTGCTGGACCAGATGAAGGGCTGCCGGATGCTGGCCATCACCGCTGCGTACCATGTCCCAAGGACCCGCCGGTACTTTCGCCAGGCCCAGCGGTCGGTCCGAGTGGCGTCGCCCGAGGCCTTTCTCAGGGGCGCAAACGAGCGTGAGAGACAGCAGATCCTGGCAGGAACCCCAGATGCACGCTCCCTTGAAATGGAGCTGCGTGCGGAGCGCAAGCTCGACAGAGTGGAAACCCTGGTTGGGTTCCTGCCGGACTCGGTTGCCTGGCACCTGGAGGTGCAATCAGGGCGCTGGTTTCGATCCTTTAGGGGCCAGTGGTCGCCAGAGGGAGACGCACCGTAAACCGGGAGCCCTTGTCCGGCGCGGAGCGAACCTCCAGCTCGCCGCTGTGGGCGCGAACGATTCTCTGGCAGATGGGAAGGCCCAGGCCGGTTCCCCGGGGCTTTGTGGTGAAGAACGGGATGAAGAGTTTTTCCCGATCCTCGCGCGGGATTCCCGGGCCGTTGTCGACGACAGCAATCTCGACCGCCTGGGTTCCCCGGGCGTTCTGGCCGCGAAGGTTGGTGCGGGCGGTGCGGATCTGGATGCGCCCTTCCTCTCCCAGGGCCTGCAGGGCGTTGTGGACCAGGTTCAGCAAGACCTGGGCGATCTTGTCTGAGTCCACATTGCAGGCCGGAAGATCCTCCACCAGGGCTTCTTGGACCTGGATTCCATCGGGAACCCCCTGGGCCCGCACCAGGGAGAGCACCTGGGCAACCACCTGGTTCATGTCCGTGGCACTCCGGTGCAGCTCAAAGGGGCGTGCATAGTCCAGAAAGCTGCTGACCACCTGGTTCAGTCGATCCACCTCGGTGGTGATGACCTGGAGGAATTCTTCGGCGTCGTCCGGGTCCTTCACGTCCTGCAGGTATTGGGCGGCCCCCTTGATGCCTGCCAGTGGATTGCGGATTTCATGGGCGAGTCCCGCTGCCATGGTGCCAAGTGCTGCCAGGCGCGTCTGTTCCTTGAGGTTTTCAAAGCCCTTTAGATTCTCCAGGACCACCGCTGCGCGCCCCATGGTGTGTCCGATCCTGTGGATCTCGTCCTTGGTGAATCCCTCGGCATGTTCCAGCTCCCGTGCCGCCAACCAGCCCAGCACGATCTCCCCCGACATCATGGGCAGCACGATGTCCGCTTGCATGGCATCCATGGTGCGAAGTCGCGCTGCGGTCTCCTCTGCCATGGGGCCGCCCCCACGGGCCCGCTCCAGGTCTCCACGAATGTAGGCTGGCACCCCCCGGACAAACGCATCCCCGAAGGGACGAACAGCAGCTGTGGAGAGGGGCAGGTCGGCCCCGGAAGTCCGGGATTCCACCAGTCGCATCTGCCGCCGATCCGGATCGTGGATGTACAGGGCGAGGGTGCTGAAGCGGCCGGAGGCATGGAGCCAGCGGATCAACTCCCGGGCCAGCGATTCCTTGGAGACCACCCGGGGCAGGATCTGCTCCACCTCGGCAAGGGTCATGGAGAGCTGGTGTCCGCGGCGGTTGAGGGAACGAACGATCAGGGGTTGGACCCGGCGCCGAAAAGGGTCGTAGAGCAGGATGAACAGCAGGGCGGAAAGAAAGAGCAGGTACAGGCGGTGCAGGGCGCCAGGCGCACCGCCCAGCCAGTAGAGCAGCGTGACCTGCATGACCACCAACAGCAGGCCGGAAGCCATCACGGTGGTCACGCGCGCCAGGATCTCGTGCAGATCCAGCAAGCGATCCAGGTCGATGACCTGGGAGAGTGCAAAGATCAGCAGGCCGGCAAACAGGGGCCCAATGGGGGGGATGCCCCCTTGCAGAGCCCAGGTGCGGGTGAAGAAGTCCAGGGCCGCTGCATCGGGGACGCGCTGGAGGATGCGCGCCGATCCTTCCAGCATGGACGGGGCGATGGAGGCCCCAAGCAGCACCAGGAGGTAGCGGATGCGGGCTCGCTCCAGGCGAATGGTGGCTCCCTGGTGCATCTCCCACAGGCGGTGGAGCACCAGGACAAAGCAGGCGTAGGTGTAGACCCCCAAAAGGGCCACTGGCACCTGGAGCACCTGGGGATCCCGGAAGAAGAAGAACCCCGTGGTGACGCAGGACAGGGACACCAGGGGGGTGGTGAGCCAGAGCCGTCGCAACAGCGTGCTGTTGTCCAGGGAGTCCGACGGGAAGAAGTGATCCAGAAACTGGAGCGTGGCCACCGGAAGGAAGCTGGCGGAGAGGGCCCAGAGGAACCGCATGTCCGCAATACCGGGTGCCAGGTAGACCGAGAACGCGAGGTAGGCGATCATGGTCAAGCTGGCGAGCAGCATGAAATCCTGGCGAATCCGGTTCCCCCGGTCTTCTCGCCAGGCCTTCAGGCCCAGGACGCCGGACATTCCGCCCACAAGCAGGTAGATCAGTGCACTCACGCGCCCCATCTATCCGGTACGAGGACACCGCCCCATGAGCCAGGACCTGCTTCGGACCCTTCCTGGGGTGGATTCCCTGCTGCAGGATCCCGCACTGGAGGGTCTTTCGAGACCCCTGGCAACGCGCGCCATTCGGCGGGTCTTGGACCGAATCCGCGGGGATCTTCAATCGGGAGCTCGCGCGGGGGTCGGGGATGTGGTGGCGGAGGTGTTGGAGGAGTCGGTGCGTCTTCGCACCCTGAAGATTCGCCGGGTGATCAATGCCACGGGAATTGTCTTGCACACCAACCTTGGGCGGGCGCCCCTGGCTCCGGCTGCTGCAGCGGCTGTGGCCGATGTGGCCGGTGGCTATTCCAACGTGGAGCTGGACCTGGCCACGGGCACGCGGGGGGGACGGCTGCAGGGTGTGGAAGAGCCACTTTGCTTGTTGACCGGAGCAGAAGCTGCCCTCGTGGTGAACAACAATGCAGCTGCGGTCCTGCTGGCGCTTGCAGCCCTTGCAAAGGGACAGGAGGTCGTGGTCTCCCGGGGGGAGCTGGTGGAGATTGGTGGGTCGTTTCGGGTGCCGGAGATCATGGAGGTGTCCGGGGCTCTCCTTGTAGAGGTGGGCACCACCAACCGGACCCGCGCAGGGGATTTCGAGTCGGCCATCGGCGAGAACACTGCGCTGGTTCTTCGGGTCCATCCATCCAACTTTCGGGTGGAGGGGTTCACGGAGCGCCCTACAACAGCGGAACTGGCAGCCCTCTCGGTCCCCCTGGTGGAGGACCTGGGCAGCGGTGCTCTGCAGGCCCTGGAAGGGGAACCGGAGGTGGCGCAGGTCCTGTCCGATGGCGCGGACCTGGTCACGTTCTCAGGAGACAAGCTGCTGGGGGGGTCGCAGGCGGGGATTCTCGTGGGAAGCGCTTCCCTGGTGGGCCGTTGCCGGGCTCATCCCCTGTACCGGGCCCTGCGCCTGGACAAGCTGGCCCTGGCAGCCCTGGAGGCGACCCTGCGCCTGCACCTTGCCGGAGAGGCGGACCAGATTCCCGCGTTGGCAGCGATTTCTTCCGATGGAAAGGAGCGTGCGGTGCGGCTCCACAAGCGGCTGGAGGACCAGGGAAAGACAGTGCGCCTGGAGCCAGATGAGGGCTTTGCGGGGGGAGGATCGCTGCCGGGAGAGGCTTTGCCCGGTTGGGTGGTGGTGATCGACTCGGAAAACCCCCGTAAGTTGCATGAATTCTTGCGGACCCATTCCCCCCCGATTCTTGCCCGTGTGAGCGCAGGAGAGGTGCGAATTGACCCTCGAACGCTGCTCCCGGGAGAAGAAGATGAAGTTCTCGCGGCCCTGGTGCTTGCATCCTGCCCCGTGGCGGGCCATGAATAGTCGCGAATGACAGCGTTCTACCAGCGATTGGGTGTCTCCTCGGATGCTTCCCTTGACGAGTTGCATGAGGCTTACAAGCAGCAGCTTGCCCGGCTGGTGAAGAAGCTTCGCCAGGCCAACAAGTCCGGTGCCGACACCGCGGTGATCGAAACGGAAAAGCGGGCTCTGATGGAAGCGCACGAGGTGCTGGTGGATCCGGCTCGTCGTCGTCGGTACGACAAGTTCCAGGAGCTGGAGGGACAGGACCTTCCCAGCGAGCCAGGCGCCTTCTGGGAGGAAGTGCAGGGCGGCATGGTGGAGCCCGGTGCTGCAGCAGCCGTGGATGTGGTCCGAACCCTGACCTCGTTGCCCGTGGGTGAGGTGTTCACGCCGGGACCCGGGGAGAGCCGACATCCAACACCCCCGCTGGTCCCCGAGGCCAGCTCTCCTTTGGATGAGAGTCCAGTGTCTGATCCCTTCGGGTCGGTGGCGGACTTCTCGGATCCCGGGTTTTCCTCCACGGAGCCGGTGGTGGGGCCGGGTCCCACCCCTGAGTTGAACCGGGTGGAACTTTCGGCGGCCCAGGTGGAGGAGATCAAGGAGAGCCTCGGGCTGGACGGCCGTTTTCTCGCGGCGGTGCGGCAGGCCCAGGGCGTTCGCATCGAACAGGTGGCGGAAGCCACAAAGATCTCGCCCCGCTACATCGAGGCCATTGAGACCAATGCGTTTGAGCGGCTTCCCTCCGCTATCTTCGTGAAAGGCTACCTTCGGGAGATCGCGCAGGTGCTGGACCTGGATTCGGACGAGGTGGTCGAGGGCTACCTGGCGCTGTTCACCCGCGAACGAGGGGGGTGAGCCCCTTGCCCGGGGGCCAGCGCCTGCTTGCCTTCCGCGTGGAGTTGGAGGGCGGGCGGTTGGACCGGGTGGTGGCTGATGCCCTGCCGGATTTCTCCCGCAGCCGTGTGCAGGCGCTGATTCGGGATGGGCACGTGCAGGTAGATGGCGTGGTGCGGAAGGGAAGCCATCGGCCAGGGCAAGGTGCCGAGGTCACGGTGAGTGTCCCCCCGACCGTCGCAGTGGACCTTACGCCGGTGGACCTGGGGCTCACGATTCTGCACCGGGACTCCCACCTGGCGGTGGTGGTGAAGCCGGCGGGGTTGGTGGTCCACCCAGCGCCGAGCCACCACGGGGTCACCCTTGTGCATGGACTCATGCATGCGTTGAAAGGGCTCTCCAGCATCGGGGGGGAGGCCCGGCCCGGCATTGTCCACCGGTTGGACAAGGGAACAAGCGGGGTCATGGTGGTGGCCTGTGATGACCTGACTCACCGGGGCCTGCAGGACCAGTTTGCCGACCATTCCCTGGATCGACGCTACCTGGCCCT